>JAZDJR010000018.1:0-131658 GCA_043803815.1 Microcaldota archaeon | reverse complement strand
GGCCGCAAACCCCCAGCCGTTAGGCTCGGCTACGTTCATTACCCGCCAAAAACCAGCATCAAACAACGATTCGCCCAACTCTTACAAGAAACCCTTTCTTTTTGGCGGTGGTTACCCACCGCCATTGTCAGGAGTCCCCCGAATCGGCGTTTGCGATATCTTTAAATAGGGCGGAACGGTTATTAGAACAGAATTAACTATTTTCCAAATAGTTAAAACGTTTTAACTAAAACAGGAGGAATACAATTTGAAACTAAACAACAAAGGACAATCCGCCCTGGAATACCTCATGACCTACGGTTGGGCCCTCGTCGTAATAGTGGTCGTCGTAGCCGCATTGGTACTTCTCGTCGGAAATCCCGCGCAAGCAGGAGACACGTGCTCAGGACCGGGATCAAATCTGAACATTACAAACCAGGAACTGACTACCACTGGGTGGTCTTTGAAGGCGAGTAATATTTCGGGTAGAACCATGGGTAATGGAGCCACAAGCGGTGGACCATTGTACATTCAAGGGGTAACAAATGGTTCTGGTGGAAATTTAAGTTTTCCGACGAATCCGAGTATTATTGCTCCGGGATCCACTACTACGATAACAGGTACTAGTGGTATTACCTTTAGCGCAGGCACCCGTTACCGAACCGATTTTAACGCGACTTGGAATGACGGCGACTTTAACCGAACCGTTACGTGGTCGTGCAGCGGAACCGCATAAATCAGTTTCCTTCTTTTTCTTTTTTTTTTGAATGAAGAGCCTGGGCTTGTTGGGCTTTGTTGGCGAAACGGTTTTGAGCAGCAAAACAGGGGATTCTAACTTTTTTTGACGTAGTACGTGCCCCGGGTTTTTCCAATCTTTTTAATGATTCCTTTTTTTACGAGGCGGTTTAGGTCGCTAACAGCGATTGGATGGGATACGCCGCTTAATTTGGCGTATGTTTTTGAGTTAATCGCGGGGTTTTTTTCGAGATACGAAAGGGCTTTTTGCTGGCGCGGGCTGATTCCGTCTTTTCCTTTTTCGTTCTTGTTGTATAGCGTGACCCTGAAAAAGTTTCCAAGCTCTTCAAAAACCGGTTCTGGCAAGCCCGCGCTTTTCATTGCGAATCTCATTTTTGGGATTCCGGTTGCAAGCCCCTCTACAAAACCAATGTCTCTCATCAAGCGGTACGTTAGCGAATTCCGTTGAACGGACAAGTTGCCCAGGACTTTGAAGGTAAGCCCAGGCGGCAGGGTGCCCGGGTTTATTATCTCCAGCCGGTTTTCAAAAATGTTGATTTGAACCGCGTCCCGGCTGAAATAATCCCGGTGCGTAATGGCATTGACCAGTGCTTCCCGCGTTACTTCATACGGGTACTCCGGGATTTCCTGCCGTTCAAGCCGCCCTTGAATTTTCAGGGCGGTTTTGGTGTTCTTTTTTATGAAGTCTTCCGCTTCTTTGAGGTTTTCCATGATGGTTGAGTTTACAAACCTCGAATCGATTATGTCTATTGCCTCGTTTCCAGAGAAACGGGCCAGTTTTACCTCGCTTTGCGGAATAAACTTTGCGGGCTCTTTGGCGAAGAACAAAACAGCCGTGTTTTTTATCCAAAATTCGTTGTTTTGCTGGGCCAATCCGAGGTTAACAAGCAATTCAGAAACGCCTTTTTTGCCGATTTTTGCTTCAGGAGACCTTCGCTGGATGAAGTGCATCAGTTTTTGTTGGTCTATGTCATCGATTTTTGCCTGCGATTTTGACTCGTCAAAAGACAGGATGTGGCGGTTAATCAAGTAGTCTTGCAAGGTCCTGCCTTCTAGTTTTGTATTTTGGCTTCCGGCGCGGTAATATACAATCCCGCCGAAGGTGCAGAACGCGCCGTGCCCGATTTGGTACACTTCAATCGCAACCGTGTGTTTGCCTTCCTTTTCCTCAACCGTTATTTTGTGAAACGGTGCGGGGGAAACCTGTTGAATCGCCCCCTCGACCCGCTGCTGCAGGGAGTCGAGTTCCGGTTTTGGAATCCCAATCACCAGGCCATCATCAGAAACGCCAATTATAATCCTGCCACCGTATGCGTTTGCAAAAGCGCACGCGGTTTTGCTGATTTCTCGGAAATTATCCACCGTGCGTTTGAGTTCCAGACCCTGGCTTTCAACAACCATGCCACCACCAACCCCGCTTAACAATATTTAATAATACTTAATAATATTTAAAGATTATTGTCCAAATAATTATCAAATTGGGGGTGGCAATATGGGCTGGTACGGGGTGTTTTTGGTTCCAAAACTGAAACTGGGCTTTTATCTGCGGAGCGTGAATGAGGATTCGCTCTATTCCTCATTTGACTCTTTGGATAGATTTTTTGACAAATACAATAAAATTAGGGACGACATTGAGTACCTCCTGGAGGTAACGGAAGAGAGCAAGAGCTTTTCCGCGAAAACAACCGCAAAAATGTTCACTGTAATAGACGAACTTGGGCAACTCCCCGAAATCTCTAACAGCATTTTCCTCCTGTATTTCCTCCATAAACGGGAATTTGAGATAGAACATCGCTCGGAAGAAAGCATTGATTTGGATAAACTCAAGAAAAGGGGATGGCAAATCCTGGAATAGCACTGCCTTGGATGCCCCGCAACAGGCAACCTTGGATGCGCTTAAGGTCCAGAAGAGGTGCTTGAATGGTGCAAAAAACAAATTTGAATCTGGCCATAGTCAAAAAATTCAGGCAAAAAATCGCCAAAATAGTGGACATACGAGAAATGCTTTTTTTTGGAAGCCGCGCCCAAGGCAATTTCAGGGAAGACAGCGATTTCGACTTGATTGTCGTTTCCAAAGACTTCGAACAAAAACCTTTTTACAAGCGGTCCATTGCATTGTACGCCGCATGGAAAGAGCAATACCCCCTCGAACTCTTGTGTTATACCGAAAAAGAATTCAGGGAAAAAAAAGACAATTTCTACGGCATTATTGCAAAAGCCGCAAAAACAGGAATCCGAATCGTTTAAATGCCGATTACGCCTGCCGAGTTTTTTTGGGCAAAAAATCTCCGGCATCTTTTCTTTTTTGTCAAACCGGACATAAGGCCAAACAGCCAAAATAACCGGCGTGATTCGAAAAAATCGGGTTAAGCGCTCTTTCGGCCGGTTTTCAGCGGAAACGAGGCTTGGAAACGTTCCTATTTCTTTGGTCTGCAAGTGTTGGAATGGCTCCAAAACGGTTTTATGTGAATACTTCGGTTTGGCGGGATTTTTTGGAAGATCGAAAAGCGGGTTGGATTCCGCTGGGCGAATTAGCTTTTGAATTCTTGAAAAATTGTCGAAAGTATAACTGCCAGATTTTGGTGGCTGAACCCGTTTTGTTTGAGTTAAAGGATTTTCCCTCCGAACGAGTAAGTGAACTGTTTGCCTCTTTTCAGGCTGTTATACTCTTTGTTGACGTTACCAAAAGCCAGCGCCTACAAGCAAAAGAAATTGCTGAAAAAAGAAACCTGCCATTTAACGACGTTTTCCATGCCATTATTGCCCGCGATAATAGCGCTATTTTGGTAAGCCGCGACCACCATTTTACAGAACTAACCGATATTGTCGAATTCAAAAAACCGGAAGAAGCTATTTTTGAGTAACCCCAAATTTTTTTTCGTAATATTCAAGCATTTCACGGCTTCCCGGACCGGTTCGCCAGTCATGCCATTCTTTTTCGGTCTTAAATTTTCCCGTTCCTTTCAACGCACCCCGCGCCGCAAGCAGCGCGTCCCACTCTTTTTTTCTTCGCGCCTCTTCATTCGTTTTTACTTTCTCGCGAATCGCTTCGCGGATAAACTCGGTTTTGGTGGAAAAATGAAACTCCCTGATATCCTTTTCGATTTGCTTGGCCAAACCCGTTTCCAATTTCAAACTCACGCTCTCCATTCCAATCGCCATCGTAGTACTATGTAATACCAAGTAATTTTTAAGGTTTGCGGTTTGGAATTGCTTTTTTCTTTTTTGTCAAAGCCAAGCGTAAGACCCGCTTTTTGACCGGCAATGCGGCTCCCATCTTTTTTTATCCTCTTTTTGCCCGGTTTACCTATGGAATTTACGTTTTCCAAACGCAAAATCGTGTTTAATCGCCCCTTGTCGGAATTGGACCGACTCGTCTTAAAATTTGTCAAGGTTTTGGAAAAGCAAAAAGTCGAATACGTCATTATTTCAGGGTATGTCGCGATTTTGTTTGGACGCAGCCGCAACACCGAAGACGTGGACTTGTTCATTGAAGAACTTGATTTTGCAAAGTTTGAATCGCTTTGGAACGCGCTGAATGAATCTGGTTTTGAATGCATTAATGCGGAAAACGCCAAAGAAGCGTTTGAAGATTATTTGAATGAAAAACTCGCAATTCTGTTCGCCGAAAAAGGCTCGTTTGAACCCAATTTCGAGCTGAAATTTCCTAAAAGCAAGTATAACCGATATTCATTGGAAAACAAGATTGAAGTCGTATTGAACAAGGAACCTTTGATGGTTTCCGAATTGGAGCTTCAAATCGCCTTCAAATTAAGTTTGGGTTCGGATAAGGATTTCGAGGATTGCCGTCACCTTTTTAATGTTTTTAAAGACTATTTGAATATGGATTTGTTAAAAAGCCATATTTCGGAATTGCGGGTTGAAAAACAGGCGGAGCGGATTTTATGGAAAAAACCGTATTGAAAATGACCAAAAAAGATTTAAAAGAGTTAAAAGAAGAAATGGAATCCAATCGCAGGCAGCGCCTGCAATTCGTTGACCAATATGCCAACTGGCTCAAAAAAACCCCTAATGCGGTTTGGGCCAAACAGCACGCCAAGTATTTTGGAAAAACAAAAGCCAAACAATAACCTGTTTTTTTGGGAATTCTTTTGGCAGTTTTAGGTGCCCAGCAGTCCGCCGAACACGCTTTGCAGCCCGAATCGGATGGCGTAAAATAAGAACAGGCCGATGATGAAAATCAATGGCATGAATTTCCAGCCTTGCTTGGCTTTGCCGGTGTTGATTACGCCGATGGTCATGGCGGCAAAAAACGCGGTTACAAACATGGCGGCAATCGAAAAGACGAGCACAAATTCGGGGGTTATCACGATTTCGCGTTTTTGGGCCATTTGCATTAAGGGGTTTAATTGGCTTGGAAGAGCCGCGCCGGAGGGCACTTCAATGGTCGGCAGGTTGGCGAGCTGCTTGGTTAAAATGCTGACAATAAAACTGGATACTCCGAATAAAATCGGGGCTCCGAAGGCCGCGGCAATGAAAATAAGCATGATATACATGCTGGTTTCGGCCTGGTTTTCTCCTTGAACCGCCTGTTGTTCGCGCAGGTCATCGGATAACTGGATTAATAAGTCGGAGATTTGCCCGCCGGAACGGATTCCTTTGGCAATGAGCCAGACGGTTCGTTCAAACGTGGTTGATTTGATTCGTCCGCCCATGGCAAGCAATGCTTTGTCCACGCTTGAACCGGCGACGATTTCTTTGGAAGCGCGCTTTAATTCGAATTCCAAAGGCCCGAATTCGGGGCGCGCGGAAGTGAACAAGGCGCGCTCCGTGGTCAGTCCGCTTTTGATGTTGGATGCAATCAATTGCAGGGCGTCGGGCAAAACTTTTTCAACGATTCGGCCTTTGCTTTCCGCGGCCATTCCAAGGTAAACGTAAACTCCGCCGACAAAAACGATAAACGCGCCAAAAAATCCGATTAAAAACGGCAGTTCCAAAAAAACCATGAGCAATAAGGCAACGGCGATTCCCATGGCAAAGCCGTAGGCAACCAAAAACCCCAAAAATTTTCGCTCGTCGATATTGATGTTTAAGTAGCTAAGCGAGCCGCGGATGTTGTCGGCAAAACCCTTGGGAACAAATGCTGCGATTCTTTGGTATACCATTTTGCTTTCCTTCAGTCGCTGGCCAACAGGGACGGCCGCCTGCTTTTTAACAATCCGACAAACATGAACTGCGCCAGAATCAAAAAACCCAAAAACCCCCATAGCAGCATTTGGGAAATCGGAATTTGGGGAAACGTGGACAAAACGATGATAAACGTCAGTCCCAAGGCGGGAATAATGACTCCCAGCATCATGTACACCAGAGAAAGCATTTTGAGCGATGCCCCGTATTTTTTGATTTGAATGACCTGTTCTTTGGTCATGGAATGCACGAGTTCGCTTAGCACCGCGGTAATGTCCGCGCCGGCTTTCATGCCGTTGACGATTTGCCAGATTGCGCGGCGATAAAACAAAGAGGGATTTCGCAGGGCCGAGCGCTGCAAGGCATCTTCGTCCCGTATCCCGGTATTGATTTCGTCCACGATTTTTTGAAATTCTGTGCTTAACTGGCCGTAATTGCCGTCCGCAATCAGGGACAATCCGTCAAACAGGCTGACGCCGGAGCGGATTTGCACCGTAATCGTGCGCAGCCCAAAAATAAGGTTTTGCTCCAAATCCCGTATTTTTTTTTTGATTAAAACATGCGGATAAGCAATGATTTGAATCAGCACCATTAAGGCGGCAAAAAAACCGATAATCGGGGCGGTTGTCCACATCGTGTCCGGAAAAAGCTTTAATCCGAACAAAACCCCCAAAATCGTAAACGCGGCAAAATAAAACAAGGCCAAAAACAGCATAATAGCCGAGTATTCTTCCGCGTCCAGTTCGATTTCGGCCTGTTCCAGTTCGGTTTTCAGGTTGGGCATGGCCTTGGCCAAGCCCGCGCCAAAACCGATAAAAAAAGGGATAATGCCCTTGAGCATGTTGACGGGAAACGGGCTTAGCGGAATCACGGTTTTTTTGTGCACCCGTTTTCGCATCAATTGGAATTCCGGGCTCATTGGTTTTCCTCTTTGGAAATTCGCTTGCCCTGCAAAAACTCGGGCAATTGGTCCTTGGCTACCCAGTCCAACACTGTGCTTTCGTCAAGATAATATTCCGCCATCGCGTGGCCCACGTCCTGAACGTCGTGAATGTTTTTTTTGACCATCCATTCCAGTATTTTTTGCTTGTTTTGCAGGTCTTCGCTGATTTCCTGTCCGCTCATTCCCGTATGCAGGGTCAGTTCGTCGGCAAAGCGGATGCTTTCGGAATTGCGGACGATTTCATCCGAACTCGCGCGCCAGCGGTACAAAACATTGGCATGAATGACTTCTTCCCCGCCCCGCTTTTCTGGAATAAATTCGGCGATTTGCAGCATGCGCCGCACCCCAAGCCGCCGGTTCCGGAACATCACCAAATTCAGGTGCACGGCATCCAGCATGGTCGGAGAAATATTGATGGGCGCGTTGATGAACCGGCGGATGGTTTCGTCCGCGGTGTTGGCATGGAACGTGGAATAAACCGAGTGGCCGGTGTGCATTCCTTCAAACATGACTTCGGCTTCGGCCTGGCGGCGCGTTTCACCGACAATGATTCGGTCGGGGCGCATGCGCAGGCTGTTGACCAATAAATCAAGCATCGTATCCATTACCAAGGTCAAATTATGGGTTCCGGCAATAAAATAAGTCGATTTGGCCGGAGTCACATCATAAGTTGGAATATTTTCGGTATTGGGTTTAATTTCAACACCGGTAATTTTGACAAATTCCAAATCTTCACGCAGCAATAATTCGGCGGCTTTTAAATCTTCTTCATTAATTTTTGCCAGTCCCAGTTGTTCCTGGAGGTATTTTTTGGGCATGGCGGTTTGGTTGTACAGCGAATGATAGTAATGCCGAAATTTTTCTTTTGTAGAAATTTTTTGCAGGTGCTGCAAATGGTTTCGCAGCAATAAAGCGGGAATGAGCCCTTCTTTGGTAGCGTGATTATATGGCGTTTTCAGAATTGTTTCAGCGTCTGCCTTGTTTTTTGGTCGTTTAAACGGAATTGATTTGGCGGCCTCTTGAAGACTTTCCCGCCGCGCCACAGTTACATTAAATACTTTTGAACCCTTGGCTATTTTGCTCCAAATTCCTAAACGTGTTAGAAGGTATTTGAATTCTATCGCTGCTTCCTGGGTGGGAGCAGCCAGCGATATTCGTCCTTTTCCGACGCTTCCATCGCCATCAATAAAACCCGCCAAAAACGCGGCAATTACCGAGTCGGGACTTCGCATAATTATTTTGGGGACCCGAACTTGTTTGGATTTTGGAAGGCCAAAAACGCTCTGCAAAAAATGCGTAACGGGTTTTGATAGGATGCCATAATTATTGTATTTCCCATATTGGGTTTTGAATATGCTGTGGTATGTGTCTAGTCCGAATTTTTCCTTTATAATTTTTTTTACGTATGGCAATTCTTCTTTTTGGCTGAAAAAAACGCCGTTAGGCCGCACGCATTTTTCTGCCAGCAAAAAACCGGCCAAATAGGCCAATTCGTCATCTATCACGCTTGGAATAAAAACAACTGGAGAGGAGCGGCCGGCAGCCTTGATTTTTACGATTTGACCGCTAATTTGCGATTTGCCAAGAATTTGGCTCTGTTCGGCCAATTGCAGCAATAATGGAACCGGAACAATGTCTCGTTTTAAATACCATTGAAGAACCTGGTGTTTATACCCCATTTTTTTTGTTATTTCTTTTTTTGTTTGGCCTCTTTCTTTTGCTTCCGCCAAAAGCGCCAGTAAAATTTTCTTTACCCCGACAGCATAGAATTTTGGTTGATTAAAGATTTCACCCAGGTCAACAGATTGAATCGGCAATTCCAAGCCGATTTTTTTGAAAGCGGGCAAGTAATATTTTCCTTTTTGGATATCGGCTGGAACAAGAAGTTCGATTTTTCCGTTTTCCCCGATTACCGGTAGTTTGGTATTTTCGGTCAGTGATACCGTTTCTCCATTTTCGCAATGGACCGTGCAAATGAATTTACGCTCGGTAACTTTTGAAACAATTGAAATGGGCTCTGTTTGATAAGTAAAGCAAGTAGGGTCTCCGGCTACTACCGTATCTTGGTTTCCCGAACAGGATAGCACGTTACTTTCAACATATTCAAAAGGCCTACTTTGAAGAGATTCTTTAGCGTACTCGTCAATTTGTCGCAGTTCTCCATTTCCAAGCAAAAACCAATTTCCTGGATATAGACAAACCCCGCCTTTTCCCTCGGCGTTGGGTTCGCGCGTGGTCAACGGCACCCAGTGCAGAAATTCGGGCAATTGCAATTCGCGCGTGTTATGGCAAACCACATTATTAGCCACAAAACTTTCGTTTTGAGGAACGCTAAAATCGTATACAAATCCTTCGAACGGTTTTCGGTTTATTTTTTGAATAAAATCAAATAGTATCCTTGTTTTCTGATGTTGCAATAAAACCGTGCTTTGGTTTTTATTCATTTTTTGATTTACAAAAGCACCCGTGTTGCTGGGTTCAAGAATCGCAATTGGAGTTCCGATTTTGAATTCCTTCGCATTAATTGCAACGAGTTTTCCGTTGGAATTTTTCGTAAAAATGGAATGATCGGGCGTTACTTTGATTTTGCAGCCGTTTTGCGTTGTTATTTCAATCAAGTCTTTTTTTACCCAATGTCGAATAAAACGGCTTGGTTTTTTCCATTCTACAACACCATCTTTTCTTACGGATAATATTTGAATGCCGTGTTTATTTGGAATTGAACAATCATTAATGAAATTATTGCCGATTAAACCGCCAATTAATTCTCCAACGGTTGTTTTGATTGTTTTGCCGTCTTGTTCAAAAACGATTTCGCTTTCTCCCGAAACACTGTCTTCAATGGTCAGGATGCGGTGATTCGGCTGGATAAACGGCAGCATGACATTCATCATCGAAGTTTTTCCGCTCGCCGTCCCGCCGCTTACGATGACGTTCATTTCGTATTGCATTGCCAGCCAGACCAAGGCCATGATTTCCGCGTTTACGGTTTTTGAATTGATGAAATCGGTTACTGTCCAGGGGTCTCTTCGAAAGCGGCGGATCGTAATCGTGTTTCCGCGGCTGGAAATCGGAAACAGGGTCGCGTTGGCGCGGTCCCCCGTAATCAGGTGCGCGTCCAAGATAGGGTTTAAGGTGGTGATTTGTTTTCCGACGCGGCGCGCGATAATGCTTGAAAAGTTTTGGATGTCCTCTTCGCTTCCCAAAAAAATATTGGTTTTGAGCCATCCGTATTTTTTGCTGTACACCCAGATGGGTTCGGCGGCGGAATTAATCACGATTTCTTCGAGGTTGGAATCGGCGAGCAAAAATTCGATTTTGCCAAGGCCGAGCATTTCCTGCAATAGCACGTGCACGAGCATGTTTTTGGTTTCGTTTTCCGCGTGGGGCAGTTCGTGGTCCAGAATCTGGCGTGCGCGGCTTCCGAATTTTTCCTTTAAATCGGCGATGAATTTGGGGTCGAGCATTTTTTCGGTCCGGATGGACGCGTCGCTGATAATCGAGTTTTTGAGGTTGTTCAGCAGGGCGCGTGTTCCGCTGCCGTATTCGGGAAGATTGAGCGCGTATTCCAGGACAAAACCGTGGGTGCTTTGGATAATGTTGATTTCAACATTCATACCTTCGCTTTTGAGCTGATACGTTTCAATCACGATTTCAGGCTTGCTGAGAACCGTCCTAACCGAACCGGTTTCTTTGGTTCGGCTTGCTTTGAGCATTTGGTTCGCGGTTTCGTCCGTTATTCCCAAATCGTGCAGGTTGCGCAGAATAGCCGCGTCGTCGGCTCCGGCCGCAATCATTTTGCGGATAATTTCAATGGCGTTCACGTTTTCGGTTTCGTTTACCATGTTCCTTTCTCTTTTCCGGTTTTTTTGTTTTTTTGCTTTTCAAAGTTCACGTCGACCACGCGCGGTTCGCCAATCGGCGGAAAATCGATTCGCACCAGGTTGTTTTCCTCCAAAATGTCGCACGCTTCCTTAACTGCGATTTTGTCCATTTTAAGGAGAACGGTCAGTTCGCTGAGCTTTACCTGTCCTTTTTGGCGGACAATCTCCAATATTTTGTCAAAATCGGTAATTAATTCTTTCTTTTCAAGCGTTTTTTCGGTTCCCACGAGGCGCTTTTTGTCTTTTTTATTGGTAATCAAGTCCGCCAGCCTGAGCTGTTCGTCTTCCGCGCTGATAATCCGGTCTTTGTGCAATTCACGCTCCAGAATTTCGGATAAACGCGTAAATCCCTCGATAACGCGGTTGGAATCGATTGCCGCGATTCCTTCCATTACATTTTGTTTGGATACCGTCCGTTCCCCCAAAAGCTTGCTGATTCGCCCTTCAAACTCGTTTAATTGTTCGCTTGAAATTGAGGCATTGCCTTCTTCGGCTTTTTTTTGCAGGGCGCCGCGCAATTCCTTCAGAACCGACTGAACTTCTGCGGTATTGGGTGCGGCCCTTGGAGCCGTAGCGGCGGCTTGGGGCCAAACAAACGGTCCGGATTGGCCGGGCGTGTTTTTTTCCGAAGATGCGGTTGCTGGCGCGGCTTGGGGTTGCGGCACATAAACAATTTTGGTTTCGGGTGGTGGCATCGGCCGGTTTTCATACGGTTCGTTAAACCCGCTTTTGGTTTTTTGTTTTTGCAGTTCCCGCAAAATCTGCCGCTTTAAATCGCCGGTTTCCTCCATTTCGCCGGTTTTCCAATTTACATTTTTCTTGGCGGAAAATTCTGATGCAGCATCAAAATCGGGCCGGGAATCATTATTCGTTTTGGTTTCCCTTTCCTGCTTTCGGTCCGCGGTTTGTGCGCCAAGCCCCCGCTCGGCTTTTTTTATCGGAACGATTGTTTCCGCCGTTCGGATGTTTCTCGTGATATTTTCCGTAATATTTTTGGTTTCTTCCGTTGCTTTCGGTTTTGTTTTTGGCAGCTGCTCATTCAGCTCTTTTTCAAGCAAGTCGCGAAAGCTTCCTTTTTTGGTCCGCGGTTCCGGCGCTGTTTTTTCTTCCTGTTCTTGCCGGAAAAACGATTCGTTTTCGGCTTTTTTTTGCGGCGTTTTTTCTGCCGAATAAGACCGGGTTTTGGCGGATTCTTTTTCAATTCCTTTGGTTTGCGAAACGTTTTTGGCGTTCATTTGAATCCGGGAAGCCTTGATTTTTATTTGTTTGAAATTTTTTTCGATTTGGTTTTTTAGGCTGCGGACCACCGCGCCGGCAACCGCCCGGCGAACGGCTTTTCCAAGTTCCACTTTTTTGGCTCGGGTTTTTTTGGCCAGTTCTTCTTTTATTTTTTTGAACAGTTTTCTTTTTTTGTATTTGGTTTTTTTTATTTTGGCCAGCGGCGGAATTCCCTTTCCAGCCAACAAATCACCGGTGGGGTGTGCGTGTTTTCTCCGCTTTTTTCGCCGGATTTTTTCTTTGCGTAGCAAAATTTTGGAAAAACCACGGCCGGATTCAGCGGAATCTTTTTTGGTTTCTGGCTTTGTCCAGTCCAATTTGGTGTAGGGAGGCAACGATTGAATGCCGGGCGTTTTTTCGGCCGGCTTTTCAGTCTCTTGGACATAAACCGGCGCAGTAACAAAAATTTCGGACGATTTGGCGGGCCCGAGTTTTGGTTCGGTGTTTCCAGCCGAAAATTTTGGTTCCGCCGCTTCGGTTTTTGCAAACGCGGCTTTAATTACGGGGCTTTCCGTTGGAACAAATTCTTCGAGTTGAACGGACGATTTTGGCAGATGGCCCGCTTGTTGTGTTTTTGCATCGGAAAAAACTTTTGTTTTTTCGCTTTGGCCGGTATTGGGCTGGTTTACTGAAGAAACCGAATCGCTTTTGGAGTCGGCTGAAAAGGCCAAATCGGGAGCGGGCTGATTTTCGGTTTTCGGTTTTTTGGGCCGCCAAATGCGTTCCAGTTTTTGCATTAAACGCCTTAAAAAGCCGTTTTTTTCTTTGGAATCCATGATTTTCGTAACAGTTAGGGGGTTTTTTTTAATAATCCTTTGGGGTGAAAAAACCAAAAAAGAACCCTTTTGGGAACCTATTCCCCTCTGCTATCGCTATTCCCTCTTGAAGCGATTGGGTATGTTTATCGTTCGGAGGCTTGGCGCGACACCGCAAAAATCGGATTTTGAACTGAAAAACCATACCCCTGCAGTTCAAACGAATCCACCGGCCGGTCAAAGGTTATTTCAACAATTCCAAAAAATGTGCTTGAACCGGTTTGGGGGCCCAGATTCAATTTTAATAAGTCGTCGCTTCCCGAATTGACGCTAAACACCAAGCGGTCTCCGCTGCTTATTCCGTCAGGCCAAAACGAAACCGAACTTAGCGGAGGAGTGTCGGGCGGGGTTGTTCCGGTCAAAAACGCGGAAACATATTTGGAACTTGCCGGCCCCTGATACGAGAATTCGACAAACGGCGGATTGTCCGGGTTTTCGGTAAACTGGGTTGTCCTGCAGGCGCCAGCGCCGAAATCAAAATCCCCTTCGCACAAGATGCCACCCGTTTCCATACTGGGATTTAGCGGGCTGATTACTTTGACGGAAATTTTTTTTATCGGAGCCCAGCTAAACGAACAATGGTCTTTTCCGTCGGTTCCTTTTTTGAAGCGCATGATTTTTTGGCGGGATTCCTTGTTGTAATCCAGCGAATACACAACGCAGCCGGGCAAAATCCGGTAATTGATATCCGGAAATTCTATGGAACCGCCCCAGTCCAAATTGTTCAAATCGCCGAAATTAAAATCGGTTTTGATTCCGGTGTTAAGGCGCGGATTGGACCACAAAACAGTATAGGTGTTCAGCAGATCGTAAAACGACGAAAATTCGGATGGAGCGGTCGGAAGCTTTTGGGAAATCCGCAGGGTTTTTTCGTCGGATGAAAAATTATAGTCAAACGGCAACAAGCGGCTGTGATAACGCGCATTTTTGCTTAACGCGGCAAGGTTTTTGAACTCCGAATCCACTTTTTCAAACTGCTCGTTGACTTTTTGAAACGCGGTCTGTTCGGCCGTAAACACCTCGCGCTGTTTTTCCAGATTATAATTGGAAACCGCAAGCGATACCGCTACAATCGCCACCAAAAAAACCATCAAAGTCAAAAAAACCCCTTTTTGATTCATTCAGACACCTTTTTTGGCAAACACCCTTAGTTCGACAACCACCGGCGCGTTCACCAATTTGCCGGTCGGATGATTCGGGCAGGTCGGTGCCGTGTCGGCTGTTCCGGAATCCAAAATCGCGGCACGCGAAATAACCACAATGCTTGAATCTTTGACCGCATCAGTGCTCGGGTCTCTTCCGATGTTGTCAAACACTACGCTGCCGTCGGTCGATTTAACCGAAAAATCGGTGAACTGTGGCGGAACAGTTTCGGCGCAGGGATCGCGAATCGTAATCCTCAAAAAAAAATCATACAGGTCCAGGCCCGTCAGCTGCTTGACGCGATAATAATTGTCGTTTGAACCGCCGTCCGGACAGCCGTCGGGCCGGTGCGTTCCGTCATAAAAACAGGAAAATTCCTTTAATTTTTTTATTTTGCTTTCGCTTAAAACAAACGGCTGTTTGGCAATGCCGATGGAAGAAATCCCGGTTAAATCGGTTTGGTTTTCCCAGCCCAAAGAACCCGGATTTCTCATTAATCCGTCCAAAGCAAGGTTCGCGGCCTGTGAAAGCGCGGAAACCTGTCGTCCGGTTTCACCGCTGGTGTACGTAGCCGCAAAAGAAGACGTAATGGCTACCAGTAAAATCAGCACCAAGACCGTGCCAATCATCAATTCCAGCATGGCGGTCTGGCCGCGAAGATTCGACATGGTCCATTCACCTATCCGGTGGTTCCCCCGTCTTTGATAATGACTCCGAGGCAGTAGCCATTACTGCAGGTCTGGCCATTTAGACAGCGAGACAATAGTGTTCCCCATTCATAACACGGGTCTGTGTCGTAATTTCCGCAGGTGCGATAGGTTGTTGAAGAAACGCATTCCTGATATCCTATAGAAGGACAATCATTGGTGCAGGTTGAAACCTCGCAAAGGCCGTTGATGTTGCAAATGCCGACTCTGTTGGCTGGATGATAACAATTATCCCGGCACGAAATCTGGCCGGCGCATCCGTTATCCAGATTCGTGCAAGGTTCTCCTGTTCCGATTATTCCGCCGTTAATATCCGAACAAGTGTTTGGGGTGCACACGCAGGAATGGTTTATGCACTCGGCAAGCGTTCCTTGGCTTGCGCAATCTCCGCAATTCAACGGCACTCCGCAGCCGTTGTCCGCCGTTCCGCATTGGAAACCCAGTCCTGGGCAGGTTTGCGAAGTACATTCTTCGCATTGAAAAACGGAATTGCAAATTTGAGCGCCGCAGCTTCCGCATGAAAGAAAACCGCCGCAGCCGTTGGACGGCGTTCCGCAATTGGCCCCGAGTCCTGTACAGGTATTAGGAACGCAAGTCGGGTCTCCCGGGCCGTGATACAAAGAGCTGTTTAGCGGCGGGGAATTGCTGATGACAACTTCGTTGTCCGCATTTTTGTAAATGTAAACCACTCCCGCGTTGATGGAGAGCGTTTCTTGTTCCCCAAACGACAAGCGGGTTTGCAGTCGGCAAAAATAACCCGTTAACTCCGCATTAAATAAAATAAAATCATTGGCGTTTTCGGGCCCTTTTTGAATCCAAATCGGCTTGGGCAGTACTATCAGCACTTCGGATTGTCCGGAAAAACGGCCGATGGAATCGATTAAAGTCGTTACATGGTCGCAAATCGCGGAATTTTCCTTGAGTTCGGTAACCCGATTGGATTCGAGATTTTGCTGAAGGCTGACAACCGAAACAACCAGCAATAAACCCGTAATCAATATGACCGCCATCAGGGTTTCCACCCCAGTTTGTCCCCGCCATTTATTTTTTTTTATCGGCATGGTTATCCTCGTTGGCGGTTGCATGAATCACGACTGGCATGTTCCATCTTCGTTGTACAGGCACACATTAATCACGGTCTGCTGGGTTCCGCCAAACGATTCCCACGAAACTTTAAGCGAATAACGCCCCTGCCTTTTCAACGCAAGGGAAGTTTTTCCCGGATTTCCCGGCGTATCCCTGAAAAATTCGAATAATCCTTTGGCGCTTTTGGCGACATCCGAAATTCCGGCGCTGGTCGAAAGCTTGAATACAAGCGCGGTTTTTTGGCAGAGCACCTGATTTTCCTGCGGAGTGTCGGGTGGCGTATAACAGCCTGCTCCGCCTTCGGGCAATTGCAGAAGCTGCAAGTCGGAAATGTTCTGCGGAATATCCACGTTTACAAACAGGCTGGAACCCGGGCCCAACGCATACACCTGGTCGACGGTGTTGACAATGCTGTTGACCGCGTTATTGGCTGTGCTTGAAGAAACGCTGTCCGTGTAGATAAACAGGGAATACGCGAAAATAATTCCCGTAATCACCAGCAAAAAACTCGTGATAATCAGGTACTCGACTGCGGACTGGCCTTTGGAATTCATTGCTATAAAAAGGAAATTGGTTTTAATAAAGCTTTTTTGTTCCAGTCGCGGACAATTTAAAGCGGCGGATAAAACCGGTTTAAAACCGAAAAATCCTGGTTTTTCGTGAATTTATCGATTTTTTTCGATTTGGAGCCCTTTGGCGGGTTTTCGGTGATTTTAAGTTTTTTGCCCTTGATTATAGATATACCAATTATGGCGGAATCCGAACCAAAACCCGATTCGCACGAAGTACTGTACCGGCTGTATCGCTTGCTGCTTTTGAAATATGCCGATGTCATCAACGAAAAGGAAAAACGCACGATTGGCGAAGTAAAAGCGCTGATTAATCCCGGCGATTTGACTATTCAGTCCCTGGTTGCCGGTTTTAAAAAAGAGGGGTTTGTTTTTGAAGCCGATTATCTGCAGGCCTGCCAAAAAGCGTTCGGCTTTGTCAAGGACGAAATCCTGTTTGCCAAAAGCGACATTCGCTTAAGCTACTGGCTTGCTCCAAAAGAAATTCTGGAAAACAAAGTCGCGGACGACGAAGATCAGGCTGTTTTTTTGTGCTCGCTAATGGCCGCTTTTGGGGATTCCAACGCCCAGGTCGTTATCGCGGAAATGGACGACTTAAACACCCACGCGTTTGTCATTACCGAGTTTCAAAACCTGTTTTTTTTGCTCGACCCTTCACGACGCCACGATTTTTTTGATTTTTCAGGAAACCGGTCCGACGCCTTGGCCAAATACGATTACAACGGCGCCCGCCTCAAGCGGTTTTTGTACAAATTCAACCGTTCCGAATACGAACAATTCCTGTAAACCAAATCAAAAATCGCCTGCTTTTTTTTCGGTTTATTTTATCCATCCCCAGTATTCTACCAAAAAAAATCTTGTTTTTGGGTTGGAGAAGCATAGGATTTTGTCCCAGTTGTTTTGTCGGCATTCGGGAAAGTTGGGTTGGATGATTCCGTATAGGTATCCTTCGCTGGCTTCTGCTTCGTTTGGGATGCTGATGATTTGGGTGGTGCTGGCGTTGATATCCATCGGGCTGTCGGGTTGGATGCAGGCGCTTTTAATCCAGTTGGCGGTCGGAGTAGTGGTTGTGTTGAACACGGGTGGTTCAGAGATGTTTCGGTAAATCTGAACAATGGTTCCTTGGTCGCAGGGATTAGGGTCTGTTTGTCCGTCTTCTTGGGAAATACCGGTAAAGTCGATTGGGTAGTTTCCCGTGTTTTTGATTTCCATTGTCAAGTCAACGTTGTTGTCGGTGATGGTTCCGTTTAGGAATTTGAATCGGAGGTCTTTTTTTTGAATTGTGATTGTTTGTTGTTCTTTGGTGCCGTTGTCGTCGTCGGGTGGCCATGGGATTCTCCAGCGGGTTTCTTCTATGTAGGTGGATGTGGGTGGCAGGGTGAGGTTTTCGATGCAGAAGGAGGAGTTGCAGGGCACGGCGAGTTTGAATGTTGCGGTCCACCATTCGTCTAAAAGGTTTTTGTTGATGGCGATTCCTTTGAATACTATTGATTCGTTGGTGGAGTTTATGCGGTGCCAGCCGGTTGGCCATTCGGTTTCGGTGTAACTTGAACTGTTATTGTCGGTTCGTAAAAAGATTCCGTTCAGGCATTCTGCGGCTGACTGATTTCCGTCGGTATCCATGCATTGCGGGTTTTTAATCGAGGTTCCTGCGGGTAGTGGCATGATGAGGTTGGTGTTTCCGAGGCTTTGTTGGATTTGGGCTGCGATTAGTTCGTAGATTTGTCTTAGTTGGTTTGGGTCGGATGCGGGGTAGCATTGTCCGTTGCCTGCGAGGGCGATGTTTTGCAAGTCGATGCTGCAGGAGCCGTCGGGTTGTAATGCGTCGTTTCCGAATGCGATGGTAAACACGGTTATTCCCGCGTGTTCGTGAGCACTTTGCGCCGCAACTCGTGCAGCTTCTGGTCCGGTTCCTGCCGGAAGGTTGGATAGTCCGTCGCTTAGCAGAATAATGTATTTGTTGTTTTCGGAAGTAGCGGTCAGTAATTCTGTGGCTGCCAGTATTCCGCCTTCGGTCCATGTTTCGCCGTTGGGAGTCAGGTTGTTCATTGAGGATTTTAATATCGCTTTATTGGCTGGGCTGGCTTCCAATAAGCCCGTGTCGGATGAGGCTGTTGTCGAGTAGGAGACGATTCCGATGTTGTCAAGTTCGCTCCAATGCGAATTGTCGATAAAATTGCCGGCAGCCTGCTGTGCGGCGTCAATACGTTCCTGTTTCCAAGTCACGGTAAAATGGCTTTGAACATCGCTCCAGCCCTGGACTTTCCAGGTGCCCAGACTAAGCGCGCCTGTTGCATCGGTGCAGGCGCCCGAGCCAGGCCAAGTAACGCCGTTGTCATACACACTGTTCCGATTAATGGTCATGCAGGTGTTGCCGGTTGGCTTGGCTCCTGCTACGCTATTGACTACGGCGTCGGATGGATTGATAATTCTAAAAACCTGGTTTGCACAAACCCCTGAATAATTATAATTGGTTATGTCTGCGCGCATTCCGCGCGGCGATGCCGAAATCGGGTGCGAACTCAAATCCTTCATAGTGGCAGTATAATCCGGTCCGCGCCAGGTGCAGGTTCCCTGAGTGACACTGCTGGCATAGCAGGTTGCAGGCGGGCTTGAACACAGCCCAGCATTATACGGAACTGTGGGGTAACGTTCCGGCGGATACGTTTTCCCCATTCCAGTGGGCCCTATTAGTGTAATGGGCTCTATTTTGGAAACAAACACTTTGTGCTGGTATATAATGCTGCTTACGGTTACGTCTCTGTCCGCCCAAGCTTCAACGGTATAGTTTCCCGTGGGAGATACAATGGGGTCGTAGGGGCTTGTGCTACTTAATGGGTCATCCCAATTGGTGCCACAGGTAGTGGTTACTGGGGAGCCTTTGCTTGGGCCGTATGTTCCGACAATTGCGCCATTTGGGTCTCTTAATCGCACTCCCACTCCGCAAATTCCTTCCGGATAATTATAATTATGAATCACGGCTGCGCTTAAGGTATGAAAACCCGAATCGGTTATTGAAATGGTTCCTACTGGATGCCAGTCCGATTCATTGGGTGTGCAGCTGGAGTCTTTTGGAACTCCCGGTACAGCCCCATCATTAATTATGTCTGCGGGCCGAGAGCCTTTCCACATGGAAACCGAAAGCGGCCTTGTAATTTGGGTTGGCTGGTCAGCCCATAGTTCCACGTCCCAGAAACCAATCATTGCAGGGTATGGGTTCACCCAAGCGGCAATGTAAGCAAAATCCATGCTTGGATTTCCCTGTGAATACAAATAGGTTCCGGTTCCGGGCTGTTTTATCCGTATTTTGGCGTTTGAGCACTGGTACGTGGAACCTGGTTGAATTGAAGTATACTGGTTCCAAAAAGCAATGTTGTTTGCATAGGGGCCGCCTGCTATTAATCGGCCGTAGGTATCCTGATTCAAATCAAAGCTTCCCACTGGAATCCAAGTTTCAATGCCGGGAATGGAATAATTTCCGCAATTGCTTGGAATCGTTGTGTCGGCATTGCAGTCTGCAGAGGCATATGCATTATCCAAGCATTTTCCTTCGTTGAATTGTCCGCTGTTCGGATTTTGAAGGTTCATGTCCAATTTGCTCATGCTTCCGCTTTTGTCAAGGACTAGTACGACGTCGATTGGTGAGCGTGTCCGATTGCGCGTGTGCAATGTAATGGTTGAAACTGTGTTTTCTGGGGGCGGGTCTGTGTTTTCGTCGTCCGTGCAAATCATGGTGTTGGCTGGATTGGTTCCTTCGGCCAGGGTTTCAAATTCAAGTATTGGGGGGCCGTTTTCGTCCAGCATGGCGATTGTTGGGCGTGGTTTGGGTTTGTTTTTTAGTTCAATGCCGGCGACTTCGCAGGTTGTTTCTCCGCCGGTTGTTTCGCCGGTGGCTTGGCGGTTAACAATTATTTTTTTTCCGTAAATGACGTCCCGGTCGTTTCGGACTGCGTGTTGTGTGATGCATTCGTCCAAGGTGTCTGTGCAGTTTTGCGTGTCCTGGTCGGAGGATACAAACCAGTTTCCGTTGGTTGGAAAGCAATTTGAAAAGGACGGGTTTTGCCGGCAATTTTGGTAGTCTTCCGCGGTGTCAAAAGCTGTGACGGATATTGCCAGGCCGGTGTTGGAGGGAAGCAGTTTTTTGGCTTGCAAATACAGCGAGTCAACGGAATCCTGGTTAAAAGTTTGGTCAATCAGCGTTTCGTTTAAAACGCCCGCATTGTCCAAGGCGGTAAAAGTAGAGGAAAGCGTCTGGCTTAACCGCTGGCTGTTGTCAATGGTTGGAAAAACCGTCAATGGCTGGCTGCTTAAAAAAACGATAATGGTTGTGACTAAAATGATGGCCATGAGCGCGTCGAGCGCAATGGCAAAGCCGCGGTTTGAATTCATCCACAAGAATAAGAAAAGTCTTTTTTATTAACTTTTGGCATTGCCAAAAGCGGGTAAAAACAGTCTTAATCGAATCAAAAAGGCAAAATTTGAATTCAAAAAATTGAAAACTAAAACAGGGTGCAAATTTTGGTTTTTATTTCGAATATGCCCTGGAATTCGCCGCGGTTTTGGTCATCACCAAAGGCGCTCCCTGAACCGAACACGGGTCGGTCAATAAATCGCTCATGTCCAGTTTTGCGCGCAGTTTTTTGGCCAAAAACAGGGAATCTTCAGCGATGCGGTATTTGGTCGGAAACCCTTTTTTTTTGTCCAAAACTTTTTCAATCACCAAGGAACGCATGCACGAAACCAGGTCCGCATAATTCGCGTTGGTTACCCCGCGCAACTCTTCGATGGTCTTGGCGCCGCCCACAAGATGAACGAGCACCATTTCCTGAAGAGCCGTAAGTTTTTGCGACATAGGTTAAACCAAAAAAAATTCTTTTTTTACAAGCGCCGCTTAAACCAGTCCACGCGGACACCGACAGCGCGGCCCATGTCTTCCCTGTCGTCCAGCAATTCCAGCTTGTTGGCCAGAGTCGCGTCGCCGATTACATCGCGCACCCAGACCGAAAAATCGTTTTGCTTTTCGCGCATGTGATACAAAAACGTTTCATTGTCCACGTGAGGCAGGGTATCGCTTAAATCGCACAGGCTTTTCAGCACCACGCCGTTTTTGAGCTGAAAATACAAATCGGGATGATTCACTTCGCGAAGCATTACGCGCGCGCACTCCGAGCCGTATGTCCGCTTCAAATCGCGGTGGCTGCGGTCCTTGAATAAATCCCTGAAAAAAGCAACCATTTTTGTCCACATCGACGAAACATCGTCGATTGGTTCCTGAACCTGAATTTTATCTTCCACCAAACTGATTCACCCTTATTAAATCGAAATTTAGTATTTTAAAGGTTTGTTTTGGCTTTTTCCCGAAAAAAATAACGGCATTCCACCGCAATTCTTTACTTCCCCAAAAAAAGCGTTATTTTAATGCTCAAAATCGATTCCTCCATTCTCAAAGCCCATGGCATTCGCGGAATATACCCAAAACAACTCGAATAATACTGCAAAAAAACCGCCAAGCAAAAGGACTGGACCGACGACATCTCCTTGAATTTGCGGACTGGCGGTTTAACGTGGCCTCTCCAACACCGAACTCCGCTTCGGTTGAATCTAAAAGCCGATTCCAAAGAACCGGGCGAAAAAAAAACCCGGGGTTTTGGAACCGATTCGAAAATAACCCTTTTTTGAAGACCAAAGATTAATATGGGGTTTTTTTGGTAAATGATTGCTATGCCTGTGATTGCAGTAACCGGCGGATTCGGAACCGGCAAAACAACGGTGTCCCACTTATTGGCCGATTGCGGGGTCAAAGTAATCGACGTTGACGAAATCGTTTACGAACTGGAAGAGCCAGGCCAGCCGGCGTGGCAAAAAATCGTCGCGGAATTCGGAAAAACCGTCTTAAACGCGGACCGCTCCTTAAACCGCTCAAAGCTTGCCGCGCTCGTGTTCAAGGACAAAGCAGCCCTGTACAAACTCAACGAATGCGTTCACCCCGAAGTATTGGTTGAAACCCAAAAAAGAATTCAGTCCGCCAAAAGAAACTTTGACGGTTTAGTCGTGGTGGATATTCCGCTTTTGTTTGAAGTAAACTGGCAAAAATACTTTGACAAAATCGTCGTGGTGACCGCTTCCGAAAAAAACGTGCTCAATCGAATCGGGAAAAACCGCCACTTATCCGCTATTGAAATCAACCAGCGCATCCAAAACCAGCTGCCCCTGAGTTTTAAAAAAGAAAAAGCGGATTTTTTAGTGGACAATGACAGCGACATCGGCCAAACCAAAAAACAGGTTCTGACAATTTTTCAGGCGCTTTTGGATAAACCCAAAAGCCAAGATTAAATTATGTAGCAGTTGGGTCGGATTTAATTGGGCTCATTCGCTTATTTTAGCATGCAAGTTCCCAACGTAACCCTTAAGTTTTTAGTTGACGAACTCAACGCCTCGATTGCAGGTGCCAGAGTAACCAAAATACAGGCCATCGGTCCGCAGGAACTCAAGTTCAAGCTGCTCACCAACTCCGGCTCTGCTGAACTCGTCGTTTCTACGGCTGCGGTTTTTATCACAAACCATCGCTATCCCTCAACCGAAGACATCCAGTTTTTAGTCGAGTTTTTGAAAAAACATCTCGAAGGAAAAAAAATAGCAACCATAAAGCAGGTCAACTCTGACCGCATATTGCAAATCCAATTCGAACATTTTTCCGTGGTCTGCGAAATGTTCGCCAAAGGAAATATTATTCTGGTAAACTCTGATGGCATAATCGAAACCTCGCTTGCCAAGGAAGAATGGAAAGACCGCAAAATTTCCAAAGGCGAAACCTACAAGCCGCCTTCCTCGCAAAGCGTTTTGCAGGAAATAACCGCAATAAAACTGGAAAAACTGTTTTCCGAATCCGAAAAAAAAATCGTTCCCGCATTAGTTGAAAAACTAAATGTGTATGCCCTGCTTGCCGAAGAAGCAGTGTTGCAATCCAAAGTCCCCAAGGAAAAAAACGCCAAAGAACTTGGCCAAGTCGAAATAAAAAGTGTATTGGAAAATCTAAAAAATTTTTTCTCGGAAAAAATGAAAGCCGAACCCGTACTGCTCAAAACCGAACCCAACGTACTGCTCCCCTTCGAACTGCCTTTGATTGCCGCGGAAAAAAAAGCGGAATTTGAATCCGTCGAGTCGTTTTCCAAGGCACTTGACGACGACTATTGCAGCCGCTTTGAAAAACCAGCGGAAACAAAACCCGTTTCCAAGCGCGTCCTGCAGCTGGAAAAATCGCTGATTGAACAGCAAAAAACGAGAAGTGAACTCGAACAAAAAGCAGCAGAACACACCCAAATCGGAGAAGCGATTTTTTCGCATTACGCGCAAGTAAAAGAAATCTTGGCCGCGGCCAAAACCGCCAAACAAAACGGTTTTTCCGAAAAAGACGCGATGGAAAAATTCAGCCGTGCGGCTAAGCAGGGTTCGAACAGCGCTCAAAAAGTCGTAAGCCTTGACTTTAAAAAAAACCGGCTTGTAGTAGAATTATTATAACCGATTTTTTTTTTACTCAACGCCTGCGGCGGCGGCTAGTTCGCGTTCGTCGACAATGAACACGTCGCTGACGGCGGTAACGGCAGAATATGGAATCTGCATGACGCGTTCTTTGGGGTTAATGCGTCGAATGACTTTGCTTTCGCGGTCAATTTCAACGACCAAAGACTCGATTTCGCCGGTAACTTCGTTCACCAACAAATCGCTGAGTTTTCCTACTTCGTCTCCGCGGTTTGTTATAACGCGTTTGGTAGCCAACTGTCGGGCAATCGTATACTTGTACATGAAAAAATCACCGATTCAATAACATCAAAACGGCTATTTAAACCTATTCCTTGGCCTACCCTACATAACTGAAGAAATCCCAAACCCCCTTGGAAAATTAATTTTGTCCCTGAATAGCACTTCTATATAACAAAGCAAAGGCGTTGTTTTTGGGTTTTGGGAGAACCGATTTTTTAACTCTTTTTAAGGGACTTATTTCATGCATTCCGTTGAAGAATTCGTGCCGGAAAAGACAATCGAATTGCTCAAAAAACAGGGCTATTTTTTGTTCGGCCACTCCTGTGTCAAGACCTGCCATTACACCAAACAGGCCCTGCGCAGCCAAAAGGTATGCTACAAGCAGAAATTTTACGGCATCCAAAGCCACCAATGCATCCAAATGAGTCCCGCCTCGACTTTTTGCGACCAAAAATGCGTGTACTGCTGGCGCCCAACGCATACCTTTATTCCAAAAATGGATTCCCTCAAAAACCAGCCCAACGGGGAATGCTTGATTCAAAGCGGCTCCAAAAAAGGAACAGTAACCCCCGGTTTATCCTCCAAAGAAATCTTTGACAAGCCGGACGAAATCGTTTCTGAAAGCATTCGCGGTCAACTCGTCCAGTTATCGGGATTCGGCGGTTTTCCCAACATCGACTTAGTCAAACTCGAACAGTCCAAACTGCCCAAGCACGTGGCCATTTCCCTAACCGGAGAACCTACCCTGTATCCGCTCCTTGCCGAACTGATTTTTGAGTACCATTCCAAAGGAATTTCCACGTTTGTCGTTTCCAACGGCCTGCATCCGGAGACAATTGAAAAATTAATCCAATCCCCGCCAACGCAGCTTTACCTTTCCGTTGACACCTCGAAAAAAGAATCGCATTTGGAATTGAACAAGCCCGACTTTGCGGACTCGTGGGAACGGTTAAACCGCTCGATTGAACTGTTGCCCAAAATAAAAACGCGAAAAGTAATCCGAATTACGTGCGTGAAGGGAAAAAATATGAATCACCCCGAAGAATTTGCCGAATTAATCGCCAAAGGAAAGCCCGATTTTGTCGAAGTCAAAGGCTATGTCCACGTCGGGTTTTCCCAGTACCGATTGCCTGAAACCGCAATGCCGACTTTTGAAGAAGTGCAAACCTTTGCCAAACAAATCGCCGAACACTTGGGATACACTTACAAAACCGAAGACAAGGACAGCTTCGTTTGCCTGTTGGTTTCCCCCGAATGGAAAAACAAATCTACGATTATTCCTTTTCGCGAATTGTTTCCCACAGCTTACGCCGAACAGGACAAACACATGGCGAAATGGAACGCGCGAAAAGAAAAACTAAAACAAAAAAAGCCGAAAAAAGAAAAGTAAAATCTTCAGTGGGGTTTTGCAAGGTTTCGAACCAGTATTTTGCCCGCGGGTTTCCGGCGTTCTCTTCCCGTGGGTTGCCGGCGGCTGGATGCCCAAAAGAATTGGTCTTTTTTTGGTTCGTATGCCAGCAGAAAGTGGGTGATGCTTGGCTCAAGCAAACTCCGGTTTGTGATTGGCAAATCCGTTGGCAATGAAAAATAGTGAAAATAGTATCCTTTCCCTTTGACAAGCCGTTGAATGGCTTGTTCCCTGCGAATTCCGAATTCTTTCATTTTGTTCCATACGTCTTTTTCAAAGAGCGCCTTGGCTTGCTGCACATGCTGTTCAAGCCCCAAAAACGCGGGTCGCCTTTGCCAGTCCATAAGGGCTGCAATCGGTTGCATTCGTCCCAAATCCTTTGGGGTAACCGGCCGGAAAACCCAAACTCTGTTTAGCCATCGTTTCCGAAAACCTTGTCCTCGCCGTTCTTTTTTTCTTTGGCGTCCAATCCGGCGGTCCGGGCCAGCGTAAGCCGGATTTGAAATCATTTTTCCAAATGGCGGGCGTGAAGGCATACCCTATTTTTGGCTGGATAGATTCATAAGATTTTGTTTTTCTTTGTTGTTGCCAATTAGCCCCTTTTGTCTACAATGGAATGCATGGCATTCAAGTCAATGCGAAGTTTTATATTTTGGGTTGGCATACTTGAGATATGCGCAAGCGAATATCACTCTCACTAAGAAGGTTTCCTGATTCCGCGAGACGGCTAAGCGTCCGTCATTTAATCAACCAATATGCATTGCATCGTAGCCTGAGGTAAGATTTCTTCCATGAAATACCTGAAGGCGTTTGGAATGCTAAAATAGAACCATTAAGAGAAAAATTTGCACACGGCCGTCGAAATGTTGATGAAACAGCGCTCGTTAGGATGATACTCGCTTTAAAACAAAGATATTCCCCATCCTGATTTGCACTTTTGGTCAATTAGGTTCCTCGCGTTGGGGGAAAAGCTTTTTCTTTCACTCCAGTACGATGGCGACTTTTTTCGGGCTTTCTATGACGAGGCGGAATTTTCCGCCTTTTTTGATTCCCTGCTGCTTGGCGATAAGCGGCGGAAATGTCAGTCCGACCGAACCGCCGGTGGAAATGAATTTTCGTTCAAGCCCTAAAAAAGCGCGGACCTTGGGTTCTTGCTTTCCCATTTGTTCCGAGGTAACATATTCTTCGCCGCAACGGGTACATTGGTAATATGGCTGGTCCTTGAGAACGAGTTTCCCGTCAAACAGTTTGAGATCATTGAACTTTAACACCGCGGTTCCGCCGCACATGCATTTCCTCGTTTTTGTGTCCATATTTTCACTTCCTCCGGGTTGGCTTCCCAAACGGAAACAATTTCGATACGATTTCTTGTTTCTTTTTTGATAACTGTTAAAATCTTTCCCCTGACTTCAAAGATTGTTTTAATGGTATTGGTTTCGGGCTGTATGAAACGAACCGTTTGCTTTTTGATTTCAAATTCGGCTTCTGCTTTGTCGATGTCAAAACAGGCGATTCTTTCCCAGAACCGCGTTCTGGCGTGATACTTCCATTCAATTTCCATATCAAACCCCTTTTAAATTTCACTACTTTTTCACTACAGTCCAGTTTTGAAAAAATAGGCGTCAGATATCCGTTTTGACGCGCTCGATTTTGATTTTGGCCGGCTTTTTGGTTTCCTCTTCGGAATTCTTTTTTTTGCGGAGCTTTAGGATTCCGCCGATTAGGATAACGCCGATAATTGGGTATATCACCGCGGGAATTCCGGCTGGAAGGCTGAAAAAGCCCGTGGCGTTGTTTTTGCCTGCCAACGTGATTTTTTTGGCGTAATACCAACCGGTCAGGTATTCCTCGTTTTGGAATGCCTGGTCGGCTTCAAACAGGGACTTGGTTTGGCTGCTGTTCAATCCGTTTTGTTCGGCAAGGGCTTTGGCTTTTTCCAGTTCGATTCCCGCGTTTTGCTTTAGGTTTGATTCGAAATCGTCGATTTGGCTTTTGATTTGGCCGAACTGCCCCAGTTTTTTGGAAAACTGGGCTTGGAATGCCTCGATTATTTTGTTCGTATTCGAGTCGAGGTTATTGGAATCCAAAAAAAGTTTTAATTGGCTTTGGTCTTTTTTCGAAAAAAGTTTTTCAAGGTCGGCTTGGAGTTTTTCCAGTTCGGTTTTGGATAAAGTCAGCCAGATTCCGGTTTTGACCAGCTCAGCCGAGTCGAATTGCCCGGCTTCTTTGGCCAGTTTTTGAATCCTGTTTTGGAGAGTAGCAGAGTCCAATTGTTTTAGAATATCTGCGGCGAGTTTTTTTTGGTCCTGTACTTGCAGGGCGATTTGTTCGCTTGCCTGCTGTTCGGCATTTGCGATAGCTTGTTTGGTTTCGTTTAATGCGGCTAAAATTTCACTTGGATTGCCCGCGTTCATCGCAAGCTTTAGGCGGCTTAACGAATCGGAAACCGTTTTTTGTGTTTGGACCGTTTCCGCACTTGGTTTTTTTTGTAATTGAACCAGCGCTTGGTCGGCTTTTTTTTGCAGTTCTTTGAGTGATGCGTCAAATTCGGCGGATATTTTGGCGTTTGCCGTGTTAAGCGCGTTTACCGCTTTGAGCGCTAATACGACGGCGGAATTGTAATTGTGGCTTTCAAACGCAAGTTCTCCCTGGACAAGCCAGCTTTGGGCTTCGCGGATTTGGGCTTCAATCATTTTGGCGGCATTGGCATACCCTTCTTTTTTTAGTTCCGAAACCGTCCGGTTTTGCAGTTCGCCGATGCGATTTTGCGCGTTTTCGGCCGCCTGCAGGTATTGGTCGGACGAGAAACCGTTTTGCTTTTGCAAAGCCAGCATATCCTGCGTTTTGCGGCTGATTTCAAAAATCGTTTTGGCCGCCGTTGAATTTGAAAAATCCGAAATTTTCAGCAATTGAACCAGCAATTCCTCTGCCTGGTTTTTGATTTTGGGATTGGGGTCGAGTGCGATTTGTTCAAGTGTTTGTTTGGTCTGGTTAAAAACCGCTTCCACCGCCAAAGCCGCGTTGTCGGTTGCCGCGGCCACCTGAAGCGTTGCGGTTTGTTTGGGTTCCAATGCGGGGATTTCGATTTGCGATTGTCCGGAAAAGTCCTGCACGGAAATCTTTTTTCCGTCCAGTTCAGCTGTTATGTTCTCGAAAAACCCGCCGGGCATCGGAATGTTGATTTGGATTTTTTCAAGTTTTGCCGCTAACCGGTTTTGGACTGTTCCCCGCATGCGGATTCCTGTCTCGTCCGCGGTTGTTTCCAGCTGGACCAAAACCGGGTTTTGGACGCCAAAAAAAACCGTCGCAAATTCGTTTGGCGAGACATTTTGCAGTTCAAAACGGATAGATTGTCCCTGCAGGTCAAACGGAATTTCGGTCCTGTGAAACAGTACCACAACGGAATTGACCGGCAGTTGGCCAAGATTGGTTTGGATTTGAAGGCGCCCGATTTGCGATGGTAATTGTATGAAAATCTTTTTTTGGCTCCAGACAAAATATTCGGCCGGCCGGAAAAATTCGTCTTCTTCTGTGGTGGTTGGCCAGAATTCGGATTGGACTGTTGCCTGCGAAACTCCCGGCGGAACGGCTGAAAACCGTATTCGCAATTTTTTGTCCTGCGATTGCACCCCTTCGATGTTCGGGGATTTTTCAAGCAAAACGGAATTCAAAAACTCTCCCGGAATTTCAACCAGTATTGGTTCGTTCCATGCTATTGTGGTCGGGTTGAAAAATACGATTTGGTGCAGGGTATTTTGGGCTTGGTTGGCGATTACAACTTGTTCGCTGGCGGATTGGATTTCAACAGTTTCGGCTAATGCGTCGCTTAAGGCTTCTGAAAACCGTTGTTTGGACAAGCTCAAAAACAAGTCGGCGTTATGTAGAATATCCGTTTCGTTTCCCGCGATTTTTTCAACCGCGGCAACGTTGTTCGGGAAAAACTCGGACAGTTTTTCCAACCGGTTTTGGATTTCCGCGGTTGGCACCTGCGTTTTCAGGTAAAAATTGAGTTTTTGGATTCCTGAATAATACGTCCTCGCGGAACCGAACGCCTGAACCAACTGCACAAAATCGGGGCTTTGCATAACCCGCTGAGCGGTTGCGCTTTGAAGCTGATTGCACCGGTTCCGTGCGTCCTCGATTGACATATTCGCTTGGTTTTGAACGAATTGGTCCCATTGGATTTGCAAATCGGAAAGTTCGGGCGGGTTTTTTTCAAAAACGGTTTTCAAAAAAGACCGGCAGCCCCCAAGTTCGCTGTTTTGCTTGGCAACAAACGCCGCCTGGTTTTGGTCAAACAACTGCAGGCTGTTAAACGATTTGATTGCCTGACTGCAGTCGGACAATTGCTCCAGTACGGCTGTACTTTTTTTGAATTCGCCGATAAAAAAACGCGTTTTGGCAACCAGTTCGATTTTGGTGTCGGAATCCGGGTTTATTTTTTTTAGGCTTGCGGTAATCGCCTGCAAGCGCTCCGCGCAAAGCGCGCTAAGTCCGTTTCCAAGGCGGTTTTGGATAAAATCGATGTTGTCGTTAAGGCTCGCTTGTCGTTGCTCCATTTCTTTGAGGGTTTTGGTTTGCCGGCCAAGCGTTATTTTGCCCGTGGCGGCGTCGAGTTGCAATCGGATAAAATCGCGGTACAGTTCCCCCCGTTTTTCCGACAGTTTTGGAATCGCGTTGGAAACATCGTTAACGGAAAAACCTTGTGGCGCAAAACCGGTTTGCAGGGGCAATTGTTTTAGCAAGGCAAAAAAATCGGTTTTGGATTCGAACCCGTTTTGCCGGGACTGCAATTCGCTTAGCCGTTGTTCGGTTTCGCCAAGGGCTTTTTCAATCCGGTTTTTTGTTTTTTGGTTTTGGCCGATTAATTCGGACTTGTTTTGGACGGTATCTGAAACCATTCCCGATAATTCCTTTGCAATCGAGTGGTCGGTTCCGTTGATTTCGGAAAACACTTCAAAAAACGAGTAAACCGGAAAAGTTTGCAGGGAAGCAATGCTGTTGCCTGCCAATTGTCCTTGCGAAATGGTCCGGGCAAGGTCGATTGCCATACTTCCGATTACGGGAAAAAACGGGTTTGTCTTGGGCAATTGGTCTAAAATCTCTTTTTTGTGCTGGGGCAAAACACCCATCAGGTTTTGCGAGGAAACCAGTTTTGGGCCGATGCCGTATTGTTCGGTCATATTAGCCATGCGCTGCTGGGCTGAAAAAAGCCTTCCCGCCAAGGACTGCGGGTTGGAAGCGGAATGGCTCTGAAACGCGTTCGCGTTTTCCTGCAGTTCAATCCAGTCGGCAAATATTTTTTCTTCCTTGATTTGGCCGATTTGGTCTTCCTGCAATTCGTTTTTGAGAACCAAAACAACGGCAAACGCGTTTTGGCCTGATTCGTCGGAAGCCAAAAACGCGTTGGCAAGGTCTTGGTTGATTTGGTTGACCAAGGAAGGCCACTGCGAAAAGTCCTCTAACGAGCCGCAGGCTTCCTGCAATTTTTTCAAATCGTCCCGGCTTTTGTTGAAAAAAAGCCAGCTTTTGGCGAGGCTATTTTGGTAGCGGTCAATGGCTTGGCGGCTTTCCAAAGACAAAACCGAATACTCAAAATCGAACAATTGGCCGTGCGCTTTTTGAAAGCACTGGAATTGATTGCCGCAGTCCGGAACCCAGGCAAACGCCTGGCTGGACAATCCAAGGCAGGCAAACCGCGCCTGGATCTGGTCTTCGGAAGAAAACAGGCAGCCGCTGAAAAAAATAATCAAAAGCAGAATCAAAAAGGTTTCAATCCCGTTTTTGCTTTTCGGGAGCATTAACGGATAGTGCCGCAAAAATCGTAATAATCCAGAAAATTTTCGTCAAAAAGCGAAGTCGTTTTTTAGTCGGTGGGAAGCGATTCGCCCCAGATTGTTTGGAGTTCGTTTTGAATTTCGGTGAATGCCATTGGGCAATTGGAGTCAATCGGTGTGCCGCATTCAAGGGTTTTTTCGCTTGAACCGTTCTGATTTTCTACTGTGATTGCATAAATCGGTTCGCCGTTGTCCACTCGATAAGGCACGTTTAGAAACCCGTTTTCATTGATTTTGCCGGCAAGACCCAAAAATGTTTGGTTTGATAACGGCTTATCCCGCGTTTGAATGCTATTATTTTCATAGATTTTCAATTGCATGCTGCCGGACGAATACAACGTAAGGGAATAGTAATTTTTTCTGGCTAGTTCGATTCCTGCAACGGTTTCATATTTGCTTAGGATGACACGATAAATGCCGGTCGGGTTTGAAATCGTATTGTTCTGTTGCAGGCACTCGCTTATTTCCGCGTTTAACCGCTGGTTGGTCGCGTTGCAGGCGGAATAATTTTGCAATAACTGGCTGTTCAAAAACGGCTCGATGAGATAATGCGCGGCCGCTCCGCCGGCCAATACTCCGACAATAAAAAGAAACCCCATAATAATTTGGTTTGCGGAAAATCCTTTTCCTTTTCGATTGGCTTTTTCCAGGCTGGTGTCGTCGTCGGCCATGCAGTCACTTTCGGTATTGGTAAAACAAAAAAATAAGCACTGCAAGCACGGCCAAAACGATTCCTGCGATGAATTCGATCGGAAACGGCTTGGGTTCAACGGTAAGTTCCGCGGATTGGCAGGATGTTTGGACAATCGGAACGCTTAAGTAGCGCGTCAAGCAGCCGATTTGAAAGTTTCCGTTGCGGTTTGGAGTAACCGAAAAATCGAGGTATTTGGTTTCTCCCGCTTTGAGTATTTCCACGTTGAATTCGGATGGCTGGCCGGTCCACTCGTTAAGGATTTGGGAGCTGTCCAAAACAATCGAAATATTGGATACGTCCGTGATTCCGGTGTTGGTTACCGCGATTTGAAACGGAATCGATTGGTTTTCCACAAATTGTTTTTGGTTGCTTTTGTTCAGCACAATGGCGTCGATTTGGCTTAGCGGGTTTTCCACCCGCATTACGGGATAATTGGAAACCAATTGCACGGTTTCGCCCCACTCATTGGTGTAAAACAGGACCGCCGCGGGAAGGGTTGCGGGAATCTGCTGGGTTGCTTTGGTGGTATACGCAAACGAAATGGTCTGGTCGGGTTCGATTCTTCCAAAGAATCCGCTTTGGCCGCGGACAAACGCAAGATAACGAAACTCGACGTCGGGCTTTTTGTACAATACATTAACGTCTACGCCTTCCGAACCGGAATTGTGCAGGGTCACGGTGCTGTCAAATTCCTGTCCGACTAACGGGTTTGTATTGGAAACGATTTTGACAAAATCGCCCGACTTGAATTCGGGCAGTTGGTAAACGCCGTACAAAGAATCCGAAAGCAAAACCAGTTTCGTCGTCGTTGCGGACGTGTTCAGGCAGACGCGAACAGCATTGCTTTGCTGGAGTTTTTCATTGGGCAGGTATAACCGCCACCAGCCGTTTTTGAAATCCGTTGCTTTTGCGGTTTCCAAAACCGTTTGGTTATCATTCAAAAAAACATCGATGCTGGAATCGTCCGATGCCAAGGGAAGCGCCTGCACGTGCAGGGACAGAACGGAATAAAATCCCGGCTGAATCTGGTTGGCGTTGGAAATCAATGCGAAATCATTGCAAGCGGTTGTCAAAGCGGCTTCGTTTTGAAACTGGGCGAATCCAAGTTCTGAAAATGTTTGTTCGGCAATGGTTTTAGACTGCGCCGCTGATAATACCAGTACCATCAGTAGGCTGATTAAAATCGCTTGTTTACTTTGCACGAAGGGTTCCTCTTTTTTGTTTTAATCGGTTGATTTTTGCTAGTATTAGTTTGCAAATCGTTTTAAACGCTTTGCGACCGGACAGGGGCCAAACCAAGGCCGTCGGGTAGTTTTGGCGGGCTTTTTTCAGGCAGTACCCGTTTTTTTCGCTCCACAAATTGTCCAAAATCTTGATGTCCGAATAACCGCGTTTTTTGAGGCGTTTTTCCAGTTTTTTTAGGGGGCTTTGAATGACGATTACCGCATCAATCGGCCGTAATTTGCACTCGCAAACAACGTGGCCTTCGATAATGCAGCGGGTTTTTGTTTTTAGCAGCCGGTTCAATTTTCGGGTTAAAGCGGGAACCGGAATTTCGCGTTCGCCTGTCTTGGGATTCAGTTTTCCGACATGGTTTTTTTGGCAGAACGCAAGTTCGTTGATTACCGGCAGTTTCAGTTTTTTTCCGAGTTCTTTGGCCAGTTTTGTTTTGCCGGTTGCGGGAGTTCCGGTTATTACGATTCGCATATTCAATTCAGGCGTTTGGAATTAAAAAGCAGCCAAGTTGGAAAGAAAAAGAGAATTTAGGAATTCGAGGGCTGTTTTCCGCAGGCTTGTTCGTGGTCCGACAATTTGGTTCCGCCTTTTTTTAGGGCTTCGCATAATTGAATGATGCGGTGGTTCTGTGCTAAATTTGCCGAAAAGGAGTGTTCGTCCGTCACTTTTTTGCCTCGAAAAGACGATAGGTTTATTGCAAAACCCGCTTAAATAGTTATCGCGGTTTTTTTTGTTCTGTAACAAAGTGAACCTTAAAACTCCGCGAATTCCAAGTTCTTTCCCTGAAAAGAACGCGGTTTAAAACAGTCGCAATCGGCAAACTACCGCTGAAAAATGCGTTTAATTTTGCCTGTTGAATCGGTGGGTTGTTTTTTTTAGGAAAAAACAAAGCCAAGAATTAGCGTAGCCGTATCGAGTCCAGGTTGTGAACGGCAACCTTTTGCAAGCAAAAGCTTGACCAAAAACTAACGCAGGCGAATCGAGTCCAGGTTGTGCGGCGCGCTGGATTGGATTTGGAATTTTTGGGTGATAAATTGGGCAAACAGGTTGACCTTGTTTTTGTTGCCGTGATGCACCAGAACCATTTTGGGTTTGGGTTTTAAGTTGCGCAGGTAATTGACGAGTTGAACTCTATCCGAGTGTCCCGAAAACCCGTCCAAATTTTCCAGGCGAATGCGAAGCGGCAATGCTTCGGTTTTTCCCTTGTCGTTGGTAATCGGAATGTCCTGAACGCCGTTTTGGAGTTTTCTTCCCAAGGAGCCTTCCCCTTGGTATCCTACAAAAATCAAAAGGTTTTTTTCATTCGCCGCCATTTTGTTGAAATAATGAAGTGACGCGCCGCCGGTGAGCATTCCGCTGGAAGCCATGATGACGACTCCGCTTTGGCTCAGGATTTCTTCGCGCTGGCCGTGCTGCACCATCTGGAACAAGTCGCTGGTAAACGGCGAATCGTTGGTTAAAATCCTGCGCTGCACGCCGCGGCGCAAAAACTCGGGGTAGGCCGTGTGGATTGCGCTGGCTTCCTTGGTCATGCCGTCGATGTACACTTTGATTCCGTCCAGTTCTCCGCGGCGATACGCTTCTTCCAGGGTGAGCATGACTTCCTGTGCGCGGCCGACGGCAAAAACCGGGATTAAAATATTGCCGCCGATTTTGGCGGTTTCGCGGATGGCACTGACCAGTTCCTGTTCCTGCAAAATGCGGTCGGGCTGGACATCGTCCTTGCCGCAGTAGGTTCCTTCGATTAAAAGCGTTTCAAGCCGGGGATAATTCAAATCCAGATTGTTGAATAAACGGGTAAACCCGTTTTTAATGTCCGCGGAGTACACCAAATTATGCTGGCCTTCGCCGATGTGCAGGTGAACCGACGCGGAGCCTAAAATGTGGGCGGCGTTGTGAAAGGTCATGCGGATGTCGGGTGCGATGTCCGTTACTTCGCGGTAATCGCGCACAATGCAGTACTTGAGCATTTCCTTGACGTCTTTTTCGCTGAAAATCGGCTCTTTTCCTTCTTTGCTCCAGATGTCGATGGCGTCAAACTGCAATAAGGTCATCAGGTCGCGCGTGGGCAGGGTGCAGTACACCGGCCCGTGGTAGCCCATGCGGAACAGGTAAGGCAAAAATCCCGAGTGGTCGGTGTGCGCGTGGCTGATTACAACCGCGTCCAGTTCGGACAAGGGAAAATTTACGGAATCAAGATAGGGATAGGGAGAATCGGTTACTGCGACGTTGATTCCGCAGTCGAGCAAAATTTTGGAGTGCGGGGTTTCAAGCAGGATGCACGAGCGCCCGATTTCCTGAAAGCTTCCAAGGGCGGTCAAGCGCACCCAGAAATCCGATTTTTTTTCAATGGTCCGGTAAATTTTTTGGCTGATTTCGTGGAGGATTTTTTTGCGTTCCGTGGCGTTTTTGACCTGGTGATGGCGGATTCCTTTCAGAATTTCGCTGGGAGAAGTCGGAGCGCGGATAATGTTCGGCGTCCAGCCGGTTTCAATGATAATTCGCTTGGAAGTTTCGCCGCCTTTTCCGATGACCAGGCCGGGCTTCACACTTTCAATCATGACTTCGGAAAACGGGGTGTTGAACATGATTTCAACAATGCCCGCGTCTTTGGGAACAATTTCCAGTATTTTTTGCCTGGCGGCTTCGGGGTCTGCCAAAAGGCTTTTGTCGGTCCGGATATTCACCCGTTTTTTGAGTTCAAACGCGATTCGCGCGACCAGGTTTTCGTTTTCGAAAAAAGCGCCGGGATTTTTGGTGTAAATCGCGACTTCGGGGCCTTCCATTTCGACTTTGGACACCTGCGTTTGCGGCGGCAGGACCGTATTGACGATTGATTCGACTTCTTTTTGGATATCCATAAGCGATTTCCCGTTTTCGGATTCGTTTCGGTTTTTGTTCGGCAAAAACCAAAAATAATTTTTTTAAGCCGGTCTATTCTCTAATAATTTTAAAAGTGGAAGGCAATTGGCAAAAAAATAATTTTCAGCTGCCGCAAAAATGGGTTATATATTTTTGCTGGTTTTCAGGTATTTTTCAACCTGTTTTTGGGGCAGGCGGGCGGTGCCGTTCTGGTCGATAATCATGACCGAGACCGATTGTCCGCCGGAAAAAATGTCGCGTCTTTTGCCGCTTGAAATCGCCGCGATGGCAAGGGTAATCGCGTCTTCGCGGGACAGATTTTCCTTGTATCCGACATCAAGGGTGGTAAGCGCAAATTCGGTTCCCGAGCCCGAGACCGCGTATTTGTTTCTTTCCAGAATGGCTCCGCCGGGCGCGACTTCAAACAATTGGGGCTTGTCGCCGAATCCGCCGACCAGATATTGGACTTCCCAATACCGGCTGCTTAAAACATTAGCAAGGTAAGTGACCAGGGCTTTGGGCGAGATTTCGTGTTCGCGTTCCAATTCGTACATTTTGGTGTGCGAGCGCAAAAACCGCACAATGGTCATGGTGTCGCCGACGCTTCCCGCGTTGGTCAGGCCGATATGCTTGGTAATTTCGCTTAATTTGTCGTTTTCTTCGTCATAGGCGATGTGGCCCAAAGAAGCCCGCATATCCGCGGCCAAAATCACGGCGTCGTTTGCGATTACGCCGACCGTAGTGGTGCCGGTTTTGAGTTCGGGTGTATTGGCTGTCATCAAAAAAACCTGTAAAAACAGTAAAAGTTCAATAACCAATAAACCCCAAACCTTTTAAAAGCCTTGTTTTTAAGGGCCAAAAGCGGCCTGTCGCCGAAAAATCGCTTTTTTGAAATCAAAAACCCAAAGTTTATTTTTCGGCGCCTGCAAAAAAACGGTTAAAAAATCGCTGAATTATTCCGAATCGGTTTTTTCGTCTTTGGAATCCTTTTCTGCCGTGTCCTTTTTTTCGGTTTTGGGTTTTGCGAATTCGACTTTGGAAAACCCGACATGCTCTTTGAGCATTCTTTCAAAAACTTTTTTTAGGATTTCGGCTTCTGGCTTTGAGTCCAGTTCGCTTGGCAGTTCAATGACGGCTTCGTTATCCTTGACCGTTATGTTTTCAACCGGCGTGGTGGGAAAAAATTTGGCTAGTAGCATGGAGACTTTTTCTTTCGGCTCGGTTATTTTTTTTCTCATGGTAATTTCGTACCGGATTTTTTTTCCTGCCAGCGGATGGTTAAAATCGCATCGCACGCGCCCGCCGGAAACAGACTGGACTTTGCCCTGCATTCCGTCGGCTTCGATGATGAGCCCAGGTACGGGATTCATTTTTTGTTCGCGAAAATCCTTGAGGGACAAAATCCGGATTTTGTCCGGGTTTCGTTCGCCGTACCCCTCTTTGGGCTCCAATTGGACGGTTTTGGTTTCGCCTTCGTTCATCTGTTCGAGTTCTTTTTCCAAAGCCGGAATCAGTTCGTGCATGCCTAAAATAATCGGCACGGGTTTGTAGGTAATCCGCGGATTAAAAATATTTCCTTCCTGCGCGTGTTTGGCATTGGTCGATTCAAACAATTGTCCGCTGACCAGGTCGGTTCCAGTGTAATCCACGAGAACAACGGGCAGTACTTTTGGTTTGGCAGTCGCTTGGCTTGGTTTGGTGTCGGATTCGCTGGAAGTCATTTTAACGTCCTTTAATGATTAATAAGTTCAAAAACCGTATTATGCACTTTTCGTCCGAAAGCATTTTTAAGGCCTTGTCCTAACCAAAACCACCCTTTTTTATTCAATTTTGTTTTCAATAGTTTAAAGTAAAAAGAACTTGGTATCAGTTTTTTTTCGGAAGCCAATTTTTGTCGGGATGCTCTATGGCCAAAAATACAGTCAAAAAAAATTCTAAGGAATCCGTTTGGTCCAAAAAACTCAGCGGCACCCAGATTTTCGCCCTGGCCATTGTCGTCATTATGGTGGGTTCCACGATTGCGTTTGCTTTGTTATCCAATAGCGATAACGGCTCCTCGAATCCGAACGGTTCGACTGCGCCGCTGTCCAATACCGAAGGAACGCCGCTAACCTATACCGCGGTAGTGCCCGCGAAAGTAAAAAGCCTGCTGCCGTCGTTTACTTTGGTTGCACAAACAAGCGAAGTTGACATCCAAAAAATTGATGCCTTGGTTTCGGCGGTTTCGGGTATTCGCCAGTTGAGCTCGCGTGTTCAGATGCAAGGACAAGGTTTTGTTTATTATGCCGAGATTTCGTTTGACGGCAAAAAAACCACTTTTGAAGCGCTTACTTCCGCATTAACCGAAAAGACTGCGGGAGTATTGGGTTCATTTTCGTTTGTAAAAAACGGTTTTGTCGAGATTCCCAAAACCGTGAATCTGGCCAATCAGGACCTTAATGTTTCAAGGGATTACACGTTTGACACCCAGCTGGTTCCGGCCAAGCTGGATTTTTTGACTCTGACCAACGATTCTTTGCAGGTTCAATTGCAGGTTTCCTTGACCGGTTCGAATCTGCAGTCCGTGCAGGCGTTTGAAATTCAAAACTCGAACGAAAACACCAAATCCGTGAGCCGTTTGGCTTCCGTTGATCTGGCTGTTGCCGAACTGGCCCCTAACTTGGGACTGATTATTCAGGCGGATTATTTGCCGGATTCAAACCAAGACGCCAATGCCGCGTTTTGGGAAGAAAAACTCAGCACGGTTCCCGGAATTCAGTTGTTTCCCGTTTCGGTTCGGCCGGATTCGCATCTGCGTTTTTCCGTGAACGCGCAGCTGGATGTCCCCGCGTTCCTCGCGTTTTTGGCAACGATTAACCCAACTAATCCCGTGCAGGCGTATACAAACCAGTTGCCCTACCAAGCCACGATTGATGTTCACTCCAATAAGGCGGAATGGCTGTCATACCGGGAAAAAGTCTTGGATTATTTGCAAAGCGTTTCTGTGGCTTTGGACAAGGCGGTATTTTTGCCCGGCGTGCAAATCCAAGGCGCCCTCAAGCTGAATTCGGATTTGCCGTTGGTTTCAAAGCAAACCGCAGACCAACTCAAAGCGGCTTTGTGGCACGACGCGCAAACCGTGACCGTGTTTCAGCAGGCAACGTTTAACGCAACCGAATTATCCGATTCCAACGCCGTGTTCAGCGTTCCCGGCGGAACAATTGACGGCCGCGTGGTTCCCGGAACCGATGTGAACAATTCGGTGCATGTCGTGGTGCAGTTTACCACGCGCAGAACAGCGGTAACGGATGCGGTTGCAATCCAAACCGAACTGGATTCCGTGCTTTCGCCCAACCAATAAAAAGTCCCGCACTTTTTCTGAATGCAAATTCCTAATTCCAAACGATTGGCTTTTTTGTTGAGCAATTATTTATTCAAATATTTCTTTTTTCAAAATAATTTTATTGGTCAAGCCGTACTTGTGCTTTTCCAAAAGCCCTTTGGCTTCCAGGCGGTTAAGGGTGCGGTGAATCTGCACGCGCGAAAGCCCAGTTTCCTTGGCAAGCCTTGCTTGGGTGGATTCCAGCCCGGATTTTTTGACGGCTTCGATAATGGCGCGTTCTTCAGGCAAAAGCAAATGGTTGGCGGTTTCTTCCTTTATTTTTTTGATTTCTTTTTCGCGAATCAGGTTCCAAATTCCAAGTCCCGCCAATAAAGATATAATTCCGCCAAAAAGTTCAATCAGTGCCGCGGGAGAAGTCAAGGCGGCAACGGGGTCGCGGGGAAAGCGGCCGGCAACCGAGTTTTGATTGTTATCCGCCAGCCGGTTAAAATCGGGAGGCTGGCCCCGGTTAAAATCATCGGGAGGGCCAAAGCGCGAAGTGTTCAAAATGTCGGCTCTCCAATAGGCAGTGTATGCTTCGGTTGCAAACAAAAAAAGCGCAAAACCGCCGTACAAAAAGCACAGCACCATTATCAAAACATATTTTTTCTTGGTTTTAAATCCCGTTTCGGCTTGTTTCATATTTCAACCTTTTTCAAAAGGGTTAACGTTGCGTTTCAGGTGATTTCACTTCGTATTATTAACGCGTACAATCCCATTTAAAACAGGGGCAAATCCCGAGCCCTTTTAAGGGCGAACGAAAAAGCCGGCAAAAGGACAAGGAAATGGTTTTATATGGCTAAACTCGTTTTGGAACTGCAGAATGTCTCCAAAGTGTATCATTTGGATTTGGTGGAAGTCACCGCGGTTCGCAACATTGACCTGAAAATTTACGATGGCGAGTTTGTGGCGATTATGGGAGCGTCTGGCTCCGGAAAATCGACAATGTTAAACCTGATTGGCGCCTTGGACTCGCCGACCGGCGGAAAGGTATTGATTGACGGAACCGATATTACGAGCCTGTCCGAAAACCAAGTGGCCAGGATTCGCGGAAAAAAAATCGGTTTTGTTTTCCAGAATTTTAATTTGTATCCCACCTTAAACGTGTCGGAAAACATCGCGCTCCCCATGAAAATCCACGAGTTTAATCCCGCTGAAATCACGAAAAAAGTAAACGAGCTGGTTCGGCTTGTGGGGCTGGAAAACCGGAAAAACCACCTGCCCGGACAGCTGTCCGGCGGGGAGCGCCAGCGCATCGCCGTTGCGCGCGCATTGTCCACAACGCCTTCACTGATGCTGGCGGACGAACCCACGGGAAATCTGGACACCAAAACAAGTGTGGAAATAATGTCTTTGTTTGAGAACCTGAACAAAAAAGAATCCAAAACAATCGTGCTGGTTACCCACGAAAACGATATTGCCGCAGTCGCCGACCGGATTGTCACGATGCGGGACGGCAAAATCGTTTCCGATGTAAAAAACAAAAAAAAGGAGAAAAGAAAATGAACGAAAAAAAATTCGCACTGGCGATAAGCCTCGTTTTTGCATTGGCGGCAATTATTCCGTTTGTGCACGCCGCGACCGCGGAGTATTCCAACCTGATTGAAATTTCCCAAACCACCTATTTACCCGCATCGATTCGTTCGGGCGATACGGTCAGCCTGGCCTTGGCTGTTCATAACCGTGCCACGCTTTTGCCGGTAATCGATTTGAACGCCCAGCTGGAGCTGGGAAACCAGTTTGAACCCGTAAAGCCAAGCGATTTTATTTCGCTTATTTCTCCCGATTCAACCAAAACTTTGGTGTTTTCGTTTCGGGTCAAGCCAGGAACCATCGCGGGATATTATCCTCTTTTTGTAAACCTTATTTATTTGCGGGACAATCAGCCGGTCAGCCAAAAAGAAACGCTCGCGATTCCTGTTTTCAAAACCCAAAAAAACATCGATGTTTCGGTTTCGCCCAACGTCATCAGTCCGTCATCGCCGACCACGATTGTTTTTTCGCTTCAAAACCTGAGCGAAACTTCCATTTCCAATATTTCGCTTTCCTGGCAGGAAAAAAACAATTTGGTGCTGCCCTTGGGAACCGACAACAAGCGCTACATCGACCAATTGGAAGCCGACTCAAACGTTCCCGTTTCATACACGGTTGTAGCCGACCCTAACATAGCAACCGGAGTGTATTCGCTGGATGTCACGGTTTCCTTTGTCGACAACAACGGAACCCAAATCCAAACTTCGCAAGTGGGGCTTGTCGTAGGCGGAACTACCGATTTTGAAGCCAGCATCGATAACCAGACCTCGGGGCAATTATCCGTCAGCATTGCCAATATCGGCTCCAACAACGCCGGAGCCGTAGTCGTCAAAATTCTTCCCCAAGACGGCATCCGAATAGTCGGAAGCAACGTGGCCATTTTGGGAAACCTGAACAAAGGCGATTTTACGCTCGCCAATTTTCAAGTGCCGACCGTTAGCATCGACCAGAACCAAGGAAGCGGTTTTGGTGCAGGACGCAGAGCCGGTGGAACTACTGGAACCGGCGGCACCAGCGGAACCGGTGGAACAGGCACAGGCGGAACAGGATTTTCACCAGCTTCGCAGACCTTAAAAGTAACCATCGATTATACGGATACGACCGGCCAGCGCCAAAGCGTAGTCAAAGAAGTCGCGTTAAATGCGACCACTGGAAACGCAAACATTGCCGCAACCCAGTTCCAGCAGCGAAACAATTTGTCCTGGCTGCCCTGGGCCTTGTTGGCTGTCATCGGCCTTGGAGGAATCGCCTATAACTATTTTCGTTCCAAAAAAGACTGGAAAAAGTTCGGCCTGTTTCTCATCATAGTCATCGCGCTGTTTTTAGCCAGCGTTTACCTGTTCGCTGCAAGCCTTATCAGCGCGGCAGTCGCTGGAATCCTGTCCTTTGGAATTCTCATTTGGTTTTTCAAGCGAAAGCAGAACGGAGGATAGATCGTGCGATTCGCCGACTCGTTCGAGCTGTCCGTCAACAGCATTCTGCATCGCAGGCTGCGCGCCTGGCTGACGTTACTCGGAATCATTATCGGTGTAGCCGCGGTAGTATCCATTATTTCCATCGGCGAAGGCGCGCAAGCAAGCATCAGTGCGCGGTTATCCGGATTCGGCGCGGACCAAGTCACGATTTCTCCCGGATTTAACCGCGCGGGCGGATTTTTTGGAAACGTTCGCGGCGGCGGAGAAGGCACAAGTGGCGGCAGGACTGCGACTTCCACTTCCAACAGCACGACTCCCGAACTGACCAAAAAAGATTTTCAGGTTATCCAGCAAAACCCGCAGGTGCTGCTACTAAATAGAATTGTTTCGGGCCGAAGCGACCTGGTTTTCCTTTCCGAAAAAGCCGACGTCAGCGTACAGGGAATCGACCCCTTGCCCTGGAAACAAATGACCAACCTTACTTTGGCCAGCGGCCGATTTTTGACCCCGAGCGATTCGCAGGCGGTTGTTATCGGAAGCCGCGTAGCCAATTCCACTTTCAAATTGCCCATTACCTTGGGTCGCCCAATTATCTTAAACGACAAGCCTTTCACAGTTGTCGGAATACTTGCTTCCAGCGGAGGCGGATTCGGCGGCGGAGGCGGGGACAACAGCGTTTATATCCCTTACACTTCGGCCTGGAATGTTCTCACGGACATCAACAAGGATACCTATTCTTCCATCCAATTAAAAGTGGCGGACGTAAGCCAAGCGGACAACACGGTTTCGCAATTGACCCAGTCTTTATTGATTTCGCGAAAAGTAACCAGCCAAAACCAGGACTTTACGATTACTTCCGCGCAGGCGATTCAGCAGCAAGTCAGCAGCGTTACCGATACCCTAACCCTGTTTTTGGGCGCAATCGCCGCGGTTTCCCTATTGGTGGGCGCCATCGGAGTTGCCAACAGCATGTTTACTTCGGTTCTTGAAAAAACGCACGAAATCGGAATCCTGAAAGCCTTGGGTGCATCCAACTATGAAGTATTGCGCCTCTTTGTCATTGAATCCGCCTTATTCGGCCTGGTCGGCGGAGTAATCGGCGCAATTTTGGGAACATTAATTTCTTACGGCCTGACCGAAGCGGGGCTTCGCATTGCCGGCGGAATCGCAGGAGGCGGCGGTATCACCACTCTCGTCACGCCAATCCTGTTGGTTGAAGCCATTGTATTGTCCACAGTCATCGGAGTCTTGGCCGGAATCGTTCCCGCGCGAACCGCGTCCAGGCTCAAACCCATCGACGCTTTGCGCTACGAATAAAAAAAACAAAAAATAAAGAAAAAAAATAAAAAATAAAGGCGAAAACCAAATTGCGAGTAAAACAAAAAATTTTTTTGGCGTTGGCGCTTGCAACAGTTTTGGTATTGGCGGGCTGCACCGCTCCAAGTTCGTCCACCAACCCCAACAATTCCGCGGACCAAAACCGCTTTCGCGGCAACCGCGACTTTAACCGCGGCTTTGACCAAAACCGCGGATTCGGAAGAGACCGCAACGGAACGGTTCGCGGACCGCCAGGCGGATTCGAAGACTTAAATTTCGGGCCGCCTCAAAACCGAACCGCTGCCGAAGTTGCCGTCCACCATTCGGCTTCGGATTGCTGGATGATTATTCACGGCAAAGTCTATTCCATGGCGCGTTTTGTCTCGTTTATTCCCAACGGACAATCAATGGTTCCAAGCTGCGGAACCGACGCGACCACCGTGTTCGACAACCTGCCAACCGGCGGAACCAATTCTCAAGTACCGCCGTCCGGAATGCTTAACCGGTTTTACATCGGCGATTTGGTCCAATAAAAAAGTTTTTCAAATTCTTTTTTCTTGTTTATTCTTTTTTGAGTTTGACTATGGCCTGCGCGATGTCGCCGTCGCTTTCTTCCAATGCTTTTTTGGCAACCGCGCTGCTTACCTTGGCTTGGCTTGCCACGAGTTCGGCGTCTTCCTGCGAAACCCCCGCGTTTTCCTCGCGGCTCTCGCCGATGACAGAATAAATTTTTTGGCCCCGCGTATCCATAACCGTAACCTGCGGGCTGTCAAAAACGATTTTTTTGGCATCGGTTTCAAAAACCACGCGCTTGACTTTGAGCTCGTCGGTCTTGATTCCGAACTGCTTTAACATCTGCTTCATTTGGGCAGGATTGCCCATGCCGGGAAACATAAATTCACCGCTATAATTTTATTTGCACAAGGCTTAAAATTGGGTTGTAAAGTTTTCATGAGCCGTTTTTGCAGTTTTGAATGCATTGCCGGAATTGTTGCTCGCACGCGGCATCGGCGTTTTGCTGCGCGTTAAAACAGCTGGTTTGGTGCCGGTTTTGGCAAGCGCTAAATATAGCCGCGGAATTGTTCAGGCAGTTTTCCAGTCCGATGGCGCAGTTTTGCGAATAACAAGCGGTGCGTTCGGATAGTGCGGCTTGCGTTGTTTTGGACAGTGCCTGTCCAATCAAAGGAAATCCAGCTGTGATAAATGCAATTAAAATAATCAAGGCGATACCAAGCAAAAGCGTTTTTCTTTCGTTTGGTTTTTCATATGTCAACGAAGCCATATCCATCTTGCCATTCAACCATTTTTTAATGGTATTATTTTTGGTTTTTGGCGGTCAGCACTCCTGCAAAAGCCAGTGCAATCAATAAAACCAACCAAAATGGAAGTTCGGGAACGGGAATTGAAAATGTGTTAAACACGGAAAAAAACGCGCGTTTGGAATTATGGCGCACCGTATCGCAATACGCGTCCACGCTCAGCAAGTAGACATTGGGAGCCAAGTTCTGCGAATTCATGGCCAAATCGTTTTCTGGTGCGAACTGGACTGGATTTTGATTATCCAACAGTGTTAGCAGTACCGAATCGCCCGCACTAATTGAAACTGGCGTGATTTCAGTATAATCAGTTGCACCCGTTGCCGTAGTGGGCAAAATGGTTTGGCCGTCGTCGTTGGCAAACCAAAAACGCAGCGTGGCGTTCGGGCAAGTCGCCATTCCCAAATTTTTTATCCGTGCTTTGATTCCGGCAATGGGGGTTTGCTGAACCGAAATTGCCGGAATGGAAGCCAAAGGCACTTCAACACTCGGCCCGCCGCCCGCGGGCTGCTGAATCAATGAAAGCGAATCAATAACTAAATGAATGCCCGGCTGTGTGGGCATCAGTGGACTGGTGGAACAACAAACATAATCATATGCTCCGGGAATAGCGTACGTTTCGCAGGCCGCCACATGCCCACTTTCCCCGCCGGAAACATTGGCAATGGCCAGCACGCAGGCCGAGTTTTGCAAATCGCATTCTTGGCTGCTTCGCCAGCATGACATCGGTTGGCTGCCCGCATTCAAGCACAATTGCCGGTTCGCGTTGGCGGAATTGGCCCAATCGTACGAACCGTCCGCTTCCGCGTTGAATTCTCCGTGGGAATTCGTTGCCGGCGTGCTTGAATTGGTTGAATACAATCCCAAAAAAACGTTGTTGTCCGGAGTTGCGCACGCGGGATTGGTGGAATTGGTTGAAACGCTTAAAGAACCCGCCATGTTTTTGCAGCACACCGGAACATAACCTTGGTCCGCGGTTTCGGATGCGTGCGCGTTGTCTTGGCCGGAAATAAAAATGACGGGCGTAAAACCCGGATTGCACGAACTTATCATGCCCGTATAACACTGCAGCGTATTCGGGGTTTGCGCGTGAACCGAAGCCAAAAAAAAGCCCAATAAAAAAAGCGGAATTAAACAATGTTTTTCCATTTGTTCGCCATAAGATTTGCGCGTTTTGACTATTAAAATTTTGGCTTTGGTCACGATTTCGAATTGGCATCCGCGCGTTGGTCGTTTAGCTGGTTTTGAATCACGGATTGGGACCATAACCGTTCCGAGCGCGTTTGGTTTTGGTCGTCCGTAAACGAAACATCCAAATAACCGTTTTGCTGCAATGAACTCAAAATGCGTTCTTGCACCGCTTGCAACGCCAGGTTTTGTCCGTCTACAACGCCTTGTCGGTACATGTTTTGCAATTCCGCTTCGGCCTGCAAAGCCTGGTTTTTGGAGTACTGGTCAAAACCAAACCAGCCAACCGCCAGCAATACCAGTGCCAAAATGACGATTGCCAAAATCCATTTTTGGCCGGTTTCAATCGGTTTCAGGGTCATTTAATTGCATAGAAACGAATAAATACCAAAATCCCGTTTGTTAAAGCGAAACCATGCGAAACTCAGTATTTTTAATTGTTTTTTTTGCGGTTCTTTTAACCGTTTTAGTTGCCGCTCAAACCGCACCCAATCCGGGGCACATCGGAATCCAAGTCAACGTATTGACTCCTTCCAGCATGAGCATACTGCCGAATCCGTCTCCCAATGCGACTCACACGCTTCAAGAAACCATCAACTATATTTTTCAAAACTTGGGCGGAAGCGGTGGAAGCGGTTATTGGATTCAGACACCCGACAAAAACCTGTATTATAACGACGGCAACGTCGGCATTGGAACCACGAGTCCTGTCGGAGTGTTGGAAGTGGCAAGCTCGGGCAATACTAAGTTGAGAGTCAGCTCTTCTACAAATGCTGTTCCGCATATTGATATCGACAATACTTTGAGAAGCTGGCAGTTGCGCGTGGCTCCTGACGGGAACTTCAGTATAAGAGATAATACTGCGGCAGGTAACAGATTAACCATTGTTGGAAACGGAAATGTCGGAATTGGGACGGCGAGTCCGCTAAGCGGTAATAAATTAGAAGTAGCGGGAGCAATTACTGGGCAGGGGATTTTCTTAAACAATGCCCGTTCCGCCGGATTTTATGATCCTGGAGCTGGTGCTGTTAGTGTTCGGGCGGGCAACATTGATGATGCGGTTAGAATAACACAAACCGGCAAAGTCGGAATTGGGACGGCGGGACCAACTGTTCCTCTTGATATTGTTTCTCCAATTGGGTCAAATCAAATAGGGCTTAGAATTGCAAATACGGCCGGTGCATTTATCCAATTAGTTGATGGTGGAACCAAAGATTGGGCGTTAGGTGTAGCTGACGGCTCAAACGCATTAACTTTTGTTGAAAATAGAGCTTCTGGCGCAGCAGGAACAGAAGTTATGAGAATAGCAGCAGGTGGCAACGTGGGCATTGGAACAACGACACCCCACACGTTCCTAGAAGTTTCAAAAGAAATCCAAATCGGAAGCAGTGTTACTCCAACCAGCAACTTTTACATCACCACCAAAGCCATCCCTGCGACCATGGGGGGATTGCGGGTTTATAATGGAAATGCGAACGCGGGCGAAACCCCTACTCCCATTATGACCTTTGCGCAATGGGGCGGCGTCGGAATCAATACCAACAATCCGGGTGTAAACTTGGATATCCGAACCAGTACTCTCAAAACCCAAAATAGCCCACTCATGCACCTTCTTTATTTGGCGACCAGTGAGCCCCTGGCTGGCGATGCGATGGTACTTCGCATGGGTCTCAAAACCAGTTCCGACCCTGCTCAGCGCTACGCGGACATTGACGTCAATGATGGAACTTTGGCAGGATCGCTGGTACTGCAATCCTATGGCGGCAACGTGGGAATCGGTGCCACAAGTCCTTCCGTACCCCTTGATATTCTGGCCCCCGTCACGCGTAATCAAATCGGCCTTCGCATCGCCAATGCTGGCGGGGCTTTTATTCAACTAACCGATGCCGGTTCAAAGGATTGGGGATTCGGGGTTTCTGATGGCACAGGCGCGCTGATTTTCTATGAGGATAGAAATCCCAGTGCTGGAGGAACCGAAAGAATGAGGTTACAAGCCGGTGGCGGCGTGAAAATATTCAATCTGACAACCAACGGTCCGGTTTATTCAAATGCCGGCGTCCTGACAAATACCAATCCTTCCTCGCGCGACTACAAGACCAACATTCAACCCGTTCAATTGGATTCAAAACGCATTCTTTTGCTTCAGCCCAAATCGTTCACTTGGAAAGCCAACGGCCAAAAGGACTTTGGTTATATTGCGGAAGACCTCCAACAGGTATTGCCCGAACTCTACCGAGACGACGGCACCACCAAAGGATATGCCGCTGACAAACTGCCTTTTTACACCATCGAACTGGTCAAGCAACAACAAGCCCAAATCAATGCCTTGACCCAAATCGTCTGCGCGGACCACCCGGCTTTGGCATACTGCCAAAAACCATGACCCCAAAAAACGAGTTTTTCCGAGGCAAACCAGCTTTTTAATCGCCATGACCAACCGTTGTTTTTTTTAACGCCAATGCGTTACTGTATGGTATGCAAAACAAAGAACTCGTTTTTTCTTCCTTTGAATCCTTTAGCGCCAAATTCGGCGAACTCGTTGAAAAAAACAAGGATTCCAATCGTGTACAGCATATAAAGCGCTATTTTGAGCGCGGCGGTGTGATTTCCTTGGCAGGCATTCCAACCAACGGAGCCTGGCCCGAAGTAATTTATCCCACCAAGCTAAAGCTTCGCAAAGAAATCCAAAAACTGGAAAAGCAAAAAACCGACATTGAACGCCGCGTCAACGACTGGAAAGGCCAGCACCGCACCGCGCAGCTGTCGGATGTCACCAACAACGTCAAAAAATTCGGCGACAAATTATACTGGCAGCACACCCAAAAATACCTCACCGATCCCGATTACCGCAAAGACGCCGACGCGGTAAAACTTCCCGTGCACCTCGTTTCGCACCCCAAATACCATCCCATGATTAATACTTTTGTCAACGACTTGGAATACCGAAAACAATTGACCGAAACCGTTTCCACCAGCATTGTTTACAAGGACAACCCGCGCGTTGCAAAGCTCGCGGACGAACAAAAAAAATTCCGCCTCGAACAAAGCCAAAAAAACGTGACCAGCCTGCAAAAACAGCTCGAAGAATCCAAAAACGAAATCGCCATGCTGCGCGAAATAGAAAACTGGAGCAAAAAGTGAGTTTTTTCTTTTCGCAAAAGAAACCCGATTCAAGCGCGCTTGAATGGGCCCTTTTTGCCTTTGGCAAAAACGGGAACCTCGGAAAACCTTTTGGGAAAATGTTTGCGAAAAAAGCCCTTCGGGAAAAAAGAAAATTCGCTTCGCGAAATTATTTTTTGACAAAGCATTTTCTGGTTTTCAGATGAACGAAATCGAAGTTAAGGTTTTGGAAATAAACAAAATGCAGGTTTTGGCTCGCCTGAAAAAGCTCAAAGCCAAAAAGATTTTTTCAGGAGTCCTAAAAACGATTTATTTCGATTTTCCCGGCCGCCACTTGTCCAAAAACGGCCAGGTGCTGCGCCTGCGCCAAACTACCGCCAAAACTTTTTTGACGTTCAAAACGCGCCTGCCGACCCAAAAGTCGGTTTCGTCCGAAGAAATCGAATTTGAAGTATCCGACTGGAGCGACTGCCAAAGATTTATCCGGCGCCTTGGATTCAGGCCGGTTTTGTCGTATTCCAAAAAACGCGAATCGTACCGCCTTGGAAAAAACCGAATCGAACTGGACAAATTCTTAGGTGCCTTCAAAAAAATCCCTTTATTTTTGGAAATCGAAGCCACGAGCGAAAAACAATTGTTCGTAACATTTTCCAAACTGGGTTTTTCCAAAGCCGACGCCAAGGCTTGGCATACGGGACAGCTTTTGGCCCATTATGGCATCAAGGAATGACGCGATTGTGTTTGGCTTGTTGAACCTTGAAGCGATTTAGTATGGGAATTGTCAGGGGTATTTCGATTTTGAGGCTTTTGTAGGTTGCCGTGGGTTCCGACTTGTTTTTTTCTAGGTTTAGCGTGACGAGTCCCAGGTTCTCGAGTTTTTTTACGTCGTTGAACACGTTGGGATATTTGCGGCCCAGTTTTTTGGCGAGTTCATAGACGCTTTTGGGTTTTTGGGTGTGCAGGGTTTGGAGCAGGCGGATTCGTTCATCCGTAAGGATTTCCCGCAGGGTTTCAAGGTCCGGAAAAGTGAGGGTTTTCCGCGCGGCCTTGGCCTTTTTTCCTTTTTTGACATTCCACAGGGTTTCAACGGTCTCTTGCATTACTTGTTCAAAAGACGCTATTCGGATTAAGACCTTATTGAATTTCATTTCTTCTTTCATAATCATCATTATAGAGTTTTATTATAATTTCTTTTTTGGCTTCATTTTTTTTATTCGTTTTTGGTTTTTTTTATTATTGCGGTCACTTCGGTCATGAAAGTTCTTGCGAGTTTTTCAATGTCTTTTTTCGATTTTATTTCGGGCGTGCCGGTGTTTGGTCCCTGTTGTTTGCCATAATGCCTGTGGTGGCCTTTTCCCTCGCAATTGTCGTAGGCAAGCACCCTTTCGTTTTCGTGGAGCAGCACAAAAGCGTACTTGAAGTTTTCGGAAAATCTTTTGTCACCGCGAACCTCCCAAGCCAGCAATCGGCAGGCGAAGTTTTTGCTCGGGGTGAACACCTCGTTGAGTACTTGTCTTGCTTTCATTGTCAAAAACCCTTGTCGTTTTAGTCACTATCCATCACCCCTTACAAGCGCTCCGAAAAGCGCACATATATGTTTAAGGCATATATATTTAAAGGGGGTTTTGAAGAACGTTTTTTGGCGGCTTCCGATTTCCGGTTAATAGCCGCTTTGTCCGATTGGTTCGGCTATTTCTTAGTCCACTATTGTATGCCTGGATTCTTAGCTTTTTTGGGGCGTCATTGCCGCTGAATTCATTGCACGGCAAACCCTGCCAATGCACCGGTTTTCACCGGCAATGACCCGCCTCCGCCGATTTAAAAGCAAGCCAAGCGAACTAGTTTCCGGTGATGTAATGAAAAATACTATCGAAGAATTAAACCTGGACTTTAACGTGTTTCGCCTGCTGCAAAGCATCCAAACCGAACCCTTCCAAAAAACAGGCCGGCTGGGGCGATTGATTAGGATCACCGCCTAATTTTTTTTATTTTTTAAAAGGAGGTGAAAAAATGACTGCCCCAATCCAAAAAATCTCGGTGGCCGGCATAACCGCCGCGATTTGGGAAAACGCGGGCAAAGAAGGAAAGCCGTATTTTTCGGTTTCGATTGAAAAGCGATACAAAACCGAAAGCGGGGAATGGAAATCCAGCTCTTCCTTCAAACCCGCAGACCTGCCCAAAGCAGTCCTTGCCCTGCAAAAAGCCTACGAGTTCGTCATGCTTCAAAACACAAGCGAAACCCAAAGCGAGTTGTAATCCCTTGCCCCAAAACTCCCAAATTCAGGTGCTTGACCAACCCCCAAAAAAAGCAACGGTCAACCATAATAGTATGACCTTTGACATTCCCGAGTTGGTTCGCCAAGCCAACGGCTTTGAAAAGTTTAATCCCATGCAGGAAAAGGCGCTTTCCAGCCGCCTGTTTGACCAAAGCGTAGTCGTAGCCGCGCCCACAGCTTCGGGCAAAACCGTGGTTGCCGAACTCTGCGCGCTTGACTCGATTTTGAACAAAAAACAAAAAGTCGTTTACACCTGCCCGCTTCGAGCATTGGCCAGCGAGCATTATTCCGACTGGAAAACCAAGTTTGGCCAACTCAAAATCCGCATGGCGATTTCCACCGGAGACTTTGATTCCAGCAGTCAGTACCTGAAAAACTACGATTTGATTTTTTCCACGACCGAAAAGCTGGAATCCTTGCTTCGCCACAAAGCCGACTGGCTTTCGCAAGTCGGATTGCTGGTTGTGGACGAAGTGCATATCATGGGCAGCGACCGCGGCCCCGCAGTCGAAATGGCAATTACCAAACTGCGCCTAATCAATCCGCAGCTTCGCGTATTGGCATTAAGCGCGACTATTCCCAATTCCAGCCAGATTGCGGACTGGCTGTCCGCGGATTTGGTGCAAAGCGATTATCGCCCCGTCACACTTGACGAAGGCGTTTATTTTGACGGCAAAATAAAATTTGAAAATCGCGTCGAAAAAATTGCCGCATCTGAAAAAGAAAGCGTGGCCAAAATCGTTGCAGACACATTAAACCAAAAAAACAAGCAATGCCTCGTGTTTGCCAACAGCCGGCCAAAAAGCGAAAGTTTCGCAGAAAAATTATCCGCGATTACAGAAAAAAAACTTTCGGAACAGGACCGCGAAATTCTCCAAAAAGCGTCCGTTGCCATTCTCAATGCGCTGGAACAGCCGACCGACCAGTGCCGAAAACTCGCGCAGTTGGTTTTCCGCGGCGCGGCGTTTCACCACGCGGGACTCGTTGAAAAACAGCGTCGCATCGTCGAATCCGCGTTTAAAAAAAACAGGATTAAACTAATCAGTTCAACGCCTACTTTGGCCGCCGGAATTAACGTACCCGCGTTTCGCGTAATTATTCCCTCTCTGCACCGCTACGACGGCTCCTGGGGCGGTTCCACGCGCATTTCGGTTTCCGAGTACAAGCAAATGGCGGGTCGCGCGGGAAGGCCCAAGTTTGACGTTGCCGGCGAAGCCGTGATTTTGGCGTCCAGCGAATCCGAAATCGACGATTTAATGGAAAATTATGTCCGCGGCGAAATCGAAGAAGTCGAGTCGCGCCTGTCGATTGAACCCGTGCTGCGAACCCACTTGCTGGCCGCGATTGCGACCAATTTCGTGTTTGATTTGCAGTCTTTGGAAGATTTTTTTTCCAAGACATTTTACGCGTTCCAGTTCAAGCAAACCACAGAACTTTTGTCCAAACTAAGCGGGATACTGGTTGAACTGGAAGAACTCGGATTCGTAAAATCCAGCGAAAAAAGATTCGAAGCCACCGAACTTGGAAAACGCGTATCCGAACTGTACCTCGACCCGCTTTCCGCGGCCGGTCTGATTGCCGCGCTAAAGCAAAAAAGGCCGTTTTCCGCGATGACTTACCTGTTTTTGTTTTCCAATACCGGCGAACTTTCGCCTTTGCTGAATTACCCTAAAAAAATGGAACCGCGGCTTTTGGAAGAACTTGTCAACTCGCAGGACGAAATTCCCGTTAACATCAACGTCGAACTCTATGCCGACCCGAATCTGGCCAAAAAGTTTTTCACAGCAAAAGTTTTCGAGCAATGGATAAACGAAACCCCCGACAGCCGCCTTGCGGACGAGTTTAACGTGGCGCCGGGCATTTTGCGCTCCAAACTATTGGTTTGCGACTGGCTGGGATACGCGGCTTTTGAACTCTGCCAGCTGCTAAAACTGGAAAATCATCCCGAAAAACTGGCCAAACTGCGAAAGCGATTGCAGTTCGGCGTGCGAGAAGAACTCTTGATGCTATGCGAAGTGCGCGGCATCGGGCGGTCACGCGCCAGGCGCCTGTTCCAAAACAACGTGCGAACGGTCTTGGACCTGCAAAAAATCGACGTTGCGGACCTGGGACGCCTTTTGGGCGGAGAAAAAATCGCGGAACAAATCAAGCAGAATCTGGGACAAAAAAAGCGCGAAAGTCGCGGTTCGCGGTACGGCTAAACCACTTATCCGAACCGAATCGGGACCTGAAAAACCGAAGTTATTCGACCGATTCTCGAATCCATTTCAGGAAATCCGCGTTCCCGTCCATGGCAAAAAAAGCGATGATGGGGCACTCGTCGCTGTGGCCTTTTTTTGCTTCAGAAATAATTTTGTCCTTGTTTTTGAAAACCGAAAACGCCTGCACATTGAAATATTCCTTTTCAACGATTTTTCCTTCCCACCAGTAACGCGAAGGACCTTTAAGAATCAAAGAACCCGCCACCAGCCGTTTTTGGACCAAATTGTCCGAAATCCGGTCGGCTTCTTTTTTGCTTGTGGCGCTGATTAAAACCTGGCAGAATTTTTCCATTTTCTTATCACATCCTTTTCCTAATTGTTCGCCGCGATTTCTTTTTGCACGGCGTCCATTATTTTTTTGGGGTCAAAGCTCAATTTAATCAGCCGCGTGTTTCCGCGGATGCCCTGGCCTGACGCCGCGGTAATCAACAAGCCGAACATTTCCAGTTCGGAAACGTACTGGCGGTACCAGCGCGAAGACACCGGCGATTCCCGAAGGCTTTTCGCGGTTTTCGCGTATTCCTCGTATACTTCCCCCGAAAACAAGGGCTGTTCCCGGCTATCCCCCGCGATGCGCTGCTGCGAACGCTTTTGCACGGACAAATTGGCAATCGCCAAAAGCAATAATTGCTGATGCTTGGGCAAAGTCGCAATCATGTTCAAAATAATTTCTTCCTCGACTTTTTTTTTCGCGGCCTGCACTTCAACATCCGTTATTTTAGCAAGCTTTTTGGCATCGCACAGTTCGCCGGCTTTTTGCAAAAGCATGACGGCTTGGCGCGCATCGCCGCTTTCGCCGGCCGCCATTGCCGCGGCCAGATTAACCGCGCTTTCCTCGATGCAATCGGGCTTGAACGCGACATTGACGCGCTCGTTTAAAATTTGGCGAAGCTCTTCGGCGTTATACGGGCTGAAAACCATTTCGTGCTCGCACAGGCTTGACTTGCTTCGCGGGTCCAATCGGTCCTTGAAAAAAACATTGTTTGAAATTCCCGTAATCGCGACGCTGCCCGCGGAAAGCTCGTCGTTTGAGCGCGTAAGCGAATAAACAAGCTCGTCTAAGTCCTTGATTTTGTCGATTTCATCCAAAATAACAATGTATGAAAATTTGTTTTTGGAAATGCCGTCCAGCATTTTGTCGTACATAAACGACGCCGAATAGCCCAAAAAGCTTTCTTCGGAAAACAGGTCCTTGACGATTTTGGAAAGCACGCGGTACTTGGAATTGTGCGTCCGGCAATTGATGTAGGTTCCGCTTACCGAAAGCGATTTGTTCCTGCCAAACTCCAATAATTGGGATAAAACGCGCTTGCATACCGCGGTTTTTCCCGCGCCTGGCTTGCCGTACAAAAAAAGATTGCCGGGTTTTTTTCCGCTTAACGCAACGGAAAAAATCTGCGAAATTTCGTTTAATTGGTTCTCGCGAAACGGCAGATGGCTGGGAACAAAATGCGGCGAAATCGCGTTTTTGTCCAAAAAAACCGTTTTTTGGTCCTTGTACAGGCGGTCAAACAAATTGGGAGAATCCGAAGTAAAAGTCATCCAGTGTTTGATGATTCAAACAATTAAAAACAACTTGGAGTTGTGGAACAAAACCACTTCCGATAATGCAGGTTGGTTTTTCGAACTATCTTTTTTACATTTTTTTTATGTAGACTCTGCTATTTTCGGGCTTCTTTTGGCGGTTTGATTAACAAATAGTTTAAAATATACTTTGCATAGTAAAATAGAATAGTTTTTTTTATAGGGGAGTGAAAACAATGACTTTTTTGGAAAAAGTTTTTCGTCGACAAGACGATGTAGACATGGATGAATTTCTTAACAACATGGACACCGAAACCGAAGAAGACCAGTACGCGGACGCCAAAGCGCTCGTCAAACCGGTCGAACTCACCACGGAAAAAGACGTGGAAAACGCGGTTAAAGAACTCCAAATGGGGAACTTTATCCTTTTGAACATCGGTGAAATGAAAAAACGCAACGTTGTCCGGCTTCGCGAACTCGTCGGAAGCCTGCGAATGCAGGTCGAAGGCATGAAAGGCGACTTGGCCATGGTATCCAACGAAAAAGTGCTCGTTACGCCCAGCATGATTAAAATCGTCAAGCGCAAGGCATAAATTTTTGCAATTTTCGGACAATCCCCAGCTTTCGGGGACTCCCCTTTTTTTACTTTTTTTAATCCCCAAAATTCGTTTTTTTCAATAAGATTAAATATTCCTCTTGGACTCTTTTGTTTAGCATGCGCCTCAACCACTCGACGTTTCCCATTGTCATGACTTCAGAAGAAGTCATAGCCCAAGTCAAGGAACTGTTGGAAGAAAAAGAATGGGACGATTATGAAATAAACCACCCCGAATTATGGTTTTTTCCCTACTGGTTTTTCGGCTACCACTCGTTTGTCGAAACCGCGGACGAAAGCGGAGCGGTTTCCACGAGCGAAGGGGAAACCGGCGTTACCGCGATGAACGGCCAGACCGCGGAAATCGAGGACGAACTGGGGCCTTTGCTTGATGAATTCGAAAGCCAATTGGTCCTTCGTCCCGACGAAAGCCACACCAAAGTGGTGCGTTTTCGAATCAACGGAAGAGAAGCCGAACGATTGTCCCAGTTAAAAATCGCGGCCAAATACAATTTGGGAAAAGAAAGCATTGTCATTTCCGGCCTTCGGCCACTTTACGTTCCGGTCTGGCTTTGCGACGCTTCAATCGAAGGTCGGCAATTGGAATTCCAATTCAGTGCCGTAAACAGCGAACTGGTTTCCGAAACCGACGTTCCCTACCGCTCCAAAACAGGGCATGAACTGGTCGGGGAAACCGTTTCCGACTTGCGAAACCCCGGCAACTGGATTCGCTATTTAGTCGACATCATCAAAGGCATTCTCGGATTTTTGTGGGACAATCCGGCTTCAAAATGGTTTCGGGAAAAACTCGGCACCGACAACCGTTTTCGAATCGCGGTTTTGGGGCTGATTGTTTTAATCCTTATTCTTGCCCAGGCTGGCGTTTTGCACATTCCCTATCTGACGCCGGTAAAATGGACGCCGCAATCCTAAAACAAGATTTAAAGTAAACTATGCGATTGCTTTACCCAGCTCGATTTGAATAATGGAAAACGAAAGAGCAGGATGTACATGCTGTTTGTGCTTGGTTTTGTGTATTAACCCGTTTTTTTCCAGAACCGCCAGGTCGCGGCTGACCGCTTCCTGTTTTCGCTTCAGTTTTTTGGCAATTTGGGAAACGTTTTGCTTTGCATCGGCAAAAGAAATCATGGCATCCAGCAAAGCCAATTTTTTCGGGGTCAGCATTTCGCGAAGGTGCTTGAAATCTCTCAAATAAACCGTAGTGGTTCCCGATTCGGGTTTCTTTGAACCTTTGGCAAACGCCACGGCATCCTGGCGAAAAGTGCCGCCGATTTTAAATACCAGTTTTTTCATGTTCCCACAAACTATTTATAACTTTTGTCGTTATAAACCTTTCTTTTCCTTGTATAAAAACAAATACTGCCGCCATTTTTGCCAGATTTCTTCTTCAAACCCGATTAAGGTTTCCCAGGTTAACGGTTTTTGGATAAACTCTTTTGGGTTTCCTTTGCAGTACCACTTATGGACATTAATGGCTTCGCGGATGCTTGAATCATATCGCGTGATTTCGTGTTTTTTTTGGTTGATGATTGAAACTTGCATCATGGCAAATGACTCCAAAGTAACGCCGTCATTCATAATGCGAATGCGGACAAAAATATAGTTTTGTTCTTCATCATCAAGAAAATACAAGAATTTGTTTTCTTGCTTATCCTGTTTGGCTGCCATTACTGTTGTTTGGTTCAGAATACTTATCTGTGCGTTTTTTTCCGTCAATCGCCGTTCACGCGAATTCGAACAAGGATTTTTGCGTCGTCTTTTCGGGTTTGAACACGGAATTAATTTCGTCTTCAATCAGGTCCAGGCGCTGGGCTAGATAATTGGACAGGTTGTTTTGGTGCACCACGTTTTTGGCCAGTTCCAAATATTTGCGTACCGAACCCTGCGCAATCGTCAGGATAATATGGCCGCCGCATTTGGTGCAAAGGCCTTTAAGCGGAACGCGCCGGTATTTGGCGTTGCATTTGGTGCAGCGCATCTGCTGCTTTGAAAAACTGCGGATGTTTCCGACAATATCCGGCAAAAAATGGGACTGCAGCACCAGTTCCAAGGAATTCTTGAGGTCAACAGCCGCGATTTTTTTCTGCAGCCGGATTTGCGCGTTTAACTTGTCTTCCATGCTTTGCAATTGCACGTAGCGCGTGGTGTGCGGTCCTTCGTCAAAGCGGCCGGTGGAATGCGAAAACTTGATTCCGGAATATTGTTCGGGTTTTCCAAGCCGTTTTAGGATAATATCGATGGAAACGCTTTCGGCTTTGGCAAATTCCTGCGCTTTTTCATACAATTCCAGCGGATAGCTTGTTCCGGTATCCATATCGTACACTTCGTCGTCCACTTCGTTTGGCGTAAGCGCAATCGTGAACACCAAAGGCGCGTCCATTCTTCCGCCGCGGCTGGACGGCAGGTAATGATTCGAAAAATTCAGCAGGGCATCCATCAAAAGCATCATGGAATCCTGGTCGCCGTCGATGTTGCGCCGCTTGGCCAGGTGAAAATACGGGTGCCCCCAGCCGAGGCGCGATTTGGTGTAGCCGATGATTCTTCCGACCACCGCTGCGGAAGTGTGCGGCGCAAGGCCGAGTACGAGTTCGCCGACCATTTCGTCGCGCTTGTTTTTTTTGAAATATTCCGTCACTCCGTACAGGCGCGAAAGCTCGTCGTCCAAAAACTTGGCGACTTTTACAAAAAAATCCCCCGCTTCCTCGTTAATGATGACATCCTGCGGAAACAATTCCACCATTTGGTCTTCGGTCTCCAGCGGTTTTCCATCCATGTCAAATTCGTATCCGAGTTCGCGAAGCCGGCTAACCGGAGTCTGAATTTCAACCGGCTTAAAATGCGTGATGGCCGCATTAAGCATTTCATAGCGAATTGTCGCGTCGCGAAACACGTGCAAGTCGTAATTCGCGCGCAAAATCCCTTTTTCCAATGGCTCGACTTCCTTGGTTTCGTTGATTAATCCCCTGACCCCTTTGACCAAAGGCGGCATTTTGATTCCCACGTTTTTGGCGGCCTGGCTGACGATTTCGTTCAGCTCAATTTTGCGCAAGCTATACCGGTTCGTTTTTCCCGCGCACTTCGGGCAACGGTCGGGAGCGGCGGGGGCTTCGCATTTTTTGCACCAGTACCGCGGAATGGTTTTGGCTCGGCAATGGCCGCATTGCGGAAAAGACGAAATTTGGCGGCACTCGGGGCATTCAAACAAGGCGATTTCGACTTCGATTTCGTTTTTTTGCGAAATGCTTTTTTCGTTCGTGACCGCGGCTTTGTTAATCGAGCGCGTGGGGCCGCCAAACGTTCCGATGGGAAACAAAGTGTGGGGATTTCCAATCATTTTGCGCGGATGGCTTGCTTCGGGTCGGCCCATGCGGCAGCCGATAAAAGTGCCGCATTTGTCGCGGATGATTAAGCCGCTTGTCAGGTTCAATACTTCCAAAATATTGTCGTTGGTGATTTGGGTCGGGTCAATGGTCCGGTTGTCCAAAACGCCGAATGTTTTCAGCAAAGCCAAGCCGGTTTGCTCGCCGATTCGGATGGTTTTGGCGTCGTTTTCAAGCGAATGCGGAACCCCGATTTTTTCAAAGGCGCTTTTGACATCGGCTTCGTTTGAAAGTTCCAACCCGATTCCGTTTTCGCCTTGCAGCTGCCTTGCGCCATACAACCCGTTGTACAATTCGATGAATAATTTGGAATCCAATGCCTTATAATAATAAACAAAATTGGAATGCAAGGGCACCCCCAAATCGCTGTTTAATTGCAGGGATTGCTTAATCGAAACTATTTTGGGTTTTTTTAGAATCGCTTCAAGCGATACCTCTGTTTTTTTTCCTTCGCTTAGCGCTTTTGAAAGTTCGCAAAGCCACCATTCCTCGCAGTATCCGACCGGAACCAAGGGATGGCCGCTTTTCCGGAAGTCCCCTACCGTTGCGAGCAGGTCCCCCAAAAACAGTATCCGTTCGATTTGGGTGCGATACTGATTAGCCATGGCAACCGAATCGATTTGCAAAACCGTGCCGTTGAACAACCGCACAATCGGCCCTTCAATCGAATCGCAGGGAAACACTTCCGCGGCTTTTCCCGGGCGCTCGACTTTTAACTGCGTTCCAACCGCGATAAATTCGTCCAAAACATACATGGTAGCCGGATGAATCGCTTTTCCCATGGCCGCGGTATTGCGGCCTCTTCCGTAGCGCAGGCGAAAACCGCCGATTCGCAAGGGATAGGAAAAAATGGGACGTCCGGCGGCCATGCGCTCCAAAAAATTGTCATTAACGCTCAATCCTTTTTTCGAACCGTCGCTTTTTTCGACTTTAATTATTTGTTCAAGCCAGTTCCAGTCCAGTTCAAGCTGCTTGGCATACGAAATGATTTTCCGCGCCTTTAACGCGACTCCTTCGCTGATGACCAGGCACGCGCCGCCGCGAACCTGATTGGAAAGGACGCGGTCCAAGTCGCGGTGCACGGACACTTCGCGGTCTTCGGTCGGCTCTCCGTTAATGCACACCGTGCAATTGCGGATAATTTTCCGCACTTCGTCTTCCTTTAATTTGTATTGCCGCGAAACGATTTCGTCATAAATCGCGGTTTCTTCCACATACCGCTCCACCTCGTCGTCGGTGGGCTTGTATCGGTCCAGATTCAGCAGTTTGCGCGCAAAATCCCCCAAAATCAGGGGAAACACGGTCGCGGTTCCGCCGGCCGCGCGAATCGGCCCCGCAAAATAAATATCCACGTACTGCGAACCGTCCGGATTCTTTGAAATCAATATCCGCGGAACGCCGTCCAGCGGAGCAACAACCGCGCCTTCGGTTACCAGCACCAAGGCGGTTCGAATCGACTGGTCCAGGCGTTTTTGCGGGTCGGCCTCGCGGTACCATCCGGTTTGCTCCATCATTTCGCGGAACAGCAAAAAAATCGTTTTAATCCGGTCGTTGGTTTTCACAAATTCTTCGCGGTAACGCTTCGCGATTCCCGCGGGACCGATGATGCTTTCGCAGCGGTCCGCCAAGTCCAAGGCCGGCAAAGTCTCGATGTCGGATTCCAAGTCGACTCCCGATTTGCGCGCCAACTGCGCCAAAGCGATTTCTTTTGTGGCCTTGGCCATCAGCCGTTCGTAATATTTCTGCACAGGAGGATGGCAAATCAGCTTTAATCTCAAATCGAATTGTTTTTGCGGCATTTTTTTCACTTCTTTTTTTGTTATCCTGACCATTGTTCTATTCGTTTCATTAATTGTTGTTTGATTTCTTCAGAACAGGGATATCGACTAACGAGTCCCCGCCACAAAGCAGTCCTTTTTTTGGGTTGGATTGCTAACCGACTGAGGATTTTGCCCAACCACATATAGTCATCCCAAAATCCCAAAAAGAGGGAATTATGGGATTTCCAGCATTCCTTTGAAACCCAATGGGCAAATTTGAAATCAATCAAGCCGACCCGATTTCCTTGAAGAACAATATTTCCAGGGTGCGGATGACCGTGACGGATGCCTAATGAATGCACCCTTCCCATCATGCGGAAAATCTTTGTTAATATTTGATAGTTCGCTCGTTTTTGCTGTTGCAGCCGCCTTAGACGGACCGCGGCCGGCATTTTTTTCACGCGTTCTGATTCGGAGGAAAGTTTTGCAAGAAAATTTGCGAATGTTTTTCCCCCTTTTTCAAATTCCACAAAATGATTTTCAGAGTATACTTTAGTAATGCGTGGAACAAAAATTCCCTTTCTTTGAAGGTGTAAAATCAGGTCAGTAACTTGCTTGGTCTTATTGCCAACGTCAGCAATATAGCCACGTCCACGATTGTGGGTATAGACGCGCCGCGTAGTTCCCTTACATCCAACCCAACGTGTCTGTTCCAATACATTCAAAATATTGTCTCCACGTCGAGGTTCTTTTCTCGGCCCTCTTCTTGAACTGCTTAGATGCGCCATTTTTATTCCTCGTTGTGCTCTATCCATTTTCTTTTGTTGCAGAAGTCCTTGAGCAGGATGCCGCGGTTCTGCCAATCGAATTGTTTTTGGCTCACGGCATCGTCTCCCAGGTGTCATCCGTCATGTTTTTGGTTTTGACCTGGCGGTTTTGCAGGTCGATTACGGCAACGATTCCCGGAGTCGGGACGTGTCCCATGCGCACTTCAAAGTCGGTTTGCGACTGAAAGCACGCGCCGTTAATGACCGTGCAGCCGCGGTACTGGCTCGTGCCGTAATGATGCATGTCGCCGCCAAGATAAAAGTCGGGTGCTTCGCGCATTACGGAATAATCTTTTTTTTCAGGCGCATAGGGCTGCTTGCTTCCGAAATTCGTCAAAAAGCTCCGGCGCTTTAAAATTTCCACCATGGCCAGTTCGGGTTTGGTCATGCTCAGGTTCTTGACCACGCCGTACAATTCGTGCAAAGACGCGCCGTGATACTGCACAACCGCCATGTCTTCCATCTGGGTCCAGCCGGGAGACGGCATCAGGTGAAAATTGGACAAGGCATGCAAACGCGGAACATATTTTTTGGAAATAGCGGGCTGGGGGTCGGCCCAGCGCACGGCATCGTGCTGGCCGGGAATCATCGCAATTTCAATGTACTCGGGAATTTGCAGCAATAATTCTTCTAGCTCTTCGTATTGCCCGGCAATGGTCGGAATCAAAAGGCCCTTTTCCTGGTTTGGATAAACCCCGATTCCGTCCACGTTGTCCCCGCAAATATACAGGTATTTGATTTTGCCCGCGGCTTCGCGTTCGCTTTCTCCGCCGACTTTGCCGTTAATCCAGGACAAAAACCGCTTGAATTCTTTTTCCAAAAACAATTTGGAACCCGCATGAATATCCGAAATCACGCAGACGGACAAGGGTTCGGAAATGGTTTTGGGGGGCATGATGGGCAAATCGGGCTGCAAAACTTCCTTGATAATAATCAAATCGCCGAATCCTTTGGAGCCCCGCAACCCGACCACTTCGTCCAAGGCAATGCGCTGGCATTTTTCGACGATTTCAGGCTTGTCTTTTAACGCCAAGGCAATGCACTGGTTTTCCAAATCCTCGAAACGAAAAGCCAGATGCCCCTTTTTGGTGACCCATTTGTCCGTAACCATTCCGATAAAATCGACGTCGCGCTTTGCCGCGTTTTCCCCCAGTTTTCCGATGGGGCGCGGAGAAAAACCCGAACGGTTTTTGAGCAAAGCCGACAAAAATTCAAACCGGCTTTGGAACATCTGCACGTAATCATTGACGGTTCCCTCGCAAATCGAATCCTGCGGAACCTGCAGGTCGCTTCGGACCCGAAAATTAGCCGAATATTCTTTGGCAATCGGAGTCCAAGCCGTGCGGGACTTGACTTCGACTTCCGCGGGCGCGATTTTGGTGCGCAGCAATTTGGACTCGACATCGCAGCCCTTGATAATAAACAGGTTTTGTTCGGACAGGCTGTCCAATGTTTTTTCGATTTCAATTTTGGTCGCTTTTTCCAATAAGTCAAGCGCATCCGGGCTTAGCACCAGATTTTTGGCCTGCGCCTGACCAACAATGAATTCGCGGTTATCCGAAATCGCCTGTGTTTCTTCCAAATTCCAAAACCCTTTTTTCCTGAAGGGCAAGCGGCCTTATTTTTTGTTGAGGGTTTCTTTGATGCGCTCAAGGGAACTGATAATGTTCCACAGTTCGGTGCGCGTATGCGACGGCATATTGATGTCGTTGGCAATGTCTTCCATCGAATAAATCGCGGAGCCGATTTCGACTTCGATGTCGCACTCCCCCTTTCCTATTTTGTCTGAAGCCATCAAAACCGTCGAACGGATATTGCGCGGAACGGTCGAATCCTTTCCCACATTGCGCATCAAATCCGCAACGCCTTTGAGCTCATCCATCGCCTTTTTGTTCACTTTCCCCAACTCCAAAACAGAGGCCAAGCGGAAAAATTTTCCGTTATCCACTTGCCTGATACTACCATAACTCCACAAAAACGGTTTTAAACCCGCTGTTGGCACTGCCCGATTTTTAAGCGGATTATTGCGGCGGTTTTTCTTTGGCCCATTCAATCAGCTTTTGCCGGAGTTGTGCGACGTTTTGGGGATTGACCAAAAAACCCTTGCCCGCCTGTTCCTGGGCGGTTTTTATTTCCTCGGGTGTTGCCAAATCGGTTTTGGTAAACGCAATCCAGACTTTGGACGGCTCGAACTCAAGGCGCATGTCGTTAAGCAGTTTGGTTTGCTGTTCAACCGAAAAGCCGCTGGTCCAGGTCGGGTCAAAAACAAAAATAATCCGGTCCGCAAGTTTTGAAATCGCGGCCAATGCTTTTTTTTCAATCGCGTTCATTTTGGCAAACTGGCGGTCCAGTAATCCCGGCGTGTCGATGATTTGAATCGTCCAGTATTTTTCATGAATATACCCCAGTTTGAGCCCCTTGGTGGTGAACGGATACGGCGCGATTTCCGGCACACTTCCGGTCAAGGCCGCCAAAAGAGTCGTTTTTCCGACGTTTGGAAAACCCGCAAGCACAACCGTCGGCAGTTGCGTTTGGATATTGGGAAAACCGACCAGTAATCGCCGGCTTTTTTCCAGTTCCACCAAATCCCTGTCCAGTTTTTTGACAACCGAAGAGACGCGGCCGTAAAAAGCGGTCGAATGCTTTCGGATTTCGTGCACCGAACGGCTTTTGAAAATCTTGCCGATGGTTTCGCGCTTTAACTTGGAAATAATCTTGGAACTTGAACGCACATGGCCCAACCGCCGCTTGGTTTCGTCCAAGCCGAAACTGGCGTCGCAAAGCTCCTGATAAAACTGCGGCAATTGCTCAAAATCCGGAAAGCTGTCCGCGATTTTTTTGATTTTGTCCTCCAGAATCTCCGCGCCGTTTTCAATCCGGGTTTTTTCAAGGTCCTTGGCATAGCGCTCGGTTGAGCGCATTTTCTTGTTCGTTTTGGGCTGCTGCTCGCGCGCGGTTTTAAACGCAAAATCGAGCAGTTCCTGGGAACGTTGCACTGTCGGGAATTTGAATCGCATTTTTTATCACATTCGTCGGGTTTAAATGGTTTTTGCCCGACCTTATTTTAATACAAAAGAACGGCTTTTTTTGCGGGTTTTTACCTTGGAAAACATCTATTTGGGCAACCACAAGTATTACATTGTTATTCCGCTGGTCATGGCGGTAATCGCCGCTTTTTTGGCGTTTGTTTCTCCCGGCTTGACCACCGGCTTGGACATTGTCGGCGGTTCGCTCTTGACTGTCCAGACCGGCCAAACCGTCGATGCCCATGCGCTTTCGGATTTTTTGGACCAAGAATTCAGTTTGGAAGAATTCAAAGTCACAGGTACAAGCCAGGGGGTTCGCATCCAGTTTAAGGAATACTCCGTATTTGTGCAAGCGCGTCAATTGGTAGGCGACGCTGAAAACGAACTGATACAAGATCCGCAAGCCGCAAAGGAAAAAGCCGTGCAAGCCCTGGAATTATTGCGTTCCAAAACGCAAATTCAGGATTTTTCAACGCTATCCGAAAACCAAACCGTTGCATTGGCCCGCGAATCCCTGACAAACGCGCAAAACCAATTCAATTTGGATTTGCAGAACGCCGTATTGACCTTTTTGAATGTTTCGCAGGAAAACGCGCGGTTTTCGTTTCGCACCGTTGGAAGCGCCCTTGGAAACGCTTTTTGGCAAAACGCGGTTAACGTGGTCATCATCGGGCTGGCTTTGGTCACCTTGGTGATTTTTTTGTTTTTCCGGGAATTTTATCCAACTTTGGGAATCCTGCTTGCAGTAGTCATCGATATTATTGTTGCTTTGGCGGGCATGGCGCTATTGGCAATTCCCTTGTCGTTAACCACCCTGCCCGCATTAATGATGCTTATCGGATATGCGGTGGATACTGAAATTTTACTCAGCGTGCGATTATTTAAAACCAAAAGCGGCGGTTCCAACGAAGACCGCACATGGGACTCGTTTAAAACCGGAATGACGATGACGGCAACCACGCTTGGAACGCTGTTTGTCATGCTGGTGTTTTCCTATTATACCCAAATTATGGTCATATTTGAAATTTCAGCAGTGTTGTTTTTCGGCCTGGTCGGCGACGTCGTGACCTCGTGGCTTTTGAACGCACCCATGCTCTTAAACCATGCCAACCACAAAAAAAAGGTGTATGCATAGTGATGCAACTGTTTTCCAAATGGCGCGTGTGGCTTTTGATAATCGCGCTTGCGATTTCCGTTTTCGGCATTGTCTTTTCGGGGCTGTCCTACGGAATTGATTTTAAGGGCGGAACCAGTTTTCAGGTCAAGCTTGCCAAGCCCGCAGCCAATGCCCAAGAAAAAGAACAAATCCGCTCGATTATCGAACAGCGATTGAACTTTACGGGGTTGCGCGATGCTACCGTGTCGTTTGCTGGCGAAGACGTCGTTTTTGCGGACATTGCCGAAACCGATCCTGAACAAGTCAAGGAACTTGAATCGCTTTTGCTGCGCCAAGGAAAATTCGAAGCTACCTTGGACGGCCAAGTCCTCTTTACCGGTAGCGATTTTGTCAGAATTTCCAAGGACGCCGCGAGCGGTTACGGCATCCGTCCGTCATCCGCCGGCGGTTTCGAATGGAGCCTGCCGTTTATACTAAAACCAAGCGCGGCCAAGCGGTTTGCCGAACTAACGTTTCATCAATGCGACTTAATCGGAACCAATTCAGCCGGACAGCCCGATTACGAATGCAAATTTACGTATTTTTTCATTGACCGTCCCGACGAAGCCATTGTAATTTTTACCGATGACCAGCGAACCCAAGATGAAGAAACGTGGGCATCGGACGAACATGCCATCAAAGTTCCGTCCGGCCTGACGATTGACGACCTGATTGAAAACGCAGGGATTCCCGTAATCGCAGTTGACGAAAATAATTTCGACCAAAATACCGATGCCGAACTTTTGGCATTGCGAGCCAAACATCCGAACGCCGTGGTTCCCGACTCGGCATCCATCGGACTGGTGCAGCACCTGGAATCGCTTGGTTTTAGCGTGCTTAAAACTCCGGGTCCAGCAAGCACACCGTTTATCTGGAACGCACTTGGCACGCGCGAAATCATCCGCTTAAACCCCGGCGTTACCGGCCTTGACCCGTACGTATCGGATGTCAAAGACGTTAAAGTATTGTCCGAACTCCAAATCCAAGGAAGCGCCGCGACTTCGGAAGTCGCCCAAAAAAATCTTGATTCATTGACGATTTTATTGCAATCCGGTTCACTGCCGATTGCGGTCCGCGACATCGGAAAAGAAACGGTTTCCCCGTTTTTGGGACAGGAATTTTTGCAGGATGCCGTTTGGATGGGTGTTTTGGCATTGCTCATGGTCATGCTGATTATTTTTGTGCGCTACCGCGAAATTCCGGTTGCAATAGCGCTCGGGTTTACATCGCTTTGCGAAGTCATCGTCGTACTCGGCTTTGCATCGTTTGTGAATTGGAATCTGGACCTGGCATCCATTGCCGGAATCATCGCCGCGATTGGAACCGGAGTCAACCAGCAAATCATCATTACCGATGAAATCCGCCGCGGAAGCCAAACCGATCATTCTGAATCCATCATTTCACGAACCAAACGCGCTCTTTACATTATCCTGGCGTCCGCCTCAACCGTACTGGCAACCATGCTTCCAATCATATTTTTGGGATTCGGCCTTGGAAAACTCGTTGGCTTTGCGGTAACCACGATTGCCGGCGTTGCCGTCGGATTATTGATTACACGCCCCGCGTTTTCCGACTTTGCCCAGTATTATTTCGGCAAAAAAAACAAGTCCGCAGACTAAAACCCAAAGAATTTTATAATTTGGGTTCAATAGTGTGTAATGCAATTTTTTTCCAAAAAACAAAAAATACTCCTGCTTTTTTTAGCCAAATTCTTTTTGGTTTATTTTTTGCTTCAATTCCTGATTGTAATCGCGGATTTTTCCCGGCTGAACGATTCGCTTGCATCCTTTGAAGCCGGCCTGCTTAACCTGCCGTTTGCCCAAAACCAAATCCTTGTTCCAAGCGGCGTTTTTCAAATCGACAACCAGTGCACGGGCCTTGCCAGCGCAGCAATACTGGCCGCCGTCATTTTTGCAGTAAAAAAACCCGATTTGAAAACCAAGCTCAAGCTGTGGATTGCCTGCGGGTTCGTATTGTTTGTGCTGAACCTGCTTCGCCTGTATGTTGTCTTGTGGATGGGAAAACACTATGGAATCGCAACCGCGGACATTGTTCATACCGCGAGTTGGATTTCAACCGCGGTGTTAATCCTCGCGGTCTGGTATTTTTTAACCAAAAAAATAGCCAAGGTCCGCAATCCAAGCGAACTAGTCGAATGACATTTTTTTCAAAACCCGTTGTCGTTTGGCAAACTCCAGCACATACGAATGCAGCGGGTCGCTGTAAGACACACCCGGTTTATTCAGGGGCACAGGCGCTTCCCCCTGCAATTGCCGCTCAAAAAAACTGAGGGCCCCATCCAGCATCCATTGCCGGTTTTCCAAAATTTTAGGGGTCAGCGGCTTTGAAAGCTGCTACGGATGGCTATCCGGAAAACAAACCGCAATAATCTGCGACAAGTCGTTATCGTTTAACCGGTAAAGCACACTTTGTCCGTTTTCGGGAAGCCGAAGATGCAGCCGCTCGATTTCTCTGAACAAAAAATTAAACCGCTCGGTCGGGACAAACCGCGCCGGTTGTGCACGTTCCTGCTTTTTTTGGCGGTGATTGGCCAAAAACGAACCCCATTTTTGTCTTAGCCAGCGGCGCATGTTTTTACCACGGCACTTTTTTGAGTTTGGTTTTAAACGCAATCCAGTTGGCCAAACGGTGAACCAGCACGGTCAAAACGGCCAAAAAAACAAGCTGTTCAATGGAAGGAACAAAAAAAATCCAGCCCAAGGCGATTCCACCGACCAAAAAATTGAGCTGGTCAAGACCCAAAACTTCGGAGCCGCTTTCAAAGCCCATCCTGCGCTTGGCAAAACTGCCCGCGAGGTCGCCGACGATTGCGCCGACCGAAACCGCAAAGCCGAGGAAGACATAATTTTTGGTCATTTCTAGCGTAGTCTCGGGAAACAAATACGAAATAATCACGGCGGACAAAGTCCCGAAAAAAATGCCGAAAAAAGTTCCCTTGAAAGTCTTTCCCTTGCCAAAAAAGCGCCGGCCATCCCATGCGTTATACCCCAAATCCAGCGGGGTTTTTCCGCCAAAAATCATGGCGCTGGAATTGGCAAAATACATCGGCAAAACCAATACGACTGCAGCCAGCCACCAATTCATGGTTTCACTTTTATCTGTTTATACAAAAACGCATTTAATCCAAGCGGGTTACAAAATCGGGGCTAAAACCATTACCGCGATCAATGCGGACATTGCGCTGGAAAAAAAATTGACTTCGTTGTTATCCATCCAGCCGCGCTTTTGAACAGTAGCGCCAAGCAAACTATCCAACAGGCTTCCGAAAATTCCCGCAAAAATAATAATCAAAATATGGCCCCAAGACTGGCCAAAAACCAAAGCGCAGGCCGCAATGACCAAAGAGCCCAGCACCGCCGCAAGCAATCCTTTTTTGCTGACCGCGCCGTCAACTCCGGTTTCCACCGGCTTAAACGTCGTAATCAAAACCGGCTTTTCACTTGACGTGCAGCCGATTTCGCTGGACATGGTGTCCGCCAAAGACGCCGAAATCGCGGCAAAAAAACCAAGCGGCGACTGCAAAAGCAAGGCGACAATTGCGGCCAACGCGTTTCCCAAAATATTAACCGTCGAGCGCTGGGGGTGCCATTTTTTGTGGCTTTTGACAAAATGCGTTGCGGCTTCGCCCACAGCAAAAAAAACCAAAAGCGTTACAAAGGCCGGCGAGTCGCCAAGCAAAAAAATGCTCAGCCCCAAAATCCAGCCGATGAGAATGCCTTCGTTGTCCAGCCAGCGTTTTTTGTACGAAGCGTACGAAAACAGGACCAAAAAAATAAGAACAAGCCCGGCTTCCCAAATAGAGGTCATTCCAAAACCGTTTAACCCGCTTTGTTTTTTTCTTCGATAAGCTGCGACTTTTGAATTTCCACGCGCTTAATCGGAATAATCGGCTTGATGACCTTGAATAAGCCGCTGGAAGCGTTGCCGAAAATAAGTTCCTGCACAAACTGTCCGAACTCTTTTTTTTGGGCGGCATCCGCCATTTCTTTTTCCATTCGCTTTCGGATTTCGGTTTCCTGCGGGCCGGTCGCTTTTCGGTTCGTAAAAGCAACGGCTTTCACGCGAAGCTTTTCGCCGGTTTTGGTGGTGACGGTTTGAACAACCGTAATTTTGCTCGAGCGCCGCCGGACCAAACGCCGTATATACCCTTCCTGCATCTCGTGGCCGACAAAAATCGTCTGCGCTTTTTGGCCTGAAACGCCGTTCACCTTAAAACTCAGGCTCACGTGGCCGAATTTGGGCTGCTTGGTTACTTCCGCGGCGCTTAAGCGGATAACGCGGTTTCGGACCATTTCGTCTTCTTCAGCCGGAGTTTCGCCCAAAATTTGCTTGTCAAAAAAATCGGGGGCAATCAGCGTGAACCATTTTTTTTTCTTCCACTTGTCGACGGTTTTTCGCTTGACAATTTTTTTGCCTTTCTTTTCCTTGGCGTCCTTGGAAACACCGGCTTCTTCAATCATTGCGGGCATAATTTCACCTTTACTTCACCAATAAGCGCGCAGTTTCAATGCTATAATGCCAGTCTTTGGGTAGCTGCTTTGTTTTGTGGTAATACTTGACAAGGCGCCGGATTTTGGAAACCGTCAATTGGGAACCGCGCTTGGCCGAAAAATCCTTTTTGTTTTCCGCCAAATGCTTATCCAAGTGGATAACTCTTCGGATTAAAGCCAATAAATCCTCTGGCACATCACCGATAAGCTTGTTTTCCGACAAAATCTGCGCAATCGGCTTTTGGGTTATTTCCCGAACGCTAAAAATATGATGCTGGTCGCGAAGCAAGGCGCCGATTTGCGAACCCGAATACCCCTGATTGGCCAAAGCCAAAACCATTTCATGGACTTCGCTGGCCGAAAATTCGGAAGCATTTTTTGAAGCGGCTTTCGCGGACTTCGGGCTTTTGGCTTTTTTGGCCGGCTTTTCAGCCGCTTGGCTTACCGGAGTTTCCGCCGCCGCCGCGTTTACGCTTTCCGCTTTTTTCACAACCAATTCCTCAAAAAAGAATCAACAGTTTTTTTGCCGATTTGCCCTAATAGGTGCAAAACAGCCAGTTTTACAAAACGATGAGTTATTATTCCCTAAAAAGGTTTAAATAGATTGCTTAAACTCGTGATTCCATGGCCAAAGGTTCCCTAAAACTGCGCATTTTGCTTTTAATTCCGATTTTGTTCTCCCTTGTTTTGTCGGCCTATTGGCTGTGGCTGGCCGCCAGCGGCCGCGTTTGCCCCCAAAATCTGCTGTTTTTGCTTCCTTTTGTCGCCTATCTGGGATTGCTTGGATTTCCGCTCGTAGTCCTACTAGTCCGGTTACTGGTCAGCAAACAAGCCCATTTGGATTTCGGGGAAAAACAAAAAGAAATCGCGATTTCGTTTTGGGTCTGGCTGGTTCTTATGCTCATACTCGCGGGTTTTTTCGCGACCAAAGGCGTCATCGTACTGCCCGGAGCCGAACACCTGCTGTGCCTGAAATAAAAAAAACCAAAACCGAACAAATCAGTAATAGCGGCCGCGGCTTTCGATTTTGGCCAGTTGTCCGACGACTTTTTTTCCCGAAACAAAATTTTTTTGGTAGGAATCCAGCAGTTTTTCCCACTCTTTTTCGCGGTCGGGGTGCGTGGCGCCAAACGTTTTTTTTAGGTTCAAAAGGTCGGTTGCCAAATCCTCGGTTTTTTCCGAAAAAAAACCCAATCCAAAATCGAACAAAACCAGTTCGTTTTGGCTTGCCATAAAATTGCTGGTGGTCAAATCCCCATGAACCAAGCCTTTCTGATGCAAAAACGCAATCATTTCACCGGCTCGTGAACACAACGCAAAGCCGCTTAATCTCGGCTTTTTTTTATTTAGTTCGTCTTTGAGCCGCTTTCCTGCCAAAAATTCCATCCAAAAACCCGCGTTTTTTTTGTCAACCCCATATACAACCGGGGTTCGCACCCCCGCGGCTTTGGCTTTATGCAGCAGATTCACTTCGGTTTGCATCCGCTGAAACCGGATTTTGTCGTCCAGTTTTTTTTCGCGGTAATTTTTCAAAATGCGCTTTTTGTAAGCCGCCGGCAAGCCTAAAAAAACAGTTTGGTGAATTTCGGCTTCCGCACCAAAGAAAAGCAATTCGTCTTTCATTTTTTCCCTACTGGCAAAACTTTTGCGCCTGGCCTTTCAGGTTTGAAAACAGGGCTTTGGACCGGTTGACCAAAGCCGAAAGATTGGAAAAATCAATCGGAGTCTGGTCCGCAAAATTTTTGTAATTAATCGCAAATGCGCCGCTTTTTTTGGCCGCCAAATCCGCCCGCTGCCCGGCCTTGTCAAAAAATGCCGTGGCGCGCTTAATGTTGCTTTTGGAGTCGCATGACAAAAAAGCGTAATTGACAAACTGGGTCTGTTCGGTTCCCAAAAAATAATTTTCCTGCATGTTCACCAAATCGCCTTCCAAATCAAGCAAAGCCAAAGAGGCTTCCTTGTCCTGTCCGCTTGCCTGCTGTTCAACCGCGGATTGCAATCCGAATAATTCGATTTGAAGGCCGCGCAGTTGTTCCAAAGTAGGGGGCAATAAAACGGTTTCGTTTGTCCCGTTGCGCTCCAACGCGGCCTTGAACTCCCGGTAATTTCCCGAAAAACCGCCGCTTTGGACGCAGCCCGCCGTCAATAAAATAAGCACTAAAACCAGACCGAAAACGGCTTTCATAACCGCAAAACAAAGGAAAATCGTTTATTTAAAGGTTTTTTCGGTTAAACCCTTTTTTTAATTTGTCAAAGAGGCTGCCGCGTTTTGGCCTGCCGAAGTGTTGCCATTCGATATTCTTTTATAGTATTACCCTGGTGATACTTATGAGGTGAACCGATGGATACGATTCCCGCTAAAATAACGCCTAAACTCGTGCAAGAAATCGATGAGTTGATTGAAAGCGGATGGTATGCCAACCGAAGCGAAGTCATCCGCGACGGCGTGCGCGAACTGGTTCGAAAAATGAAATCCGAACGGCTGGCCGCGGCCATTAAAGAGGATGTTGCATGGGGCCTAAGATAAAAGCCGTCGTGGACTCGGGGCCGTTGATTCACCTTAACGAAATCGGGGCTGTAGCCGCACTTTCTATTTTTGATTGCGTCAGCCCGCCCGCGGTCCAAGAAGAAGTTCGGCAGATTCCCAATTTTGTAAAAATTAAATCCGGTTTTGAAACCGATTTGGTGCAAATTCTTCAAAACGAGTTTGCACTGGGCCTTGGGGAAAGCGAATGCATCGCGCTCGCCAAAACCGAAAAAATCCCGCTTTTTTTGACGGACGACTTGGATGCGCGCACTACTGCCGAACAATTCGATTTGGAGCCTCACGGAACCGTTGGAATTTTACTCAAAGCATACAAAAAAAAAATATTTTCAAAAAAACAAACCGTTGAATATGTCCAAAAACTCAAAACTCATTCCACGCTTTACATTACAACCGACCTGATTCGGTTCATACTGGACGAACTGCAAAAAAACTGAATCGATTTACCGACTGGCACATTTTTCGGCGGCTTACAAAAATTTCATTCCAAATCACAGCCCTTTTTTCAGCTTGTCAAAAATCCCTTCGCGTTTTTGGGCAACCCCGTTTTTGCCGAGTTTTTCAAACAGCTCCCGCTCTTCTTTGGACAATTTGGACGGCGTCACGACCATGACTTTGACAAACTCGTCGCCTTTGCGCCCGGTTTTCAGGTCCTTGACGCCTTCGCCTTTTAAGCGAAAAATCGTTCCGGTTTGCGTTCCAGCCGGAATTTTTACGGACGCATGGCCGTTCAAAGTCGGGACACGCAGGTTGGTTCCCAAAGCGGCTTCCGCAAACGACAACGCCGATTCGACGAATAAGTCCACTCCGTCGCGCTTGAACACTTCGTCGGTTTCCACAAAAACAACCACAAACAAGTCCCCGTTTTTTCCGCCGCTTGAGCTTGCATTTCCTTCCTCGTTCAAGCGCAGGTGCATTCCGGTTTCGATTCCCGCGGGAATCCGGACCTCGATTTTGCGCGAATTTTTTTGAATTCCTTTTCCCTTGCAAATCTTGCACGGGTTTTTGATGACTGTTCCTTGTCCTTTGCACTTGGGACAGGTGGTTTGAACGCTGAAAATCCCGAACGGCGTGCGCTGGCTGTTTTGCACCACTCCGTGCCCGCGGCACGTGGAACAGGTTTCGCGGGAACTTCCTTGTTCCGAACCGCTTCCGCTGCACGATTCGCATTTTTCGGTTCTGTGCACTTCAATTTCTTTTGAAGCGCCGCTAGCGGCGTCGCGCAAACTTATCATTAAGTCCACCCGCAGGTTTTCTCCCGCCGCGGAACCGCGGGAACGCCGGCTTTGGCCGCCAAAAATATCCGCAAAAGAACCGAACCCTTCAAAGCCGCCGAAGTTTTCAAACAATTCCGAAAAATCAAAATCCATTCCCGCTCCGCCAAATCCCCCGAATCCGCCGCCTGAATAACCCGAGAATCCTTCCGCCGCATGTCCGAACTGGTCGTAATTCTGCCGTTTTTGGCCGTCGCTTAAAACCGAATACGCTTCCAAAACTTCCTGGAACTTTTCCTTGGCTTTCGGGTCTTTGGAAACATCGGGATGATATTCTTTGGCCAAACGTTTATACGCCGACTTCACGTCATCCGCGCCAGCGCTCTTGGAAAGGCCCAGCACGTCGTAATAATCGCGTTTTTCAGACATGTGATATTCACTTCACTATTTTGCTATTAATGTTTTCCATGGTTCAAATAATTCCGGATTAGTTCTAATGGACTGGCTTACATATTGAATTAATTGGCTGCGCTCGTGAATGTCTGCGGTCATCATTGAAATCGCAAAAAACAGCCCTTGAGCGCATCTTGCGGGTGTTCGCAATTTAATTAAACTCCCTATATCGACAACTATTGCTTCGTTTTTACCTTGGATTCCTTCAATCGCATCGATTGCGGGATACAATCCGGCTTTTGCTATCTTACACAGTTCTGTCATGGCGGCTGTTTTTTGTTGAATAGTTTGAAGATCGCCCCATAATGCGGGATTTAGTTTTATTTTATTAAAATTAGAACCGAACGCTTCGGATATTTGAACCCACTCGCCATTGGGCGAGCGTTCGGTTGGAATTTTCATCATTGCCATTTTTGCCGTTCGCACCTTGGCCGCGCGCAATTTTTCTATAACCTCAGTATACCTTTCTGCGACCGAATCTTTTATCGGGGTGTGAAAATATTTAATGGCGATAGGGTGCCTTTTGCCGTCTTTAAACAGCACCCTTCCCAAAATGATTCGGGCTTCTCCGCCTTGATTTAACGTAACTTCTTTGCCCTGTTTGCGAACAAACCAAACCCGTTTCACGTCAGCAACTGACTTCCAAACGTGCGTAGCAGATTTTGGCGGCATAAATTTAATACGAAATTACTTGGATTTAACGCTTGCGACGCTATTTTTCCACCTTATAATCCGCGTCTACCACGTTATCGTCATCTGGTTTATTATCCGAACGCGAACCGGATTGGTTCGCACCGGAACTCGAACCGCCCGCTCCCTTGCCGCCGCTTGCCCCTGCTTTTTTGTATACTTCGGTGGCCGCTTTTTGCACGACTTGGTTTAATTCATCCAGCTTTGATTTGATTTTGTCCGCATCTTTGGGTTCGGTTTTGAGCAGTTCCTTTAATTCGTCGTTTTGTTTTTTGATTTGCTCGAGTTCTTGACCGCTCATTTTTTCCTTCATTTCGGACAGCATCTGGTCGGTCGCGTAAGTCGTTGCGTCCGCCGTGTTCAAAATTTCGGTTTTTTCGCGGAATTTTTTGTCCTCCTCCGCGTGGGCTTCGGCTTCTTTTTTCATGCGCTCGATTTCGTCTTCGGATAATTTTTGAGAAGCCACAATTCTGATGGATTGTTCTTTTCCGGTACCCAAATCCTTGGCTGCCACGTGGACGATTCCGTTCGCGTCCAAATCAAAGGACACTTCCACCTGCGGAACTCCGCGCGGCGCGGGCAAAATTCCGACCAATTGGAATCTTCCAAGGGTTTTGTTGCTGGCTGCCATGGGGCGTTCTCCCTGCAGCACATGAATGTCAACCGCGGTCTGGTTATCCGCGGCCGTCGAGAAAATCTGGCTTTTTTTGGTCGGAATGGTCGTGTTGCGCTCGATTAATTTGGTAAAAACCCCGCCCAAAGTTTCTATTCCGAGAGAAAGCGGCGTCACGTCCAAAAGCAAAACATCCTTGACTTCTCCCGCTAAAACTCCCGCCTGAATCGCGGCGCCCATGGCTACGCATTCCATGGGGTCGACTCCGCGCTCGACTTTTTTGCCCACCACTTTTTCAACAAAGCTTTGAATGACGGGCATGCGCGTCGGTCCGCCGACCAGAATAATTTTGTCAATGTCCGCGGGTGAAAGCTTTGAATCCGCAAGCGCATGGTTGACGGGCGCTTCGCAGCGCTTGACCAATGGGCCGATGATTTCTTCGAGTTTGGCGCGCGTCAAATTAACCGCCAAATGCTTTGGGCCGTTTTGGTCCGCGGTAATATATGGCAGGTTAATTTCAGTCGTAAGTACGCTTGATAACTCAATTTTGGCTTTTTCGCAGGCTTCTCGGAGACGTTGAATCGCGCGCGAATCCTTCATCAAATCCACGCCTTCCTGTTTTTTGAATTCGGCGACCACATAGTCAAGAATTAATTTGTCCATGTCGGTTCCGCCCAATTGCGTATCTCCGCTCGTGGATTTTACCTCAAAAACTCCCTGACCGAATTCCATAATCGTGACATCCAGCGTTCCGCCACCCAAATCAAACACCAGAATTTTGTGGTCTTTGGTTTGCTTGTCCAGGCCGTACGCCAAGGATGCCGCGGTCGGCTCGTTGATAATGCGCACCACTTCAAGGCCCGCGATTTGGCCCGCATCTTTGGTGGCCTGGCGCTGGTTGTCGTCAAAATAAGCGGGAACGGTAATGACCGCTTTGTTTACCGGAACGCCCAAAAAGCTTTCCGCGTCGCGCTTGATTTTTTGCAGAATAAAAGCCGAGATTTGCTGCGGCGTATATTCTTTTCCCATAATTTTGTATTTATAATCAGTTCCCATTTTTCGCTTGGCCGCAAAAACCGTTCCGTCGGGATTGTTAACCGCCTGCCGGCGGGCCGGTTCGCCGACCAGCAATTGCCCGTCTTTGGTAAATGCCACTACGCTTGGAAACGCTTTTCCATACGCGGTGACTCCTTCCGCGCTTGGAACAATGGTCGAACGCCCCGCTTCCAATACTGATGCTGCAGAATTACTTGTTCCCAAATCTACGCCTATCGTCTTTTCTTTTGCCATGTTCATTTCCCCCGCTTTTTCAAATTTATTTTTTATTAATTTAAATTTTTTGTTGCCATTTATTTTTGGATTTAACTTATTTTAGTTTTAACTTATGACGCTATAAACGACCGGTGATAATCAATCGTGTGAACGGCCAAGTCAACCGTCGCCCGTCCCATTTTTTGCGTTTTTTGGACGGGTGTGATTTGAGTGTTTTCCATTATGTTGTGTTCTTTCATAAACATTTCTTTTGTTTTATATTCTTTTAAAATCATCCGGGTCGGGCGTTACCTCGTCGGGAATCAAATTAAAATTGTCGGGTGGAAACATTATACTGCCTCGGCGCTTGATTTTTCCAAATGATTAATTTTGACTTTGGCGTGGCGCAAAACCTGGCCGTTCCAAAAAAAGCCCTTCTGCAATTCTTCCAAAACAACGCCTTCAGCTTGCTTTGGATCCGATGCGGTTAATAGGCATTCCTGCCGATGCGGGTCAAACGGCTTTCCAACGCACTTCATTTCCATAACCCCCATTTTTTGCAGGGTTTTTACAAACTGGATTTGCACGGGTTCCAGCACTTTTTTTTCAGCAGGCCCCGCTTTTTCCAAGGCCTGTTCAAACGACTCAAAAACCGGCAAAAACGCCAATAATGTCTGAAACTGGCCGCCAGCCACCAAAACCGGCTTTTCGCGGTCCATTCTTTTTTGAAAGTTTTCAAACTCCGCCCGATTGCGCTGTACCAGTTCGGTCATTTCATCCAGCTGTTTTTGCAACTCAGTCACCTTTTTTTCAACACTTTGGTTGCTTTCCAATGGTTTTAAACCAGTGTTTTCCTCGTTTTTAACGGCTTTTTGGGGTTTGGTCTCCTTTTGAGCGCCATCTACTACTGTGCTGGCGGGTTCCTTTTCGATGAGACTCATACCAAAACCATTCTGTCTAAACCATTTAGACTTTTACAACATTTTTTAAGCGTTCTTTTTTTAAACCTATTTTCAAGGGTATTGATTATGGAGCCCATTCGCAGAACTTCTTTTCGGTTGGTCATCCGCAGGGTCGAACCTCCTTTTTCAACAAACATTGAAAACGAACTGGATTGGATTTGCCAGTCTCTCGGTTTTTTCGAGGAAATCGACAAGGAAAAAACCGCTTCCGCGGTTTTTAAGGAAATCGTTTCCGCAACCGAAAAAGGCGAAGGATTGACCAGCAGTGCGATTGCGCAGCGCGTCAACATGAGCCGCGGTTCGGTCATCAACCACTTAAACAACCTGATTCGCAGCGGCTTAATCGTCCATGAGGGCCGTTTTTATGTCAGCCGCTCCAAAAGCGTGACGCGCACGATTGAAGAAATCGAGGAAGACATCGACCGCATCTTTGAAAAAATGAAAGCGCGCGCCAAACTCATCGACCGGCAGTTTGACACGGAAAACAAGGAATAACAAAAATAAAATTTAATGAGCAAAAAGCATGAAACTTCCTTTGACGGTTTTGTTTTTTCCCGGCGTTGTGCTGCACGAATTGTCGCACGTTCTTGCTTGCGCGGTCACGGGAGTAAAAGTGCACCAGGTCAGATGGTTCGACACGACCGAAGCGTTTGTCCAGCACGACAAGCCGCACGCCATTTCAGGACTCGTGATTTCGCTTGCCCCGCTTTTGATTAACAATTTTCTTGGGTATTTTTTGCTCAAAGCCGCAAGCCAAGCGCTTCCCAGGGAACCCGCTTTGGCGGTTTTGGCGGCCTGGGCCGGAGTTTCCCTAGTGATTTTCAGCTTTCCTTCCAAGCCCGACGCGGAAAATACGTTTAACGCGTTTGCCGCAAGTTTCGGAAAAAAACTGTCAGGCCCAAACCCCGTTTGGGTTAGGCTCGCCTGGCTGGTTTTAACCCCTTTTGTTTTCATTCCGCTGATTTTGCTTTTGGGAATCGTGCTTGTCTTTGATTATGTATTCGTTTTCCGCGTTTTATGGCTAATCGGGGTTTTAACCCTGGTTTTGGCTTAATCGCTATTTTTTTATTCTATTCCCGCGTTTTGTAAGCAATGCCCTTAAAAAAAATCCACCATACGATTCGCCGCGAACACCAAAATTTCTGGTCGGCCCCCAAAAACCAGCTGGAGCGCGCCAAAAAAGAACCCGCTGTAAAATGGCTGATTCTGGTTGAAATCCTGCTTGCCATAGTGCTTGCCATCGGGCTTTTTGTTTACGTCAGTCCCACGATTAACATCATTCCCGCTCCGTACAACCAATATCTGTTCTGGCTGGCGATTGCCTCTCTCCTCACGGGCCTTTTTACTGGAATTTACCTGATTTCACATCGCCACCAAATCAAAAAAACCGCCAAGGAAAAATTTCACTTGGCCAGAAAAGAGCCGCGCATTCCCGCACTCCTGTTCCTTGAATTTTTTTTGGCGATGGTTTTGGTTTTGGCCACGTTCATTTACCTGGACGCAAGCTACAACGTCATTGAGTGGCCGTTCAACGTGCTTTTTTTTCTCGGCGTATTGGGAATCGTCGCCTACCTTTATCGCTACTCCAAGCCGTTTCGAAAACAATACCGCGAATTTTTCAACTTCAAATGAAAAGCGGGCAATTCACCATGCAAAATTCTTCTGCCGCGCCCAAAAAAATTTCCAAAAGTAAGCAACGCAAAAAACCCGTGTGGACGTTAAGCCCGCTTTCAAAACATTTCGTTCGGGAGCACTCGCTGTTTTACGGCTCTGTCTGGTACAAGTCCGATTTTTTGCACATCGCCGAATTGTGGGGTCATACCATCAACCGATTTGTCATTGTCAAAAATGTGAAGTCAAGAAAAATGGAAAACTGGAACAATGAAACCGAACTGGATGATATTTACCGCTGGGTGAAAAACCAGCTTCGCACCAATCCCGCGTATTTTGAACTGGTGAAAAAACGCTTTTACCAGTACCTGACCCCGATGCTGCCTTACCTTAACAAACAAAAAAAAATCGAAAATCCGCAAGAGTTTCAGGACTTTTACAACAACTGGCTTCATTGGTGGCCCCCCATGGACAGCAGTCTTTTGATTCCCGATTTTGAAGAGGTGCCGGAAAAAATACGCGAAGAAGCGCTAAAGATGCGGCAAAAAACCCATCGGTGGACCGAGGAATTGGATTTTGTTTTTGTCAATTTTTTTTGCGAACAATACCCGTGTTACAAAGCGCTCGTTGATATTATCCTGCCCGAAGAGGTTTTTTTGCTGGAAAAAAGAAACCTGACCAAAAAAGAAGTCAAGCGCATCGCAAAAAGAAAATCCGGTTGCGCAATTTTTCGGGGAAAACTTTTTTCAATGCCGCGACTGAAAGCGGTGCTTGAAAAAAACGGGCTTTTTTTGGACACCCCAAAAGACTTACACTTAACCGAACTGAAGGGAATGGCGGCGTATCCGGGCGTGGTGAAAGGAAAAGCCCGGCTGGTCCTATACAAGAAAAATATTCATGAAGTGAATCGGGGAGAAATACTCGTCGCAGAAATGACCTCGCCGGACTTTGTTCCCGCGATGCGAAAAGCCGCCGCCGTTGTAACCGACGAAGGGGGCATTACCTGTCATGCCGCTATCGTCTGCCGCGAACTCAAAAAACCCTGCGTCGTCGGAACCCAATCGGTCACTAAGTCCATCAAGACAGGAAACCTGATTGAAGTGGACGCTAATCAAGGGACCGTGCGAATCCTAAGCCAAAAATGATTTCCGGGGAAATATCGGAAACTTTATTTAACCTGACTATTCCTTTTGTTGTAAGCGTTTAATTTCCCGCAGACAAAAAACAAATCGGCCAAAGAAAAGGAATGCGTATGATTGTCGGCTGCGTAAAAGAAATTAAAAACAACGAGAACCGCGTCGGCCTTACCCCAAGCGGCGCTTCCAAACTCGTTTTGGCAGGCCACACCGTACTGGTTGAAAAAAACGCGGGAATGGGAAGCGGTTTTTCGGATTCGGATTACAAAAAAAGCGGGGCCAAAGTTTTGCCGAACGCCCAAACGGTTTGGAAACAATCCGAATTGATTGTCAAAGTCAAAGAACCCCTGCCAATCGAATGGCCGTTCATTCAAAAAAACCGGATTTTGTTCACGTATTTTCATTTTGCCTCCAACGAAAAATTATTGGACACAATGCTCAAAATCGGTCTGGCAACGATTGCCTATGAAACCGTCGGCGACTCCAAAAACCACCCTTTGTTAAAACCGATGAGCGAAGTCGCGGGAAAAATGGTTCCCCTGATGGGCGCATATTACCTTGCCAAGTTCGCGGGCGGAAAAGGAATTTTAGTCAGCAAAGTTTCGGGAGTTGCCCCCTGCCACGTGGTGATTTTGGGTTCCGGAACGGTCGGTTTTGCCGCTGGCCAAGTCGCGTACGGAATGCAGTCCCAATTGACTTTTTTGGTTCACAACCCCAAAAAAATCGCGGAACTGAAAAAACAATTTCCCGGCTCCAAAGCATTTGAAATGACTTCGAAAAACATCGAAAAAATTGTTCCAACCGCGGACTTACTGATCGGCGCGATTTACGTGTTCGGCCAAAAAGCGCCGAAACTGGTTTCCGCCAGGCTTGTTTCCAAAATGAAAGCCGGCTCCGTGATTGTGGATGTAGCCATTGACCAAGGCGGCTGCATTGAAACCTCGCGACCAACCACCCACCAAGACCCGGTTTTTCAAAAATTCGGCATAACGCACTATTGCGTTGCCAACATGCCCGGCGCGTTTCCCAAAACCTCGACGCTTGCGCTGACAAATGCGACCTTTCCCTACCTGCTCAAACTGGCGAACAGCGGGCTTTCAGCGCTCAAAAAAGATGCAGGATTCAGAAACGGCCTGACCACGTTGAACGGAAAACTCGTGAACCGGGACGTTGCCAAAACATTCAAGCGAAAATGCGAAGACCCGCTGAAATTGCTTTAAAATTAAAATAAAATAAATTCAGCCGGTTTTTTTATTTTTTATCCAGCTCACTTCAACTTGATCAGCGCGGTACAGCGGATTGACTCTTGAATCCTCCAGTTTTTGCTTTCTTCCCGACCGAAACTCGATTAATCCCTGCCACGCAATCATGGCTCCTTGGTCGGTGCAAACGTCGCTGGGTGGAACAAACAATTTTGCGTTTCTTTTTTCGCACATTTCCAGCATCATTTTTTGAAGCCCTTTGGAAGCCGCGACTCCGCCCACCAATAAAACCTCTTTTTTTTCGGTATGCGCCAAAGCCCGTTCCGTCACTTCCGTCAGCATCGCAAACGCGGTGTGCAAAAGCGAAAAAGAAACGTCTTTTTTCGGAAAAGTTTTCACTTTTTGCTGGGCCGCCGTAAGCAAGCCCGAAAACACGAGGTCCATTCCCTTGACCGAATACGGCAGTTCCAAATAGTCGTGTTTTTCAAAATACCATTGGTCCAAAGTCGGGCCGGCGGGAAAGCCGATTCCGATGCTTCTTCCAAAACTATCCAATACGTTTCCGATTCCCGTGTCCAGCGTTTCGCCGAATACGCGGTAGCGGCCGTTTTGGTAGCCGATGATTTGCGTGTTTGCGCCGCTGGCATACACCACAATCGGGTCTTGACAGTCGGTCAAAGCTTTTCCGATTTCGATGTGGCTGACGGGATGATTGACGCCAAGCAAAGGTTTGTTCCACGTTAACGCCAAGGTGCGTGCGGCAAGCGCGCCGACTTTGAGGCAAGGTCCAAGCCCCGGTCCTTGAGAAAAAGAAACAACGTCGATTTGGTTTGGCTGAACCCCGCTTTTTTCCAAGGCTTTTTGCACGATAACAAAAGCTACCTGAAAGTGATGGTCTGCAACTTCGCGCGGAATCAAACCGCCTTGTTCCGTAGTAAACGTGTCCTTAACGTTTGCCAGGATTTCACAATCCTGATTGACAATTCCTATTCCAAAGGTGTGGGCCGTCGCCTCGCAGCCTAAACAAATTAAATGTTTTTTTTTCATAAAAATTAATTTAATCTTTTGTTTTTTAATTCAGAATTTTATTTTTAATCCGTCATGCGCCAGTTGCATTCCCTTGGGAAGCTTTACTTTTATGCGTTCGATGCGGTGTCCGATGTGCGTGAAAAAAACCCTTTTAGCTTTCAGTCTTTTTGCCATTTTCACGGATTCGAAAATCGTCTGGTGGCTGTAATATTCCCTGTCGCTGTTCCCCATGATAATCAAAGTTTTGATTCCTGCCAAAAGCTTTTCCGATTTTTTTGGGAGTTGTTTGATGTCGGAAATGAACGCCAGGTCGTTGAATCGAAACCCCTGCGTCAAAAGCGGAGGGTGGATGACTTCAAACGGCGTTATTCTCATTCCTGCCAGCCGCATCGTTTTCGGCATTTTTTTAAGTTCCAATTGCGGCTTGGATGTTTTTACTTTTTCATTAAACGCGTACGAAAACATCCTGCGGATGCTTTTCAGCGCTTTCGGATTGGCCAAAACGGGAATGGTTTTTCTTTCCTCGCATGAATAGCCTCGCAGGTCGGGAATCCCGCCGACGGCATCCGCATGGGAATGCGTGACCAAGCAAAGGTCGATTTTGCGGATGTTATTTCTCAAAGCCTGTTCGCGAAAATCGGGGGAACAATCCACCAGAATGCTGAACCCCTTGTTTTGCACCAGAACCGAGGAGCGCGTGCGGTACCATGTCGCCAAAGGCTTAAATCCCCTGCGGCAGACAAAACAGGTGCAGCCGGGGGATGGGACTCCGTACGAAGAGCCGGTTCCCAAAAAAGTCAAAGTAGACATTATCTCCAGTATTTAGCAAAGCGCTTAAATTACTATTTTGGGTTCTTTTTCCTATGACTAAAATTGTGCGGATGAAAAAACCAAACCTCGCGGTTCTATGCGAAATCGGGCGTTCCGTTAGAAAAGGAAAACTCGTTGTTTTTCCGACCGAAACCGTGTACGGCCTTGGCGCAAACGCATTCGACGAAAAAGCGGTCCGCAAAATTTTCAAGGCCAAAAAAAGGCCCGCGGACAATCCCCTAATCGTACACATTGCGAACAAAAAACAGGCCAATCAACTCGCAAAAAAAATACCCAAAAAAGCCAGGATTCTAATGAAACGATTCTGGCCGGGCCCCCTAACGATTGTCCTTAAAAAGAAAAAAATTGTTCCCCGAATCGTTACCGCGGGGCTTTCCACGGTTGGAATCCGCTTTCCTTTGCACCCCGTAGCCCGAAAACTAATCGAACTTGCCAAGGTTCCGATTGCCGCACCTTCTGCGAACACCGCTGGAAAACCATCGGCCACAAGGGCCTTTCATGCGGACCGCGACTTATTGAATTGTGTAGAGTGGGTAATCGACTCCGGTCCTTCCCCGATTGGCCTTGAATCCACCATCATCGACTGCACCAAAACAATTCCCGTTTTGCTGCGCCCGGGAAAAATTTCGTTGGAACAGCTGGAAAAAGCGGTCGGAACCGTCCAAGTTTTTTCTTCAAATAAAAAAAAGATTGTGGCCAAAGCGCCGGGAATGAAATATCGGCACTACGCGCCAAAAGCAACTGTCGAATTGGTGCATTCGATGGAACTGGTCGACCGTGTTCAGGTATCAAAAGGAAAACTCTTGGTTTTAACCCTGCAAAAAAAGCCGCGAACTAAAATTCCGAAAAAAGTGGTGTGGAAGCGCTTTGCCTCACCCGAAATGCTGGCAACGGAACTGTTTTTTTGGTTTAGAAAAGCGGACGAACTGGGCTTTTCGAAAATTTTGGTGGATTATCCAAGCGAAAAAGGAATCGGCCGCGCATTGTTGAATCGGCTGCAAAAAGCGGCTAAAAAATAAAATAGCAACCGTCCGTCTCGTCGCGCAAGCGGTTGCTTTGGGTTTAAGGAGAAATCGATTTCCGGCCTTTTTTTATAAAAAAGCTTTACTTGGATTTCATCTGGGTGAATCCGCAGTTGCCGCAGTTGTGGCGGTCTTTGTGTTCGGCCATGAAGACTCCGGCGCCGCATTTGGGGCAGGCCAGTTTTTTCCTAACGGCCTTGTCGCCGGAAACGGCGTAGTATTCGCTTTTTTTTTGCTTGTTGCTTTTCTTTTTCAAGTCAGCCATTTTTAATCGCCTATTTTTTTTCCGCTGCGGCTTTTTCAGCCGTGTCGGTTTTGGGTTTTCCCGCGTCTTTGATGGCCTGCCGTGCGGCCTTGTGTTTTTTGCGCAGGTCGGAAGTAAATTTGGTCGCGCTGTCGCGTCCCATTAAGGGGGCGAGTTCAAAGCGCTGTTTGGTTGCGGCATCGGGGTACTGGTGTACCCATACGCGGTTGGCCTGCGTCCCGAACTGCTGTTCGATTTTTTGAATCGACAAATTGGCCGGCTTTTGGTTGAGCATGTCGCCGATTTTTTCCAGCAATTCTTTGCGCGAAGGAGTCGTTTTGGATTCCGAAACGTAAAGTTCGATTTCGCGGCGGTTGATGGTTTTGTTTTCATGTTCTTTTTTGATTTCGATTTTCATTTTCATCACTTTCCAATAATTTTTCGGTTTCTTTCAGCGGCTCATGCGCAGGGCGTGCTTGCCGTTGTTGGGGATTCCCATTTTTTTTGCGATTTCGCTTTTTTCAGGGTCGATAATCATGACGAATCCGCGCCAAAACGTGGTGAACTGGGTGGAGCCGCAGATGGGGCATTTGTCCTCGTTTTCCACGATTTTGCGGCACTGGCGGCACGCTTTTTCCTGCGTCATTTTTGTTTCACCTTACGATTCCTGTTTTTTGGCGGATGCTTTTCCCGCGGGCCTTGCGGCGATTTCTTTTTTCATTTTTTCTTTTTTTTCGCGGTTTTTTTGGTCGATTTTGAGCCAGTCTTCTTTTCCAAGGCCGATTTGGCGCATGGTCAGTCCGATTTTGGAATTTTGGACCGAGTTTTTGAGGCTGCAGGTCACGATGCGCGCCAGAATGTTGTCTTCGACGATGAGTTTTTTGGAGGACTCCCGTCCGACAAAAGAAGCGCTTTTGGCGTCGTAATTGATGTAATCGTCCATGATTTGGCTGACATGCACAAGGCCTTCCATGGGGCCGATTTTTACGAACGCGCCGAATTCGGTTACTTCCGAAACGTTTCCGTGCACGACTTCCTGAATTTCGGGCTTGAATACCAAAGCGTCGAACACGGTTTCGTAATAGGCGGCTCCGTCTCCCGGAACGACTTTGCCCTCCCCGACGCTGTCCACATCGGTTACGGCAACAACGATTCCGAGCTCGTCGTCGACAATGCCTTCATAATCCTGCTGCGCGATTTTTAGCACCGAAGCCTTCAAATCATGGGTAAATTCTTTTGGCGGAACCCGAATCATATCCCGAACTTTGAACAACGCGTACATTTTGATACCTCTTTTTTCCTATTTATTAAAAAAATTAATTCAATTTTGTTTTTTTCCTTTTTTGATTCGATTGCTTTTTTTATTTTGCATTCCTTTTATTTTTTTATTTCAATTTTTAACTTTTTTTTTGTTTTAGCCGATTTCTTTTTATTTTTTGATTTTTTTGTTTTCGATTTCAACCAGCGAGCCGTTTTCCCTCAAGATTTTTTGGTTTAATCTGGAATCCATGGTCAGAATCGCAAACCCTTCCTTGGACAGGGCGACCAATGCGTCGTCCGCGTTTTTGGCGTTCACCGTTATTGTTTCCACGTTTTCCTTTTTAAGAATCATTTTTGCAATCGCAAGTTTTTTTTTGTTTTTTTGGCTTCGGTTTCCCAAAACCCCGAGTTCTTCTTCCACCTGCTTTGGAATCGCAATTTCGATTTTGTTCCCGAATACTTCCCGCAGTTCTTCCAATCGACTTGGCTGTTCCAATACAATGTTGGTATCCAGCGCGATTTTAGGCAAGGATGCCATAGCCCGCCAGCCTCCAGCCGGTTTTGTGCCGTTTTGAAATCACGATTTTTTGGTCCTGTTCGACCACCACGGGATTTTTGAGGACCAGACTTGCGGTATCCTTTGAAATCTTGATAATGGTTCCGACGGCAGTCATGGTTCCAACCGTCAAAACAACGGTTTCGCTTGGTTTCAGGTCAAAAACAGCGTCGGTAACCAATCTTTTGAACGGGAACAGTTTTAAACTTAATTTCAAGGCCGGTTCGGGCAATGTTCCGATACTGGCGACGATTTGGCCTTTCATTTGGTCGTTTTTCGTCAGGTTCGGGTCGAGCGTGGTTTCAATCGCCAATAAACCTCCCGGAACCGCTTTTTCCAGGGAACCAAACGTGGTCTGAATTCCCACTACTTTTGTTTTAATCAAGCCGTTTTCAATTCCGGGGCTGATTTCGATTTCGTCGCCGTTTTTCAAAATTCCGGAAACAATGCTTCCGCCCACCACGCCGCCATGCAGTTTTTCAGGCAAGGTGCCGGGCTTATTGATGTCAAACGAGCGGAGCACCACAAGGCGCAAAGCGTCTTTTTCATGGTGAATCGGCGTTGGAATATATTTTTGAATTGCTTCAATCAGCAGGTCCAGATTGGTTTTAAAATGCGCGGCGGTCGGAATCACGGGCAGGTTTTCATAGCCGTGTTCTTTTAAAAACAAAACAATCTGGCCGTGATTTTCCAAAGCCAGTTCTTTGGACACCAGGTCCACCTTGTTTTGGCAGACAATAATGTGTTGAATTCCGGCAATTTTCAAAGCCATCATATGTTCGGTCGTCGAAGGCTGCGGGCAGGGTTCGTTGGCCGCAATCACCAAAATAGCGCCGTTCATTACCGCGGCGCCGCTAAGCATGGTGGTCATCAGTGTTTCATGGCCGGGAGCGTCCACAATCGAAAACCGGCGGACTTCGGTTCCTTTTTTTCCGCAATTGAGGCAGGTCGCGCCGGTGGAAAACCGTTCGCTTCCCATGCAAGCCGTGCATTCATAAATAACCGCGTCCGCGTAGCCCAGGCGGATTGAAATGCCGCGCCTGATTTCTTCGGAATGCGTGTCCGTCCATTTTCCGGTCAAGCCGTGCGTGAGGCTCGTCTTTCCGTGGTCGACGTGGCCGACCATGCCGATGTTAACGACGGGCTGGATGCTGCTTAAGATCGCTTTGGCCAAAGCGGAAGCCGCTTTCGCGTTTTTTTTCAAAGCGGGTTTTTTTTCAGATGCTTTTTTCGATTTAACCGGCACTATTTCACCAATTTTTTGCAAAACGCAGGAATAAACGCGTTTTTTTAAACGCCAAAATTTTTTTAAAAAAAATAAAAAAGGGAAAGGGACTATCCCTTCGTTTTTCCCTTTATCGTTTTGGCTGCTTCGGCTGCCGCATCGTCTCCGACCGCGGCTAAAGAGCGCGCAATCATTTCTTCCTTGACCGACACTTTCTTTTCGTCGGTTTTGGGCCGGCCGCCGAATTGTTCGGAAAGCTTTTGCGAATCGCCTTTGGTCAGCACCACGTTGATCTGGCTCGTGTCCTTAAACACGGTGTTGCCGCGGACGCTTTTGCGCCGGCGCTCGCCCTTATTGGTCTGGCGAAAGCCGGTTCCTTTATGGGATAAAATTTTTTTGCGGCCGCTTCCTTCCATCGCGGGGTGCATGGGGGTTCCTTCCTTGTCCGAACCGCCCGTGACTTTGGCCTCAAATCCGTGCAGCCCAACGGAATCCAAAGAAACCGTGGAACCGATTTTTTTGTTCAAAAACGCTGGCGGCACTTCGTCCACTTTTTTGGAATATGCCTTGCGCAGTTTGGGATCTGATATTACAATGTTCATTTGTTATCTCCTCGCTTCAGATTTATTTTTTTCATCTCGTTGATTAATTCAATTTCGTCTTCGGACAAATCGTCCCGAATTTTTTCAAGCGCTTTAATCGTGTTTTCGCTCAGGAAAACAACCAGCTCGTCTTTTTCCTCGAGTCCTCTTCCAATCACCGCGTCTTCAATGGATACCGCCACTTCCTGGTTGGCCTGCGCGGTTTCCACGCTTTCATTGTTGGACTGAATCGCCAAAACTTTTCCAACGCGCTCTCCGTTCGGCTTCATCAGCAAGGCGTTGACTTTGAGCCGGCCGCAAAGCACCCGAACACCCGCAATCGCGGGCTTGGAATTGCGAAATACGTGATTGGGCAATAATTGGATTTTGGAAGGCCAAACCAGATTTTTCAGGCGGGCTTGTTTTTCCGCGTCTTTTTCGGTTTTGACCCATTGGTCGAATTCTTCCAATATACGATATATAACGTTGCCCTTAAATATTTTGACATTGGACAAACGGGCCTGCTTTTCCGCGTCCGAATTAACCTTGACGTTAAACGCCAAAATAACGCCTTTAAACCGATCCGACTGGCTGACGGCAGCGGCTTCCAAAATGTCTTTTCGGCTTACATCCCCAACATCCGCATTGCGCGGCTTCAGCCCTTTTTCCGACGCCAGTTTCACCAAGGCTTCAAGGCTTCCCAAAGCATCGGTTCGGATAATTGGCCCGACGCTTTCCTGCTCGATTTTCAGGCTTTTGAGTTCGTCGGAAATGCATTGTTCCTCGCTTCCGTCGCTGGCTACCAAAAGCGGCGAACCCGCCAAGGCATCGTCCAGATTCGGCCCCGCGATTTTAACTCCGGAAGCCGCATGGACTTCCTTGACATTGTTGAATTTTTCCTTGGAATCGTTCATTTCGTTCAGCGGCTTGGGTTCCAATAAGGCGCGGACTTTTGTTTTAATCACGCCGTTTTTTCCGCCCAAAACGATTTCGTCGCCTACTTTAAGCGAGCCATCGTACAAAATCACGTCGATTGTTTTTCCAAGGCCGCGCTCTTCTTTTACCTCCAGAATCGTTCCCTTGCCGGGACCTTCCACGTGAATCGTCAGTTTTTTTTCCAAAAATTTTTGCGAAAGCCCAGCCAAAAACAGCAGCATTTCCGGCAATCCTTCGCCCAGCTTGGAACTAATCGGAATAATTGGAATCTGCTTGGTAAAATCCGCAACCCGGTCAAATCGCTCCGCCTGAAACCCCATTTCGTACAATTTTCCGACAACCCCGTATAATTTGGTATCCAGCGCATTCAACAGGGATTCGGACTGCAGTTTCAAGCCGTTGGTAATGCTTCCATAACTCGGATTCCAGCCGGGCATTTTGTCGATTTTGTTCAAGCCGACAATGAACGGAACCTTAAACGTGCGCAAAATATCGATGGCTTCAATCGTCTGCGGCTGTACCCCTTGATTAATATCGATGATTACAACCGCAAGGTCCGCGATGCTGCCGCCGCGCTTGCGCAGATTCGTAAATGCTTCGTGGCCCGGCGTGTCGATAAACAGCAGTCCCGTAATCTGCAAATCAAACTTGTATTGTTGCATCAAGGACCCCGCCAGGTCTTTAACGACTTTAATCGGCACTTCCGTCGCGCCGATATGCTGAGTAATCGCGCCTGCTTCGCGCGAAGCGACCGACGTTCCGCGTATCCGGTCAAGAAAAGTCGTTTTTCCGTGGTCCACGTGACCAAGCACGGTAATAATCGGTTTTCGAATCATTTTTTTTCCCCTAAATAAAATTTTTTCGCATGGTATTTTTCAAGCACGTTTTGGCTCGGAAAAAAAATCGGGCTTGGCAAATGGTCCAAATCAAACCAGTGCCACTCCGTTATCTTGTCGGGTTCCATAACTTGCGGTTCCTCCGAAAAATCCTCGGAGTAAAGTCCGATGGTGACAAAATGCGCGTCGGGAACGCGGTCGTTGGAAACGCACAGCACCCGAACCGATTTCAGCTTGATTCCTGTTTCTTCCAGAGTTTCGCGCTTTGCGCATTCTTCAAACGATTCGCCAAAATCCATTTTTCCGCCGGGCATTGTCCAAGTTCCGGCTCCCTTGAGCAGACTGGTTGCCTTGGCGGGGTCCACATGGCGCTTTCCAGGCAAGACCTTGCCGTTTTTCATTATCATGACGCCGACGCCAACACCGATTCTTTTTTCATCCGACATAATTTTGCCTCAATTTTTTCCGCTCGAACCAAACCCGCCGTCAGGGCGGTTAGTTGCGTCCAGTTGCGCAGTTTCAGAAAAGTTTCCAACCGAAACCGGAACAAACAACACTTGCGCCACGCGCTCATGCTTTGAAAGCGTTACGGCTTCTTTTCCCAAATTAATCATAATTATTTTCCATTCGTGGCGATAATTCTCGTCAATAACCCCGCCCAGACAATGCAATGCGTGCTTGGCGGCCAAGCTGCTTCGATCCTTAATCAATCCCACGTGGCCTTTGGGAACCGCCATCGCAATACTCGTTGAAACCAAGCGGTGCTCTCCGGGTGAAAAAGAAACGGTTTCATTAGAATATAAATCGGCCCCTGCATCGCCAATTTTGGCGTAAGCGGGAATTTTCGCGTCCGGCGAAAGTTTTTGAACGCGGACTTCGGTCACAAACGCCTCACTCGCGCTCGTCGGCCGCATAAATTGTTTCAAAGGAAATTTTTTCAAAATCGTGGATTTCGCCGGCCTTGAAAAACCGGTTGATTTCGGTTTGGACCGCGTCGCTGTTTTCGGAAGCATGAACCAGATTGCTCATGACGCTCATGCCAAAATCCCCGCGAATCGTCCCTGTTCCGGCCTGGCGCGCATTGGTTACTCCGCACATCTGCCGAACCACCGCAACCGAATCCTTTCCTTCAATAATCATCAAAATGGACGGAATGGAAGACATATACGAAACCAGTTCGTCAAAAAAAGTTTTTCCCGCCAAGTGCGCGTAATGGTCCTGCACTTTTTTAATGGGCAAGAGTTCCATTTTCATGGCGATTATTTTGAGGCCTTTGCGTTCTATGCGGGAAATGATTTCGCCGGCCAGTTCGCGCTGAATCGCGTCGGGCTTGATGATAACCAAGGTCCGCTCGTGCATTCACGTTCCTTCTTTCTTGGCTTTTTTGGCAGCGGTCTTTTGGACAAACTGCTTTTGCGTATGAAACGCGCCGGTCCATTTGGTCTTTTGGGGCTGTCGGCCCAACTTAAGCAGGTTTTTTTCGCATTTAAGCGAGCAAAAATAAAAAACCACGCCGTCTTTTTTGACGTACATCTTGCCCGTGCCGCGGTGGATATCCGTTCCGCAAAAACTGCATTTGGCCATTTAACCGCCCCTCTTTCCGCTGATTTCCTTTGCTTCGCGTTCGGTTGAAAGCAAAATCAAAACGTCGCCTTTCCGGCAGTTGCCTTTCACGTTGCGGCGCTTGACGCGTCCCTGTTCGGGCCCCTGCAAAATCTTGCACAGCACTTGCGTGACTTCGCCGTGCATGCCGGTTTTTTTGATTACTTCAACGACTTCTGCCGGAGTTCCCTTATCGCTCATATTCTTTCACCGATTCTTAACCCGAAAAAAACACTAATTTTTCGAATTGAATTTTATTTTTGTTTTTCCTCGCTACGATGAACCATTACATTTCGGCGAATTTTTTCCCCAAAGCCTCGAATTCTTTTTTGTGCTCGCCTTCTTCGACTATTGCCAAAGCGCTGGTGCCTACTTTTAACCCCGCTTTTTCGCCCAGCTCTTTTTTGCTGGAAACAAAGCCGAACGGAATATTTTTTTCCTTGCAAATCGCGGGCAAATGCAAAACGATTTCCGCGGGAGTAACATCCTGCGCAATCGCCACAAATTTGGCCTGGTTGCGCTCAATCATTTTGGTAACTTCGTTTACGCCGACGCGGACCTTTCCGGTTTTGCGCGACTTTTCAATCAGTTCCAAAACTTTTTGCTGCAATTCCTTTGGAATCGAATCTTTCATCGTGACCATACTATTTCCTCCAATTACCTCGAAAACAGCTTTTTTGCATATCGGCAAAACCCGATTCGAACTATGTTCGAATGGGCCCTTTTTGGCTTTTGCCAAAATCGGAAACCTGGGAAAAACTTTTCGAGCTTTACCTCGAAAGTCTCACTTTCGTCATCGGTACTGAACCAAAAAAACCGAAAACTAATACCTAAAATCGTCGCAAAACCTTTAAAAATCAGAACCTACGGTTCCGATACCTCCCTTAAATTGCGATTTAACCAGTCATTCCCAACTACGGGTTATGTAGCAGTTAGGCTTGGGTAAAGTACACCAAAACCTCTTTTTTCCCGGTTTGGTCAACAACCACGTATCCGAATTTTTCAAACTGCAGGTGGCTGCCGGCTTTGTATTTCAGCACTTCGTCTTCCGCCATTCCCGTCAGCTGTTTGGCGTCGGACATGGTCACTTCGACTTTTGTTGTGCGGTTCGGAACCAGCCAGTGGACAATGACGCTCTTTGGCCGGAATTCGGTTCCGACAAATTCCGCCGTGATTTTTCCGCGGGTTTTTTCCAGAATTTTAATCAGGTAAGCCTGCTTTAACTGCACGCTTTCCCCTATTTTCAATTCTTCGGCCTGCTGTTTTTCAATCCGAAACTCGTGGTTGCCTTTTTTGAAGGAGTATTCCTTAAACCCTTTTTCCGAAAACTCGGGATGGCGGTTTAGTTTGGCCGTAAACGACGGCGCGTTTTTGACTTCAAGCTCAATCGGTTCCCGCAAAAAAACGATTCGCTGCGCAATCGGGTCAATTATTTTGCGGTTCCAGCCCTCAAGCTTTTGCAACGGAACCTGAACGTCCTGCGGCTTTGGCCCGATTTCAGTCATAAGTTCGGTCAAAGCGGCGCTCTCAAATCCCCTTCTGCGAAACGCCTGCACCGTTGCCAGGCGCGGGTCGTCCCAGGACGTTATTTCCCCGCTTTTCATGAGTTCGTTAATCTTGCTTTTACTCAGCAAAAATCCCTTTAATTGCATTCTTCCGAAATGAATCGCGTGCGGATATTTCCACCCAAAATAATCATATAGGTATTTTTGCTTGGTCGCGTTTTGCGAATGTTCCTGCCCGCGAAGGATTAAAGTAACGCCCATTAGATGGTCGTCGATTGCGCACGCGAGATTGTACGCCGGCCAGACCCAGGTGTTTTTTTTTCGCGGATGGACCGGCTTGTCCACGATTTTGGCTGCCCACCAGTCGCGGATGCTCGGGTCGGGATGATTCAAGTCGGTTTTTACCCGCAAAACCGCTTGTCCTTCCTTATAGGAATGATTCAGCATTTTTTCAAAGCGATTGAGCTGTTCTTTTGGTTCTAATTCGCGGCAAGGGCAGGGCTTTTTTTGCTTTTTTAATTCCTTAAACGCATCGTTGTCGCAAGTGCACACATACGCCTTTTGCATGGCCAAAAGCTTTCGCACAAAATCATAATACAATTCAAACCGGTCGGACTGGTAAAAAATCTCGTCTTGCGGAATGCCCAGCCACTTTAGGTCAATATCGTATTGTTTTTCAACTCCCGCCAAGGGCTGCTTGGTCTTGGGATCGGTATCCTCAAACCGCAAAATGAACTTTCCCCCGTATTTTTTCGCGTACTGTGCGGACAAAATAGCCGCGCGCAAGTGTCCGAAATGCATGACACTGCTTGGGTTCGGCGCAAACCTGGTGACCACGGGTTCGCCGTTTTCAGCCCAGTCCAGTTTGGTTAATCCCGCTTCTTTTTCGTGCGGCTTTAATTCGTAGCCTTCTTTTTCAAATATTGCGAACTCTGATTTGATTTGGTCCAAAGAAAGTGCATTCGTTTTTTTGACCGCGTTTTGGGCAAAACCAGCGAGTTCCTTGATATCCAAATCCGGAAACAAGGCCTTGAGCTTTCCGACTACCGCGCCCATATCGGCCTTGCCGTCGTGCAAAGCCGCGTTTTTAACGGCGTATTTGAAAGCCATGGCTTCGATTTCAGGGGCTGTTGTCATGCCAAAACTGTGCTAAAAAAAGGATATAAATCCTCTGAAGGCGGGTTTGCTTAAAAAAACAAAAGGAACCTTTTTTTTGCATGAACGTTTCGCAAGTCAAAAAAATCATGCAAAAATATGGCAAGGCGTGGGAAAAACAGGACACTCCAATGATTTTGGAGTGCTTTACCAAAAACGGCGCCTATCAGGAAAGCCCGCTGGCCAAGCCTTACCGCGGCCATTCGCAAATCAAAAAGTTCTGGGACACGGTCATTGGCCGCGACACCAAAAACATCCGATTTCGCTTGGGCGATTGTTATGTTTCAAAAGACGGAAAAACCGGCTTTGCCGAATGGGTGTGCGACAATACGCACCGCTGGGAACATGACAAGAAATGGAGACGCGACCACATGGTCGGAATCACGATTCTCAAAATGAAAGGAAACAAGATTTCTTACCTGAACGAGTACTGGAAAACCAAAAGCTCCAAGCCGTTGGCGTCCAACGCCGAAAAGCTGGTGCGCGACAGGATTCCCCAAACCGACCAGTCCAAGTATCCGGGGCAATCGTTTCGAAAAGCTACAAAAACCGAGTATTGGAAAAAATTAAAGGAAAAACTGGGCGAAGAAACCGCGGAGTTTTTGGAATCCGAAAAAACGGACGAACTGGCGGATATTTTGGAAGTCGTTTACGCCATCGGACAATTCAAGAAAATTTCATCCAAAAAGCTGGATTTGATTCGAAAGAAAAAACTGAAAATCCGCGGCGGGTTTTCAAAGCGCGTAATACTGATTACAAAAAAATAACGGTCCGTTTCCTCGCGCCTTTGGCGGCTGTTTTGGGTTTAAAGAGAAACCGGATTCGCGGCTTTTTTTGAAAAAGTTTTATTTGCTTTCGTTCCAGACCTTGTCGAAATAAACGGTAAACGCGTTGGCCAGGTGGGGATTAGAGGGCCAGATGGAAAAGTGGTAATCGGGCTTGTCTTTTTCCAAATCGGAAAGCGCGAGTATTACGCGCTTGTTGTCGATGACAAACGCGGTCAGGTTGTGCTTGGCGGTTTTGGTTTGCAGGTAATTTTTGTCGCCGTCCTTGAAAATACTTTCAAGGTTCGCGGGAGAATGCGTCAGCAATCGCACGTTGATTTTTTTGTCCCCCGCGTTTTTGATGATTTGGCGGAACAAGGAATGCTGATGGTTGAGTTTGGTAAAGCCGATGACTTCTTTTTTCGCTTTTTCGACTTCTTGGGACAAGATTTTTAAAAAATCGTTTTTGTCTTTTACTTTAAGCACTTTTTCTCCGGTGTCTTCGTCTTGGGTGCCGCTTGAATTCGCGAACGTGTTTTTCAGCTCCAAGGTGCTGTTTTCAAGTTCGGATAATTCGTTTTTTTTGGATTCGACCAGCTGGTTAAGCGCGTTGTCGAGTTCGACCACCATGTATTTTTTCGGGCGGCCATTGACTTCCATGACGAGTTTTTTTTGCACGAGTTTTTCAAGCACGTCATAAACGCGGGTTTTTGGGACTTCGGCGAGGCGGCTGATTTCGGGGGCCTGCGCCTGATTAAGCTTGAATAATGTAGAAAGAGTCTTTGCTTCGTATTCGGTTAATCCAAATCGAATGAGTAATCGGACCGCGTTTCCTTCGTTCATGAACAGTTCACCGCTAAGCTATTTTCACTTTTTAACTAATATATTAAGCCAAAAACCCTATTTAAATTTACTGTTTCTAGTTAAACAAGGAATTAGGGTGTTGGTTTGGCTTTTAAAAACCCCTTTTTTTGAGGGAAATAGCCGTTTTTAGCGGGAAGGAGGGGAGCTGAACCGTTCGCGGTGTTCGCGCGGCGCGGCTCTTTTTTTGCCTTTGGAGCGGATGCGCCGGCTTTCCATAATGGCTTCGCGGACGGCTTCTTCCTCTCCTTCGGAATCGCGGCTGTTGGGCACCTTGTGCTCAAAGCGCTCCAAAGGGGTCGAAAAATCGGCGTCGCTTTTGATGTGGCCGTTGGACTTTAGCAGTTCGCGGGTCAGCACCCATAAGACCAACGCCAGGCTTTTGCGGCCCTTGTTGTTAATCGGAATCGCAAGGTCGATGTGCTTGAGCGAATTGTTGGTGGTGGCCAATGCAACTATCGGGATTCCGGCCGAGCTTGCTTCCAAAACCGCCTGGCTGTCCGAGTCCGGGTCGAGCACCAAAACCACGCTGGGTTCCATAAACCGTTTTTGCCGGGGATTGGTGAATGTTCCAGGAATGAATCGCCCGGTCAATGCCTTGGCATTCAAGATTTCGGCGAATTTGTTGGCCGCGGTTTGCCCGTATAACCGGCGCGAAACAACCGCGATTTTGCTTAATTGGAATTGGCCCAAAAACCGTGCGGCTTCCTGCAGTCGCTTGTCGATGGTTTCAACATCCAGCACGTACAATCCGTCTTTTCGTTTTTTGAAAACGTAGGGCATCATGTGGTGCGTCTTAAACGCGGTGCCGATATGGCTTCCCGTGGTCAGGTATTTTTCAATCGGCAGCAATCTGCCGGCTTCGTTTTTGGTTTCAATCGTCATTTGGTTTTCCTTTTTCAGACTTTTTTTTATTTTGCGCTGAATTTCATGAGTTCGTCAATGATATCCACGTGCGATAAGAGCATGCGCCGGCAGCAGTAGCGTTCCACACCGAGTTCGTCGAGGACTTTGCCCGCTTTTTCTCCTTTGTCCACCCTTTTTTTGAATTCTTCGAATTTGCCGCCCACGACTTTTCCGCACGAAAAACACCGGACTGGAACCATCATTTTTCATCACCTTATCTTTTCGATTTTTGTTTTCTGCGGCGCGCTCCGGTTCCCAATTGTTTTTTGGATTCTTTTCGGCGCACGTCATCAACGAGCAATAAACGGTCATAAGCCAGCATTTTCTTTTTCAGCTTTTCATCCTTGAAAAACAGGACAAGCGCTTTGGCAATCGCGCTTCGGGCCGCAACGGCCTGGGTCATGAATCCGCCGCCGTTGACATTGATGCTGATGGAAACTTCCTTGGCTTTTTCAGCCGCAATTTCAAGGGGTTCCATGATAAATTCCTGTATCTGGCGGGGCTGAAAAGTCAGCAGGTTTCGCTTGTTGATGCGGACGACTCCTTTTCCCTGGCGGATAACCGCGCGGGCAACGGCTGTTTTTTTCTTGGCTTTGGCCGTGATTCCCTTGGCTTTTTTCTTTTTTTTGACAATTGTTTTTTCGTCCATAGCTGATTTTCCTTATTCTTTTTGGTCCCATCCGAGCTCGTGGCTGATTTGCCGCAGGGTCCACGTGTTTTTCTTTTCCTTGTTTTCAAATTCCGGCCATTTTTCGATGTTTTTTTCGAATCGGCTCGGTATTCCCATGTAAACTTCCAATCGGTCAAGCGCGGTGCGGCCGGACGATTTTTCCGTGGGCAGCATGTGCTTGACGGTCCATTTGACGATGCGGTCGGGCATGCGCGACATGTTGGCGCTTCGCAGGGCCGTGTTTCCCTTGGCGGTCCAGCCTTGCCTTCGCACGAATTTTTCCATAACACCGGATTTGGTTCCGCGTATCACGGCTTTTTCCGCGTTTACAATTACGATTTTTTCGCCGTTTAAGAGCGCTTTGGCGACGCGCGATGCGGCGCGGCCTAGAATCGCGTTTGAAAAATCGACTGTTTTTTGGGCGCCTATTTCTTTCATTTTACAATCACGATTTCCGACGGCTTTACCTTGGATTCCAGTAATTCTTCCAAGGTCCATGCGTTTCCTTTCATGCTTTTGATTTTTTGCCTTCCCAGTTCGCTGTATTCCAAGGCAGCCACCGAAATCGGCTTGGTCAGGTTTCCCGCGGCCAGGACTTTTCCGGGTACAACCATGGTTTTTTTTGCGAATTTTTGGGATAATTTTTCAAGTTTCTGGACGTTAATGGCGCAGCGTTCGCGGCGGGGCTTTCCGATTTGCTGCGCAATGGTTTTCCACAATGCCCGTTTTTGGCAGACGCTTGCTTTTTCCAGCTGGCGGATGAGCATTCGCGTGGCTTCTTTGGTGGGTCCGGTTCTTTTCATAAATTTTTTCACTTTTTTATCATTTTTTTCTGAAAATTTGCAGGAGGGCGGATTCGAACCGCCGAAGGCACTAAGCCGCAGGATCTCTTCAGCTTTTTTCCAAGGATATTTTTTCCCAGGTTTTTTATCCTTTCGAAGAAAGGATGAAAAAAGCTGCTTAAGTCCTGTCCGTTTGACCGCTCCGGAACTCCTGCGTTCGTATGTTTATGGTGCGGTTAAACTTTAAAGGTCTTTGAGTGCGGCTTTGAATTCGTCGGTTTTTTCGCGAAGCGCCTTGATTCCCTCCAGTATGATTTCGTCGTTTTTCTTTTGCTGGTAGCTTTCGATGCTTAATACGAATTTTTTGTCGTCGTAATCCATCTTGATTTCTCCGGGAAACCGGTCGGCGGCTTCGTGCGAAATCATGTGCCGCATGGCGTCCGCGACGAATAATTTTTTGGCCTTGATTTCAACGGTTCCGTGCGGAAATACCTTGGCAACCGCTTCGGGGTTTTTGACATTGGAAAAATCCACTATCGGAATTTGCTTATAGGTGACCAGTGCGGGCTGGAATTTGGAGTGGGTTTTTCCTACCCCCGCGACCGCGTGGATTTCAAGCTTGACTTTTTGGCCTTTGGCGAGTTTGATGATGGGAACGCTTTCGTCCAGCACCGTAACTCCGGCGTCTTTGCTGACAATGTCGGAGGCATATACCGTGCAGGGCCCTTCTTTGTCAAGCGCTAAATTGACTTCGTCGCCTTTTTTGGTCTGCTTTTGGGAAACCGAAATGGGAATCATGCCGAGGCGGTGGCTGAGCATTTCGTCCGGCATAACGGACGAGTTTTCGTATAAAATTATTTTTTCTGCAGCAAAAACCGGCACGCTGTTCATAATGGTGCGTCGCAGGCTGTTCATTAATGCGATGTCGGCGTCCGACACAATCAGGGACAGCCGGTTGTTTTTTTCTTCGAGTTTTTTGACTTCCACCATTTTTTCACCTATTTTTTTGCAAGCAAAGAACCAATAATATAACCAAGCACTCCAAGTCCCAGTATCAATACCAAACTTAAATTTTTGACGTTTTTTAGGCAGGGATCTCCAACAACTTCCGGACAGCCCATAATTGACGGCAGAAATAATTGAAAGATATATCCAAGTACCAAGCCGCCAATTCCGAAAAGAATATTTTTTTTGTTCGGTTTGAAATTCATTTTTTCACCGTTTAATTTTTGCTTCGATACGCTTTTTTCTTGCGGCAGCCGTCGTGCGGCAATGGGGTGACGTTTTCAATGCTTCGGATGCGCAGGCCGTTTCGGGTCAGGGAGCGAATCGCGGCTTCGGCGCCTTGGCCTGGGTTTTTGGATTTGATTCCGCCGGCTCCGCGGACTTTGACATCCACCATTCGAATGCCTTTTTCAATCGCGCGCTGGCAAAGTTCTTCGGCCACTTTCATTGCCGCGTAAGGGCTGCCTTCTTTGTGCTGCGCTTTAACCGTCATGCCGCCGCTTCCTTTGGCGATGGTTTCCGCTCCGGTTTGGTCCGTGAGCAAAATAATCGTGTTATTGGAAGATGCAAAAATATGCACTACCCCGATTTTTTCTTTTTCAGACATTTAGCTGCCTTCCTGCGTTGATTCAATTTTTTCAGTTTCGGCTGTGGCTGTCGGCTCCGTTGTTTCCACCGGTGCTTCTTCCGCGTTTGGAATCGCTTCTTCAAATTCTTTTTTGCCCGGCTTGACTTTGACTTTTGGCGCCTGCTGGATTACCAGCGGTTTTCCATAATATGCCAGTTGGTCGTTTTTGCGCGTCAGATAAGACGGACTGGAAACGCGCTTGGCGTTAACCGCGATATGGCCGTGGGTGATGAATTGGCGCGCCTGGCTCATGGTGCTGGCAAGTCCTTTGCGTACAACCATGGTTTGCAGCCTGCGTTCCAAAAATTCCTTGATTTCGAGTCCCAAAATATCGTCGAGTCCCGCGTCGGCTTTGACAACGCCCATCGTATGAAGGCTGTTAACAAGCTCTTTTTGGCTGGCCAGCCGTTTTTCCAAAGGCAAAGCCAAAAGTTTTCGGGCGGACTGGCGTTTTTGCCGAAGCGTCGCTTCGATTCGCCAAAGCTCGCGCTTGGTTTTAAGGCCGTATTCCTTTGAAATCGCGCGTTCCTTTTCAAGCCTTGTGCGGTCCCACGGCTTTCTTGGGCGCGAATACTGTTTTTTGAGTCTGGAAGGGTCTCCCATGGTTTTTTTCATCCTTATTTTTTCTTTTCCGCCGGTTTTGCCGCTGCTTTGGCCGGTGTCTGGGATTTGCCGGTCGGCGCTTCGACTTTTTTAGTGACGCTGACTACTCCTCCTTTGTTGCGGTGCGTGCTTTTGGTTTTTTGGCCGCGCACTGTCAGTCCCCAGCTTAAGCGCAATCCGCGGTAGCTTTTGATTTCGTTTAATCGTTGCAGGTCTTTTCGAAGCGCAAAATCAAGTTCCGACATGGTGGCGTGCCAGGTTTTTCCGTCTTCAAAATCGTTTCGCCGGTTCATCATCCATTGGGGCATTCCGTATTTGTCCGGATGGCCCGCGATATCTTCGAGTTTTTTGTCGAACTCTTCGGGCATTTCGCCGATTTTGGTGTTGGGATTGATTCCCGTGTTTTTTTCAAAGACGGATGCCATAAGTTTTCCCGTGCGGTGGCTGATTCCCTTAATCGACATTAAGGCGTGGCCGATCGACAGGTTGCCGTTCAAATCCTTGTTAAGGATGCGGACAATATACCGGATTTCCTGTTTTTCCATAATCCTTCACCATTACTTTTTTTCGGATAATATCGCGACGATTTCGTCGTGCTTGGCGGTTTTGCTCACCGAAACTTTTTGAGGGGTCGGAAACAAGTGGTGCAGATTGCATTTTTTGCGCTTGGTTTTGGCGCCTTCCACAATCGCGTGGTCTTTTTCAAGTTCGATGACAACGACCCGCTGTCCCGCGTCTTTGCCGGCTGTTTTAATGCAAATCATTCCCGCTTGGATTCCAGTCATGTTAACATTTCCTATTTTTTAATCTGAATCATGGCCTGTTCGACAAACGGGCGGAATCGGAATTCGATTTCGAATTCTTCTTTTGTCCCGCTGACCACTTTGGCGGCTTCTTCAATGACCTGTTTTCGGCAGGGGCCGCACAGGATTCCGCCGAACGGAACCGACGGCCGTTTTTCGCTTTTGGAAAGCTTTCGGACTTTTGCTACCCGTTTTCCGTGCGGCACGCCGTGCAAGGCGTTTTCGCACAATGCGCAGGTTTTTTTTGCGGACTTGTGCGAAATTGCTTTAATCCTTGAACCGGAAGTTGTCCTGTGTTTTTTTACTCCCTTGTTTGTTCGTCCGTGCCTTGACATAATTTTTTTCTTTCCTTTTTATTTTTCGATTTTGAGCTGTTTTAAAACAAACCCGATGACAATACTTGAAATCAGGCTTATTGAAATGTACCACCATAACCAGCTGGTTTTGGTTCCGATTTCAAACCAAATGAATAATGGTCCTCCCTGGTGCGCAATCAAAAACGGAAACGGCAGGTTAACGGGAGCGCTGGAATACCACACGCTGAGCGCCCAGAGTGCCGGCAAAAAAACAACCATGCTGACCATCATGACTTTCATGTTGGCGCTCATCATGGTGTTCATGTGTTCCATCATTTCCGCTTGAATTTTGTCCGCTTTTTTTTTGGACGCTTCATCCCCTTTTTTGTACAGCTCCTGAATTTGTTTTTGTTTTTCCTTCATTTGGGCTTGGATAGCCACCATTTCGTTTCGCTTGCCGAACCGGTGCTGCAAATAGCGCGACACGATTGCCATTGCCAATGATATTGCCGCAATATCGATGACACTGTTTATCAACACCATTCAAACACCAAAAAAACGGCTAAATCGCCCATCCTTGTTTTGGGGCCTTATTACTAAAATCCCCCTGAAAACTGTTTTAAATGCTTTCTTTTGGCCGTCATCCAAACACCTTCTTTAGGATAGGGTGGGTTTCCATCATCTGCTGTTTGGCCAGTTCTTCGTACATTTTGTAGACAATTCCAACGGTCAGTAAAATACCCGTTCCGGTTCCCAATGCGCCGGTCAGGTCGGCAAATCCGGCAAGCAAACCGACGAAAATCGACCCTAATATCGTAATGGTTGGAATGTACCGGTCCAGCACCTGCTGTACAATGCGGGGGTCGCGCCTAAATCCGGGAATAAACATGCCGCTTCGCTGCAATTGTCCGGCAACGGCTTCCGAGTCTTGCCCCGCCATGCTGACCCATAATTTTCCGAATACGACGCAGGTTATGGTAAAAATAATCAAATATAAAAATGCCTGAATAAGGTCGGGTGCCAGGACTCCAAGCGCTCCAAGGACTCCTCCGGTTCCGGGAGAAGATATCTGGGCTAAAATCCGCAGAAACAGCGCGTTTGGGGGGGATAATACCGTGCTGATGGCCTGCATGGCGCCGCCTACGAATGGAATGCTTTTCATGGCTAAAGCCAGTATTCGAATGTTGGCAAAAAACGCGACCGCCAAAATAACCGGAATATTGGACACGTATAATAATTTTACCGGAAAGCGGCCGCCGATTCCGGCGCGGCCCATGGTGATTGGAATATTGACGTGCATTCCTTCGGCAAAAACGACAATGAAAAAAATCGCGACCGAAATCAGTATCGGCAGAATATTGGCGATAAAAGCCTGGCCAAAGCCCAGGGATAGTTCGTTAAAAAAACGGAAAATATGGCCGTTGGCAGCGCCCAAATTCAATTGCAGGAGATTATCGAATGGATTGAAAATTGCCCAGAATATCTGCGCGGCAACTCCGCCGGCAATGAACAATCCGATTCCCGAGCCGATTCCGTACTTGGAAACTATTTCATCAAGATACAATAATGCAATCGAGCCTAAGGTGACTTGCAAAATTACCCAAAGCCCCCAGCCGGGCAGTGGCGTCAATAATCCGCCCATGACATAGGCTCCCGCTTCGAAAAAACAAAAAACAATCGCCAAAAGTTTTTGAACGGCCGAAAACTGGGCTTTTTGCTTTGGGTCGGACAAATCCATTTCGATTATTTTTCCGCCGATTAACAGCTGCAAAATAATCGACGCCAAAACAATCGGCCCGATTCCGACGGACAAAAGCGTTCCGATGTTGCTGGCCAAAATGTACTGCAAAACCTGCAGATTTCCGCCTGCGGACTTGGAAATATCCAGGCCGATTAAGGGAATGGAACCCATGATAAAAAACAGGACTAAAATGGCGGCTGTCCACTTAAGGCGGGACATGAACGGAGGCTTTGTTTCCGGATTTTTGATTTCCGGAAGCAGCCGATAGATAGGCGCCAAAGAATCGAAAATCGTCACTTGGAATCCCCGCTTTGCGTTTTTCCGCGTTCGGGCTCGAATTCATCGCCTTCGATTTTGGCTTTGGCTTTTTCGCTTAGCACGATATTTTTGAATTCAACGTCAAATGTCAAAGAACCCGAGCTCAGGACTTTTCCAATGCCGACTTTTTCCCCGTCAACAACGATTCGGCCGTCCGGTGTTTTTTCGCAAAGCTTTTTGTCCAGCCAAACCGGAATCAAGGCGTTCAAATCTTTCAGGTTAATGGCTTTGACCGGGCCAGACCGGGTTTTCATGCGGATTTTGACTCCGAATGTCTTGTAATACTTTGAATATTTGTGCTTGTGGCTTCCCGCGCGCCCATGTCCGCCCTGGCATCCGCTCGCGCGCCAATTTTTGGTATTGCCGTGCTGCGTTCGCCCGCCGCGTTTTTTATTGCTTCGACTTTTTCTTCGAACAACCATACCAATCCCTTTATGCCATCCGTTTGATTAAATCGTTAATCGCGTTGGCGCGGTAACCCGTTGCTCCGCCCATGGAAAACGATTTTTTGATTCCGCCGCGCTCGAATCCTTTTCTCGGCGAATTAAGGCGAAACACTTTTTTGATTCCCAGTTTGGAAACCGTTGTTTTGCCCGCGATGAGCTGGTTGGCCAAATCCTCAAACGATTTAAACCCTTTTTTTTTCAAAAATGCGGCATCCAGCCGCTTGTCTCCGACCAATCGTCCGCGTTTTTCAAGCACTAAGGCCAAGGTAACGCTGTTGATTTCTCCGAAAGCGGTGAACGATTCCACATTTTTAATCATGGCCTGCATCTGGGCTGTCTTGGGCTTTAACACCATGTGGCTGATGCGGTTCAAGCCGAGCAGTTCCATGGTTTTTTTGACTGTCGGATTGGTGTGAACTTCTCCGCGCAGCCGAACAATGGCAAACATTATTCCATCTCCGCACGCGGCATTTCGCGTACCTGGTGTTCCACTTTTTTGGCGACTTCTTTGGATATGCGCATGGCGCTGGTTTTGCCCATGGCATTCAAAGCCGCCCGGATAAAATTGAGCTTGGTTGCGGTGTGGCCTTTGGTTTCGGACCAGACATCCGAAATGCCTGCAAACTCGAAAACATCCTTGATATTATTGCCGACCACTAAGCCGACTCCTTTCGGGCCCGGTTTTAACCGGATGCGAACCGAGCCGCAGCGGCCGTCGACTTTAAACGGAATCGAATGATTGGTTCCGCAGACGCATTCCCAGCTTCCGCAGCCGCGGTACACGTGCACCAGATTCAGCTTGGCATGTTCGGTTGCTTTTTGGGCCGCGGCCTGGCGTTCGCGGTCGGAAGCGACTCCGACTCCGACAAACCCGTTGCGGTTCCCGACCAAAACGGTTGCACGATAAGAAAAATTTCGTCCGCTTTGGCTGATGCGCGCGGTTTTTTTGAATTCCACCAGCTTTTCCGCCATATTGGGAATCAAGGAGTCGATAATTTCAGGTTCCATGACCGGCAGGCCCTGGTCGAATAATTGCTCCAAAGTCGAGATTTCGGCGTTTTTGACTTTTCTTCCCAGATTGGTTTTGGGAATCCAGTTGTCCACGCGGTCGCTTCGCGAGCGTTCGCGAAACTCGGAGGATTCTTCCTCGGTTTTTCGTCTGCGTTTTTTTTGCATTTGGGGTCTTGGTTTTCCTGGTCTGGGCATTAGTGTTCACCTTTTTTTTGTACTTTTGAATTCAAAATGGCTTGCTTGACGGTTTCCACGTTTTCCGCGAATCCCTGGATGTGTTTTCCATGCAGGCGGTCGTCGCTTGGAAAAACATCGGCATTGACATTCAGGGCGATTCCCGCGTCGATAACTCCCTTGGCCGCGGCAAACAACCGCCCGCCATGATGCGCTTTTTGAAGCCCCAAATCCAAAACGACGTTTCCAACGCCCGCGGTTTTCATTCTGTGCCCCGCCAGAATGCCGGTCAGATAAGCGGCCGGAATATTGGACAGGCTTTTTTTCCAGCCCGATTTTCTAATATCTCTCGCAACGGCAAATGCCAATACGCGGTCTCCGTCGGTTTGGTAAGCAATGCATTCAACCGTCAGTCCCTGGTTGGAATTGCGGATGGCCACGCGGTTTTGCTTGGATTTTAATAATGCCAATCTCTTGGCATAATTGGTTTGCCCTTTTTTCCGCCGCGAAAACTGCGTCTGATAGGTTCGTTTAAATGCCATAATTTTACCCCTTTACCGCCTGTTCGATATTTTTTTTCCCTTTGAAAAAACCGCCCGAAATGCGCTTGTACGCCGCCTGGTATGTTTTGGAATCCATTTTTTTCTTTTTTTTAAGTTCCCGCAAAAATGTCCGCTGCGACCTGACGCGTTTCATCCAGTTTTTCTTTTTCTCGGAGCGCGTTTTTTGGGTTCCGCCGCGTTTTCCGAATCCGCGTCTGCGCCCCTTTTTCTTTTTCAAGGCGAGTTTCCGGCTTCGTCCCTTGCTTTGGCCGATTGCCAAACGCTTTTTGATAATTCCCTGGTTAATCAGCTGCCGCACGTCTTCTTTGGTCATGCATTCCGTCACTTTATCCATTTGGGTTTCGTCAAACCAGATGCCGGTTTCGCCGGTTTTCAAGACCGTTGAGGCGAGCCGCCGGATTTTATTGGCCTGCATTTTAATTCACAACCCTTACTTTTTTGGCTTGGCAAACTGTTAAAATTTCCTTTCTTTTTTTCTTTCCGACGGTTCGGGCAATGCGCACGACCACGTCATTGGACGCCAGCTGCGCTTGTTTGGCATTGTGCACCATCAATTCTTTAAGGCCGCTGGGATGCAATCCGCGGATATTTGCGGGTGTGCGGTAACCCGAGTCCGGAATCAGGCCGTATTCCTGCTTGCGCTGAATGTCGATTCCGCGGGCTTTTCTCCATTTGTCCCATTTTTTGCCGGTGATATTGTGCGTCCATCGGTTGCCGATTCTGCGGCGAAAATTGTGCCTAGCCTTGTTTTTGATTTGGTCCTGCACTTTGATTAACGTTTTTTTGGCTTTTCCCGTGACCGCGGTTCCCGTTCGCCGGCTTTTGGGTTTTAACGGCTTTGCTTTTTTTTCTTTTTTGGGCTTTTGGCCTGCCTGGCCGGCTTCTTTTTGCGCCGAGGGCTTGGAATCGATGGTTTTTGGCTGTTCCGCTTTTTCTTCGGCTTTTGAATGCGAAACCGCTGCGGTTCCATGGGCTTTGGAAGCGGCGTTTGCCGGATGAACCGGTAGCTTTGGTTCCTTTGCAGGGCCATCAATTTTTTTTTGCTCTTTTTTTCCAGCCATATTGTTTCCTTTATGCTTTTACGTGTTTTTTTTCAACTACAAAAATGCCGTCCTGATAAACCCGCCGGTCTTTTCCGGTAATGCGCGTTGCGGTTTCGATGTTGGCCGCGGTCTGGCCGGTTTCGTCCTTGTTGGAGCCGCGGACCGTGACGTCTTTTCCCTTGACTTCCACTTTGGTTTGGCCCACGATTTTGGCAATGCGCGGCCTTTTTTCTCCGGTAAAATTGTTGATTTCCACTTTGTTTCCCTTGACGGTAACCGTCATCGGAAAGTGGCTGAATACGATGGCCATTTTGTATTCAAACTCGCCTTCCGCGCCTTGCATTAGATTTTGCACGTGCGTGGCCAAGGCGTTTAAAATGGCGTTGTGCTGCCGGTTGTTTTTGACCGCCTGCAAAACGATTTCGTCGCCTTGCCTGGTAATCGTAACTTCGTCGGTTCCAAAATCCTTGGACAATTTTTTTGGCCCTTTGGCAACGCTGACCGAATGTCCGCTGATTTCAACGGTAACGCCGTCCGGCACTTTGACTTTTCGTTCCAGTACTTTCATAATTTCAATCCTAATACACGAACGCGAGCAGGCGTCCCCCGATTCCTTCGTCTTTGGCGTTCTGGTGCGATTTGACGCCTTTGGAGGTGCTCACGATGATTAATCCCAAATCGCGGGAAGGCAGGTACCGCTTTTCGAATTTTTCAAACCCGCCTTTTTGGACCGCATAGCGCGGCTTGATGGCGCGGCATTCGTTGATTTTGCCCGACAGCATGACTTTAAAATGGCCGTTTTTTTCGTCGGAAACGAACTCGTAGCTTTCAATGTAGCCGTGTTCTTTCATCACGCGCAAAATTTCGCCCATCAGTTTGGAAGCGGGGCGGAACTCGCACTTTTTTTTGGCCGCGTTTTCGCTGTTCTTAATGTTTGTTAACGCATTTGCAATCGGGTCTTGAGCCATTTTTTTCACCTAATTTTTTCAAATCATTTTAATTGAATTTTGTAAATCCGATTTCGCGGGCAAAATCCTTAAAGCACCGGCGGCATAATCGAAGGTTATACTTGTACACCATGCCTTTTTGGCCTTTGCACATGCGGCACTTGGCTTTTTCGTATTTCGGATTTTTTTTCTTTTTTTGGTTGTGCTTATCAATTTTCGATTTTACCATAGTTTCACTTCTCTTCAAATTTGACTCCAAACTGGCCGGATAAAAAATCCATGGCGTCCTGCTTGGCAATCGCGTGTTTTTTTCCGATTCCGGCCGGCTTTAATTTTCTGCGCTTGATGCGGTAACCCGGGCGTTCCAATGTAACCAAAACGTCGAATCCGCGCACGCCGAGCTTGGGGTCGTATTTGACGCCGGGCAAATCAATGTATTCCTTGACGCCGAACCCGAAGTTTCCGCGGTTGTCAAACACGCGCGAATTCAGTTCGTTGTCCCTGGCCGATAATGCGCGTTTTAAAAATTCCAGCGCTTTTTGCTTTCGCAGGGTGACTTTTACTCCGATGGGCAGGCCGGGCCGGATTTCCCATGTCGGCAGGCGGATTTTGGCTTTTGTTTGCACGGCCTTGGCGCCGGTGATTTTTTCCATAATCGTCTGCGCGCGTTCCAAGGCGTCGCCGGCTTCGCCTACGCCCATGTTGACCGTTATTTTTTCAATGCGGATTTTGCGCATCAGATTTTCGTTCGGGTTCATTTAATTTCACTCAAATTTTATTTTTTTATTCTTTTTTTGGTCTTGCTTTATTTTTCAATCCATCGGGTGGTAATCGCGGGCTTGTCTTTTCCAACAATCACGAGGTTTTTGGTAACCGTCTGAAACTCTTCCTTGTCGTCCGTCAAGGTTGCCAAAGCGGGTTTTTGCATGGTTCCCTTGGCCAATTCCCTGATTTGGGCGACAATTCCGACGTGCACTCCGCTGAAAACATACGCGATGTGGCCTTTTTCAAGCTTTAAAACGGATTTGATTTTTGCGGTTTCTCCAAGTTCGATTACCAGCGAATCGCCGACCGATGCAAAGCCGGGTTTTTCAAGAAACGTCCGCCCGTCCTGCGTGGTCAACTGTACTTGGTCTTTTCCAACGCTTTTTTTGGCAGTCACTTTCGAGACTTTCTGATTTTTTTCGTTTTCCGCAACTTCCGCCAATTGCAGTCTTCCTTTGCGGTCAAATACGACCCGAAAATGCTTTTTTTCGTCCAAAAGGCTGACCACGTCGAACAACCCGACCGGAAATTTTAATTCGCTGCGCACCACGCCATCCACCAAAACCTTTTGGGCGTTTAGCACCAGTTTGGCTTCTTTTCGGTTCGTGGCAACCCCCATTTTTTCGCGCAAAATTTCGCCTAACGGCAATGCGCTTTCTTTTTTGTGGGGCCCCGGCGTCGGCCGAATCGCCCAGGTATACGTCTTTCTGGATAAATGCCTGCTTTTGGGCAATGCCACGCGTTTGTTGTGCCGCGAACCGCTTTTGTTTGCCATTACTTTTTCGCCCCCGCTTTTTTGGTTGGTTTGATTATTTCGGTATTTTTATCGTTGAATTTCGTGACTTCTTTTTTTGAAGCCGCTCCGAATTGCGCCGACTTTAACTGTTCGAATTTTGTTTTTTGGCCGGGCATTTTTTCCTCTTTTTTGGCCCCGAATTGGGATGCCTTCAAGCTTTCAAATTTTGCTTTTTGCATATCGGTTTTAACGTCTTTTTTCGCTTCTGCGAAAACTGTTTTTTCAGCGAGTTTTGGTTTTGCCTTTATTTCCTCGCTGTCCGATTTAACTTTCAACGCGACCGGACTTTCCTCTTTTTTGGCTTTGGCCGCTTCTTTTGGAACCGCGGTTTTCGCGGGTTTTTTTCCGAATCGCGCTTCGTCTTTTCTTTCAACTGCGGTCAGTATAAGGTTGCTTGCCTGAATCGGAACCAATACTTCTTTTCCGTCGGTTTTTTTTCGCAAAATTTTTTCAATCGTCACGGTTCCTTTTTTGTAATTGACCCCCGCGATTTTGCCGGTTTTTCCCCTGAATTGGCCGCGGACAATCTGAACGGCGTCTTCCTTGCGGCATGGCAAGGCGGTTTTTTTGAGCTCTTTTTTGAGCTCTTTGTTCAAATGAATCGCCAGGCGTTTTTGTGCCAGATGCAAAGGCAGGTTTCGCCAGAACCGGCGCTGTTTTCTTGGTTTTTTGCTTTTGGGATTCATGTTTTCACTTTAAACGACCGCTTGGGCAAGGCCCGCGACTTTTGGGTATCGTTCGCCGACTTCTTTTGCGACAACCCCTTTGATTTCACTTGCCTTGGGAAGCCCTTTTTCGTCCACCAAAACGACCGCGTTGTCCTCGAATTGCACGCGCGTGCCGTCTTTTCTCCGGTATTCCTTGCGTACGCGGACAATAACCGCGCGTTCGACTTTTTTCCGGATTTCGGGCTTTCCTTTTTTGACAACCACATTGACCAGGTCCGCGATTCCCGCTTTCATTGCCATGCGTTTTCGCCCCCGGAATTTCAGCACCGCGATAATCGAGACTTCTTTGGCTCCGGAATTGTCCGTGCAAAAGCAACGGCTATGGTGCGTTAAGCCTTTGCTGGCGGACGCATTAATCGCTTTCATTTTGGACCGCTCCTTCGCCTTTTTGGATAATTTCCATTGCCGTAAAACTTTTTGTTTTTGACAGTTTTCGGGTTTCGCCAATCCGGACCGTGTCGCCTTCCTTAATGCCCATGCACTCCGGCGCGTGGCACTTGATTTTGGACGTGGATTTTTTGTACCGCTCGTATTTGGAAATAAAACGCGCAATCGTTCGCTTGATAGTAACTGTTTTGTCGGCTTTGGCGCTTACAACGGTTCCCGTAAAAACATTGCCACGCACTTTGACCTGTCCGTGCTTAAAACAATTGGGGTCTTTGCATTCCATTTTTTTCACCGCTTATTTTTGAAAAACGCTTTCACCCGGTTTTCCGGCGAAAAACACCATTTCGCGGTGTCCAGTTTCGTCCAGCCGTTTGAAAGCTTTACTTTTAATTGAACTTCTTTTTTTGGAATTGTTTTTTCTCCTGCTGTTGTTTCCAATTTCAATGTGTTTTTGGTTTCATCCGTGATTTTTCCGGCCAGTCCCCGCTTGTGCGGATCCGTTGAATGTTCAACGACCGCTTCCAAGCCGATCCATTCATGGCCGCCGATGTTTTTTTCCATAATATTCCATTTTTGCAATTTTTTCCCTCACATTTCGATTAACGATTCGTTATACCCTTCCGCAAGCAGGGCTTCCTTGACTTTTCTCATGTGGTCCCCTTGCAGTTCGATTTGGGTTTCTTTGGACGTGCCGCCACAAGCGAGTTTTCGCTTCAGGATCTTAGCAAGCTCTTTGGCGTGCTCCACGGTATCCATTCCGGATATCAGGGTAATTATTTTTCCGAATTTTCGGTTGAGGCGCCGAATCCTGATTTTTTGCTGCTCTTTTTCGATTTGGCCGCAGACGCACAACGATTTGGGCAGTCCGCAGGTTTCACACGTTCCGTTCATTTCTTGATTGACACCTCGATTTTTGATTTTTTTTCATGGAGTAATGTAAGGATGCGGGCGATCGTACGGCGCTGTGCGCGCACTTTTCCGGGGTTTTCCGGCCTGGTTCCGGACGCGATTTGGCCGCGTTCCTTGGCCAATTCGGTTTGGGCTGCGGAAAGCCGTTCGTTTAGCTCTTCGTTTCCCAGTTGCCGCAATTGCTTGATTTTTAATTCTGCCATTTTGAATTTCCTTATTTTGCTTCTTCAATGTTTTCAATAATTTCTTCCGCTTTTTCTTCCGCGATTTCGGTTTTGGCCGGGTCCTTTTCATCCGCTTTTGCTTCTTTTTTTTCAGGCACTGCTTTTTTGTGTTCGCTTCCTTCTTTTTTCTCGTGGACTTTCGCTTTTTTGGTTTCTTTTTTTTCGGGTTCCGCCGCTTCCGCGCTTTTGGCTGAAACGGTTTCCACTTCGATTTCCGTTTTGGCGCTTTCGGTTCCGTCGGTTTCCGGTTTAATGATGACAAATTTTCGAATGTCGATTTTTTCCGGGAATATGACGTCGGGCCGGACGATTCGGACCTTGAATCCGATATTTCCGATTTTGGTCCGCGCGCTTGCTTTGGCAAACCCGACCAATTTTACCTGGTCACCGACTTTTTTCATGTATCCCTGATAAAATCGCACGCGCCTTTTTCTCTGTCCTTTTCCGGCAATGACTCCTTTGGCAACGATTTCAACCCCTTGGGCTCCGGCGCGCATAATGCTGCCCATGGTTTTGAATACCACGCTGCGCCAGGAAAATCCGCGCGAAACCATTCCCGCCATTTTGTCGACAACGGCCTGCGCGTCGAGTTCCGGATGGGCGATTTCGCGGATTTCAAGCTGCGGATTTTCGATTCCAAACCGGCTTTTGATGGTTTCGGTCAGCTGGCGAATCGTTTGCCCGCCTTTTCCAATCGCAAGGCCCGGCGAGGTCACATTGACCACGATTCGGGTCACTAACGGCGTCTTGACGATTTCGGATTTGGTGAAACCCGCGCGTTCCAATTCGCCTTTCAGGTACTTGTCCAGCTCGATTTTCCGGATTCCCTGCTCGACAAAATACCGTTCAATCATAATTCATCGCGACTCCCGCAAAATAACTTCGACGTGGCAGGTTTTGCGCTTGTGCGCTTTTCCGCCGATATGCCCCTTGTTCTGAAAAGACATGCGTCCGAACGCCTGGTTGGCGGTGGCCTGTTCTACCACGAGCTTTTCCTCGTCCAGCCCCTTGTAATCCGCGTTGGCTAACGCGTTATCAAACACTTTTAAAAAATTATGAACGGTTTTGTCCGCGTAGCGGCCCGCTTTTTGCCCTTCCACGCTGTCCCCTTTCCGGTGGCCGACTTTTTTGTGGTAGCGCTTTAATGGCAAAAATCGCTTGTGTTCCGCAATATCCAGCAAATACTGCTTTGATTTGAGCGCGGATTTTCCCTTAATTAACCGGCAGATTTCCGTGCAAAACTTTAGCGACGCGTTAATGCCGACGCCCATGGCTTTGGCCATATGCTTATCCTGCAATACGGCAACCGTTGCATTGTAATATCGTTTTACCATTTTGAATCACTTATGTTTTGCGCTGGGTAACGGCCGAAGAGCTTCTGGTGGCTCCGATTCCGGCTTTTCCGTGCTGCATTCGCTTTCGGGTCAATGAAAATTCTCCCAAAAAATGCCCGAGCATCTCAGGCTTGATGTCGACGGTGTCAAACGCGTTTCCCTTGTAAATGCTGAATTTGAGGCCGATCATTTTTGGAATCACAACGATGTTTCGGCGGTGCGTGCGAACCGGCTTGGGTTCATTGCCCGCGTTTTTTTTGGCAATCGCGCCGTCCAATTGCTTTAGGACGGTCTTGTCGAATCCGCGGCCCAGGCTTCGGCGCTGGCGCGAACGGCACAGCTTCGCGAATTCCTGCAGGGACAGCTTGGACAGTTCATCCGTGCTTTTTCCGCGAAATGAAAATTCTTTTTTAGCCATTTTTTATTCACCTTAATTCTTCTTTTTGCGTCCCGTGCGGCTTGAGGCAATCGCTCCGACTTTTCGTCCGGGAGGCGCGTTGCGCGACGTGCTCTTGGATTTTCCCGCGTGATGCTGGCTTCCGCCGAACGGATGGTCGACCGCGTTCATGGCGACTCCGCGAATGCCCGGATAATGATGGCGCCGTTTTTTCATGTAAAAAAAACGGGCTCCTGCTTTCATAAACGGCTTGTCTTTTCTTCCGCCGCCGGCTACGCAGCCGATAGTTGCGCGGCAGTTTTCCTCGACCGTAACGCTTTTGCCTGAGGGAAGGCGGATAAACGCTTTTCCCCGGTCTTTGGACATGACAATCCCGTATAATCCCGCCGAGCGGATAAGCGTTCCGCCGTCGCCGGAGTGGCGCTCGACCGCAAAAATCGGGCAGCCTTCGGGGACCATTTTGATGGGCAAAACGTTTCCGACTTGAAGGTCGGCCTTGTTTCCGTATTCAATCCATTGGTTCTGCATGATTCCTTCGGCGGCAACGACAAATTCGCGCTGTCCGTCTTCAAATAATATCCGGGCTAAAATTCCGGTCCGTCCCTTGTCGGTCACCAAGTCCACGACTTGTCCGCGCAGGATTCCTTCGAGCTGGTGCTCGTCGGGCACAATATAATGCACGTCGGCTTTGGCGTTTTTTGTCGCCATAAAGGTAAACGAACCTTTTCCGCGCCGTTGTGCCCGCAATCTTTTTCCCATGTTTTCACCGAATTTCAGATAACTCCGAGCTTGATGGCGATGTCGCTGGCTTTTGATTTGGAATCCAGCTTGACAAACGCTTTTTTTCTTCCCTTTCGGTCGCGAATCACATTGACATTAATCACTTTTGCGCCAAACTGTTTTTCAATAGCGGTTTTGATGTCGATTTTGGAAGCCGAATCCTTGACCACAAACGACAACTTGTTCTGCGTTTCAATCATGCCGACGGCTTTTTCCGTCACCAACGGATACAAAAGAACGCTTGCAAGTTCCGCGGGCATTGCGACTTTTTTGGTTTCAGCCATAACTATTCAATTTTATTTTCCCCACAATTTCTGGACTTCTGCGACCGCGCCTTCGGTCCAGACGGTTAATCGTCCCGCTTTGGTTCCGGGAGCCAATAATTCCGCGTTCAAATTGCGGGCTTCGACAATATCGACTCCTTCCAGATTGCGCGCGCCTTTGTAGACTTTCGCGCTTTTGGCGGTAACAATTAAAATGCTTTTTTTCCGCTTGTATTTTCTGCCGCGGCGCTTTCCTTTTCCCGCGCGGATTTTTTTCTTTTTCTTGGCATTTTCGATTTCCGAAAAAACCTTGATTGCTTCCAATACCTTGATTACTTCGCTGGTTTTGGCCAATCCTTCAAACGCATTTTCCACAATCAGCGGAACAACCATTTGTCCCGTGGAATCGCTGCGTTGATTCACCATTTTTTGGCTTGCAGTCGCCGCAATCGCGCACATCAATGCCTTTTGCTTTTCTTTTTTGTTGATGTTTTCAACGATATTTTTTTGCACTTTCGGTGGATGCGCTTTTGGTCCGCCGACGGCGCGCGGAATTTTCACTACGCGTCCGGCCAACAGGTTGCGGCGGTTTTTCATTCTTGGCAATCGGGCGTGCCCCACGTTAATGCTTCGCTCGGATGTCGGAAGCCATCGCACGCCGACCATGACACCGGTGTTTTGGCGTCCTGCGCCGGGAAAAATTCCCTTGGGCTGGAGTCGGCTTGATTGAATCGCCAGTACGGCGCGTTTAATCAGGCCGGTGTCGATTGGGGTGTTAAACACCGAAGGAAGTTCGATTTCCCTGGCTTTTTGCCCCGATAAATTAAATACAATTGCTTTCATTTCGATTTTCCTATGCCTTTACCTTTGTGGCTTCCTTTAATTCGTCTTCCACGCTTTTGTGCACGGCTTTTTCCGTTTTTTCAAGAACCACTTTGTGAGCCTTGATGGGTTCATCCGCGTTTTCGCTTTTAAAATCCATGGTTGAAAAATTCGAAATTTCGCCGAGCTTTAAATTGCGCGCGCCAAACGGCCTGACCGCGGGCCGTAGTGCGATGCATCGCTTGGGTGGTCCCGCAATCGAACCGGCGACCAGCACGTATTCGTTTTGCAATACGCCGTAATGCGAAAAGCCGCCTTTTGGAGTGACGTTTAATTGTTTCGGGTTTGCGATTTGAACGATTCGTTTGTTGAATTCGGTCCGATTATGGTAACCCATTTGTCCAGGCCGCGCAACCGTCCACATGACTGTTGGCGGATGCCAAGGTGAAATGGCGCCGACGGTTCGCGTGTTTTTGGCTTTGTGGCGCTGCATTTTGACGCGGTGCCGCTTGATGACCCCTTGCATTCCTTTTCCTTTGGTAACCGCTTTAATGTCAATCAGCTGGTTTTTTTCCAGTACGTCGCTGACACTCAGTTCATGTCCGAGTTTTTGCTTGGCAAACGCCAACTGCTCGTCAATGGAACCGTTCAGCGCAATTTCGGACACGTCGGGCTTTTTTCTGCCCGTGTTGGTCAATCCGATTTGCGTGTGAACCAATAAACGCAATCCTACGATTTGGGATTTGTTTTTTTCAAGGTCTTCAAGCGAACGGGAACCGTGTTTTTTCTTTTCGGTGTCCGTTTTAGAAGAAGAATTTTTTTGTTCCTTGCCGTGCTTTTTCCTAAACGATTTTATTTTTCGCCCAAGGTGCACATCGGTTTTTTCCGCGTTGACTTCCATTAATACGCGGGTTCCGCGGGTCTGCAGGTTGGTGGTATACGCGCGCAAGCCGAATACTTTCAAAGGCGGGCATTCGATTACGGTTACGGGCAGGGAAATTTCCTGTCCAAAACTCGTGGTTTTGGGGGTTTCGTTTTTGACCAGCAAATGAAGCATGCCGGCCTTGTAACCCATAAAATTAACCGCGGAATTTTTCACGCTTGTTTTTGAATAAGTGGCAAAGCTTGGGGTTTCTTTTTTTGCGCGCTTGCGCGGTCGAATCGCCAGACTGCCTGTTCGTGGTCTCGATTTTTTTGGCATTGTTTTCTTTCCTTTGGGGGCCTTTCAGCCAAAGCCGGCTATTGCCATTAAGGCTTTTAATTTCCCATTCTTGTAAAAAAAAGGCTTATGCCGCAGTTACATCCCAACCGGTTCGGCTGGAAGGCAGTTTGCTTTTATCAAGAATATAATAACCAATATCCTCAAAAAAGGTATTTAAAGGCATCGTCACGAGCGCCGCAAAAACCAAAAACGGCTAAGCGGCTCGTTTATTGGGGTCTTTTCAACCTTGGTTACGGTCACGGTTTGGGTTACCGCGGGGATCGGAATCGAGGCAGCCGCTGGGGCAGTCGCAGGAAGAACCGTCGCTATCGGTTCTGATTGGCTTTGCGGAACAAGGCTTTCGGGCAAAGGATTCATCTTTTGCCAGGACTTTTTTTGCTTGCTTTGCCACCAGGCAATAATCAATAACAATATGATTACGAGGATAATGCCGCCCCAAAATACGCTTTGGGGGCTTAATGATGCAAAAGCGGTTCCAAAGCCAAGCAAGCCGGAATTGGACAATACGGCAAACGAGGAAAATGCCTCGCGTCCGTCATTAAGCAAGAATCGAACGGTCAGGTTTCGTCCCGCATCCAATCCGCGCTGGTTTTCCAAAGTAAACACGACATTTTTGGTTTCGCTGGGATTAACCGTCAAGGCCGCTTGGTCAATGACTGTTCCTTCCTGGCTTTCCAGTTGCAGGGTTCCCTGCACTTGCTGGAGCGAATCGTTGGAAACCGCAATTGAAACTTCGGTGTTGTTTCCGACGGTCTTAAAGCTCGGCGACAATCGGATTTCGGTTGCAATCACGCTGCTTTGCAAGGCGTGAAGCACGATTGTTTTGGAGGTTTGGCCGCTGGATGTTGACGCGGTTACAGTGCCGTTAAACGAACCGAACCGGTTGTTGGAAAAAACATCAAGGTAAACCGTTTTGGTTTCGCTCGGCACTAGTGCAACGGTTTTTTTGTCCAAAAACCAGGCGGAAGAAAAACCGTTCAAGGAAACCGTTACGGTTTGGGGAACACTTGAATTGTTTTTGACGCTGATAACAACCGTGGTTTGCTTGACAAAAACGGTTTCGCTTGGAACAAACACAATCGAGATGTCGTTGGTGAATCCCCCTGGAGAAAACGAGCCGCTGGAACCGTTTTCAATGCGCGCGAATTTGGATTGCCCCTGGCAGTCGTTTCCGACCACGAAAAATTCAAGATTGGAAGGTCCGCTGATGTTGGACTGGATGGTTGCGCTGAAAGTCAGGCTCCTGTTGGCGTTAATGGCAAACGTATTGGGAGAAACCGTTGTCCCGTTTCCGCGCAAAAAAACCCACGCGGTTTGGCTTGTGGGATTGTTGACGGAAAAAGAAACGTTCCCGCTTTGGTTAATCGAAACTGTTGAAGGAACGGTCAGTGAAACATCCTGGCAGATGCCGGAAGTCGAATTGTCGATTGAACTTGAATTAACCAGCACGGGAAACGAACGCGTGGAAACCGACGAAAGCGAACAGGTATTGCCGTTGGCGAATCGCCCCGCAATCCGGACAAATCCCGTGTCCGTAAAACGGTCGGTAGTGCTGATGGCTGCCACACGGACCGAAACGGTTGCGGTGTCGTTTGGCCGGACAAAAGAATCGAACTGCCCCGGAGTTACCGTAATCCGGTCGGAATTGTCGTACGCGTCGACGTTTTCAATGAAAAAAGTCCGGTTGGAATTGTTTTCCAATTGGAACTGCCCCGTATTGGAGGTTCCACCGGCGACAAAAACCGAAGCCGTGTCCAGGTTTAACTGCGAGCAGTCCGCGCTCGTGGAACCGTTGTCAAAAACCCCGCCGTTGTCGTTGTTGCCGAACGTGTCGGCAATCAGGCGAATTTGAAAAGGCGCCTGAATATTGGTCAGGTTGCATGTGGTTCCGTCGTCGAAGTTTCCGCGGATGCGAATCGTGGCGCCGATGCTTTGGTCGCCGCTAAAAGAATCGGAACTGGCGCGAATCCGAATGTCGCCGGTTTGGCCCGATCCGATTGAACTGTCCTTTGAAACAAGCGTTAATTGCAAATCCGGGCTGTCTTCGGTCAGTTCGACCGAACTGATGGTAAAACGTCGGCTTGTCGAATTGTCCACCCGAAAAATCAAGTCCTTGCTGTCGTTTTCGTTTAATTGGTCGTCATACGCTTCAATGAGAATATTGGCGCAGGCCGCAACCCGGCCAACGGGCAAAATCGTAACGCCGATGTTTTGAGTAATGTCATTAAGCGAGCATGCGGTGCCGTTTTCAAAATTGCCTGCCAATTGCAGGCTGGCATTTCCGCTTGTTTCCGACGAAATAGGGTTGGTGTTTAAGTGAATCTGCCAGGTTCCCGCGGAATCGGATGGAATGGACGGGTCAAACGAACTTCCGGAAAACGCGAAAAAACTGTTGCTTGGTGTTGCGTTCGAGTTCTGGATAAAAAACCGCTGGGTGGAAGTGTTAAACACCGTGAATTTGCGGTCGGTAGAAGTATTGCCGATTGCGGTAATCGGAAAAGGCGCGATGCGGATGTTTTGGCAAATCGAGGAATTGGAAGTGCCCGTGTTCAGGATGCGGACCGTGAAATCGCGGTAGCCGATTTGGCTTTCCGAACAGGACAAGGACGGATTGTCGAAGTGGCCCGATACCCGCAGGGACACCGCGTTATCCAAATCATGGTCAACTCCGAACGAGTTGATGCGAAAGCGGACCGTGCCGCTGCTGTGGCTTGAAATGACGGTGTCGGAATTGCGGTTGGCAATCGTGAAATTGCTCTGGCTTCCGGAAAAATTCAGGGAATCGACGCGAAACGTGCTGTCCGAATCGTTGAAACTCGAAAATGAAAAATCGCGCTGGTCGTTTTCGTTAATCTGCACGTCAAAAGAATTAATCCTGATTTGGCTGCAGTTGCCGTTCTGCAAAACGCGGTTCACAAACGCCAAAATCGGTCCGTTGTAAGCTCTTTCGTTTCCCGAACGGCTATAACCCGACACGCGGTACTGCGAATAGCCGTTTTGGACGGTAAAAATATTATTCCAGTTAAACGTCCGGGTTTCAAACAAATTCATCAAGGCGTCCTCTGTCGGAGTCTGTCCAATCATTACCCAGCTTCCGTTGGTCTGCAATCCTTCTATTTTGGCGTACGCCTGCACGGGAATATTAGTCGTTGAAGAAGCGCCCGTGGTTTCATCCAAAAAAACCCCGAGCTGGACGTCAATCGGGTCGTTAGCATTGGCAATAATCGAATTTTCAAAAGAAGAGCCGTTTTGCGAACGCAAATCGATTTGCGTCGGAGTTGTGGTAACGCCGGTTGCGGCGCTAACCGAAGGCAAAACCAAAGCCAAAAGTAAAACAGTCAAAAGCAGGGCAAAAAGGCCCTTTAAACCCCAAAACCCTCGATTCGCCATATCTTATTACCCCACCAACAACCATTTAAATATTTCTACTTTCCCGTTAAATAGTTAATGTTTTTATGGTTTGGGGTTTTTGGGGGTTAATCGCCGATTCGGGGGGTTTTAGTCCGGTTGCGTGGTATTTTTATTCGAATGCACCCTTTGGATTATTCGGTGTTTTAACCTATGGCTAAGTATAAAATTGTGTATGACAGTGCCGGCTGCATCGGCGCGGCGGCTTGCGCGGCGGTTGCTCCTGACGTCTGGAAAGTGGGCGATGACGGAAAAGCGCATTTATTGATTCGCGAGTTTGACGAAAAAGACCTGCAAAAAAACCTGGATGCCGCCAAAGCCTGCCCCGTCAATGTCATCCACATCGAAGACGAAAACGGAAAACGGCTCATTTAGTGCTGAATTGAAGGAACAATGTGTCGCTACTGGATAAATTTTTTAAAACTGAAACAAAAGTTTTTATACTTCCGAGAAATTTAAACGACTCGAAAACAATTTCCCCCAATCAATACTCGAAATATACCGTAAATGTAACACCGGTTTCCCCCGAGCATTCTATTGAAGAGAAACTGATCGGCAGGTTTTTTTCATCCCGACTTCAATATTTTTTTGATTTGCTTACAAGTCCAGCGCTTTTGATTATTTTTGTATTGAGTTCGGTCTACACGTTTATAGCAGACCAAAGCGTTATACCGCTTGTACTTTTGATTATTTTGCTTTTGAACTGGTTTTTGATTAAACAACAGGAAAAAAAAATTTTTGTGCAGTTGAAAGAAAAAAATATTGAAGCCATTTCCAAAACCGGCGCGAGTTTAAGCGGGCTTACCTTTTCGTATTCTGTAATTTCACTAACCTTTATTTTTTTAGAACTCCAATTTTGGGTCCGGCTCATTACAACCCGCTAATTTCTTTGTCACAATAATTCGCGTTCTTTTTTCATGCATCGGTTTTGGACAAACAGCAACCCCGCTTTTTGGCAGAACGCTTTGGCGGAATCGTTTTGAATTCCTTCCGACAGCCACATGGCTTTTACTTTTCCGTACGAGTTGTGCAGTTCGATAATTTCCATCAAAACCGCCAGCACGTCCTCGCTTTTGCGAAACACCAACACCGCGTCGATTTTGGAAGCGACTTCCCCCGGAATCTTGACCAAAGACGGATAGCACACTTCATTGAGCACTTCGGTTGCCGTCGGATTCACGGGAACGATTTTGTACTTGTGATTTTTCATGTACAACGCGACTTTGTAACTGTCTTTTTGCGGGTCGCCAGACAATCCCACAACGGCAATCGTTTTCATCGCCAAAATTTTCCGAATCGCGTCGAATTCGTCCGCCATTTTTTTCATTCCTTATTTATCCCTTAATATTTCCCATCGGCTTTAACGCTGCGACTTTCAGGCTGATGCCCGCGCCGTGCATCGAATCAATCACATCGTTGATGTTTTTGTAGGCGCCTCCGGCTTCTTCGGCAAGTCCCTGCAAGGAAGCGGCTTTCACAAATATTCCGCGCTTTTCCATGTCCGACTGCAATTGTTCTCCCCTGAATTTTTCCTTGGCCGACTGGCGCGACATGGTGCGCCCGGAGCCGTGCAAAGTAGAACCGAAAGTTTCCTTCATCGCCTTTTGGGTTCCCACGCACAGGTAGCTTCCGGTTTCCATGCTGCCGCCGACAATCACGGGCTGCCCCGTTTTCCGGTATTTTTCACACAAGTCTTTTTCGCCCGGCCCAAAACTGCGCGTGCTGCCTTTTCGATGCACCACTACCCATTGTTTTTTTCCGTCAACGAAATGTTTTTCCAGTTTGGCCATATTGTGGCCAACATCGTACGTCAAATGCATCTGTAAGTCTTCGGCCTTTTCCCCGAATACTTTTTCAAACGCGAGGCGCGTTCGGTGCATGATTACCTGGCGGTTCGCAAACGCGTTGTTCGCCGCGCAAGCCATGGCCGCATAATAATTCTGGCCTTCTTCGCTTTGAAACGGGCCGCAGGCCAAATCACGCCCCACGTTTTGAATGCCGTATTTTTTCATGGCATCCACAAACAGCTGCCCAAAATCGGTGCATACCTGATGCCCGAATCCGCGCGAACCGCAATGAATCATAATAACAACCTGGTCTTTTTTTTCGCTTGCGTTTAATCCGAATGCCTTAGCGGTTTTTTCGTCAAAAATATTTTGGGCTTTTGAAAACTGCACTTCCAGATAATGGTTTCCGCTGCCCAAGGTTCCCACTTGTTCGCGCCCCCTCTCCAGTGCTTTTTTGGATACCTTGGAACTATCCGCTCCTTTAATGCAGCCGTTTTCCTCGATTCGCTTTAAGTCTTCTTTCCAGCCATAACCGTTTTTTACCGCCCACTTGGCGCCGGAAATAATAACCTCGTCAAAATCCTTTTTGGACAAATCCGCAATTCCTTGCCTTCCCAGACCGACCGGCACTTTTTTGAACAACTCGTCCATTAACTGCTTAATTTTGGGCTTGACTTGGCCGCTGCTTAAATTGGTGGGCATTAAGCGCATGCCGCAATTGATATCGTAGCCCACGGCGGCGGGCGAAATAATCCCTTCTTTGGCGTCAAAAGCCGCTGTTCCGCCGACCGGCATTCCGTATCCCACATGGGCATCCGAAAACAGGTGCATGTTGCCGACAATGCCGGGCAAAGCAGCCACGTTTTTGGCCTGCTCGATGGTCGTTTGGTCGATTGTTTTCAAAATTGTCGGATTGGCGTACAGGCGAATCGGAACATTCATTTTTCCGGACTTTGGAATTTCCCAGGTGTTTTTAAAAACCGACTTGAGATTTTGCATAGTATATTCCAGTCAATTCGAGAATTTAAAACCTTTTTTTTGGTTTGGCTTATTTGTATGATTTGTACCAGCGTTCGTATTCCTTATGGGTAGTAAAGCACCGAAAAATCTGACAGGTGTTTTCGTCCTCAAAGCGGTAAACCAATCGCGCTTGGCGTGTTACTTCCTCGCAATGAAGCGGAATCCCGAATCGCAGGTGGCGCTTGGGCGGCATTTGGGAAACTTTTTCGGCATGCTTAAAAAAAAGCCTGCGAAGACCGGCGTCCATTTTGTCCAGTTGTTCTTCCGCTTCGGGGCGATAAACGATTTTCATGCGCTCACAAGCCGTATTTCTTTTTCAATTCTTCGTGGGTTTTGGTTTTCACTTTTCCCTCACGAATTTCCTGCGCTTCGATTTCAACTGCCTTGTGCACAAGTTGAACTTCTTCTTCTTCCAAAGCCCGCTCATACGCAAGCAAGGCCTGGCGAATAACCTCGGTCTGGTTTCCCGCATATCCCTTTTCAATGACTTTTTCCACAATTGCCTCGTACGGCGTACCCAAATTGACATTCATGCTATCACATATGCATTAAATGTGCATTGGATTATATACTTAATGTTCATTCAATGCATATTGCTTAAAGCCCTTTTTTCTCCTTGGCGGAAAATTTTTCCAAGGCATAGCGCATAGTCACGCGCGGAATATTTTCCCTGTGTTTTTTAAGAAAAGCCAAAAGCTTTTTGGGCTGAGTTTTGCCGTATTCCCGAAGCATCCAGCCGTTGCCTTTTTGCACCAAATCGTCCGTTTTATCGGAAAACAACCGCTCTGCAATTTCAAGGATTTCCCTTTCAAATAACCCTTTTCGCGCGGGAAGAATAAACGAAACCGCCGCCGCTCGCCGTACCCATCGGTTTTCGGATTTTGCCCACCCAACGACTTGTTTGGCCAGTTCGGGTTGGTTTTCCAAAACCGAACCGACCAGATGATTGCATAAGTCGTCGCAATGCGCCCAATTGGAAACGTATTTTTTGACCCAGTTTTCAAACCGTTTGAAGGTGGTTTCATCGAACTCGTTTTCGAATCGCCGCACAAGCCCCATTCCAACGACGGGGTCTTCCCAATAACCGCTTTGGAATAATTCTTCCGTAAGGTCGAGACAAAAATCCAAGGAAAACTCTTTTTGGTGCAGGTTCCACAGTTCTTTTTCGATTTCCCGCACTTTGGGAACCGTTACTCCGCGCGGATTAATTTTTTCCTTAAAATACGCAAACGAACCCGCCGCCCGCTTTAAATTGGCTTTTTTTTCAAGCCGGATTGCAATCCACTTTGCGATTGTTTTGGTTTCCAAAACCTTCACCGTTATTTTTTTGCTTTAATTTTTTGTATCGGTTGCCGCTTTTTCGGATTATTTTTTTTGCGGCTGTTTTTGGGCTTTTTGGAGTTCCAATGCGCGTTTTTTCATCTGTTCGGCCGTGCGAATCTTGGCCAAAAGTTCCCAAAGCGGCGGACGCTTCTTTTTCCCGCTTTTAGCCGCTTTAGCCGCCGCAAAATCCCTCGCAAAAGTCGGATATCTCGGAATTTTTTTCATCCAAACAACCCGTTTATTTCAAACGCCAAATCAAAATCCTTTTGCGTAATCCCTCCTTCGGGATGGGTGGAAAGCGAAACCCGGACTTTGTCGTATTGAATCAAAATATCGGGGTGATGGTTCATTTTTTCCGCGCTTAAACCGATGCGGTTGACAAACTGCACCGATTTTTTAAAATTCTCGAATTCAAACAGGCGAACGATTTCGCTTTTGTTAAACTGCCAGCCCGGCAGGTCGGCAAGTCGACGCACAATTTCTTCGTTCGAAAATTTTTCAGCCATTGCAATTCCTAAATGTCCAAAACGATTTTTACTTTTAATCCCGATTTTGTTTTTGAAATCTTAAAACCGTAAAACGTAACCGCTTTCACGTCCGTGCGAAGAACCGACGGCAAAACATCCGCCACTTTTTGGCCGGTTAAGAGCGCCTGGCCAATCCATTCCCCGCCTTTTTTGAAAACCTTGGCCTCAATCGCCGAAAAAACCGTGCGCTCCGTGTCCTTTCGAAACACGATATCCGACAAAAAACCGTACAATAACCGCTCCAAATCCGGGTCTTTTACCGCAATCCGCGATTTTTGGCTTTTCCCGATTTTTTTGGTGTCCGCCATTTGCTCAAACAAGGCGAAAGCCGCGTTTTCAAACAATTCGGACTCGGTCTTGCCAAAAGCCTCCAAGGCCACATCCGCCATGGATTCGTCTTTAAGCACCCGAAACCGCATAACCCAAAAAGGAAAAGAAAGATTAAAAACAAACCCAAATTATGTAGCAGACCATCAATGGTTTTTTATGCGTTTTTCAGCGAAATACAGTAGCGTTTTTTGGGGATAATGATGCTGCTTGGAATTACGGGTTTTTTTGCCGCGGGAAAAGACACCTTGGCCGAGTTTTTGGAAAACAAGGGTTTTGTCCGCCGTTCCTTGTCGGACGAACTGCGCAAGGAATCAACCGTCCGCGGAATAGAAATCACCCGCGAAAACCTGATTAAACTGGGTACCGAACTGCGCGAACAGGAAGGCAACTCGGTTTTGGCCAAACGCGTGCTTGCCGGAATCAGCGAAGGCACCAATTATTGCTTTGTTTCTATCCGCAATCCTTCAGAAGTTGAGGAACTCAAAAAACAACCGGACTTTTACCTGATTTTTTTGGACACCCCCGTTGAAGTCCGGTTTGAACGCGCCAAAAAAAGAAACCGCGAAAAAGAAGCCCGCACCATTTCCGAATTCAAGCGCGTCGAAGCCCTCGAATACGAAAACCCCAACAGCGCGGGTCAGCAATTGGTCAAAGTAAAAGAAATGGCTGATTTTGTCCTCACCAATGAAGGAACGATTGAAGAACTGCTTGAGCAAACCGAAGCGTTTTTGGACAAGCTCCGCTTTGTTTACCGCAGGCCAAGCTGGGACGACTATTTTATGGAACTGATGCGCGTGGTTGCCAAGCGCGCCACCTGCGACCGCGGAAGAAGCGGCTGCGTAATCGTCCGCGAAAAACATATCCTGACTACTGGATATGTCGGCTCTGCTCCGGGACAGCCGCACTGTGACGAAGTCGGCCACCAGATGAAAAAAACCGTGCACGAGGACGGCTCGGAAAGCTGGCACTGCGTCCGCACAGTCCACGCGGAACAAAACGCGATAATACAAGCCGCCAAACTGGGAATTTCCTTGGAAGGAACGACTTTGTACTGCAAAATGACGCCTTGCCGCGTCTGCGCCATGCTCATCATCGGCGTCGGCATCAAGCGCGTCGTATGCGACCGCAAATACCACGCGGGAAAAGAAAGCGAAGACTATTTTTCCGCGGCCAAAGTAAAACTCGAATACGTCACCGAACAACTGCAAAAATACAAGAAACAATGAATGGAAGGTATATGCCGAGAAAATCGTTATCCCCCGCTTTGATTGCGCGTCTTAAACGGATGTCGCCTGTAATTGACCGTTTTTTAGGGAAAATGAAAAACATCGATACCCGCCGTCATCTGCAATCGATTCAAGATTTGACAGACCCTGAATGGGGAACAATTCATCTTTTGCCGACCGATACACAGTACCCCAGTAGGCGAGTCAGGCAAATGAATATTTCTAGAAATTATCCAAGCACATCCCTTGTAATAAAAAGAGCCGATAATGCTTCCGCCCAAGAAGTAATTGACTTTGTAAAACAAAAAGTTAGAAAGCACAACAAAAAATTTGGAACAAAAGATTATATCCTTTTGGAACCGAGGGCATATGCAATCAGCCAAGACCTTATCGCGATGGCTAAAACACGGGCGCCGAACGTGGCCGATATATTGTATGGGGGAGAAGGAACCGGAGCGGCCACCCTTTTTTTTGATAATTTATGCAAAAAAAATCAAAGCCGTATTTCAAAAAAGAACTTATCGCAAGTAACCGGAACCATTTCAAGAAGAACAAATTGGGCCCGCCACAATATACTTTTACTGGGTTTTAGCAAAGGAAAATTCGTATTTATGCCATTAGTCGACAAGGAATAAAAACGATTATTTGGTTGCAAAATAAAAAACTACGGTTCATTTTTTAGGATATCAAAATCCCTACATCGCCGAAAGACATATATGCCTGTCTTGGGTAATTTGATTATGCCAAAAACAAGTTCGAACAGAACAATCCGTCCCGCAGGATCGTATTCAGGGAAAAAAAAACAGCGTTCCTGGGCCGCATTACCCGAATCAACCAAACGGCAACTAATCATCAAGAAAAAGTTCGTCCGCGAAATCCAAAAAATGAAAGCCGGCGACAAGCGGGCCGCGCGAAGGCAAAAACAACTGCTTAGCCGGTTCAAACCAGCCCTTGCCGCCCGTGCAAGCGAGCGCTCGGCTTATTTTAAGGCCAACCGGAAAACTCCCGAACAAATGACGAACTATTCCCTGATTAATCCCGTGGCTTCAACCATCTTGTATGCGGTTGACCCTCAAACAGGAAGAAAATTTGTTTTTGTTGCCGAGCGAAATCCCGCCGAAACCAAAACATGGCCGCAAGCCAAAGTATTGGGCGGAACGGGAAAACTCGAAGCCGGCGAAACGGGCTACAAGCACGCCATGCGCGAACTGGCCGAAGAAGTCGGGGTTCAAGAGCACGAAATCGACGCGATTCAGTCGGTTGCACCCGTGGACTTTGCCAAAAAAGCGGGGGCCGGAAAAGCCTATTTGAAAGGCCACAATTATTTGGCCCGCGTTTCGTTAAAAACATTGCAAGAAGCGGCCAGAAAAGTCAACGCGGCTAACGGCGAAATCATAAACGCGCGTCTGGTTTCACTGGATGCCTTGGAAACGCTTGAAAATTTGCAGCCGCACTATGGCTTGATTTTGGAACGCGTTATCCGGTTTTTGAAAAAAGAAAAATAGCAGCCGACTCAACCTTCGGTTTGTGAACTTTTGTTTAACCGATAAAAACCGTGTTTTTGCCTTTGAGGTGGCGGTCTTTGGTCACGATTCGGGCGCTGTTTTTTTCGGCCAGCGTCAAAATGACGGCGTCCGCCAGACTGATATTTTTCATTTTTGTACGCAGTTCGGCATGCAACTGGCCGGCCAAAAAATAATCGTGGCGGGTTTCAAGCGGCGGTATGGATTGGTTTGAAATGGATTCGATGCTTTCCGCAACAGGCCCGTGTTCACGGGTCATTTTGCTGATGACTTCCGCGGCGACAATATTCGGGGTCAATACGACGCTTTTTTCGTTTTCCAAAATAGCCGCAACCGTTTTTCCAGCGGGCGTTCCGCGCAGGTATTCAATCCACGCGCTGGAATCAAAAACAAATCTAACGGGAACGACGATAGTCAAAGCGATCCTTCTCCGTGAAAGCCGAAATGTTGGGGGCTATTCCAAAATAGCTTTTTTTTGGGCGGTTAAGCGACAAGGAAACGGTTTCGTTTTCCTTTAAATCCATTTTTTTCACCGCATCGTTTGGAATCGTCACAATCAGCGAACCACCCAGTTTTCGCGTTTTAACCAGCACTTCCATTAAATCACCTGTATAACAAATTATACTTGAAGTTATATTTAATGATTTTGGAGTGCGATTTTCAATAACAATTGCGGTAATGCCGTTAAGAAACAAGAAAAAATCAGTCGATTGTCGAAAAGGCGTTTTTTTATGTTTTTTCGGAATTTCGGTTTATCCGATTAAGTCGATTTCCATGTGGACGTTTTCGGGAATGTCGAGGCGCATAATGCGGTGCAGAGTGCGTTCGTCCGCGGAAATGTCAATCAGGCGCTTGTGGATTCGCATCTGCCATTTTTCGTAGGATTCGGTTCCGCCGGCGGAAGGACCGCGGCGCGTTGGGATAACCAGTTTTTTGGTGGGCATGGGAATGATTCCCGAGTGCTTGGCGCCGGTTTTGCCAGAAATTTCTTTTATCTGCTCGGCAATTTGCGTGACTAGCTTATAGTCCGGCGAACTTAAGCTGATTCGGGCTTTCTGCATTTGCTTTTCCTGTTTCGTTAGTCAAAAACGACTAATTCATCGTTTGTTAAAAAAAATGAATGGCCAAAAAATAAACTAAAAAAAATTTATTTTTTGGCGATTGCCGGAGTAACGCTCAAAACGATTCCTGCGGCAACGGTCTGGCCCATGTCGCGGATCGCAAAGCGCCCCAATTGCGGGAATTTTTTGAATTCTTCCACGCAAACCGGCTTTAACGGCTTGATTTTAACAACGGCTGCGTCTCCGGTTTTCAGGAATTTCGGGTTGGTTTCCTTGACTTGTCCGGTTTTGGGGTCCATTGTTTTTTTGAGTTCCGTAAACGTGCACGACAATTGTGCGGTGTGCATGTGGAACACAGGGGTGTATCCGACGGCGATTGCGCTGGGGTGGTTCAAAACGACGATTTGCGCTTCAAATTCGGCGGCAACCGAAGGCGGGTTGTCCGCGGGTCCCATGACCATTCCGCGCGAAATATCCTGTTTTTCGATTCCGCGCAGGTTGAATCCGACGTTGTCTCCGGGCATTCCTTTTTGCAATTGTTCGTGGTGCATTTCAACGGTTTTGACTTCGCCGGTTTTGCCGGACGGCATGATGATGATTTTGTCGCCGGGCCGCAAGACTCCGGTTTCGATTCGTCCGACCGGAACGACGCCGACTCCCTTGATGCTGTAAACATCCTGAATGGGCAGCCGCAAGGGCAAATCGGTCGGCATTTTTGGGGCGATGAGTTCGTCGCAGGCATCAACCAAGGTCGGTCCTTTGAACCAGCCGAGTTTTTCGCTTTTTTTGGCTACGTTGTCCCCTAAAAATGCGGAGATAGGGATAAACTTGACCATGTCCATTTTGTATCCGACGCCTTGCAGTAATTTGGTCATGGCTTCTTTGGTTTCGTTGAATTTGGCTTCGGTGTAATTGACTTCGTCCATTTTGTTGACGGCGACAATCAATTGCTTTAAGCCCATTACTTGCGCCAAAAACGCGTGTTCTTTGGTTTGCGGCTGGATTCCTTCTTTGGCCGCAACCACCAAAACGGCTGCGTCGGCTTGGCTTGTTCCCGTAATCATGTTTTTGACAAAGTCTTTGTGGCCGGGCGCGTCAATAATCGTGAACATGTTTTTTTTGCCTTCGAATTTTTTGTAGGCAACATCGATGGTGACGCCGCGTTCCCGCTCTTCTTTGAGGCGGTCCATGGCATACGCAAATGCAAACGAACCTTTTCCGCGCGAGTCGGCTTCTTCTTTCAATTTTCGGTATTCTTGTTCCGACAAGGCTCCGGTGTCGTACAACAGCCGTCCGACGGTTGTGGATTTTCCATGGTCGACGTGACCGATGAATATTAGGTTCAAATGCGGCTTTTCTGCCATGTTTTCAATCCTCCAGATTCACTTAAAGTTGTTAAAACTGGCTAAAACGCCGGTTTAACCACTAAATTCAACAATTACTAACTCTTCCACCTAAATCTTTAAATATCGCACGCTTTTGGCTGAAAAACCGATTTTATCGGACTAACTAAGGTCAAAATTTAAAGTCGCTTGGAAAGCCGAAACTTGTCCAAAAGCCCGCCTTTTCGGTTATCTGAGAGTTCGTCGGCCATGCGGTCATCAGGAGTCTTTAGCGGCCGTAGGGCGTCTTGTCGGTTGGAGTTTGGCGAGCCGTTATTGTCGCTTTCGGAATACAAGGCCATGACCATCTGGTCGGAGTCGCTTAGTCCCTTGGTTTTGTCGCTTAAGATTTTAGGCATGAAATCGAAAATAAAACAGCGCGGTAGAATAAAAGCCTTAAGGGTTGAAAATCCAAACGGGTCTAATCCCAATTTTTGTTTTTTATGGGGTTTTTTCTTTTTCTATATTCAAAGTCCGATTCAAAGCGTCCTTTTCCATCATTGCTCTTAACTTGGCTGGGTTGGTTGTAGGAAGTATCATAAGTTCGAGATGAAGAATACGATTCCTGAATTTTTGGACGTTGAAACAATTTTTTTATTCAGGCGGCCGGGAATACTTGCGGGTCTGGAGCGTAGCGGAAGACCCGCAGATGAGAGGTCGCACTATTTTTTAGTGTGAAATATCATTTTTGTTTTTGTCGGCGCAGCGGGGCTTGCGCCCCGCTCTTTGGA
>JAZDJR010000017.1:0-47581 GCA_043803815.1 Microcaldota archaeon | reverse complement strand
GGCCACGCCAACGTGTTGTTGTCGCGCTACCAGCGCGAGTACAACAAAACGCCACACTCAGGAATAAAATACCAAACACCCAATCAAACATTCAGAAAAAAACTAAAAAGCGGAGTCATATCCGCTGTCACGTAACAGCTATATTCCAAAACCAGAGCCAATATTACTTTGCACCCCGCAGTGCCGGTGAATAAGAAGAATGCTGACTTATACAAATACGCGTTCCCGAAGAGATAAGAGAACTTATTCACGAAAAAGCTAAAAATGAACAGAGTGTTAGTAAATGGCATATTGAATAGAAATTGCGGCGTATAATATATGAACCCTATAACTAGATTCAAACTGTTTGTGGAAAACTTCTTTGATGGTATTGTTGAAAAAGAACGAAAAAAAAATCTGTTAATCCAATTTAAAAAACTAAAAAACAGTGTAATTGAGATAGAGGGGGATACCGAACTTGCTGAATTAATTTATACAAAAGCAGTATCTGAAATGGATTCTCTTCAAAAAAAAAGCAATAAAGAAATTTTAGATTACTTGGTAATCTTTGGTAAATTACAGCAAGAAAAACTTAAATTGGAACGAAGAAGAAAAAAATTGGTAAAAAAAATATCTGAGTTAAGAGATAATATTATCTGGGCTGAGGGGGATGTAGAACTTGCTGAGTTGGTTTACAGAAAAGCTAATTCTGAATTAGACACGCTTATAACAAAAACTGAAAAAGAGGTTGACGAATGTTTATTGAATTTTGGTGGTGCTCAAAAAAAAATACTTAACGACCAGCGTTTAAAAAAATTAGCTGACTTTCTAGAAAAAATCCGCTCAATTCAAAAAAATATTAAACAAAGTCAGACCTACTTGGTACAATCAAAAGAAAAATACTGGTTAAGCCACATTAAAGAGTATGGTTATGACGTTGATGAATCAAAAATATCACAAATTAAAGAAAAAAAAATTCAAAACGCCCGCGAACTAGTAAAAAATGAAATTAAAATCGCTGAAAAATTTATTTTGAGTTATAACCAGATTTTTATAGAAAAAAGAGTAAAAGAATATGAAAAGCTGTTCAACAAATCGGGACTAAACCTTGATCCCGCGCAAAGAAAAGCGATAGTAGTTGATGATTCACATAATCTTATTGTTGCTGGTGCTGGTGCGGGTAAAACTGAAGTTTTAACAACGAGAATTGCCTATTTAATAGAAAGAAAGCCCGATGGAATAAAACCGGAACGAATCCTCGCACTTGCCTTTCAAAATAGTGCAGCAAAACAAATCAAAAAACGCTTGAAAGAAAAATATGGGCTAACATCTGAAATCAGAACTTTTCATTCTCTTGGGTATGATATTTTAAAAGATGCGGGTAAGAGGCCGACATTAAAGTTTGAAAATGATAAAAATGATGAAACAGTGTCTTCAGATTACAAGAAGTTTATTGGGGGGCTTTTTGAAAATGAACTAAAAGACCCGGCTTTCGAAAAAATGGCGTTGGATTACTTTGAAAAATACACAAATGAGGAATTAGTAAAAACGAGAAAAGATTTCGTGAAGGACCTCGTGGGCTGGAAAGAATACAAGCAGTACATGAATTCCCTTGAATTAACTGCCTTAAATGGAAAAAAAGTTAAAAGCGAAGAAGAAAAAGCAATTTTCAACTTTTTACTCACCCATAAAATTAACGATAAAAAAATAAATGTACTATATGAAAAGCCCCAGGATTGGATGAATTATACTGGTGATGATGGAACAAAAAAAAATCCCTAAACCCGACTTTTTTTTAGAAGATTATGATATTATCATTGAACATTGGGCACTCGATAGAAATAAAAAAGTGCCCGATTGGTTTGAAACATCGTCAGATGATTATAATCGGTTCCGAACTTTAAAAATTAATAAATTTAAAACACAAAAAAAATATTCCCTTGTAGAAACTTTTACATATGAATTTAACGATTCAAAATTTTACGAAAAATTAAAAGAAAAAATTATTAAAACCCTAAAAGAAAAGAACCCTGGTGATACTTTTGTTATTAAAAAGTTAAGTTACTCGGAATTTATTGAATCGCTTAAAGAAAAGTCATATACTTTATCGAATAACTGTGCGGATTTTATAAAAATAGCGAAAACATATTCTCTAACCCCTGAAAAAATTAAAGAAAGACTCGAGTCTGAAATTTGGTCAGAAAAAATAATTGCGTTTGGGAATATCGCGAATCAAATTTTTAAGTTATATCAAAAAGCACTTAGTGAAAATGGGGAAATCGATTTTAATGATATGATTAATCTGGCCATCGCCAAGTTACAACAAAACAAACAGCTTTATAGAAATAAATTTGACCAAATTTTGGTAGATGAGTATCAAGATTTTAGCAAACCAAAGTTTAACCTTATTAAAGAACTTATGAAAAAAAATGCTGGGTGCAAATTGTTTTGTGTTGGGGATGATTGGCAAGGGATATATGCTTTTTCTGGCGCTAATTTGGAGTATTTTTTACAATTTGAAAATTATTTTTGTTCCCCAACTATAAATTATTTAACGACTAATTATAGAAGTAACAAATCAATTGTTGAACTTGGAAATGCAATCATTAAAATGAATGGGGCTTCTCAGCGTAGCAAAAAAATTAAAGCGAATAATACCGTGGAAAAAGAAATCACAGTATATTCACTCTCCCATAAAAAAGACTTCAAAAAAGAATATTATCACCAAATGGCTGAACATTGCATTGAATTGGCTTCTACATTTCCACTAAATGATGTAATGATACTTTCAAGGATTCACTCAAGAAATTCCTATTTAGTTCAAGAACTACTAAAGGCTTCGAAAAAAAAGGAATAATTCTTTCAGAAAAATATTCAAATTCTGGGAATTTAAAGTTCATGTCAGTTCATCAATCGAAGGGCAGGGAGTCAAAAATTGTAATCGTTCTAGATGTTGTAAAAGATAAATACGGTTTTCCCTGTGAATTGCAAAATCCGGACATATTAGCGCCGGCAATAGATTCGAATCCTATTAATCAGGAACAAGAAGAAAGAAGATTATTTTATGTTGCGGCTACTCGCGCTATGGATACTTTAATTTTCTATACTATGGATTGCTCAAAAAGTAAATTTATATGTGAAGTAAAAAATCATTTAAAAGAAATAAAACTTTCTTATTAATTATTTGAGCCATCCGTTTCCTCGCGCCTTCGGCGCAACAAAAACCGTGGTTTTTGTGCGCATAAAATCCTTCGGGATTTTATTGCGGCTGCTTTTGGTATATTGTGAACGGAATTCGCGTTTTGCCTGTGGTTTTAAGGTTTTTGCCCAAAGTTTTAGTGGTATGGCTCTTTCTGTCAAGAATGTTTTCATAACCTTGGGCAAAAAAGAGATTTTGAACGATGTTTCCATCGGCTTGTCGGATGGTTCCAAGGCGGGATTGATTGGAAGAAACGGTTCGGGCAAAACCACGTTTTTAAAGGCGATTTTGGGGCAAATCGATTATTCTGGCTCAATTGCGTTTGATGGAAAAGCGGTTCATTTTGCCCAAAACACGGACTTGGATTTGAATAAGACCGTTAGGGAAGCAATCAATGAAACCGCCCAAGTCCACCACCAAGGCGATTTTGAAGAAGAAATAAAGTCCATTGAAAAACAAATGTCCGACCCCGCGGTATACGAAAACCACGAATTATTGTCCAAACTTTCGGACCGGTTTGTGGAACTCCAGTCCAAAATTAACGACCACGAGTCCAAAATTCCGAACGCCAAAATAAAATCGATTCTGCATTTGCTCGAGGTTCCCGAGTCTTGGCTGGGCCAAAAAATAGCGGAATTATCCACCGGACAGCGCGCGATTGTTTCGTTAGCCAGGATTTTGTCAAGTGACGCGGAATTTTTATTGCTGGATGAACCGACGAATCATTTGGATTTTAAGCGTTTGGCGATTTTGGAGCATTTTTTGGTTTCGTTTAAGGGAACTGTGTTGGCTGTGTCGCATGACCGGTTTTTTTTGGACAGGGTGTGCGATACGATTATCAAAATCGAGAACGGCAAATTGTTGAAGTTTATGGGGAATTATTCGCAGTACAAAGTCAGCCGCGAGGGAACGTATGCCAGCCAGATGACGGCGTTTACGCAGGAAAAGCGGTATTTGGCTGCGGAAAAGGACAAGATTGCGCGCATCGGCAAGAGTCCGCAAAAGGTTTCGCAGGGAAAGTACCGCGAAAAGTTGCTGGAAAAGCGCGAATTGGTGGAACGGCCTGATTTGGACCAGACCAAGTTTAAGACGCATTTTGAGGCCTCGCCGATTCATGGGTTGATTATTGTGGAAGCAAAAGACCTGACGATTGGCTATGACAAGCCCTTGTTGTCGAACATTAATTTTAAGGTGGGAAAGGACCAGCGCGTGATTTTAATCGGCGATAATGGCACGGGAAAATCCACGTTGTTTAAGACAATCAAGGGCAGGGTTTCGCCTTTATCCGGAAAGGTGCTATTGGACGTGAAAGCCAAAATCGGTTATGCGGACCAGGAGTTAAAGGATTTGACGAGTAACGGAAGCGTTTATGACGAGATTTTTGCGATGTTGGATGATTTGGGTGAAACGAGAAGGCATTTGGGCATGATGGGTTTTAAAAAAGACGAGGAAGTATACAAGCCGATTGCCAATTTGTCCATGGGTGAAAAGTCGAGGCTGAACTTGCTCAAAATCCTGATTGAAAAGCCGAACCTGCTTTTGTTGGACGAACCTACGAATCATTTGGATATTGAGGCTCGCGAAATTTTGGAAGAGGCGTTTTTGAATTATGACGGCGCAATTTTGGCGGTGTCGCATGACCGTTTTTTTATCGAGCGGATTGCAGAGCGAAAACTAAAAGTGATGGACAAGACGATAAAGTACGTGAAATAAAAAATTCGGTTGCCCGAAAAATCGGCCCGAATAAGTTTTGCAGGGTTTGGCAATCGACGAATTTTTCTTTGTTAAAAATACCTTTTGGCCGGACTTATTCTATCCAATGGATTTAAATTCAGTTGTTATAATAAGTTATAATGGTGGTGTTTTGCAGGTGTTTAAGGCAAAGGTTCGGCAGGTGGGCTCTTCGTTCGGGGTTTTGATTCCAAGCGAGGTCATGGCACAAGACAAGATCAAAAAGGACGAGGTGATTGAAGTGGCGATTTTGAAAAAAAATCTGGCTTTAATCGAAAAAGGGTTTGGCATTGCCAAGGGTGCCAAACCGTTCAAGCGCGACCATAACGACAGGGTTTTTTGAATGCTCTTGGATACCTGTGCGTGGATTGAATATTTCTTAAAAACCCCAAAAGGCGCCCGAGTCAGGACTTTTTTGACCGAAAAAGAGTGTTTTACTTCGGCAATTTCTATTGCCGAGATTTCGGAGTGGGCGGAAAGGGAGAACTTGGACCGGAAGACGATTCTTGATTTGATACACCAGTTATCCACTGTTTTGGATTTGGACCGCGGGATATTGGAGACCGGCGGAGTGCTTAAAGTGCAAAAACGAGTAGCCCATGCCAATATCGGACTCGTGGACTGTCTTATCATTGCCACCGGCCGGCAATACAATCTTCCCATCGTTTCCAGTGACCGGCACTTCGCGGACGAAAACACGATTCAGTTATAAAAAATTGATTTGAATGGCGTTAGAACTATCCGTCTTGTCGGCCCTTCGGGCGTCGATTGGAGTCTAATTTTCGGTCGGTTCTTTTGCTTTGAGGCGTTTTTCGAGTTTTTGGATTCGGTCGCGAAGCACGATGGCTTTTTCAAATTCGAGTTTTTCCGCGGCTAGGTTCATGTCGGCTTCCAGTTCGACCAATAAGGCGGGAATGTTGGAGTGGGGCACGTGTTCGACGTCTTCGATTTCGATTGTTCCTTCGGGAATGGATTTGATAATCGTCTGGGGGGTAATGCCGTGTTCTTTGTTGTAGGCGAGTTGTTTTTCGCGGCGGCGGTTGGTTTCATCCATCGCGTTTTTCATGGAGTCGGTTGTTTTGTTGGCGTATAAAATGACGCGTCCTTCGGAGTTTCTTGCGGCGCGGCCGATTGTTTGAATCAGGCTTCGTGCGTTGCGAAGGAATCCTTCTTTGTCCGCATCGAGTATTCCGATAAGCGCGACTTCGGGAATGTCGAGTCCTTCGCGCAAAAGGTTGATTCCGATTAGGCAGTCGAATTTTTTGAGGCGCAGTTGGCGGATGATTTCGGTTCGTTCGAGTGTGTCGATTTCGGAGTGCAGGTAGCGTACGCGAACTCCGTGTTGAGCAAAGTATTCGGTGAGGTCTTCGGCCATTTTTTTGGTTAAGGTGGTCACAAGTGTTCGGAATCCTTTTTGTTCCATGGCAATGGTTTCGGCCATGAGGTCTTTGATTGGGTTTTCCACCGTGCGCACTTCGATTTGCGGGTCGACGAGGCCTGTTGGCCGAACGATTTGTTCGATTACTTGTTTGGAGTTTTGGATTTCGTAGTCCGCGGGTGTTGCGCTGGTAAAAATGACGTTGTTTAGGTATTTTTCGAATTCTTCAAAGGTTAGGGGGCGGTTGTCGTATGCGCTGGGCAGGCGAAAGCCATGGTCGATTAAGTTTTTTTTGCGTGAGCGGTCTCCGCCGTGCATGCCGTGCACTTGCGGAAGTGTTACGTGGCTTTCGTCTATGACCATCAAAAAGTCTTTGGGAAAATAATCCAAAAGGCAAAATGGGGGTTCTCCTGCTTTTCGGTTTTCAAAGTGGCGGGAGTAGTTTTCGATTCCGTTGCAGTAGCCGAGTTCCTCGAGCATTTCTAAGTCGTATTTGGTGCGCTGTCCGAGGCGGGTTCGTTCGAGTTCGCCGAGTTGCGACAGCCTTTCGCGCAGTTCGGCTTGGATGGATGCGATTGCGTGTTTGACTTGTTCGTCGCGGACGACAAAGTGTTTGGCGGGGTAAATCGTGATGTCTTCGAGTTTTTCAATGAGTTCTCCTGTCAAGGCTTTTCGCATTTCGAGGTTTTCGATTTGGTCGCCGAATAATTCGATTCGAACGAAGTCTTCTCCGTATCCGAATCGGACATCCAAGATGTCTCCTTGGACGCGTACCATTCCGGGTTCGAACGCTTGGCTGTTGCGTTCGTATTGGAGTGACACGAGTGTTTCAATGAGTTTTTTTCTGGTCATGACTTGGTTTTTGGTTAAGTGCAGGTTGAGTTCTTTGAATGTTTGCGGGTCTCCGATTCCGTAGATGCAGGAGACACTCGATATAATGATGACGTCTTTTCGGGTAAGTAGCGCGGTTGTTGCTTCGAGGCGGAGCTGTTCGATTCGTGCGTTGACTTGCGCGTCTTTTTCAATGTAAACATCTTTTCCGGGAAGGTAGCTTTCGGGCTGGTAATAATCGTAGTACGAAACAAAATAGTGCACCGAGTTTTTGGGAAAAAAACTTTTGAATTCGTTGTAAAGCTGCGCGGCGAGGGTTTTGTTGTGGCATAATACGAGTGTCGGGCGCTGGACTTTTTGGATGACGCTCGCGCATGAAAATGTTTTTCCGCTACCCGTCACCCCCATTAGCGTGTATTTTCCGCCTTTTTCAATTCCTTTGGCTAACGCGTCAATGGCTTGTTGCTGGTCGCCTTTGGGTCCGTAATCGCTGGTCAGTTCAAATGGCCGCATAAAAAGACTGTTCGCGAAAACCATTAAAAAACAAGGCAAATTCAAATGCCGGTGATTTTTCCAAAACCGCGCTGAAACAAAAAAAGGATTGAATTGGTTGGAAATTAACCGCGTTTTGGGGCTGGTAGGTACCTCATGCCTTTGCCCTTGGCGATAGCAAGAACCGCACTATCCGTTCTTTTTCTTCTTTCGAAATTGGCATTGCTCTTTTTCCGAAAAAAAATCGGAAAAAATCGCGGTCCAAAACCAAAAAACGGCTCTTTTGCCGTTAAAAACAAAAAATTAGGGTTTTGGCTTTCCGATTTTTCGTACGATTCCCTTGTCCGCGTCCACCTCGACAAAGTCGCCGTCTTTGAGGATTTGCGTCGCGTTTTTGGTGCCGATGATGCACGGCTTGTTCATTTCGCGGGAAACAATGGCCGCGTGGCTTGTGATTCCGCCTTCGTTGGTGACAAAAGCCGCGGCTTTTTGCATGACGGGGATGAATTCCACCGAAGTCATGGCCGTGACCAGTATGTCGCCCGCGTTTAGCTTGTCAAAGTCGTGCGTATCCATGATAATCCGGACGGTTCCCCGAACGTTACCGCCGTTGGCGCTAAAACCCGAAACTTCGGTTCCTTCCGATGAAACGGAATGCTTTTTCTGGTGCAATTCGTGGATGAACCCTTTGACGCGCCTGGTTTCTTTTTCATCCAAAAACTCTATTTTTCCGTTTTTGCGCGTAACCATGGCCACGGCCCGTCGCTTGTCCAAAAGCGGCTGTGCATCCTTCAGCCTGTTTTTTAAAACCGAGTCGATTTCTTCCGGCAACAGGTAAAAACATTCGTGCCAGTCCCGCAAACCGGCTTTTTCCGCGATTTTGGAAAAAAGCGGCCGGATTTCCAGCGAAATCCTGCTGAAAATGTTTTTGCGATATTCGTTCAAAAACGTGGCTTCCTGCAAACCCAACGCCAAAATCATTATTTCGTGGTCGTCCAGTGCAACAAGCCTTTTTTTTGCTTCAAGTATCCGCTTTTGATGGCTTTTTTCCAGTTCCTTGTGCTCTTTGGCACAATCCTTTTGCAAAAACGCGTCCAATTGCTTTTGGGCATCTTCCAACGTCCATGGCTCGTCGCAAAAATTCACTGGAATATGCCGGTATTTTTGAAGCCATTTTTCAAGCAATGTCCCGACTTTTTTTTCATTGGCTTTTTTGGCCTGCGCTAGAATACCAATCAAAAGCAAGTCCAAACCGGATTCAAACAAAGGGGTGTGCTCTTTAGGATACGTAATAACCGAAACCGTTTCGTGTAACTTGCTTTTGGAAATCCCCGCTTTTTCAAGTTTTTCCAAAAGTTTTTCCGTTCCAATCCGGCCCATGGTTGCTGTTACGGCTAGCCCGTGCGTATAAAGCGCGTAAGCGTCACTGAATTTTTTCCAGTTTGAAACCGTAAATGCTTTTTGGCAGGTTTTTTGCAAAGACAAAAGGCGTTTTCCAAACACCAAATATTTTTTTCGGATGGACTGAATGCGTTTTAAGGAAGAAAACGCTTCCAAAACATCCCTGTCAAAAGCTCCCGCGTTTTCAGGTGTCTTAAATATCGTGGTGTGAGTCCCGCCTTCCGTCAGAACAAGAAAACGAAGCGGTATCTTCATGTCCCATTTGTGTGGCATGTGAAAATGCCCGTAATTGCTCAGGTACTGGTGCCAAAAGGACATGTTGCGCGTAACAAAAATATTCCACTCCTCGTTGCCGACGAATAGTTTCTCCCTGAATTTTGGGACTTCGGATTGTTGTTCTGACGCGGCAACGGGACTGTCCTGCACGAGAAAAACTTTTCCTTGGTTGGCGTCTACTTCGACAAAGTCGCCATCCTTGAATACTTTGGTGGCAATCTGTGTTCCGACAATGCAGGGTTTTTTCATTTCGCGGGCTACAATTGCGGCGTGGCTGATTAACCCGCCTTCATTGGTTACAAATGCGGCCGCTTTTTGCATTGCCGGCAAATAGTTCGGATGGGTGCTGTTGGCAATCAAAATTTGTCCTTGTTGAACGTGCTTGATATCGTGGTAACTCCTGAGTATTTTCACGATTCCGCGGGCGATTCCGTTTTGAGCGATTTTTCCCGAAACGAATTTGTTTTGGTTTTGTTGTTCGACACTTTTAATAATCGCTTCGAACCGCGGGGAAACTTCGTCTATAACTCTTAATTGGAACGGTTCCGCCTGTTTTAAGGTTACAATACAACCTTTTTGTTTTCTTTGGTTAACGAGCTCGACAGGGACTGTTCCCGACTGGATAATCCTTTCGATTTCTTCCAATGTCAAATATCCGAGGTCTTCCCGCAAAATCCCGAATCGCTTTGCAATAGCATCGAAAAGGAACGACCATGAAAAAGCGTGCATTCTTCGGACATCGTCCCTCCAATCCTTGAAAAAAACGATATGGGGTGCCACTTCCAAGAATTCTTTTTCTTCTTTGGATGGTTTTAGCAATGAAACCAGTTTTTGAAAGGAAAAAACAGCTCTATTGCTTTTTGCCGGGGTTTGGAGGCTTTTAATCCAGTCCGTCGTGATTGGGTTAAACCAGATAATGACCCAGCTGCGCAAAAATTGGTATTCTTGGGCAAGTTTTTCGGGGGACTGGCCTTTAGCGAGTTTTTCCTGCAGTTCAATGAGTGCGGTTTTTTTCCACGGTTTATAGGCTGACAGCAGGATTTGTTCGCGTTGCTTTTCAAGGCCGTTTTTTTGAATCAGTCCGTTCAATAAATCGTCAAAGTCTTCCTGCCATGTTTCAATGGCAAACCAGGAGATAATGCTGTAAATTTCGCTGACCGGCTTGTAGCTGTTTCGAAAATTTTTAAATGCCGAGAGCAGGTTACCGTCGCTTTCTTCCTTCTGCAGAATGCCTGACCAACGGGCGGTTTCTTTTCTGTTATTGGCCAGCAACACGCGTCCTTTTTTGTAATAATCGATAACTTGTGCCGGCTTTTTGAAATACTTTTTGTATGCAAACCGTCCAACAAATTTTGGGTCGTTGCCGATGTAATGAGTTAACTGCCTTTTCTTTAATTCTGTAAACAGCAATTCCTCTTTTTTCTGAACCGCTTCCCAGATAAGTCCGTAGAAAACGACGTCAATTTGCGAAATAGTGGGCAAATCAACATCCGGACGTGCAAGGAGCTTGTACCATGTTAGCGCGGATTCAGCCGGTCTTGTCAATTCGTCGTTTTTTTTTCCAGCCGGCGCTTTTTTGGCCAGGGTGGTAATCGGCCTGCTTTGGACAATGTAGAATTTTCCTTTTTCATATGCCCATTCCGTGTCCACGGGAAAGCCGTAGTGCTGTTCGATGCGGACAATGAGCTTGGCAAGTTCCAGGATTTGTTTTTCGTTTAAGACCTGCTGTCCGCCTTTTTCTTCGGAGAGGTCAATCCATTCGTTTCCCCCGTTTTTTTTGCGCACGAGCGCGCGGGTTTGAGTGGAAACGTGCGTGTCCAGAATTTGCCAGCCTTTTTTTTCAACGATGTAGTTGTCCGGCGTAACCGAACCTGAAACAATGGCTTCTCCCAACCCGAATCCTGCTTCGATGATGAGCTGGTTGTAGTCCTGTGTTACGGGGTGAACTGAAAAGCCGATTCCGGAAACTTCGCTTTCCACCATTTTTTGCACGACCACGGCAACGGAAATGTGCTTGTCGTGCAATCCTTTTTCAAATCGGTAAAAAATCGCGCGCGGAGTGAAAAGCGAGGCCCAGCAGCGTTTCACGTTTTCCAATAGCGTTTTTTTCGTGGTATTCAAATAGCTTTCAAGCTGTCCGGCCCAAGCCGCTTCCAGGCTGTCTTCGGCCGTGGCGCTTGAACGCACCGCGACGAACTGTGCGTCGAGTTTTTTAAAGCGGATAAGAATTTCTTTTTCAATGTCTTTGGGCATTTTGGATTCCAGAATTAACGCCTGGATTTTTTCGGAGGCTTTTTCGACCGTGTGCATTTCCTCGTGGTTGACGTTGTGCAAAACCGAGTCAATGTCGGCTTTTAGTTCGGCTTCTTCGATGAATTGCTCGAACGCGCCTGCCAAAATTACGAATCCGGGCGGAACGGGAATGCCTGCTTGGGTCATTTCACCTAGTGAAGCGCCTTTTCCGCCGGCGATTGCGGCGTCGTTTTTGCCCAGGTTTTTGAAGTCGCGTGCCAGTTCCATACTCATTTCAACAACCTTCGTTTTGGTTAAAAACCCTTTTTTCACGGTCTTTTCTCGAGTTTTTTGACCATGCCGTGGTCCGCGTTGACTTCGAGCAAGTCGCCGTCCTTGAATGCTTTGGTCGCGGTTTGGGTTCCGATAATGCAGGGTTTTCCAAGTTCGCGCGCCACAATTGCGGCATGACTCGTGATGCCGCCCTCATCCGTGATGATTGCGACCGCTTTGCGCATCAAGGGGACAAATTCCGGCCTTGTCATGCTGGTAATCAACACATCGCCTTCCTTAAATTTTGAAAATTCCGCCTGATTTCTGATAATGCAGGCCGGTCCGATGGCTTTTCCGAGGCTTGCGGGGTTTCCGTAGAGAATTTCGCCGCCGGAAAAACGGGCATCCATTCGTCCGTTCAATGTCTTGGCGTCTTTGGTGATGACTTCATACGTGTTCGTTTCGTACTGCGCGCAAACCCATGCTCCGTTGCGGTCACGCTCCGCGAGGGCCAGCAATAAAGAAGGCTCCTTTCGCACGAACGCGCTGTATTCGTCGAATATTACAAAGTTGCTTTGGCGTTCCGGAATTTTGTATATTTTCCCGATGCGGCGATAAAACTTGAGGTGATAATAATTGGAAATCTGCGTGAGCTTCTTGCGGACATCCCGCATGTACGCAAGGTCGATGAATTGCCCGAGGCGCCGCAAGGTGGATAGGTCAAGCCGGTATTTTTTTACCAGTTCTTTTTTCTTGGCGGCCAGCTGTTTTTCGGGTTTTTTTTCGACCTTTTCGTCGAGCCGTTTTGCAAAATCGTCCGCCGAAAGCTTTACTGCAATTTGGTAATCGTTCTGAATCCACCAGTATTTCTTCGCATGGCGCTGCAAAAGCATACGGAGTTTGGAGGAACGTTTCCCGCCGTTTTTCAAGTATTCCGCGCGGATTTTTGAAAATGCTTTTTTTTCCTGTTCCAAAATCGATACGTTTGGCAAAAACAGGGTTTGTGCGTCCTCAAGCGAAATATTTTTTCTGTGCCTGCCGAATACAAATGCCATGACTTCTTCCTGGAACGGGTCGAAGATATCGATAAATGCGGACTCTTTCCAGTAACCGCGCACTGGTTTTAGGAACGCTTTGAATGCCGCGATTACGGATTTCGGCTTTTCAGGCAGGAAACGACCGGGTGCCTTGATGGCTGTTTCACCCGCCGTTTCCATTCCTTTCGACACTTTTTTCATGGCTAAAAATCGCTTGTGTACCCATTGGGAATCGGATTCCATGCGCTGCAATAATCGTTGCATCACCGGTCGGACGCGGTCAACGGGCATATAATGGGATAATTGCCCGTGCGATGAAACATAAATCACATCCCCCGGATATGACATTTCAAAACCTGGCTCCAATTTATAGCGCGTCAAAAAAAACTCGCCGGGAATACTGATGGTAATCATTATGCCTGCGGCGGCCTGTTTGTAGGTTTTTCGGTTCAGGATTTCCTCAAAATCAACGGTCATTTTGTTTCCTTCTTTTCCAATACAAGTACCTATCCGTGATTCGCTTTAACTTTGACTATTTATCTGTCTTTCAGTACTTTAGCTGTGTCCGCAGTTTTTAATCCTTATTCGCCATGTAACGGTTATTGGCAGCCGCTTTTTTTTGGAATTTCGGGAAATGAACTGCCGATTATTGTATTACTTTTGCATTAACCGAAGGTTGAGTTGGCGGCGGTGATTGCCGTAAAAACTACGGTTTTTAACGCTTTTACGTGTAAAATGGTATGGTTGGCATGGCTAGAATCAAACGCTTGGGAAACGAGTATCGGCTGTTTTTTTCGCAAAGCGAGCGAAGCCAGGTGGACGCGTTAACCGACCGCGAATTCGAACTGGCCAAAGCCAAAGACGGGGTTTGGGTCTTATTGGAAACCGAAAACCCGAAAAATTTGGCGCCACAGGTTGCGGTTGAAAAAAGAGCGGTCATTATTACGCCTGCGGTGGCACCGGTGTTGCAGGCCAAGCCGGTTTTGTCAGGTTCCAACGCCAAAATCGATGAAAAAATTTTTTCGGTTTTAAACGACAAAAAAGCCCTGCAAGTGCGCGTCGTCGGAAAATTTGAAAAAGAATTGAACGAAATTGAATTAAAGCGTTTTAACGAGTTAGTTCGGCAAGGAATCGTGGAACAGTTCAAGTTAAATCCGTCCTACAAAAAATCTATTTATCGCTTAAACGAAAAAAAACTTTCGGTTCCGAATGAACCCGTCAAATCAGATGCGAGTAGCGGCTGGTCGGAAACCGATTTCCAAAAAAACGGTTTTGCGGTTTTAATCGGCGACCAGAATGCGCGCGAGTTTTCCCAAGTGTTCGAGTATGATTTTAAGGCGGGGGAAATCAAGGGCTTGAAATCGTTTGACGGGAGTTTTTTGGCGATCCGAAAAGCGGTTTATCTGGCGTCGCAGGCCAAAATCGTTTCGTTTTTGGAAAGCCAAAAGAAAGCCGCAACCGCGAGTGAAATCGCTTTGGCAACCAATCTTTCCCAAAAACTGGTTTTGGTTTCGTGCGAATTTTTAAAAGAAGACGGACAGGTATTTGAAAAAACCAAGGGGCAGTTCAAGCTGGTGTAAAAATGGCTAAAAAAAAGTCGGTTGTTTTGGTTCCGGTTTTGTCCAAACTGGAAAACAACCCGTCGTTTTTGGAGCGGGTAACCGCCGAAGCCGACGAAGTCGTGGTGCTTGCGGTAATCGACCAGTCGGGAATCGTCGGGAATCCCGGTTTTGCGATTCATGAAATCAAGGTTGCGACGCAATTGGCAGAAGAAATCGCGGCTTTGGTTGTGGCTTCGGGAAAAAAAAGCGAAGCAATAGTTGAATGGGGCGAGACCGTTCGGTTAATCGCCCAATTGGCTGAATTGAAATCCTGTTCCGCGATTTTTTTGGTTGAGCAAAAAAACCAGTATTACCAAAAATTGCGGGAGCAAATCCGCGAAAAAACCGCTTGTCCTTTGGTGGAAGTAAAAGTCTTTTCGCCGTCCGTGGTTTCGTTTAAGGCGTAAACTCGCTATATTTTTAAGCTGGTTTTCCTTTGGTTGTTGTATGAAATCCGATAATTCAGCCGAACTCGTTGAAAACAAGGTGCTTATCGAGCATCGGCCTTCGCAGGACCGCTTGCACCAAAAAGGGTTCGGCGAACGAAAAGAACGCCACCTGGTTTTGGATTTGAAAGAAGCGTTGTACCTGCTTGAAAAGGAAAAATTAAAAATTACGATTCAAAAAAATGGCAAGCGGGTTTCCGCGCGGCAGCTGCGTACGATTGCGGGTAAAAAAGAAAAGAATTTTTTCAAAAAGTTCGTCGTGTTTTCCGATTTGCGCAGCCGCGGCTATGTGGTCAAGACGGGTTTTAAGTTCGGATTCGATTTTCGCGTGTATCCGAAAGGAAAGCGGCCCGGCGAAGCGCACACGCAGTTCGTAATCGAGGTCAAAACGCAGGACGAGTTTTTGAAAATGCCCGAGTTTTCGCGCCTGGTGCGAATGGCGCAGACTTTGCATACCGCGCCTTTGGTTGCAATAGTGGATGCGGAAAACGAGATTAATTATTATTCGGTCGGACGCTTGGTTCCGTAAACGATTCAGGCAGTTACCTTGGCCCCCTTCGCCGCAACCTTTTTTCGTTAAATGATTTTTTTCGCTGTTTCGGCCGAAGCGGCCGTTGTTCAGTCAAAGGAGTATTCGCTGAAATCGCTTTTTCAATTTTTTTTGCGGCCGCTTTTGCAAATGCGTTTGAAAGGTAGCCCGCTTTTTCGGATGCTTCTCTTTTTGCCTGATGCCTAAAATAGTTTCCGAACCACAAATAATTCAATTCGTCCATGCGGCCGCGGGCCATTTTCCGCAAATTCGGGTGAGCGGCCGCATATTTCGCGGGAAATTCGATGAAATACATTTGCTTTGAAAGTGGTATAACCCCTATTCCGACAATTCCCCGCAGGGCTTGTTCTCGCCGCACCCAAAAATCAGGCAAGCGCTCGGGCTTTTCCCCGGCAATTTTTTTTCTCCAATAGTCTGAAGTGTCCGGCGTTGTATGAAACTGAAAAATAACCGCGTCAGGAAATTTTTCCCGTAACCAGAGAACTTGTTTAACTCCCATAGCCGGTACGGGACCATCGGCTTTCAATTGGCTGTGAAGTGTCAATGAAAAAGGGACTTTCACTACTTTGACTGCCTGTCCGTGAGAGCGTAACAATTCGCTTGTCCTGAGAATTAACGGCAAAGTTACCGCGCTTTCGTTAAGGTCCGGATTCCACGCCAACACAACTTTGACCATAAGCAGACAAAAGTCGTTGCTATACTTTAATGTTTTCGAAAAAAATAGAAAAAAGGTGAGCCAAATAGGCTCCCTTTTGGTTAACAATCTTACAAGTCGGCTGGTCGGACTGTTTTTCGTCCGTTTTCTTTTGCGCGGTCAACGGCGCGGGTCAGGTTCCATTCGACGACTTTGTCGAGTGCGTCGACGGTGTCTCCGGCCATGTTCATGCCTTTGCTGCGGATCATTTCGGCTACTTTGGATTTAACAACTAAATCTGCCATTTTAAACAACCTCCGTGTTGTCAAAAAAAAACCATTGCTGTAAGGATGCGGTACTGGGCTGGTTTTTTTCAAATTACATTACCGTCCAAACCTTTTTAAATCTCCCCGCCAAAACTCCTCAAAAAGGCGGTTTTAACCCCAAAAAACGCTTTTTCTGCGCTCAAAATAACGGGGTTTTTTTGGGAACGAACCATTGTTTTTTAGTGGTTTTGGCTTATTTTGGCTTGCATGACCGAATTATTGTTTTTAAAAGACAGTTATCAAAAATCCTGTTCTTCCAAGGTTATTCGAGTCGATAAGGAGCGGTTTGTGGTGCTAAACCAGACTGTTTTTTATCCGCAAGGGGGCGGCCAGCCGTTTGATTTGGGCATTATTGCGGCGGGAAACGAGCGTTTTAACGTGTTATCCGTGAAAAAAAACGGTTCTGATGTTGTTGTTGAAGTGGACAAAGCGGGCTTAAAGGAAGGATTAACCGTAGAATGTCACTTGGATTGGATTCGGCGCTTTGCCTTGATGCGCATGCATACCAGCGCCCATATTTTGGCCAAAGTGATTTGGGACCAAACCGGTTCGCTGATTACGGGAAATCAATTGGATTTGCAGCAAACCCGCCTGGATTTTAATGTTGAGGAATTCGATGCGGATATTGCAAATTCGTTTGTCCAAAAAGCTAATAGCGTGGTCAAGCAAAATCTGCCGGTTACAATCGATTTTTTGCCGCGTGAAGAAGCCATTAATCGTCCTGAACTGGTGCGGCTAAAGGATATCATGCCGCCGAACCTTGCCGTGTGGCGAATTATTTCAATCGGCGAATACGACGTGCAGGCCGACGGCGGAACTCACGTGGCCAATACCAGTGAAATCGGAGAACTGGAACTGATTCGCGTTGAAAACAAGGGAAAAGAAAACCGGCGGATTTACTGGAAACTGCGGGGAAATTAAATGCCGGGAAAACCGCGCAAACCAATTCCGGGTTTTTTGAATTTGCGCGAACTGGAAAAAGAAGGCGCAAAACGCGGAAGACCCGTAAGCGCGTTTGCCACCAGGCGCCAAATCCAACTTGGAAAACTGAAACCCGACACCTGGGAAGACCGCGCCTACATGCCAAGCCCGTTGTTTTCGCGCGGCAAATTGGAATACTGGCTTTCGCGCCTGCCCACCAAAAAACAACCCGTTCCCGAAACTATGACAACGACACAAAAACTTCTCCAACAGAGCCGACAAATCAACTCCAAAATTTTTTTGCCGCACATCCAGCAATTTTTGGTTCGCGAATTCGAGGAAGCTTCCAAAACACGGGATTTTTCGCTTTTAGAAGGCTCGTACGGCGAAAGCCACGGCAAACAGCGCCGCTTATTTTTTCCAAAAAAACTGGGTGAAAAATTTTTGGGCATGGTCCGCGAAAACCGGCTGGAAGGATTGTTTGAGGGATACAGCGCAAAAAACCCGCCCCTATTGAGAAAAAAAGAGTTTCTCCTGATTAAAAAGGGAAGACGCGAACTGCGGTTTTCGGATTTGGGTTCAAAATACAAAACGGTCATTGCATACGCCCGCGTCACGCACCTGCTATTTCACACGTTTGCCGACCAACCCTTGGCCGAAGTCGCCAAAGCTCTGGGCGTACCCGAAAAAATCGTTTACCGGCTAGCGGAAATTGGAAAACTGGAGCAAAAAAACGAAAAAATTTCGCGCCAAAGCCTCGGCGAGTTCCTAAAATGGCTAAAGCAAGGAAAAAAATGACCAAACCATTCCGCATTTCGGAAACGCTCGGCCTTACCCGCACGGGAATCCTTACGACAGCCCACGCAAAAATAAAAACGCCTTTTTTCATGCCCGTGGCGACCAAAGGAAGCGTCAAATTTGTTTCCATGGCAGAACTCGACAAGATGGGTTTTAAGTGCTTCATTTCCAATTCTTTCCTTCTTTCAATCCGCCCGGGCCTTGAAATAATCCGAAAAATGGGCGGACTGCACGAGTTTGTGCACTGGAAAAAAGGGATTTTCACGGATTCGGGCGGATTCCAGATTCTGAACCCTGATTTTTTAATCCGATTGACGGAAGAAGGAGTGCATTTCAAAAACCCGTTTGACAACCGCAGGGAATTTTTGAGCCCGGAAAAAGCCATCCAAATCCAGAACAACCTGGGAAGCGACGTAGCCATGTGCCTGGACGATGTTCCCTTGTACGGCTCAAGCCCCATGCGCTTGAAGGAATCCCAGGAAAGAACCTTTCGCTGGGCCAAACGCTGCCTCGCGGCCCACAAAAACAAGAAACAGTTGCTGTTCGGCGTTTCGCAGGGCGGAACAAACCCTACTCTTCGCGAAAAAAGCGCGAAAGAAATTGCAGCGCTTGATTTTGACGGCTTTGCATTAGGGGGACTTTGCATCGGCGAGGAAAAAAAACAAATGAAAAAAATGGTGGAAAAAAACGCTTCGCTTTTTCCAACTGAAAAACCGCGTTATTTGATGGGCGTGGGCTCCCCCAAGGACATTATTCAAAGCGTTCAAGCAGGAGTGGATATTTTTGACTCCGCCTTTCCCACACGAACCGCACGGCACGGAATGGCGTTTTCAAAAGCGGGAAACGTGAACCTCAAAAACGCTTCTTTCAAAAACGATTCCAAACCACTGGATACAAAGTGCAATTGCGCGGTCTGCCAGGAGCACTCGCGCGCCTACATCGGCCATTTGGTGCGGACCAAGGAGGAAAGCGGGCTGCAATTGTTGAGTTTTCACAACCTGTTTTTTGTTAGCCAATTGATGAAAGATATCCGGTCAGCGGTTTTTGAACGGTCTTGGAAACACCTGGAAAAAAGCTATGCCGTGCACCGAATTCGCTAGGTTTACCGCAGATTAATATAGGAATTCGGCGTTTTTTTGTCAATGGCAGCCGCGAATAGCAATCCTGCATTGAAAGTGCTTTATTGGGCTTTGCCGATTCCGGAAGTATTGTCCCGCTTAGGCACTTCCGAAAACGGCCTGTCTTTGGCTGAAGCCCAAAAACGATTGATGGACACCGGAAAAAACCGGATTGCAAAGCAGGAAAAGCGCCACTCGCTTTCGATTCTGGTTTCGCAATTCACGAATCCTTTGGTCTTGATTTTGGTTTTGGCCGCGATTGTCGCGTTTTTTTTCGGCGAAACGCTGGATGCCGCGGTTATCCTGGTCATTGTCGTAGTAAACGCGGTGCTTGGTTTTTTTCAGGAGTACAAGGCCGAAAAAGCCTTGGAAGAGCTTGAAAAATTTGTGGTTATCAAGTCCAAGGTGCTGCGAGGCGGCGATTTTTTGCAAATCGATTCGCAGGAAATCGTCGGCGGCGACATTGTTTTTTTGAACATCGGCGATTTGGTTCCCGCGGATATCCGCTTAATCCAGTCCGAAGAGCTGACCATGGACGAGTCGGTGCTGACGGGAGAATCCGTTCCCGTGCTCAAGCACACTTCGGTCCTGCCGTCTGGACATTCCTTGCCGCAGTATTTGGAAAACATGGCGTTCATGGGCACAACCGTGTCCGGCGGCTACGGCCACGGCGTGGTCACCGCAACAGGTAGCGCCACTTTTTTCGGAAAGACCGCGTCGTTTTTGAAATCCGAGTCCGATGAGTCCCAGTTCCAAAAAAACATCGGCCAAATCAGCAATCTTTTGGTCAAAGTCATCATTTGCATGACTTTGTTTGTTTTTTTGGCGAACACGGTTTTGGGAAAAGGGGCTTTTGACTCGTTTTTGTTCGCCATTGCCCTGGCGGTCGGGATTACGCCGGAAGCGTTGCCGATTGTCATGACGATTAGTCTATCGCACGGCGCCGTTGCCATGGCCAGGCAAAAAGTCGTGGTCAAAAAACTCGCGTCCATGGAAGACTTGGGCAACATGGATATTTTGTGTTCGGACAAAACCGGCACTTTGACCGAAGGCGAAATCCGATTGCACGATTTTGTCTGCGCGGACGGCTCCAAAAACGAGCATTTGATTGTGGATGCCCTGATGTGTTCCGAGGTCCAGATCGGAAAGCACCACAAGGCTTTTTCCAATCCTTTGGATAAGGCGATTTGGGAAAGCCCGCTGGCAAAGTCCGTCGAGCACCATCTGGTCAAATTTTTAGTGCTTGAAAAAAACGAGTTTGATTTTTCGCGCAAGCGCATGAGCGTTTTGGTAAAGCAGGATTTGAAAAACCGCCTGATTGTCAAAGGCGCCGCGGAATTTATTTTCCGGCAATGCACCAAAATCGAATCGAACGGAAAAACCGCCGCTTTAACTTCCGCATTGCTTTCCAAAATGCATCAAAAAGTCGAAGAGTTTGAAAAACAGGGCTTTCGGGTAATCGCGGTAGCCGAAAAAGAAACAGCCGCTTCCTCGACGGTTCCTGCGGATGAAACCGATTTGGTGCTGACCGGCTTTTTGCTGTTTTTAGACCCTCCTAAAAAAACCGCCAAAGAGGCTTTGCATCATCTGCGGCAATTAGGGGTGGACGTTAAAATCATCAGCGGCGACAGCCCGCTGGTTACTCGGACGGTTTGCCAAGAAGTCGGTTTTGCCTTGGTGGATGACCGGATTGTGACCGGCGATGAGCTGGACGGTTTGTCCGAAGAAGAACTGGCCGGCTTCGCGGGGAAATTTAACGCGTTTGCACGGGTGACTCCCGAGCATAAGCTGTCCATTGTGCATGCCCTGAAAAAACAGGGGCACATTGTCGGGTTTTTGGGGGACGGCATTAATGACGCGCCCGCCTTAAAGGCCGCGGACGTCGGGATTTCGGTGGATAGCGCCGCGGGAATTGCCCGCGAATCCGCGGATATTATTTTGCTGAAAAAAGCGCTGCGCGTGATTGCGGACGGAATCATCGAGGGCCGCAAGACTTTTGCCAATATCAACAAATACCTGCTGAATACGATCAGCGCGAATTACGGGAATATGTTTACGGTGGCCTTGTCTTCCCTGTTTTTGAAATTCATTCCGCTTTTGCCTTCCCAGATTTTATTGAATAATTTTGTTTCCGATATTCCCATGCTGGCGGTTTCAACCGACAATGTGGATGCGTCCTTGCTCAAAAAGCCGCGCAAGTACGATAATTCGGCTTTGTCCAAAGCCATGGTTTTTTTCGGGGTTATCAGCAGCGTGTTTGACTTGATTTTGATTGGAACTTTGCTTTTGGTGTTGGGGGTTGCAACCGACGTATTCCGCACCGCGTGGTTTGTCGAATCCGCTTTGTCCGAAATTGTTGTAGTGTTTGCCTTGCGCACCCAGCTCGCGTTTTATAAAAGCAGGCCGAGTATGCTGCTGTTGGCAACGTCGATTGGAACTGGCTTGGTCGCAGTTTTGATTATTTTTACGTCTTTTGGCCAGCAGTTGTTCCGCTTTGTCGGCCTGCCCGCTTCGGTGTTGGCCCTCATTGCTGGAATACTGGTATTTTACTTTGTTACCGTTGAATTGGCCAAGCGCTATTTTTTCAAAAAATACCAGTTTTGAGAAAATAACAAAAATAAAAAAATCAAGCGGGCCCAGCCCAAAAAAGTTCCGGTAAAAAAAGTCCGCTGATTTTTTTGGCGGAATAAAACAAATAATCGCTTATTTGTTTTTGTTAAGGTAAATGGTTTGGCGGGAAACGAAAATTCAATTAAAAACATCGGTTTTCAGAACCCGTAGGCGAGAATGCTTTATTTTTTTCGGGCTGGGCTGCGGTTGTTCCCTAAATCGGGGCTAACTTTGTTTTGGCCGATGATGTATGCTGTTTCGTGGTCTGACATTAGTTTGCTTTCAACAATCTTGAAATAGGAACCGACTTTTTCAAGCAACTCTTTCTGTTGGGTCCCATTGAGATAAGGCATTTCACAGCGAAAAACTCGCCCCACAAAGGAAACCGGGTCGTATCCTTTTTTTCTCAATTCTTTTCCGATGGCAACAAATTTGGCGTGGTATAACTGGAGGAAATCGGATGTGTTCCGGAAGATTTTTTTGACTTCGGCGGCGTCCAGATTCTTTTTTTCCAGGAATTTGTTCCTGACGGATTCCAGCGTGCCGTCTTCCAAAAATAAAACGCAGTTGGATGGCTTTTGGTTCAGGCCAAGTGCCTTGTGCACATGCCGTTCGAAATGGTTTGCGGGGGTTTCCAGACAAAGGGTAACCAGTAATCGCCCATTCGGAGACAGGATTTTGTGGCTTCGTTTGAGGATTTCGGCAACCGAATCGGAGTGCAGCGTGGTTTGGGTTATTACTCCCGTGTTTATGATGACGGTGTTGAAGAAGGATTCAGGAAAGTCCAGGTCTTTACCGTCGCAGTGTTGGATTTTGATTTTTGTTTTTTCTTTGGAGGCTCTTTCCTGGCTTAATTGGACCATTTCCTTGCAGGAGTCTATCGAGGTCACGTCGTGGCCTTGCTTGGCCAAAAATAGGGGGATTAAGCCGGAGCCGCCTCCGATGACCAGGACGGGGGAAACAATGGGGTGTGGTAATTCGTTTATTCTGGCGGGGGAAAAAGCGGTTCCCAGCTTGGCCAGATCAAATTCGGGTCTTCCGCGTGCCGGGCCTTCGTACAATTCGAGGACGGGCCAGATAACGGCGAATTTGGACCAATCGGGGTCAATGTGTTCGATGATGTTCCTTAAGTTTGGTTCTTTTTTCCCCGAATGGTTTTGCATTATTTTACCCCGGTTATGAACGCGGTGCGGTTGTTTTCCATGAGTATGGCTTCAACGGATTTGAAACGGTTTTTTACTTTTTGAACGAGGTATTTTTGCTGGGCGTCATTCAGGTACGGTTTTTCGAAATGGAACTGCTGTTCCACAAACGATACGGGGTCTCGTCCCTGTCTTGCCAGCTCTTTTTTCAGGGAAACCATTTCGGCGTGGTGATGCGCCAAAAAGTCGGCGTGTTCCACGAAAATTTTTTTGACTTCGACGGCGTTGAGGTCTTTTTTTTCCAGGAATTTGTTCCTGACGGATTCCAAAGAACCGTCTTTTAGGAACAAGGCGTGGTTTGAGGGCACTTGGTTCAAACCAAGCGTCTTGTACAGCCGCCGTTTGGGCTCGTTTTGTCGGGTTTCCTGCGAATGCATGAGCATGAGCCTTCCATTTTTGCGCAGGCACTTGTGGCTCTTGCGAATCATTTCTTCGGCAACAGGGGATTGCAGCGCGGTTTGGCTTATGACGCCGTTAAAAATAACGGTATTGAAGGATGATTCCGGGAAGTTCATGTCTTGTCCGCTGCCGTGCAGGATTTTGATTTTTGTTTTTTCCGTGGCGGCTCTTTCTTGGCTTAGTTGGACCATTTCCTTGCAGGAGTCTATTGTAGTCACGTCGTGGCCCTGTCTGACCAAACACAGCGGGACAATGCCAAGGCCCCCGCCGACGACTAGGACGGGGGAAACAATTTTGTGGGGAAATTTTTTCATCCGCGTCTGGGAAAAAGCGCAGCTTAGTTCGGAAATTTCCTGTTCAGACTTGCCGCGGGCCGGTCCGCCGTACACCTCGAAAAAACGCCACACAGGGGCCATTTTGGACCAGTCGGGGTCTGTGTGCTCGACGATACTGATTTTGCTTTCAGACATGCGGAACCTTTTTCCAGACGACCCTATTGTTTAAAATGGAAAAGTTGATATTCTTTTTGTTTGACTCTGAAAAAACCCCGTTGAAATCGCATTTAAAACAGGGAACAAGCGTTCTTCGGGATTTCAGTATTTTTTGCCTTGTTTTTCGGTATTTTTGGTTTCTCCAGACATCAATTATTTTGTTTTTTTTGACTTCCCCGAGGACGTTTTCGTAGAAGGCGTCATAACAGCAAATCGTGGCCTGACCGTCCGGATTGATGTTGAATTGGACAAAAGGGTAAACGCAGAAGAGTTTTTTGTATCCTGCGTCGGGAACCGTTTTGTTGGGCGCGTTTCCCGCCCGGTTGCTCAAAATTTCGTTTTTTTTTCGGAGTAAAATCTTGAAGTTCATTTCGTCAATGTCAATATTTCCCCTGTTGACATTCTCGACGAGCCGTTTTAGATTGCCGGCCAGTTCCAGCGTGTCCGAATAATTGTCGACTATCAGGTGGTCCAATCCGGAGCGGGCCAATTCCGTTGTTTTTTTTTCGTTTAGTGCCGTGCCATTGGTCATCAGGACAATGGTCGCCTTGGGGACAAGGCGGCGGAACGTTTTGATTATCCGGCATATTCTGCGGTCCAGTAACGGTTCGTTATTGTTGTACACGGATAATTTTCCTTCGAAATCCAGTTCCCCCAGTTCCTTGGCTATTTTGAACACGAGCGCATCGGGCATCAGCTTGTGCCTGCCGCGCTTGTTCGCGTTGCGGTTCACGGGGCAAAACGGGCAGTCAAAACTGCAATAATTGCTGGTTTCGACTTGGACGTGACCGAAAAGGGGGGGATCGTCCAAATCGAAATGCGAGGCCACAAATTTCCTGTACGTTCGGTTCAGGGCAAGGGACCTGCTCAATGGTTCCCGGAACAGGCTTCTTTTTTTTCCATAACAATTGATTATTTGCACGGTCATTTCGGAAAATGCTCCAGCTTGTCGTCCAGCATGTTTTTTATTATTGGAATTGATTTTACGACGAGGTTCATGTAGGGGTGCCGCGGTTCTTTCTTGATGGCATATATTGAATACAAATAATTCAGGAGCAGGGCAGAGGCTTCGTAAAAATCGGGGTTTAACAGTTTTCGGCCGGACAGGTTTTCGTATAGTCTTAGGATGACATTTCGGTCGGCTCCGTATATTTCTTTTGTGCATCCTTTCATCATCCAAAAAACGTCCCAGCTCCGGTCCCCTATGATGGCGGCGTCCCAGTCAATGACATATGTTTTTCCTGACGGGGTTGTCAGGATATGCGCCGGAACCAGGTCCCCGTGCAACAGGGCCGTATCCGTCCGCTTGGGAATGTTTCTTTTTAAAACTTCGAGCGAGCGGGATGCGAATTTTTTTTCGCGGGTTTTTGAAAATTTTGCGGCAATCCGCGCCGTCCTTTCCAAATCGGAAATCGTGTGAAGTCCGAAATCGGGGCAATCCAAAAAACCAAGCCGGCTTAAATCCGCCCGATGAATGTCCGCCATGATGTTTACCAATGTCAAAAGAAATTTTTTTCTTTTTGCAGGTCCCGCTTTCAGGTTCAGGGGGCCGAGCGCCTTTCCGTTTATGCATTCCATGACCAATGCCGGACGTCCCAGTACCCGTCCTTTGGTGTCCAAAAAAAGAACCCGCGGGACGTTAAACCCGTATTTTCCTTTTGAACATTCCTGTAACAGGCCGGCTTCCCGTTTGATTTGGTACCGGATTGGGTTTATGATTTCGCGCTTTTTTTTCGGGACTTGCTTGATTACCGCCCGGAAGTTGCGTGCTCCCGCCGAATAACTCACCATATAATTATCGTGGGTTTCAAAGTCCATGACGGGCGACTGGATTTCCGTTATTTTCAGCTCCAAACCAGGGTTTATTTTTTTCAGGAGGGGCAAAAATTTTTCTTTCATTCGGGCAGCCCCCGCGTGACGGGCGGCATGGGGCCATTCAAATAATAATCCCACCAAACCGACCCGCCTTCAAGCGGATACGCGCCTCTTTGGAACTCCCAAGGTTTTTTGCCGATAAAATGGATGAGGTGGCATAGTTCGGCGGCCTTGTCGGGCAAAAACCAGGGTTCGGATTTTTTCATGAAATTAAGAAGCGGAATCGCCTCGTCTATTTTCCAGGATTCTATGGGTTTCCCGAGCATGGCAATTCCCGCGTTAAAATAATCCAAGCTGTAAAAATATTTCGGACCCTTCGGATAGTTTTGGCTGGCTTTTTGTATCGCGGGTCTCAGGGCATTAACCATCCAGTCCCGGTTGCTGAAATACGCGCCGTCCGTATAAACCGTGATAATGTCCCCGCTTTCGATTTGCCCGCCTTGGCTTAAAATGAATTGTTGCATGGCCCGAAACCCGTCGGTTATGGGTTTTTCCTCCGGGTCCAAGGGAATCAGGGACTTTTTTCGGTTGATGAGGCAACTCAAGGTTTCGGGGGTTTCAAAACAAAAGGGCTTGTTGATTACGACGTCGCAATCCATGTAAAAATAATGACTTTCTTCTATGATGTCGGGCTGGTATTTTCCCTGGTTGACAAAACTGATGTATCCGCTCGGAGCCCCCTTGTCCGGGGAATCGTTGTTTTTGCGCGGGAGCAAGTGCCGCCAAAAAGAAGAATCAAACTTTTCGGCCTTGTAAATGAAGGGCTGCACCAACCCGAGTTTTTCAGGGGTCAAATCGTGGACCAGATAAATCTTGGCGCCGCGAATATTCCGTTTTACGGAATTGATAGCCGCAATCAATCCCGGCATGTATGCGTCGTCGCAAGCCAGCAGGATGGCGGGCTTACCTCCGGTATCGGACAAACCGTTCCTCATCGGCGTTCACTTCCTCTTGGGAATATTTCAAGGAGGAACCCGCGCCGGATTCCAAGTATTTTGCAACCAGTTTTTTCTTAAGCCGCAGGTCGGCTGGTTCTGACCTGACCGCGGCCAGTTTTTTGGAGTATTTTTCGGCGATTTTTTCAATGTCCGGTTTTTGTTTAAGGATTTCATCCTTCCCGTTTTTTGCCGGCTTAGTCATGCTTTTATAATCCGAAAAGAGAATGTCCCCCCGCAGGGTCTTCACGACTTCATGAACCAGCATGTGTTCGGAATGCCCGTACTCCCCCCAAGGGTTATGCGTGTAAACATATTTGGGATTCAGGACTGACAGAACGGCGCGCAGGTTGGTTCTTAAATGACCCCTGGTTTGGGGGTTTATTTTTCCGAAAACAATCGGGCGCATCGTCCGAATCGTCTGAAGCCAAAAAACAGGAATCCCTAATTTCTGGTAATAATATTCCATTACCTGAAAAACCCCCGTAACATATTCCAACAGGCAGGGGCTGTCAGGATATTTATTCTGAAAGCAAAAAACGATCGCAGTATTGGGTTTGTTGAGGACCGAACTGAACCAGTGGAACTCATCGTCCGGATGGGCGACTATTATCAGGTTCTCTATTGGTTTCATGAAAACCGTTGTCTCCTGCTTCACCAACCGCTTTTTTCACTCTAAAGAAGGAGGCGGGCTATTTAATGGTTGTCCCGCACAAAAACAAGAAAATTGGCCGCGTTTTTGAAAAATCCTCCGACGAGCGGGTTTCGTTCCCAAAGCCAAAATCAACGGTGAAACGCGAAGAAACGTTTAACAACTTTGCAGGGTTAGTTATTTTGGCCGATGATGAACTGACGATGACTCCGAGGGTCACCTTTGACGAAAGATGGGCGAACTGAGGCCAACTGTTTTTTATAGAAACGTTTTGTTTTTTTAAAAAAACGATATGTTTTTAATGGCAAACGACTTATGGCTATTCTATGGGATTAACTCAGTTTTTGGACCCGAACACTTTTCGTATTTTAGATAGACTAATTAATCGCGGGGTTCATCTTCGGGAACTCGCCGAAGAAACTGGGTTGGCTCCAAGTACCGTCTACAATGTTCTGTCCGATTTACAGAAGAACCAGATGGTTTTTGTTAAGAACGTCAAGAACCGGAAAGTTTTCAGTTTAAATTCGGATTCACCATTAACTGCTAAAGCGGTTGGAATTCTGATGACCGACAAAATCATTCATTCAAAAGCTTTTGCGAAGTTGGTTCAGCAAAAACCCAAAGGGGTTTTTTTGTTCGGCAGTGCTCATACCGGCGGGATTTCCGCTACTAGTGATATTGATTTGGCGGTTTTTTTTGAAAAAAAAGCCAACGCGGTTGAATTAAGCAAAATTAAGTCGCAGTTAAGCAATGAGTTGCAGCGTGAAGTTGATTTGATTGTATTAACCAAAGAAAAAATTGCCAATATGAAAAAGCAGGAAACCGAATTATTGAACCAAATTCAAAACAAGTCTACTTTGATGTGGGGTGCGCCGCTTGAATCCATTGGATGATTGTTTTGCAAAAGGATTGCTGAAAAAAACACCCAAGAACATAACCTTGGCCAAAGAGGATTTGAAGCAGGCGGAGTTTTTTTTAAACGAAGCCGAGGACCTGCTTAAACTGAAAAAGAAAGAAATGGCGTGCCTGGCGCTTTACAACGCGGTTTTTCATGCGGCGCGCGCCTTGCTGTTCAAGGATGGAATCAAGGAGCGTAGCCATTACTGTCTGCAAAAATACATCGAAGAAGAATACGGAAAATCAAGCCAATTTTCCGCAGAGCAAATTGCCCTGTTTGATATTTTGCGCGGCTTGCGCCAAGAAATCCAATACGGGGTTTCCAAAGTCAAATTCGAAGAAAACCTGGCAGAATTATTCGACCAAGCCGAAAAATTCATTGAAAAAAGCAAATCGCTGGTTGGATGAGTCGTTTCGCTTCATTTCGCTTAATGTAGATTTTGCGTCATCTTTTCTCGCAGATGAGCGAACTGAGGCCAGAATTTTACTGCTATTTGGTATTGTTTTTCGGTTTTTTACGGAATTTTGCTACCAAATAGCACTGTTTTTATAGTTTTGGGTGGTCTTTATTCATATGGTTTCCAAATACGACCTTTTGTATTCCGTGTTTCTTAATGAGGGCCTGACGACTGCCCAGCTCGTACGAAAGCTTGGCAAAACGGCGGCCGAATATGATTCGTTTCATAAGCACTTGCAAACGTTGCTGGAAGACGGGTTGGTTACCCTGAATCAAAAGCAATATTTTGTGGCGAAAAACGAAGCGGCGAAAAAGTTTCTTCGAGTCATTGATTTTTGCGTACGGGACGGAATCAATTACAACGAATTGTTTTTGGATTTGACGATTGAATTCATCGAGTTTGGATTAAAAAATAAATTGGACAGCGAACTGCCATTCGATTACAAAACAGTTGCAAGAATTTCGGTTTTTTTGGCCAAACACGGTTTTATTTTAATTGACTCCCGAAAACCGTTTTCCGCCCGCGTGGTGTGTCCGCACTACTTGGAAACGGTTGTAGAACTGTTTCGCGAAAAAGCGGAAGTGAAGTCTGCGCCAGTATACGAGGGAGCGGATGAAGAAAATCTGAATAACCAAATTGAAAGAGAATTTTCTACTTTCAAAAAAACGTCTAAACCGGTCAATATTGACGATGAAATTCGGTTCATCCATCGAAGTCTTTCCCTTGAAGGAAACACGACGACTTTATCCGAAACGGAAAGACTTATCAAAGAAAACACCCCGCCCAAAACCAGAACGTTCCAAGAAATGCAAGAAATCACCAATTACAAAAAAGCACTCGATATTTTTATTAGAGAACCGAAAGGGCTTGATTTGCGTTCCGTACTCGAGTTCCATGAAAAAGCAATGGGAACACTTGAAGCCGGAGCAGGACAACTCCGGATGCAAAACGTCAAAATAAAAGGGAACCCAGAATTCAAGACTGCGGACTGGAAAGAAGTTCCAAGGCGACTAGACGATTTATTCGAATATTACAAACAAAACGCTTACAAAAAAATGAAACCGCACGAGACCGTTGAGCTGGCTGCATATTTGCACAACGAATTCCAACGAATCCATCCTTTTATCGACGGGAATTCAAGAACCTCTAGGGCTTTGTTTGTACATACGCTATTACTCAAAGGATTTCCATTGATTACGTTTCCGGCTGGTTTTATCGAACCGTACATGAACCTGACCAAATTATCCAAAGAACGAAACGACAAAAACTTCACCACGCTGATGAAACAACTCGTGTTGCACTCGCTCAGGCAGACCAACCAGAAGATGAAATACGCATGACCGAAAAGGGGATTGAAATTCATTTCCACATACAAATGAAGAATATCGGTGAGCAAAATGAAGGATAATTTCTTTTCTTCCCAAGACCAGATTTCTGAATTCCTCACAGCGATTCAGGGTCGTAGCGAAATCCCCTTGAAATTTGAATATCTCAACAAGGGGGCGATGCTCTGGAAAAAAGCCGCCAACGACCGGGCATACGGTCTGAGCAGGACCGAAAAAGCTTTGTTGACAGACAACGCGGCTTCTATCTCCCGCACCACTGGACCCTGCAATGTGTTCGACCTGGGTTGCGGAGACGGGACCAAGGCGTCTATCCTGCTCAAAGAAATGGCTAAAGACCGCGCGGTAAAGTATGTTCCAATCGACATCAGTGCAGATATGCTGGATATTGCTTGTTCTGAAATCAAGAAAATCAAGAATATTCAAATCCATCCGGCGGTCCAGGATTTCGAGGAAGGAAACTTGTCGAATATTTCCCATAAACACAGGGATCGGCCCAATCTTTTCCTGTTTTTGGGAAATACCCTCGGCAATTGCTGGAACAAAAGCCGCGTTCTTACCAACATCCGGGAAAGCATGACTCGAAACGATTACGCCCTCATTGGAATCGAAAATGTCTCAACAAACACTGAAAATCTCTTGGAAAAATACCGGAATCCGGCTTTGTTTGCTATCCAATCCAATGTTCTGCGTTCCATCGGAATCCAATTGGCAGATGGTGCGTTCGAAGTCAAATTCAATAAAGAAAAGAGCCAGGTCGAAACCCGGTTTGTTATCAAAAAGAACCTAAGATTCGAGCATCCGCCGTTAGACCTGAAAAAAGGACAAAAGATTCTGCTGATGCTCTCCTACAAGGCCACCCCTCAAGCGCTTTCGAAACTGTTCTCATCCACTGGATTAAAAATAGTTAAACTATTTTCAGATTCAAAAAAGACTTACACCCTGGCGCTCGTGATGACGACGAAACTTTGAAGGAACAAGAAAGGTTGGTGTCTATTTTGAACCATCTTTGCAAAGAGATGGGCGAACTGAGGCCGTTATTTTTTTGGTGACCTAATGAAATTTACGTTCAATTGGCTGCTTGTGTTGTTCGCGGTTTTTTTGGAAAAAAGAAAAAGAAACAAAGCCGCGACAGCGCAAGACCAAAAATAAGAATTTATTTTTTCAAAATAGACAGTTCAAAAAAATTTTAGCCGCTTAAACGGAATTTTAATCGTTTTTGGTTAGCTGTCTGATTTTTTCTTCGCGTGTTTTAACCCAGTCAAGGCCGGTCTTTGGTTCCGAAAGTTTTTTTCGCGCGTTTTCGGAAAGAAGGGAAGCGCCGCTCCAGCGGTCAGAAATCAAGTCAAACGCGTTGATTCCTTTTTCCAGGGATTCCCTGACTTCGTGCGCGTATTTGAGCGCGCAGTCAAAGTGCTTGGAAAAATCAAACGAGCGGCTTCCGCCGTCGTAAATCATGCAGGCTTCAAGGCCGATTAACGGGTTTTGCCGCAAAAGTTCTTCGAATTCGGGGGCCAAAACCGCGTTCCACGCGACAAGGTCGGTTCCGGGAGTCTTGTTGTGCACGGGATTTTGGCTGTCGGCCACGTGGAAAATGCCTTCGGTAAAAACCAGCTGGGTGCGTTCGTAGTTCGGAAATGTTTTTTTGAATTTTTCGTGGAAGTCCAGCATGATTTCTTCGGTGATGAATCCGCCGGTGGTAAAAAAAACGATTTGTTTGACGCTTGCGGCTTTGGAGTCGCCGAATCGTTCGAGTATTTTGGCTAATCCGCTTTTGATGGTGGAGCCGGAAGCCGTGATATCGCCGATGAAAAGCGCGGTGTTGGGTTCCAAATTGAGTTCGATGTATTGGTCCTTGTGGATTTTCCATTCCGTGCAGTTCGGTTCGGTTTTGCTTGGAACCGCTTTTCGTTCAGATGACATGAATGAGCCTTTGGCAAACGGGCGGCCGGTTTTGGCAAGCGCTTCCAGAACTTGGTATGACAATCCGCCGCGTAAAAAATGCAGGACATTGATTTGCGAGTCGGAGAGTTTTTCCAAATGTTTTTGGATTTGAGGCCTGGATAATGCCGCGGTTACCGCGGAACCGAGCGCGTTTCGGTAGTCTTGGCCGATGACAAAAGGGTCGGAAAGCATTTTGGCGGATTCAGGGGTGGAAACGACGTAGGTTTCAAATCCTTGCGGTGCGTTTGGAAAATCGGCTTGGTAAAAAGAGGCGTTTTCGGATTGGAAAAGCGGTTTGAGATGGCGAGCCCGGTTTGAAGAATCCGTTTTTTCGGTTTTGGGCTGCACTTGCATGCTCGTATTACCCACAAACAAAACAGTTTTTAAATGTTCAAGGATTGGTCGGTTTTGGTTCGATTCGCTTGCCGACTTTTGTTATGGTTATGCTTTGGGTTCCAGTTTTATTTCCTTTAATTCGCCCAAAGTTGCCAAATCGTTGGCCAAAATCTTGGCGTCGGAAACGGTGTACAGGACGTTTCCGATGTAAAGCGAGCGGAGGATTCCGATGTTTCCGCTGTAATAATACCCCGATTTTAATGCGTTTTCCCCGCCGGAATCATGCGTAATCTTTCCTTTTAATTGAAAGCCGTTTTCCAGGGACAAATTGTACACGTAGGCGCCTTGGAACGTGAATTCTCCGTAAAGGGGATAGTTGGAATTGTCGGCTCCTTGTTTTTGTTCGCTTGAAATTTCCGCCAAGGTAATTGGAATTGCCAGTAATTGTTTTTCCTTGTCGAACAAGAACGCTTTGTGGTCGTGCAAGGCGGGAGAATCCGTTCCCCGGTCTCCAATATCGACTTTGTACATTTCTTTGGGGTTTGCGACGTCCGTTACGTCAAACAAGGCGATTTTGATTCCCTGGTACCATGCGAAATCCAGTCCGCGCTGTCCAACGAGTTCGTCTGACGCTTCAATCGTATTTTTTCCGACTCCGATTATGTGCGTTTCGTCAAACGGGTGCAGGTAATCCGAATAGCCGGGAATTTTTAATTTTCCTAAAACCTGCGGCGAGGAAGGGTTGCTCAAGTCAATCACGAAAAACGGGTCGACTTTTTTGAACGTCACAAGATAACCGCGCGCCCCCATAAAGCGGGCGGAATAAATCTTTTCTCCCGGCGCAAGGTCTTCCAAAGAACCCGTTTTTTTCAGTTCGCTGTCAAAAATAAAAATATTGTTCGTCGATTTTTTCTGGGTGTTCCATACTTCGCCGATCGTGGTGGCAATGCGGAAATGATTGTCAAATTTGTCCATGGAAAACTGGTTCAAAATATGGCCCGGCGCCTGCATTAAACCCAAATACGAAACGGTGTTGTTGGCAAGGGAAAACTTGTGAACCGTGGTTGTTTCGGCCGGTTCGGGGTTTGCAATTTCGAAAATGCCTCTGGTGATTTCGCGCACCATTGGAATTGGAAAAAGTTTCGGATAATTATAACTGCTTTGGGCAACGTACAGGTTGTTCAACGAAGCGTAGACGTTTTCACCGCTTCCGACAATGATTTGTTTTTTGATTTCCGCTTTTGGGTTTGTCATTTCCAATGAGCCGATTGTAATGAACGATTCGGGCTGTGTGGGTTCCAAATATCCAACGTCCGCGCAGCCGCAGGAAGGCTTGAAGATATCGTCGGTGGAAAGGGTTCCGGTTTTTTCGCGGTATTGGGGCAGCATTTGTTCCTGCAAAACGTTTTCCGTCCAGATTCTTTGCGGCGAGGTGCTGATGACAAAAAAAGCCGTGCTTCCGATTTTGCGGGAACTCACGTATTCGCCTTCCAATTCCGCAGTTTTTACAAGGCGGGGGCTTGTTTTGTCGGAAACATTCCATAATTGCATTACGGTAACCGAATTGCCGCTGTAATACCGCGGAGGCATCATGCCGCTGCCTGAACCTGCGTTTGTGTTTTCAAGCGGCTCTGGAAAAATGTTCATCCATTGGTTTCCAAAAATAAGGACAAATTCCCCGTCCAAAAACATTTCTTGGGGCTGCATTCCGGAATATCCTTGGTTTTCCGCATTGATTTCGTTTTCTTCGTTCAGCGGAGTATAGGAAACCAATCCGGCTTCTTGTGCAGGATACGCTTTTGAAATCGTCAAGGCGCCCTCGGTCAAAGTATAAATATATTCGCCGTTTGTCTTCACGATGTCGGCCTCGTCCACTCCTTCGACCTGAACATTGGTCGTGGAATAGGCCGGGCCTTGATTCGAAGAGCCATCTGCGGATGAGCCCGTGCTTTGAGCCGCCATGGGCATTCCGGTCAGCATTTTTTCCATTCCAAACCCGTAGTTCCGTTCGTTTTGCCGCGCTTCTTCAAAAGATGCTTTTAATGCGGAGCAGGAAGAAAATTTTGGGATTGGTTGGGCATCCGCGGCAGGGTTATTTGGATTGCCGGGGTGGCCGGGTGTTGTGGGAACAACCGCAACCAATGCCACGACTGCAACCGCAAGAACAAGAATAACGATTGCGATTGTCATTTCTTTTTTGTCGGAGTTTGGATTCAAGTAAGACACCGTTTTTTTGTATGAAATATCTTTGTTCAAGCAGCTATATTAAGGTGTTTTTTTGCACAGGAAAAAGCCAAAAACCGTTTTAAATTTTTAAGGGTTGTTCGGTCTTGGTTTGTTTTACAAGTTTTTCGGCTTTTATCGCTTTTTTTCAATGAAAAATCATAATCATTTTAATACTGAAAACCCGTAAGTATTGCATTGTTTCAGGCGGTGGGTTTTTGGGTTTTGACGATATTTTGGAAGGCTTAAAGCAGTTTTATTTTTCGCTGGAAGACGGCTATTACGATTTTTTGGACAAAGTCGACGAAAAATTTCCGGTTTATTCGGTAATCGACCCGATTGACCGTTTTTTTCCGAGTTTTGTGCTGGTTTTTTTGCTTTTTTTGGGAATTATTTTCGGCTTGGCATTAGTGGGTTTGGGTTTTTTGTCCAATGCAAACCAAGGGGCATTTATAGCCAGCCTAAAAGTCGTGGATAACCAAGGCGCTTCGTTAAGCGGCTTTAAGGTCAGTTTTTTGCCCGAAGGTGCAAGCACTTTTGTCATCGGAAGAACGACCTCGGCCGGCGTTGTGCAAGTGCAGTTGAAAAAATCAGTGGAATCGGTTCGGGTTCAAATCAAGGAGCCGAACTTCAAGGAGTTTGACGAAACGGTTTCGCTTTCAGCCGGCACTCCAAAGCTGGTCGTGTTGTTTCCCGACCTTGCGAGCTCCGCGAATCTGGCGGCAACATATCTGCTGAAATTCAAGGACAAGGGCACCGGATTATTGATTTCAAGCCAAACATTGGCGGTTTCGTTTTTGTGCGAAGACCGGAATCAAGTCGTCGGCCCAAAAACAACTTCCTCCGGAAAAGTGGAAGTGAATAAAACCGCCGAATGCGGAACATTGTATGCCAGTGTGCAGCCAAGCCATTCGTATCTGCCCTTGTCCAATGTTCCGGTGACCAAAACGCCGCAGGATTTTTTGCTTGTGCCTTTGGCGGTTCAGTCTTCGGGAATGCTCGCGGTAAAAGTAACAAACGGTTCAAATCAGCCGGTAACGGGTGCAAGATTGACGGTTTCAACCGCAAGCGAGCCGTCGGTTCAGGAACTCGTTTCGAATTCTCAGGGACGCGCCGTGTTTGAATTGGCGGCTGGAACCTATGCCGTAACCGCGTTTATGGAATCCGACGGCAGGCTGGCCACAAAATCGATTGCAATTGTTGGCGGCCAAACTACGGATGTTAATCTGAACATTGGAAACCCGCCGTTGGTTGCCAAAAAAATTTTAGTAAAACTGGTAGACCAAAATACCGGACAGAGTGTCAGCCAGGCTAATGTCAAATTTTATAAAAATAATTTGCTGTTGTCCTCCAAGTCTTCGGATTTGAACGGATTTGCCGAACAGGCAGTGGTTGTTTTGGCCGGCGATGTTTTTTCCGCGGTTGTTTTTCATGCGTCGTATTTGTTAAAAGCGGTTCCAAATATTGTTCCCAAGGATTCGTCCGATTCTTCTCCCCTGATTATTCAATTGCAGCCGCGCCAGACCGATCCCAAGAATTTCGGGGAAGCCCTGGCGATTATTTCGTCCCTGGAAGAGCCGTTTGTTTCGGATAGCAGGGTTTATTTGTACCGGACAGGTTTTGTAAATCCTTTGATGGGCCCGTTTTTGTCCAACGATTCGGGAGAAGCGTTGTTTTCCAATTTGCCGGCCTTGGATTCCAACGGAAAATATTTTGTTTTTGCAATCAAAGACGGCGCTATGGGAACGTCCGTCCAAAAAATCGTTCCAATCGGCCAGCGCATTAATTTTCCTGTGCAATTGGAAGACCTGAACGGAAGCTTCCGATTAACCGTGCTGGATTTGAATTCAAGCGAGCCGATTGCCGATGCAACGGTTCGCGCGTATGCGGTTTTGGACGGCAACAATGAATTATTGCAAACCGGCCAGACCGATTCGCAGGGAGAATGGACAACCGATTCGTTTTCGGTTAACCGAATGGTTTTTTTTGAAGTATCCAAAGCAGGCTATTTGGACCACACAACAGCCGAAAATCAGGTGGTTGCCAACCAGACTACGGAACTCGCACCGATTTTTTTAAGCCCGTTGGGATTTGATTCCAACGCCGAAATTTTTTTGGCTTTTAACCAGTTGCTGGATGACGCGGGAGAACCTGCGCAGGTTATGGAAGCGGGCAAGCGCTATTGGGCGGTGTTTTCGCTTGGCTTGTCCGAAGGCGGGGAATATCTTCTTCCGGTCGGTCATTTTGAAGCGGGAAAACAGGAATTGCTTTTGGTTTTTGAAAACCCTTTGGCGATTAAAAACGCGGTTGTGCCCTTGGAAAACCTGCAGTCCATTATTTTTTCACAAATGCTGGACCCTTCCGACCCGTTTTCGAATCCGCCGCCTTTGGTGGGTTCCGAAACGCCAGCCAAGCAAGCCAACATTTCCTGGTCGGCTTTGGGACAGGGAACCTATGAAATCCGCGTCGCGTTTGACACCAATCAAAATGCACAAGACGGAACAGAGATTTTTTTGTATTTTCATTCCAAAGCGCGTTTCGCGGACTGGAACATTTTTTCGGGTTTGTCGTTTAAGCGGTTTGTCATCGGCGAAGCCGCCTGCCAGCTGAACTGCAATTCTTTGTACTGGCAGTTTTTGTATTCTCCCAAAGACCAAAACCAATTTGTGGAAGTAACCGCCGACCCCGTTCCTATCCTGAATAATAATTCCGAATACGATTTGCAGTACAAATTGTACAATTTGTCTTCGCAGCCGTTTTCAAATGCCGCATTGTCGTTTTCGTCTCTTGGCGGCGAAATCGAAATCGTATCCGACAACGGCTTTGCGAACCAAACCGTTCCGCCGGGGCGTTTTTCGTACGGCGTATTGCATCCGGCGCGGCTTCAAACCCTTTTTGCAACAAGCCAGAGCATATTAAACGGAATTTTTTCCGCGGACGAGGAAATAACGGACGGTTCCAACGAACCGGCCATTGCGTTTGAAATTAGCGGCCAAAATCAATTGCATGTTTCGTATTCGCTTGACCCAAATTTTCCGCATAATCTTTCCATCACCGTATTAAATGCGGTTACATTGGAACCAGTAGAAGATGCCGTGGTCAAAATCCAAAAAGCCTGTGCTCCGGACATCAACGCTTTCCAGTTCAATCCCTTGGATTCGTCCTACCAAACCGGAATTACCGATGCGGACGGAAAAACCGATTTTTCAAATTATGCGATTGGCCCGCAGGAATGCGCCGTTGTACAGGCTTCCAAGGAAGATTTTGCGTCCGCCCGCATTTCGATTCTGGGAGGAACTCCGCCCACCCAAAGCGCGGGATTGTACTGCATCCAAATCGACGCGAACCCCGCAACTCCGGAAGTCGACCTGCTGTTTGACCAAGCCCGGCGCAACCATTCGTATGAAATAAAAGTGATTTCGAATAATTGCCCCGATACGCGCATTTCACTTCACTCCTTGGATGCCACCATCGGCGATTTGATTGATCCGTCCACTGAAATCGTTTTTTCGGGAAACGGATTTGACCCGACAGATTTTGTCTTGCACTCCAATGAAACCAAAACCGTTTCCGTTGCGGTTTTGCCCGCAAGCCCGCTGGGTTACATTCCGATTATCGCGTTTGTCGCAAAGCCCGGCGATTCGTTTAGCCAGACCTATTCTTCGTTTGCCGAATTCGTCGTGGTTCCCCACGTAGCGCCTGCCAATCAGCCTTCCAATTTGGACGGTTTTGGAATAGTGGGGGAACCCTGATGCAATCCAATAATTCGATTCAAAAAAAAATGCGCACTTGGTTGCTCTTCACAGGAATCTTTTTACTATCTCTTGGCGGGGTTTTCGCCCAGTATCATGTGGAAATCGACGAGTGGCACGGAGCGGACACTACCTGCCCCGACCAATCGTTCAACGTGGTCCTTGTTCACGAGCCCTCCGGCGCCCGCATTTCTGTCTGGAGCAAGGAATACGGACTCCATGCCTACGGTGGAAGCTGGCCGTGGTATCGTCAATGCCGTCGCACGATGAGCACAAGCAATGATTTCATGATGAGCGGAGGAAGCCGGACGCTCCAATCAATTTCGCGGGATACGCATCATACTCTTCTGAACTCGGTAGGAAATGAGATTGGGACATGGGGCGTTTCAAACATCGGCCCTTATTCATACATATTTATTTTCCCGCAAATGCTCGTCCAACTTGATTATGGTTCAAACAATCCTTTATGGTATTACGAGGACGTTCCGTTCATGCTCTGGAAATGCGAAGGGGCAAGCTGTACGAAAGTGTGGGAAGAACTTCCTTACGAGTGCTATAAAGTCACCGGCGATTATTGGTGCCCTCCGTGGCCCCTTCCGTGTACTCCCCCTTGGGTTCCGCCGGAAATGGTCAACGGTCAATTCCTAAACCACTGGGAAGACTACCGAAAGCGATTCGAGCAATACACGCTCACGAATTTTTCAAGCGCCATTTCGGGAACCACAGCCACGTTCAATTTTTCAGTGAATAAAAAAGTTGCTTCGGGCCGGCGCGACAGTTGCGCGTTTTGCCCCGTGACATGGCAAACCCAGAACACCTGCGATTCGGATGACGGAGTTTTAGAAATCAGCGGCCCGAATTGCGACGGCGATTCCCCTTCTTGCGACATTCTGGAAACTGGAACCACCACCTCAATTGCCCCTTTCACGGAATCCTTTAAGGTTCCCTGCACAACGCCGGGCGCTACATGCGGTTCTTTGCACTGCAACCCCGCAAGCGGAGCCTGCGTGCAGTGCACGGAAGATTTGCATTGCGAAACAAACCAAGTCTGTGACCCGAACACGTTCCAATGCGTGGAAGTATGCCCAGCCGAATGCTTGAATTATGATAAAGCAAATTATCCCTGCGGAACCCTTCCTCCAACCTGTTGCAGCAATCCAAACAACGGCTGCACCGCACCCAAAGCAGTCTGCGGAAACTTGGACAAAGGAACCCAATGCGCGCAAGGGGGTGTCTGCAACACGACTACCTGGCAGTGCGAATGTCCGGATAATTGCAGAATATCCCCAAACGATGTCGCCTGCGGAGCCCAGTTGGTTCCAAGTGCCTGCCTGCCTCATGCAAGCGTTTGCCAATCCTATTGGCAAGGCTCCACTATCGGCTGGAAATGCAATGACATTGATACGCGCTGCGCGAACAATCCCGGCGCAGCCGGAAACAACATCAAATGCTGGTCTCCGGACGAAGTCGGCTGCGGAACATCAGTGGTTCCGTTTAGCGGCGTTCCTGCTCAAATCAACGGATTGTATTGCGATGCGTATTCGGACGAACGACACGGCTTATGCGACAGCGGCTCCGATAGTTGTTTATCCGTTGTTCAGGGTGCAGCGGTTCCGTCCGACTTGCCCAATTTGTATTTGCCCAAATTCCGGTTTGATGTCGGAGTTGACCCCGATTCCGCGTTGTGGTATAATTTGTGGTTCAAGTTTCGCTTTGCCGAAAATCCCGGCGAATCGTTTCCCCAAATCATGGCGTTTGATTCCGCGGATTCCAAAACCGGCTTGTATTGTTTTAACTGTTCGGTCCAGCCCGACCCGATTTCGGCATTCAAAATCAATTACGATTCGGCCGCTTCAAAAGAAGGCTTGGTTCGGTTCAACATTCAAAACCAGCAGTTGTTCGGTCCGAACAATTATGCCCGCATCAAAATTTTTGACCGCGTAAATCCAGGCAAGACAAGTGGAATCGTTCCGTTATCCGATTCAAGCAAAACCGATTATGCCATTCTAAAACTGGACGCGGGCAGTTCCGGAGAATGCGTATCAGAAGACCGGCAATTTATCGGAAAAACCGGTCCCCCTGCCGTGCCTTCCGTCAAATTGGCTTGGAACTGGAGTGCAATCGATGTCAACTCGTGCGTTTCAAATGCGGCAAGCGGCTTTTTTTGCGATTCCACCCAGTTTTTAATGTCGGTTATTGACCGGCTGGAAAACAATTACCAGTTCGAAGCCAGGAACATCGGAAGTCCTTTGGCGTACGACTTTAATGCGAACCTGATAAAGGACGGCTTTTCAACCGACTTTTTGCTGGACTTTGATCATTACATGATGGGCGTGAATTTTTACGACACGCCGCAGTCTTACAAAGACAACTGGCATAAGTACCTGCAGGAATCCTTGCATTTGCATTTCCAAGTGATTGGTCAAAGCAGCGCCCAGCGCTTGGATTCTCCCGGAAAATATACGGTCCATATTGACCGCGGAATGCCAAACTCGTTTTTTACTCCGTTAGGAGAGCCCGCGGCCGATGTAATTATTACCCTCGAAAAATTGCTGGATCCGGATCCGCCCCATCCGCTGTATTGGGTTGCTTTTGACGGAAGCGTCGGCGCCACCAAGCGCCAAGGCGAAACCGTCATCGGCCGTGACAATTACGGAAGTCATTTTGCCGGAGACGTGCTTGCGATTTCCGGCGAGGTCGCCGGTTATTCGCAGGGAAACGCCTTGAGTTTGTTTAACGCGGAAGCAAAGACAACCTTTTTGCAGACCAATGAAATTTCGCAGCGCGGAAAATTGTTCGAACTGGCGCTTCCAAACGGCTCAACTCCCGGAACCGCAGTCATTTCTTCCGTCAGCGCGACTCCGGTTGCCATGAAAATCGTTTCCCTGAATAATTCCGGACAGGGATTTTTTTTGCTGCAGCAAACCAACCAAGACGTTTCGGTTCCGCAAGATCAGTCCATCGGCTCGTGGAGCGGAATTGCCGGAAGCCCGAATGCCTGCCGCGGATTTAACAACCAGCCGCCCTTGTTTTTGAAAGCGGATGAAGTTCCCAACGAAACTGCCTGCACCGCGAATGCCGACAGCCGCGGATTTTTATGGTTGGGAACAGCCGAAGACGAAAAAGCGGTTTTGGAAAGCGTGCTGTACGCGCCGACCAACCAAAGCACTGTTTTGGTTCGCCAGTGCCAGGTTGGAACGTCGTATTTATCGCCCGACTCATGGCTGCCTGCCGAAAATTCCCAAATCGCCTTGCCCTTGGGTTATTCGCAAACCCAAGAGTGGAACACCAACACTTTAACCCAAATCGTGGACCTGGTTAAGGAAGGAAAAGTCTGCCAGTTTGTCGGAAGCCAAAACGACCTGCACTATTTTTGGAACCGAAAAGCGCTGTTGGACGAACTGCCGAACGCAACGCACTGGGCCGACTTTGCGGAAAACGGCGACGTTGAAATCTGCACCCCCACCCCCTAAAACACCTCTTTTTTAGCACAGCAGGCTTTAAAATTGTTAGTTTGCACTAATATATTGTCAAAATATATGGTCTTTGATTAATTTTTTTGGATGGTGAAAGAATGGATAAAGTCAAGCAAACCCCTAAAAACACGACCCAAACCGCGGAAAGCGATGACAATTCGATAAAACAAATGGAACAGCTGGAAGAAGAAGGCGTTGAATTGCCCGAAGACAAGCTTCCTTTTCCGCGCGCCACAATCGTCAACATGATGCGAAAGCACCTCGATGACGGAAAAATCATCAAAGGCCAGGTCAAAGACGAAATGAACGTCTGGCTCGGCAAAATGGTGGAGCGCATTTCCCAAAAAATGAACACGCACCCGTACTCGTACGTGGACGGCGGCATGCTCCGCGAAGCGGTCGAACCCTACGAAAACGTGCAGGACATCGAACACGAACGCGTCCGATTGATTAAGCAATTGGAAAGCGTAAAAGCCGCGTGCGACGTTTTAATCAACGAAGTCGACCGAAAATTCAGAAAATAAATTTTCGGTTTTATTCCTGTTTCTTTTCTTTTAATTTTTCAGATTCAATCTTGGCGAATCTGCGGGACAGGAAATGCCGATTTTTCACCGCTTTTTATTTTCAGCACTTTTCGCACCCGGTTTGAAATATCCGAGTGCGGATTGAAAAACAAAAAACTTTGCAATTGGTGAACGTTGTGGCACCTGCGGTTTTGGCTCGCTTTTTCAAAATCAATGATGCAAACCGCGTGGTTGGGGCGGACTAAAATGTTTTTTCCCGGTCCAGCCAGCTGGCCGTGGTCCAACCCGATTTCATCCATTTGTCTTGCTTGGAAAAGCAGGCTTTCGATTGTTTTTTCCAATGCGGTTTTGGAAATGTTTTTTTGAAGAACCCATTTTCCGAACACTTTTCCTTGGATAAATTCCATCAAAATTATTTTTTTCCCCAAATCAAAATCGATTAAGCTTGGCCCGATTCCTGCGGAATTGGCTTTTTGAAGGTTCAGCACTTCTTTGGAGACCATGTCGCGGCGGCGCGACTTTGGCCGTTCGATTTTAAGCGCGAAGTTTTGTTTGCGTTTGTTTTGCACCAAAAAAACGTCGCCGGCAAAACCCTTGGAGATTTTTTTGATTAAGAACAGGTTTCGTTCGGCTAAAAATAAATCCAAATCGCTCGGCATGCAAAAATAGGATATTCGCTTACTTATTAAAATCCGATGAACCCGTTTTGGCGTTAAAATTCAGCCTACGAGCTTGATGCCTTGGCTGGTGATTTGAAGCGGGTGAATCAGGTCGTCGATTTTGGTCAACCGCATTTTTTCCAGGGTAAGCGTTCGGTTGGTTGCGCCGGCCGTGGGGTTGTGCTGCAATAAAATAATCGAATCCGCCAAAAAGTCGGAAATGGTGTCGCGCGAAAACCCGCCTTGCTGGCGAATCACTTCGCCGGTGAGTAACGATGTAGCTCCGCTTCTCTTGACAGTGTCGATTACTTTTTTGACTTTCATGCGCGACAATGCGGAAACATCCAATGGCAGGTTCACGCCTTGCTTGAGCATTTTCATGATTCCAAAATCGGGAGAGCCGAACACATCGTACGGGTCGATAATAATCGACGCCAAGGAATCGATGGCAACCATGTCCAGTTTTTTGTTTTTGACTTCCGCCATTAACTGCTGGAAAAACGCGGGGTCGTCATACGTGGTTGCCAGCATTTTGAAGTATGGAGTGGCTTTTTCAAATTCCCAGCCGAATTGCGCCATTTGTTTTTTGATGTCTTCGCCGGATTGTTCAAAAGAAACAAACAGGCAGTTTTTTTTCTGCAAAGCCGCGTTGTACAGCACCTGAATGCAAAAAATCGTTTTTCCCGTGCCGGGAGTTCCAGCCACAAGATTGGCCGAGCCTTTGGCAAAGCCGTTTTGAATCAGCGGGTCCAGTCCCGGAATGCCGGTTGGAACCCGTTCAACTTCTCCCATCATTTCAATCGTTCAAATTAACGCGATTCGGGGATTTAAAACTTTCGAAGCCGAAAACGGATTAAAAACGAAGCCAACGGTTAATCGCCGAAAAAGTAAGGCAAAAAAACAACGCAAAAAAATAAGGTAAAAAAACAGGATAAAAAACGTGATAAAAAATAGGAAAAAACGAAATAAAAAAACAGGGAAAAGAAAACGCTACTTTCCTTTGCTTTGTTCCCATTGCACTTTGGATTTTTTGACGTATTCCGCCGCCATTTTTTGGATGTTTTTTCCGGCTTGCTTTTGCCATTCTTTTTCGCAGGCCTGCAAAAACATTTTCATCCAGACGTCGGATGCCGCGTCCGTGAACATTCGGCCCATTTCTTCCCTGCTCATTTCCATTTTGCCGTCGCTTTCGCAGCAGCATTCTTCGGAGTGGCAATCGCATTCCGCTTCAGGGTCGAAATCTTCGTCGCTTGCTTCCAAAACCATTTTTTCCGGTTTGCGTGCTTTCGTTGTTTTTCCTTTTTTCATAAAAATCGCTCCTTTTACAGAACACGGCTTAAATGTTAATAAATCGGACCTAAGCCGCGGTTTCTTTGAAAAAACAGTCTCTTTTTTTACCGCTTTTCCGGCAAAAACTATGGTCGCGGAATCCTGCCGGAAAAAACCTTGTTTGTCCTTAAAACTTTCCTTAATTGGCTAAAAAACCCGTTTGACCAAGGTTTTTATAACATTCATATCCATCAATACTTACTCAACTTTTGCGATTTTTTTACCAAGGAGGTAATTCTAATGAGCAATTCCGGACAAAGCGAAAATGTTGTGTTTTTGCCTGAAGGTTCCAAACGAACCCGCGGCAAGGATGCCCAAAGAATCAATATTTTGGTGGCCAAGGCGGTTGCCAATGCCGTGCGCTCCACGCTCGGGCCGAAAGGAATGGACAAGATGATTGTCGACGAACTCGGCGACATTACCATCAGCAACGACGGCGCTACAATTTTGCAGGAAATGGCGATTAATCATCCCGTCGGCAAAATGATGGTTGAAGTGGCCAAAACCCAGGACACTGAAGTCGGCGATGGAACCACTACCGCAACCGTTTTGGCGGGAACCTTACTCGAAAAAGCCGAAAAATTATTGGACGATGACATCCATCCGACGGTTATCATCAAGGGTTACCGGATGGCGTCCAAAAAAGCCAAGGAATTTTACGACGAAATCAGCGAAACCGTTTCGATTAAGGACAAAGCATTGCTTCGCGACCTGGCCTTGACCGCAATGACGGGAAAAGCCGCGGAAGGAGCCGAAGCTTTGACCAACTTGGTCGTTGACGCGATAATGATGGTTGCCGACGAACGGGAAAACAAGACCGTTATCGATATGGATTCGATTAAAGTCGAAAAAAAAACCGGTGCCGGCCTGAACAACTCCGAACTGGTCAAAGGAATTATCGTGGATAAGGAAATCGTCCATACGGGAATGCCGAGAAAAGTGTCCTCAGCCAAAATCGCCTTGGTGGATGCGGCGTTTGAAATAAAAGAAACCGAAACCGACGCCAAAATCCAGATTACCTCTCCCGACCAATTGCAGTCGTTTCTGGACCAGGAAGAGCACATGCTCCGCAAAATGGTGGCCTCGGTCAAGGACAGCGGCGCTAACGTTTTGATTTGCCAAAAAGGAATCGACGACATGGCCCAGCATTTTTTGGCCAAAGAAGGAATCGTCGCGATTCGCCGCGTTAAAAAAAGCGACGTGGATGCGTTAGCCAAAGCCACCGGCGGAAAAGTCGTTTCGCGCCTTGAAGACTTGAGCAAGGACGATTTGGGCCGCGCGGATTTGGTCGAAGAAAAAAAAATTGCCGGGGACAACATGGTTTTCGTTTCGGGCTGCAAAAACCCCAAAGCGGTTTCCATTCTGGTTCGCGGCGGTTCCGAACACGTAGTCGACGAAGCCGAACGCGCCTTGCACGACGCGATTGGAGCCTTGGCGGCTTGTATCCGCTCGGGCAAATTCGTGATTGGCGGCGGAGCGGCCGAAGCGGCCGTTAGCCACAAACTGCGCCAATACGCCAACACCGTCGGCGGAAGAGAACAATTAGCCATTGAAGCGTTCGCGGAAACACTGGAATTCATTCCAAGAACCCTTGCCGAAAGCGCGGGAATGGATCCCTTGGACACCATTGTTTCGCTTCGCTCAAAGCACGGGCAAAAAGACGGCAAGTATTTCGGCGTCGATGTTTACGAAGGAAAAATCGCGAACATGAAAGCCCAAAAAGTCATCGAACCCTTGGCCATCAAAATCCAGGCGGTCACGAGTGCAAGCGAAGTCGCGGAAATGATTTTGCGAATCGACGACATCATCGCGGGAACCTCCAAGCCGCACGGTGCCGGCGGAATGCCTCCCGGAATGGAAGGCATGGGCGGCGGAATGGACATGTAGATTCAGCTTTTTTTGCATGGCAAAAACCCAATTTTGGCAATGCCAAAAAGGGCCAATTTTTGCCAATGGCAAAAATTGGGAACCTGAAAAAACTATTTAGTCATAGGAAAGGGAAAACGGTTCGTTTCCCCTATTTCTTTTCTTTTTCTTTTTTTTGAACGTTTCGCCCGAATTTTCCTTTTTTTTGGATTTAGTCCTCTGTTTGGACTTGGTTTCTTTCGGATTCGAACCGCCTTTAAAAAGGTTTAAATACTCAAAAGTTTTTGTTTATGCAGTGATTTAAATATGGTTGATTTGCTATCGGAACTTTCAAACGGTCTTACCGTTGCGGTATTGACTCTTTGGGCGGATTTTCTTCGCGTATTGCCGGGGCTGTTCGGAGCGTTGCTTCTGATCATTGTCGGTATCGCCTTGGGAATCGTGCTCAAGCGCATCGTAACCCGAATCTTGGAAGAAACGAAAATCGACCAGTGGATTGAAGAGCAAAAACTCAAAGCCGCAATCGGAAATCACCACGTATCTCATTTGATTGGAAGCTTCACGAAATGGTATGTAATTGCCATTTTTTTGGCGCAAGCCGTTGCTTTGATTCAACTGAATGTTTTACGCCAGTTCACCGAGTTCTTCATCACGTTAGTCAACAGCGGAATCGCCGCGTTGATTTTACTGATGCTGGGACTGCTCTTGGCGCGCTGGCTTAGAAACCACGTGGATGCGACCGATTATAAGTACAAAAAGACGATCGGAGCAATAGTCGAAATTCTCATCATTTACGTGACCATTGTTTTGGCCCTGCAAATGGTTGGAATCAACACGACTATCTTAATTGATGCGTTCCGAATCGGCTTTACGGTTTTGGTCATTGCCCTGGCCGTCATTGCAGGCGTTTTGTTTGCCTTGGCGTTCAAAAAAGACATTATCCATTGGGCCGACGAAATCCGAAAAGAAGCGTCCAAGTAAAAAAACGCTTTTTTTCTTTTTCTTTTTTTTAATTCCTTAATTTCCAAACTATTAAATAGCGAAATCGTATACTATTTGGCATGAATTGGATTAAACACGCGGCAATTGTTCCTTTGTTTTTGGTTATTTTCGCAACGCTTGTTTTCGCACAATTGTCCGGTGGAGTACCGCTTGGTTTTGGCGGGATATCACCAGAAGTGGGACTGGCTGTTTTCCTTTTTGCGTTCTTTTCTTTTTGGGCGGCCCAAACGGCGTTGATTTTCTTTTTATTCAGGCGGCCGGGAATACTTGCGGGTCTGGAGCGTAGCGGAAGACCCGCAGATGAGAGGTCGCACTATTTTTTAGTGTGAAATATCATTTTTGTTTTTGTCGGCGCAGCGGGGCTTGCGCCCCGCTCTTTGGAGGC
>JAZDJR010000016.1:0-38386 GCA_043803815.1 Microcaldota archaeon | reverse complement strand
GACCAACAAGCGCATCACAAAGTCGAAATCGTGGCAGACGTTCCAGCGTTGTAGCGGGGCGATACCGCGCGGTCTGAGCCCAAAAGCGAAGACCCGCGGTCGTGCAAGGGGGTTATAGGGGGCGTAGCCCCCTATCGTCATGTGTGTGTTTAGTCCAAAAAGAACGTGTAAGGCTTGATGTCGGGTTCAAGTCCCTTTCGTTTTCGGATTTCGGTGACCGTCGGGGTTTGCAGTTCGCGCGGCAATAATTCGTAGCCCGCGTATTCCGCGGTCCATTGGGCGCGGCCTTGTGTTGCTCCGCGGATAGCCGCGGCAAAGCCGATGAGTTCCTTGACCGGCGCCTTGGCGATGATAATCGTGGTATCGCCTTCGGAACGCATTTCAATGATTTGGGTTCTTCGGGAACCGAGTTCCTTGGAAGCGTTTCCCATTTGGTCGTGGGGAACGGTAATGGTCAATAATTGCTTGGGTTCAAACAGCACGGGCCCCGAATTGAGCACGCATGCGTAAATGGTGCGCGTAATCGCGGGCAATACCTGTGCTGGTCCGCGGTGAATCGAGTCTTCGTGAAGGCTTGCATCTTCCAGAATGATTTTGATTCCGAACGCTTTTTCCTTGGCCAAGGCGCATTGGTCGACCGCGTCGGAAAATCCCTGGATTACGAGTTCCCTGATTTCAAACAAGGACTGGATTCCGCGGGTTCCGTCCACCAAAACGCAGTTGTTGTGCACCATCCATATTTTTTTGGCTTCTTCGCGCTCGAATCCGCATTCAATCAGCTTTAGCACGAGTTCCTTGTCTTTGTCCCTGATTTTAGCGTCGATGTTAACATCCACCAGTTTGGCCAAGACGTTCGCAGGAATCGGTTCCGCGCGCATCAAAAATTTGTTGTGGCGGTTGGGTGTTTTTCCTTCGAGTGAAAGCGATTTTTTGGTAATGGTTTCCTTGTAAACGACAATCGGGTTTCCGACCGTAATCGGAACGCCGTGGTGAGTTTCAATGCGGTAGCGGTTCACGTCCAGGTGCAGTTCGCCCATTCCGGAAAGCAGGTGTTCGCCCGTGTCCTGGTTGATGGAAGCGCGTAAGTTGGGGTCTTCTTTGGTCAGCTGGCGCAAAACCATAATCAGCTTTGGCAGGTCCTTGGTTTGCTTGGCTTCGATTGAAACCGTAATGACCGGTTCCACATTGGACATAAAGCTTTCAAACGGCTTGATTACTTCGGTTGAAATGGTTTCACCCGCATAAGTGTCTTTTAATCCGACCAAAGCGGCCACGTTTCCCGCGCCGATTTTGGCAACATCAAGGTATTCGTTTCCCATAAACACGCCGACTTTTTGAATGCGCACGTCTTTTTGCGAACCGATTAATCTGACAGTCATGCCTGGAGTAAGCGTTCCGGAATAAATCCTGCCTGTTGCAATTTCTCCGGCGTGCTTGTCGACTGAAACATCCGTAATCATCATGGCCAATTGTCCCGCAGGATCGCAGGCCACCATGCTTTTGGCCACCGGCAGTTCCATGTCCCCGCCCCAGATGCGGTTGATTCGGTATTTTTGGGATTGCTTTGGGGACGGCAAGTGCATGCGCACCATTTCAAACACGACGTTCGCGGTCGGGCTTACTTTGGATAATTCGGCCTGCTGGTCGTTTTTCAGATACTCGTAAACTTTTTTGAAATTGATTCCGGTTTTTTGCATGTAGGGAACCGATACGGCCCATTTTCGCTTTGCGCTTCCGAAAGCGACCGAGCCTTTGAGGGGATCGACTTGCCAGGATTGCTTGAATTGTTCGGGCGCGTTTTTGACAATGAGCTGGTTGACCTGCGAAATCAGCCTCATGAACCGCTTTTGCATTTCTTCTTCGGTTACCTGCAGTTCGGAAATTAAGCGGTCGACTTTGTTGACAAATAATACCGGTTTGACCATTTCTTTTAGGGACTGGCGGACAACGGTTTCGGTCTGGGGCATGATTCCTTCGACCGCGTCGATAACCAAAATGACGCCGTCGACTGCGCGCATGGCGCGGATGACTTCGCCGGTGAAGTCCACGTGTCCGGGAGTGTCGATTAAATTGACAAGAAGTTTGTGCTCTCCGCTGTCGTATACCAAGGTGATGTTGGCGGCGTTAATCGTGATTCCGCGGTCCTGTTCCTGGTCTTCGTAGTCCATGAACTGGGTATTGCCCGCGGATTCGACTGAAATAAGTCCCGCTGCGGCAATCAATGAATCAGAAAGAGTGGTGTTGTGAATGAACATTCCTTCGGCGACAAAGTTGTGATTGTCTGGTACGGTGAAATCATAAACCGTTTCGGAAAAATCTTCAGAAATTTCTTTGACTTGAATAAATGCCAGTTCTTGCAAATTGATTTTATTTAACAATTCAGTATTGATTCCTTTTTGAACCATTTTTTGCAGAATTCCGGCAAAGGTCTGCATGGTCGGTTTGTAAGTTCCTTTTTCATATTTGTAATAGTGGTGAGAAATGGAACTCATGGAGACGTTTTTTCGGAGTTGTTCAAACGCGGCTTGATTTATAGGGACTAAATCCAATGTTTGGCTTCCGGTTGCTTTTTCCGCCAAAAAAACTGCTTTTTGTTGTTTTTCAATCAAACCAAAGCCGATTTTTTCAACAAACGGTTTGACGGAAAAACCGCTAATGTAAAGCGTGTCCGTTTCAATGGCTGACGGGCAGCCAAAGCGAAGCAGCAGTAATTGCAGTCCGCTAATCATTTTGGGGCTTACTGAAGTAATTGAAACCGCGCTTCGGCTTTTTTCAACGGTTCCGTCACAGTCAAAGTAGGCCCGCAAAAAAGCGGCAATGTTTTGGTTTTCGGATGATTGCAAAAACGAATTAATGAAGATATTATGAGATTTTTGTTTGGTTGGATAATCAAAAATTGCATTGAGGATTTCTAATAGCGTTTTGCAGCCCGTACTGATTTCGGGCGTTTTGCCTGCATAGTTTCGTTTAAACGTTTTGATTCCAAGCTCGGCACAAATTTCATCGAATTTTTTTCCGAGTGCGGGTTTTCCAACCACAAGTTTGTCTTCGCTTCCGTCGCCAAACAGCAATCCCGCCAAATAATAAAAGTTTTCAAGGTTTTGCGGGAGTTTCATAGGCTTTGCATTTTTGCTGTTTTTGCCGCCTTTGCGATAAAAAACCTGTTCGATTTGGCCGTATAGTTCATTTTCCGAAACGCCGATTTCGGGAGCTATTTTGAGCAAAGTTTCGATGTTGTAGCGTCGGCGCTTTAGGTTTTCCTTGAAAGCCTCGTTAGAAACGCCGACAATAGAGCCAAGTTCCTGCTTGATTTTTTGGTTTAATTCGTCTGAAACAATCGCATAAATCGGTTTTCTTGAAATTCGTTTCAAAAACTCGGCTTTAAAATCCATTAACGAATCGGTTTTGATTTCGCGCGGACAAACTACAAAATCGTCGGTTGAAATATCTTTGGCTTCTTTTTCTACAAAGTTAATGCCGTTAAAAGCGATATATTTGTGTTCGGGCGTTGTTTCGACTTGAAGGCCGTTTCGAAGCTTGATTTTAACGGTTTTTCCGCCAACCAGTTTCCACGCATGCGAAATGCTTTTTTTTTCGATTTGCCCGGTTTGTTTGTTTAATGAAAAAATAACAAAATTTTTGTGCAATACGTCATGCACGATTTCGGAATCGGTTTGCCGGGCAATTGGCGCATCCAGCTGTAAGTGGTCGAATAATTCTTGTGCAGAAACAAACTTTCCGTCGGTCAATTGCAATCGCGTGTTGCCGGTTACGCATTTTCCGTGGTCGATGTGGGCGACGGTTCCGATGTTTCGGATATTGTCCTGGTCGGACATAAGCCGTCCGGCCAGCGCCACCATGTCTTCAAATCGTCCCATGTTTTCACCACGTTGTTTGTATAAACCCTATAACCAAAATTAAAATTAAAGTCGTTGCTGCAAAAACGCAAAGTTTTTCAATGGATTTTTCAACCGCGATCATTGGTTCTTTTTCGCTGGTCAAAAATTTCTCTGGGAAAATTTTAAATATTGCAAAGTCATATCGAAGTTTGGCAAACCATTTTTTTGTAATCCAAAAAAAACCAATTGCTGCCAACCCCAAAATCACGGATAAATAAAATTCCAATGGGAGTGGTATGTTTTGGGTATAATATTGATTGAGGTCCATTGGCTGACCAAATACTTTTATTGCTCCTGCTGTTCCATTCCAGACGCCAAATAGTAAAAGGATAAGGATAATCCCGAATATCGCATCTAAAGGCGTAATTTTCATAGAAATTCCTTTTTTATCGGCTGGCCATGGCGATGCGTTCGATTTCGTCGCGGCGCTTGACGGAAAACGACGTACCGTCTCCTTTGGCGGCCGCGATGATTTCTTTGGCCAAGGCTTCGTGAGCGGCAATTTTATTGTTAAACGAACCCGCAAATCCGCTTAAGGCGATATTTTTGAGTGCGTCGTCCACGCGGCGCATGGGGGCGACATCGACCGAGACCGTGTAGGCGACTCCGCCTTTTTGGATTCGGGTGACGTCTTCGCGTGCCGCGGAATTTTCAACGGCTGAAATCAGTACTTGCACGGGGTTTTGCTTGGTTTCTTTTTCGATTAAATCAAACGCTTTTTCGACGATTTGCATGGCCTGTATTTTTTTGCCGGTCGAGTTTCGTCCGCGGATAAATTTTCCGCTCATTTTTCGCTTTCCCTGCCCCGAGCGCATGATTTTGTTGATTAATCGTTCGACCACGTTTACATTCGCTTTTTCGAATTTGTGCGACGCGTGTTTTCCAAACGTGTGCAAGATTTTCCGGTTTTCCAGGTTTAAGTATGGCGCGAGGCTGAAGTCTCGGATTTGGACTTCGGAGGTGCTCCATTTCCCGAATACTTTGGGTTCGAATCCTTCCAGTTCTGTTTTAGCGGCCATAAGTTTTCACAAAAATCGTTTGAGTATTTAACGCTTGACTTTTTCTTTTCGTCCCGTGCGCAGCATTTGCAGGGCCTGCTCGTTGACGTGGGTGACGCGGTATTTTACTCCCCACAAGTCTCCTTTGGGCCCGCCCTGGGCTCCGCCGATTCCTTCGACGATTACTTCGTCGTGTTCGTCGATGAATTTAATCGCGCCGTCAAGGGGGGCAAGCGCGGTTAATTGGCGCCCGTTTTTGGTCAATTGTACGCGAACGCATTTTCTAAGGCCCGAGTTCGGCTGTTTGGCTTCAACGGTTCGTTTTTCAAGCACGATTCCGCGGCCCTGGGGGGCTCCTTCGAGCAGGTTAAACTTGATGTTTCGGAATTTTTTTTTGATGAAAAGCTTCTTTTTTTTCTGCCATTTTTTGCGTTGTTTTTCTTTCGAACGACCCGCAAATTCTCCGTCACCCATAGTTTCACATCGCTTTGTTTTTCACTTTTTAAATACAATCCGTTTTTGCTGTTTTTTCGCTATTTTCCGATTTGGATATCGTCTACGCCATAATTTCGTTTGGCAAGTTCTTTTAAACGCTTGATTTTGGCCCCGTTTATGAGGATTTTGCGCCTGTTTTCCGCATCCGCCGCAATGACCACTGTTTTTTTTCCTTCTTCTTCCATCAGCCGGATTTCCGAAATAGCGGCGTTTGGAAACGCGTTTTTGACGAATCCTTCCGCGTTTTTTTGGTATTCGAACAGTTCGATGTTTTTGTTCAATAGTTCCCTTAATTTTTTGATGTTAATGCCCTGTTTTCCGATGGCAAGCCCCATTTGGCCTTTGGGAACCACAAACGAAATCATTTGTTCGTTGTAAATGCAGTCCTTGGCCAGTGTTTTGGAGACGTTTTGAAAAACATTGAGATATGCAATCTCCTGGGTTCCCAATCGCATGTTTTATCGCTTTTTTGTTTTTTTGGCGGTTTTGCCTTTGGATTTGCCGGCTGTTTTGACCGCACTTTTGTGAACCTTTGTTTTGGCTTTTTTCAAAGCCTTTTTGGCCGTAACTTTTTTTTGCACGGCTTTGTGGGGTTTTCGCGTGGTTTTGGGCTTGGCTTTGGCCGCGGTTTGGGTCAGGCTGATAACCTTGCTTTTGCCGGGATTGATGATGACCAAGGTGGAAACCACAAACGGCTTTCCGCAGACCGCGCCTAATTCAAGCCCCGAACCCGAAAAGTCAATCATCGGGATTCCAAAAATTCCCGAAAAGTGCCGCAGTTTTTCGGCCGAGCGAATCGGGCAATTGCTGCTGATAATTATCAGTTCGCCTTTTCCGTGCAAAACGCTTTTTTCGGCTTCCCTGATTCCGAACAGGACTTCTCCGGTGTCTACCGCGCGCCGGATTTCGGTGGCTTGGTCAATATTCATAATCATTCTCCATATTTTTTCAAGCGTTGTTTTTTTTAATCCTTTGAATCGGCCGCGGTTTTTTGGGCGTTCATTTTCATGACCAGTTCGACTGTTCCGGTTCCGACTTTGATGGGCTGGCCGACGATGATGTTTTCGACAACGCCCTGCAGGTATTCGCGTTCGCCGTAAAATGCGGCGTCGAGCAGGTGCTTGGCGGTTTCTTCGAATGCGGCGCGGGCAAAGGGGGATGCTTTTCCCTTGGTGATTCCGGTTCGCACGATTCCGCGGATTTGCCCGTCAAACGTCATTAAGTCTGCCAAAAGCATGATGTGGCGGATGTCGACCGAAATTCCGTTTTCTTTTAATGTTCCGTGCAGTTCGTTGACAATCGCGTTGCGCGCGGCTTCGATTCCCATGTTCAGCGAGATTTCCTTGATGTCGTTGGTCGTTGTTTTTTCGGTGTTAATTTCGTCAAGCTTGAATACCGCTTTTAGGTTGGAGCCGCGGGTTTTGATGAGCCATTCCTTGCCGTTTTGCAGGATAATCGTTTTTTCGATTTCGCGTACCCCTTGAATCCGCATGTCCAGCAATTTTAATGTTTGGCGCCGCGCCTTAAGCAAAGGCTCGCGACCGAAGGAAAATTCGATTCCTTTCTTTTTTTTGCGGCCTTTTAATCCCAAGGTCTTTTCGGTTTTTTCTGCGAGTTCTTCCAGGCTGATGCCGCGTTCCTTGACGGCGTCTTCGTCCGGAGAAACCAGAATGGTGTTTTCCTGCAGGTTTTCGGATACTTTTACGATGTCGCCGATTCGGACATCGACCAGTTTTTTGGCAAAGTGGTCGACGGCTTTTTGGTCAAAACAAAGGGGCTCTTTGAGGTGAATCGTCATGATTTGAAATTTGGCTTTGCTTCTTCCGTCCACGATTTCTTCCACGCGCTGGATTCCGCTTCCGACCGACACTTCAACGGCCCCCGCGAAGTGCTTGGTTCGCAGGGTTAACTGCGTTGCGGGCTCTCCCAAAGATTGCGCGGCGATGATTCCGACGGCTTCGCCCGCGTGAACATGCGCGCTTTCGTATTGGTTGCGCACGTTGTCGATAAATTCCCTGCTTGTTTTTTCCGTGAGCTTTCTGTCGTTAATGCTGTCGAATAATTCCAAAACAATGCTTTCGGGCAGCCCCTGCATTCCGGGCCAGCGTTCATGCAGCACGGGCTTTTTTTTGTTGCTGTATACGCGTTCGACGATTTCTTCTTTTTTCGGCGCTTTTTTGGCCTTTTTTTCCTTTTGAATCTTCGGTGCTTTGGGTTTTGCGCTCATTTAAACTGCTCCGTTATGAAAATTCCCTGAGGTTTACGCTTTTGCCGCGCTGGGTGTTGGCTGGAAATACGTTGTCTTCGCCGTACACGAACTGGACCAGGGTGTTGGATGCGGTCCGGACGGTCTGGTCGTTGGCGACCACGAGGTCTTTAAGCGAATTGGCAAGCCGGCGGTATAAATATCCGGATACTTTGGTTGCAACGCCGGTGTCGACTTCTCCCTGCCGCCCGCCCATGGCATGGTAAAAAAATTCGCGGGATTTCATCCCTTCCATGAAATTTTGCCGGATGAATCCTCCCGCCAGGATTCCCTGGTCGTTGCGTTTGTTCGCGGTGATTAATCGCCCGCGGAATCCGCGTTTGGGGCGCCCTTCGCGGACAGCGGCTTGCCCCCACATTCCGGAAATGTTGGTCAGGTTGGTGGGGTTTCCGCGGGACTTGGCCAAAATCATGACAATTGAATTGTAATTGGGCTTTTCGCTTTCCAATAATTCCTTGATTCGTTCCTGCAAAACCTGGCGTTCGACTTTTTGCTTGGCTTTTTGGCCGATTTGCATCATGTAAATTTCAAAGCTTTCCTGGGCGGTTCGGCCGGGCAGGTGTTCCAGTGTTTCGCGCTTGTATTTTTCCACGGTTTTTTTGGCTTCCTCGAAAGAGTCTTCGATGGCTTTTTGCCGGATGCGTTCCACGGATTTGCTGGTTTCGTATTCGTCGAGGCCGACGGTCAGGCCTTTGAGCGTAATGGCTTCAAGCGCTATGCGCGATGATTTGTAATAAAAATCCGCCAAAAATTCTCCGGTGTGCTTGCGCGCTATCCAGTCGATGATGCGTCCGCGGCCTTCGCCGAACGATTCCGCATCAAGGATTCCCGCGATGATTTCGCCGTTTTTGATTTCCATGCGGGTTTTGTATTCGTCTTTGGGCTCGTCTTCGTCCATAAGTTCGGCTTTTTTGAGCATGTTATACGTAAAACTGGAATATTTCATGTTCAGGTCTTTGGGAAGCAAAAGCGAATAAAGCTCCCTGCCGTTGTATGTTTTTCCCTTTTCGGGTTTTGGAAGCTCGGTAATTCCGATTTCGTACAAATATTGCATCATTTGCTTGGGTTCGATTTTGGTTTGCGGAAGGGTCAATAAAAAGCTTCCTGAAATCAGGTCTTCTTCAAACGAAATGACGGGCGCTCCGTAGCGGGGAGAAATGATGTTTTTTTGGACAATCATCAGTTCGCGGGCTTCGGTTTTTCCTTCTTCGGTCTGGGGAACGTGCAGGTTCATTTCGTCTCCGTCAAAGTCCGCGTTGTAGGGCTTGCAATTTCCCGTCAGAAAACCGTTTGCAAAGAAATTATGGGTTTCGTTTCTTGTTGTGATATCAAATGCAAGGGGAAGTTCGATTTCTTCTATTTTTTCGATTGTTTCCCATACAAGTCCGGTATTTTCAAGGCCAACAGTTGAATTTTTTTTCCAGTCTTCAAAGGAAGGGAACGAGGTTGGCAAACCCGCGCTGTTCTTGTTGAAATACATCCAGCGTTCCAGCATTTTTATTGATATTCCGGTTCGCAGTTCAATTTCCCTGAACGGGACTTTCTGTTTCCGCATTCCGTGAACCTGCTGAAACAATTCTTTTCGTTCGCCTATCGCCTTTTGCTTGACCAGCAGGTATTCAAACGCGAGTTTCATTTTTTTTCCTTTTTCTTTGCAATAAATGGCTCCGATTCGGCCAAAAAGGCGGAGAAGGTTGTCGTTCCGAACCGAAAGCTTTACGGAGTAAATCCGGCTGATGGCGCCGTCTTTTCGGACGTTTCCTTTTTCCTGGTATACCGAGGCTATGGAAATATCAAAATCTTTCAGTGCTTTTTCGAAGTCCGCCAACAAAGGGGTTGCGTGCCTCGGGTTAATTTTTGCGAATTTAAAGGTTGGCGTCAAAAAGCCGGTCGGGTTTTTGGTTCTTGCTTTGGGTGTTAAGAGTTCGCATCCGAAATAGGCTGCCAAAAATTCGCGCTTGATAAAAAGAGGCGCGCGTAAAATCCATTCGGGAATGCGGGTTTCTTGGGTTACCTTGTCTCCGTTTGGTGCGCCTAAAAGCAGGAGAACGGAGCAAAGGGCCTTGTTCCGTACCTCAAAGAAAGAACCTTCCCCTTCGAAAGTGAGCATTCCTTGTTTTGCGGAATGGATGGAAACCCTGTTTCGGACAGTTTTTATTTTTTCGGTTTGGAATCCAAGGCGCTGAATGTCCTTCTGGATTTCCTGGAGGTCGCTTTCTTCGCCCCGGAAAATTGCCCGCGCCACCCACTTTTTCATTATGAACGTTCCGTCCCCCAGCAGGTGACCCAGCAATCTTGCCAAGACGCGGCTTTTTGGATTATCCAGCGTCAAATCAAACAATTGTTTTTCTTTTATTTTTTTGACAAGGCTCTTCACATAGGTTTTTTTCGGGCAAAGCGCAACCATGTCCTTTTCGGTAAAAAGAATTTGTCCGGTTTTTTGAAGGGGTGGGTAATCCGAAGGTTGAACCATAACGCGCCTTCCTAAAGCAAGCTGTTCTGCAGTTTCGATTCCATTCTCCGTGTAAAACGGGTGGTCGCCCGTAACCTGAACGCATCGCTGGGTTTCTTGCGTGGTTATTTTATAACACTTTTTTCCCAGTTTTTTCGGAGAAACCGCCCAGAATCGTTCCAGTTCCGTGGTTAAAACGCGCCCATCATTTTGATTGCAGGTTTCAATTTCTTCTTGAACCCAATTATTTTCCAGTTCCTTAATTGGAACGGGTGTTCCGCAATCCAAAGATACTTGGGTTTCGCCGCTCACGCATACAATCGGATTGATGCGAAAAGTTTTGCCGGGCATAATGCGGGCATAATGCGCCATCATGGATAATCGGTGCAAAGAAGGCTGGCGGTTGAACAGCACGATGTCGCCGTCCATTAATTCGCGTTCGATTTTGAATCCGATATCCAGTTCGGCAACGGCTTCGTCCTTGTTGGCATCCGTAATGCGTTTTCTGGCGCCGGTCGGCCGTACAAGATAAATGACTTTGTCGGTTTTTTTGATTAAATCGCCGATTGATTTTTTGTTCCAGTCCGTAACGTATTCCTGAACCGTCAGGTCTTTGGCAATGGCCTGCGGAACTCCGACTTCGTTAATCGAAATGAACGGGTCGGGTGAAATCGAGGAGCGGGCCGCAAAGTTTACGCGTTTTCCGGTCAGGTTGTGGCGAAATCTTCCTTTTTTTCCTTTTAATCGCTGGACAATGGTTCGCAAAGCGCGTCCGGAGCGGTGCTTGGCGGGTGGAACTCCCGCGGTGTTGTTGTCAAAGTAGGTGGTCACGTGATATTGCAATAAGTCCCACAGGTCTTCGATGATAAGCTGCGGAGCGCCGGCTTCGATGTTGTCTTTTAATCGCTGGTTAATGCGGATAATATCCACGAGTTTGTGCGTCAGGTCGTCTTCGCTTTTTAATCCGCTTTCCAAAGTAATCGAGGGGCGAATCGTAATCGGCGGAATCGGCATGACGGTTAAAATGAACCATTCGGGCCGCACCAAATCCGTTTTGTAGCCCAATAATTGCAGGTCTTTTTCGGGAATTTTTTCAATCCATTCGCGGATTTGGCTCGGGTAAATGCGCTCGTTGTTCACGTAAAAATTCGTCGGCTTGTCCAGCATGACTGCCAACCGTTCGGTTTTGCAGTGCGGGCAGGTTTTGATTTTTTTGGTTTTGGCCAGAATTTTTTTGAAAACGTCTCCGGAGTCTTTTTTGGCCAATGGCCGCGCTTCTTCGAGCTTGTCGTCCGAAATCGGAATGCGTCCGCAGTGCTGGCAGGTGGTTTGCATCAGGTCTTCGACGCGCTTGCCGAATTCCGCGTGAATGACGGGCCGCACGAGTTCGAGCCCGCCAAAGTGGCCGGGGCAATCCTTCATTTTTTGCCCGCAGGTCTTGCAGCGAAGCCCGGGATTAATGACGCCGAGATGTGGGTCCATTAATCCGCCTTCCATCGGGTAGCCGTCCTTGTCGTAGGTTTCGGGAGTCTTGACTTCCATCGCGCTCATTTTGCGTATCATTTCCGGGCTCAGCACGTTGAATTCAACGGCGGTGATTTTTTTCATCAGCATTTTAATTCACCTTTTTCTCCGGTTCCGGTGCGACGACTTGCGTGGGGGGCACCAGCACAATTTCCTGTTTTTTTTGGCCCGAAATTTCAACGCGGTCGGAAATAACAAGGCGCGGGAAAATTCCAAGCGCCTTGAGTTCGTCCAGCAATAATTTGAAGCCGTACGCCATTTCAACGGGGTAAACGCGCGAACCGTTGCATAATTGGCAGTATTTTTTGTTCCGAATCTGGTCGTTAATCGCGATGACGCCGCATTTTTCGCAGACCAGTTCGGTTGTTTTGTCCGAATCATCGATGAATTTTTCCTGCAACAGCATGGCTGTGCCGTGGCCGACGAGGGTTTCGCCTTCCATTTCCCCGAACCGCAATCCGCCTTCCTTTTCCTTTCCTTCGGTCGGCTGGCGCGTCAAAATCTGCACTGGTCCGCGGCTTCGGGCCTGCATTTTGTGGGCCACCATGTGGAATAATCTTCGGTATCCGACGACTCCGGCAAAGATTTCGCATTCGAGCCTTTGGCCTGTGACGCCGTCATAAAATGTTTCTTTTCCATCGCTTCGGAATCCCTGCTGGTGCATTATTTTTTTGAGGTCTTCGTAGGAAACCGAGTCAAACGGCGTTCCGTCCTGATTTTCGCCGCTTAAACTGATGGCTTTTCCGGACAGCATTTCCAGCAGGTGGCCGACGGTCATTCGGCTTGGCACGGAGTGGGGATTCAGAATAAGGTCTGGTTTTATTCCCTGTTCGGTAAACGGCATGTCTTCTTCGGCAACAACGGCTCCGATGACTCCTTTTTGCCCGTGGCGCGAGCTGAACTTGTCGCCGGTTTCCGGAATCATTTCGCTGCGCACTTTTACTTTGGCGAGCTTGTTTCCGCTTTCGTCTTCCGTGACAACAACGGTGTCCACGAATCCGGGTTTTCCCTTGCGCGTGGTGACCGAGCTTTCGCGGCGTTTTTCTTTTACGACTCCGAATTCGTTCATTTCTTCCAGAAAGCGCGGGGGACTTGTTTTGCCGATGATAATGTCGCGGTCTTTGACAAATGTTTCCAGTTCGACCAAGCCGTCGTCTCCGACGTTTTTGTAATAATCATCCCCGAAATATCCGACGGTTTCATCCGTCGGCTTTTCAAAGCGGTCGCGCTGTCCGCCGGGATACCGGTTTTCAAACGATTCGTAATTGCGGAAATAAAACGCGCGCCCCAAGCCGCGGTCAACCGAGCCTTTGTTGACGATTACGGCATCCAGCATATTGTAGCCGCGGTAAGACAAAATCGCAACGACCATATTTTGCACCTGGGGGCGTTCCTGCATTTTCAATAAGTCCATGACTTTGGTGGAAACCAGGTTTTTTTGCGGGTATTGCAGCAGGTAGCTTTCCGTGTCGGTCCGGATGGTTTGGTTGACGGCTCCGATTCCAATCGCCTGCTTGAACATTTTGGCGCCGTGAAGCGATTTTCCAGCCAAGTTGTGCTCCAGATACGGAATCATTCCCGTGACGGCACTGAGCATGGCAACGCCGTGGATTTCCACGTGCGTGTGCTCGCCTGTAATATCGTCTTCGTTGGTGGCAACATAGGCGTTTTCTTCTTCTTCCGCATCTAAGTATTCGACCAGCCCCTGTTCGACGAGATTGTTCCATGTCAGTTTTCCGTCCTGAACCTGCCTGACGATTTCTTTGGTAACCGCGGGCTTTCCGTTCTTGGCGACGATTAGCGGCCGTTGCACGCGGCCCGCGTCAGTATTGATGTACACTTCGTTGGTGTCATCGTGATAAGCGATGTTAACCTGACTTAAGATTTTTCCTTCGCGCCGGCTCAAAATAAGGTCTTTGCCGAGTTTTTCAACGTCGGGATGAAAGCCGATTAATCGTCCGTTGATATACACTTTTCCCTGGATTGCCATTTCATTTCCTTCTTTTTAAAATTTTAATTCATTTTTTTGTTCGGGTTTTTTTAAGCGTTTTTTTATTTTTATCGTGAATACCCCGCACTCTTGCCGCGGGGCTATTCACTTTCCGGTTTTTATTTCGTTTAAAAATTTTTAATCTGCTTTATTTTTTAATTTTTTAAAATATTTGCTTGTTTTAAATTTTTTTGAGCTTGACTCCCATTTTATACAGCATTTTCTCGACTGGGTCTTCGCTGGTTTCAATCGTGACTTCGGACAGCAACGCGAGATTTTTTACTAAGCCGCATTGTGGGCCGTCCGGAGTTTCAATCGGGCATAATCGTCCCCAGTGCGTTCCGTGCACGTCGCGGGCCTCGTATAATTCGCGGTTTTTGTCCAGCGGGGACTTGACTTTTCTCAGGTCGGTTAGCGGTGCCAGGTAATTGGTCCGGTCCATGAATTTGGCGACTCCCGTTGCCCTGCCGATCCAGTTTCCCGTGCTCATGGCAAAGCGGATTCTTTCGGTAATCGCGCCCGGCCGCACGACGGTATTGATGTTTAGTTTGCGCCGGCGGGTAATGGTCCGGTCGATTTGAAACGTCAGGTCCTTGATGAAATATTTGAAAGCGTAGCGAAACAGGTGCTCCATTAATTTTCCCGAAAGTTCAAGGCGCTTGTTCGCGTAATGGTCCTTGTCGTCTTCCTGGCGCAAATGGTACGCGCGCTCGACGGCTTTGGTGGCCATCGTTGCGAGGTAATACGCTTTGGCGAGGCGGTCTTCGGGTTTTTGGCCGATGTGGGGCAACAAGAACGCGTCGATTACTTCCTGTGCGCGGCGCAGGCGATAATCGATGACTTGGCCAGGAGCGACGAATTTTCCGATGCGGTCGAGCGCTTCTTCCTGGTCCTTGACCGGCGTGTTTTCCAGATTCACCAAAACGTCGTTTTGGATTTGGGCTTCGTTTGGAAACGCGTCCATGATTTCGCGCTTGGTTTTCAGGCCCAAGGCTTTTAGCAAGACAAATAATCGCAATTTTTTCGGGGACGCGGGAAATGTTACGCCGAGCAGTCCGTCGGTGGTGCGCGAAATGCGGACGCGCCCCTTGAATGCGCCGCGCGTTGAAATGACTTCGGCTGAAATGCTTTCGTCCGCTTTTTCTGACAAGATTACGCGGTCGGAAGCCAAAACTTCCTGTGTCATCAGGGCTTTTTCGCTTCCGTTGACGATAAAATATCCGCCAAAGTCCATCGGGTCTTCGCCGGCTTCGATAAGTTCTTCCGCAGAGAGGCCGGAAAGCCAGCAGCGGTTCGATTTGACCATAATCGGCATTTCGCCGATATACGCTTTTTTGACGTCCTGTTCGACGTCTCGGCGCAATAATTTCATGGTTAAAAAAACAGGGCTTGAATAGGTGCGGTTTCTGATGCGCGCTTCCATCGGCGTGAATTTGGCGCGCGGCGAACCGTCCGCTTCGATGATGCGCGGCCGCTCAATTTCAATGTTGCTGACTTCAAGCTTGACTTCCTCGATTTTGGGGACAATGGTTTTGTTTTCTTCTACGATTTCGCTTAATTTTTGGTCGATGAATTGGTTGAACGAATCGATTTCCTGTTTGGCAAAGCTCTTGTCGTGAAAATAAGATTCGACGAGCGGCCAGTAATTTACGGTTTCTTTTTCAGCCGTCACTCGACCACCCGGTAATAAATCGTTTGTCCGGCAGTCGGGCTTTTGCGGTAAATTCGGAGCAAGTCTCCGCTTTTGGCCTGCAGTTCCTGTGCTACCGGGTCATCGGGCAAAATTACGGGCAATTGGTCTTTAGAAACCCCTAATTTGGCCAGAACTTGAGCTGCTTCTTCTTCCGGAACAATTTCGTGAAAAGGAACCAATTCATTATCCATCAGACTAAACGCCAATACAACACCGCCAAACAAAAACCCTGTGAAAAACGCCAAAGCGAAAGCCTTGGCTCGGCAAACACAATTCTAATAATTAATCAACCAAAAGGGTTTTAAAAGTTCCTCAATTGTCGTGGCTGATTTCGACTAAACACTCAAAAATCCGCCCAATCTTTTTTTTGGATGCAATTTCAAAACCAATCCGCGTGTATTATGTAGCAGTCGGCTAAATAAAAAATACAACCACAATCAAAATCAGGATGAGAATCGCAATCGTTTCGTTGTAGAACGCGAGCAGTCCCAAAATCGGGGGCACAAATAAGATTTCAGGGTGCGAACTGTGCGATAAGAACAGGCCGAACAGCATTCCGGCTGTGAAAACAAAAAACATGAATGCGACTACGGTGCGGACTGTTCCTGTGATGGTTTTGATGATGTTGTCCAAAAAAGCCATGGTTTCCCTCTTTTTAGTGCTTATAGTACTTCCACAAGTACACAAAAATGGCCACAATCGATAGTCCTAATAGTATCTCTATCATACTCGATTTTTCCGATAAAACGATTAAAAAACAAGCGTTTGGTCAAAATTAGGCATCAACGTCGATTTCATGTCCTTTTTTGGGCTTTGGCGGCTGTTTTGGGTCTGGTTTTGGTCTGGGCGGAGTATCGGGCCGGTCTCTTTTTGGGTCATACGGCCTTTTCGGAGTTGAAGGGTGCGTCGGTTGTATCGGTCCAAGCGGGGGTCCGATTGGCCGGATGGATGCCCGGCTGGACGTGCCAAACGTTCGAATCGTGGGCCGAATGGAATGGGTGGAAGGTCGACCTGTTTGGGTGGGAATTCGATTGGTTGGTTTTCGGAGTCTCATACCTTATTGTTGAATTCGCAAGAATTTATGGGTTTGGTTGGTTGGACTAAAGGTGAACGCCGAAGGACAGGCTTTGTTCAGAAAGCAGTGGACGCAGGCCGGGTTTCGCGCGCGGCAGGTTTTGCGGCCGTGCAAAATCAAGGCGCTTGACAGCCAAGCATATTCACCGGGCAAGGCCAGTTTCATTAAATCGGTTTCGATTTTTTCCGGTATTGTATTTTTTGAAAGACCCAAACGCAGGCTTAAGCGCTTGACATGCGTGTCCACCGCGATTCCCTCGTTTTTTCCGAATCCCCGGCTTAGTACGATGTTCGCGGTTTTTCTTCCGACTCCCGGAAGTGTGAGAAGTTTGTTCATGGTGTTCGGAACTTTTCCATTAAATTCTTTTTTGATTTTTTTGGCCGCCGCCAAGATGTTTTTTGTTTTTTGGCGGAAAAAACCCGTGCTTTTGATTTCTTTTTCAAACGTCCGCGGATTTGCGTTCACATAATCTTCCAGTTTCCGGTATTTCTGAAACAGTTTTTTCGTGATTCGGTTCACCTGCGCATCCGTGCATTGGGCGGACAAAATAGTTGCGACCAATAGTTCAAGCGGGTTTGCGTGTTTCAAAAAAACCGCGGGTTTGGGATACTGCTGTTTCAGTTTTTCCAGAATCGCTTTTGGATTGGAGCGCATTACCAAAACAACCGGAAAACTCTTTTTATTGGTTTTTCGTTCCGCTTGCAAGGGTTTTGTTCCAGTTGTCGGTTGGCTGAATCCTGGAAGTTTTTGGCTAGAAAATCGTTTTTTTATGGTTTGTAAACCGTGATGCTGGTGGTTGTTTGGTTTTGGTTTGCGCTGTTGTCCCAGCTTTTGGCTGTGATGGTGTTTGTTCCGCTTGGGAAGATGTTGACGTTTTGGTTGTTTTTTGTGCAGGTTAGGTTTGTGGTGGTGGGGCTTCCTAGGCAGGTTTTTATCAGAGTGGTGTTGGCATATAGTTCGATTTTGTTGATTCCGCTGGGGTCGGTTGCTGTGGCGCTGATGTCGATGGTTCCGCTGGGGGGTAGAGTGATGCCGTTTTGGGGGGTTGTGATTGTTAGTGCTGGTCCGGTTGTATCGTTGTTGACTGTTATTGTGATTGGTGTTGAGGTTCCGGTGTTGTCTGCGAGGTCGTAGGCAACGCTGGTTAGTGAGTATGAGCCATTGGTTATTGTTGTGGTGTTCCATGGTATTGAGTAGGGGGCGTTGGTGTCGGTTCCGATTAGTGTTGTTCCGTAGTAGAATTCTACTTTTGTTATTCCGATGTTGTCGCTTGCGTTTGCGTTGATGTTGATGGTTCCGGAGACGGTTGCCTCGTTTGTTGGAGAGGTAATGCTGGTGGTTGGGTTTTGGATGTCGTTGAATGTGGCGTTGCTGTTTTTGTTTTGTGTCATTTTAATTGTGCAGGTTGTTGTTGGTTCGCTTGGTTCAATTTTATTTGGTTCAATCTGACAATAAGCATCGCAGCCGTCTCCGGAATATGTTTTACAGTAGTATCCGGTTCCGAGGGAACATTGATTGCCGTTGGTGGTGCAATGAACTGGTGCAAAGGTTGGTGGACAGTTTTCTGTACTTCCGCCTTCTTGGCAGGTGCATATTCCTCCGTCATCGCATTGTTCTCCTGGATCAATTGTGCCGTTGCCGCATAATAGTTCTTCGCATGCTCCAGTCCAGTTTCTGAGTATCGAACCGGTTTCTGGTGTGGCGGTTAGTGTTACGGTGGTGTTAATTGGAAAGTTTGTTGTGCAGGTTGTTCCGCAGTTTATTCCGGAAGGAGAGGAGGTTATGGTTCCTGCTCCGGTTCCGGATTTGGATACACTCAAAGAATAGGTGATGATGTTGTTTACTGTTACCGTGACGGGTGTGCTGGTTGCATTGTTGTCGGCTGCGTCGAAGGCCTTGGCGGTTAAACTATATTGGCCATTGCTCACTGAAGTAGTGTCCCATGAAATTGAATAGGGGGAATTGGTGTCGGTTCCGATTAGGTTGGTGTCTCGATAAAAGTCTACTCTTGTTACTCCGATGTTGTCGCTTGCGTTTGCATTAATATTAATTGTTCCGGTTACTGTTGCTCCGTTTGTTGGAGAAGTGATTGAAACTGTTGGCGGACTGGTGTCTAGGGTGAATGTTGCGTTGGTTGTTTTGTTTACATCCATTGTGACCGTGCATGGGTTTCCGGTTCCTGTGCATGCTCCGCTCCAACTTGAAAATGCCGAACCCGCGTTTGGCGTTGCGGTTAAGGTAACCAAAGTTCCTGAACTGAATGGTGCGGAACATGTTGAACCGCAATCAATTCCACCCGGAGTGGAAGCAACGGTTCCAGTTCCTGTTCCGGATTTTGTTACGCTCAAAGAATAGGTGGGAGTTGGGCCAGTGCTGTTGAATGTGGCGTTGACTGTTTTGTTTGCGTCCATTGTGGCCGTACAGTATTCCCCTGTTCCTGTGCATCCCCCGCTCCAACTTGAAAATGCCGAGTTCGTGTCTGGCGTTTCGTATAAGTTAACCAGAGTTCCGGGCTCGAATAACGCAGAGCACGTTGAACCGCACCAAATGTCAATTCCACTAGGGGTTCCTGAATAAACAAGTCCAGTGCCGGTTCCGGATTTTGTGACTGTTAATCGATAAAATACAGCGGTGCTGGAAATCGTGAACGAGTAGACCGTGGACCATGGACTTGCATTGGGTGGAATCACGCAATCGAATGCTCGAACCCTCCACCAATAACTCCCCGAAACAAAAGGCGGGTAGGGTGTATAATCCGAAGATAAAACCCGCTTGCTGGTTTCGGGCGAGGGAAAGCTTGGGCCGCTATTGTCTATTTGAATTTCATAACTGATAAAATTATTGACATTGTTAAAATCGTTTACATTGGACCAGTCAAACCACGGGGTTGTGTTGGTCGTGATATTTCCATTCGGAGGCGAAAGCAATGCTGGTGCAGGCGGCGGCGTTGTATCTGGCGCGACCGTAACATTCCAGACCGAGCTCCAGGCGCCTACATTTCCCGCTTGGTCCGTTGCCCGTGCCCGCCAATAATAAGTTCCGGGGTTGTGATAATAATAAAGAGTGTCTGGATAGTCTGCGAAATTATCAGAATGGCCCGAAAGGTCAATTTCCGGCGATGGAAAAGCGGATGTGCTGTTGTCGAGTTGGAACTGATACGTTACCACATTTGCGTTGTCCGTCACTTGGGTCCACTGATAGGTATTGTAAACTGATTGTGTTACGCTTCCATTGGTTGGGTATTGCGGAGTTGGCGCGGGCGGCGGCGTTGTATCGGGCGTAATGGTAAAAGTGAAAACGGAACTCCAGGCGCTGTAATTTCCGGAAGCGTCAAAAGCCCTTACTCTCCAAGAATAGGTTCCAACCGAAAGCGGTTCGGTGGGCGTGTAGTACGATCGGTACATATTCCAGGTTGTAATATTGATTTCCGGGGAGGGAAAGCTTGAACCGCTGTTGTCCACTTGGAGTTGGTATTGGACTTGGTAGGGGTACTGGTCGTTGGAATCGTTCCAGTCAAAAGCAGGAGTATAATCCTGGGTGCTGCCTCCATTGGAGGGATTTAATAGGATGGGGATAGTGGGTGCCTGGGTATCGGTAGGTGAATTGGTTACTGTTCGTACACTGCTCCAAACGCCCGCATTGTTTGCGCCATCCGTTGCGCGCACGCGCCAGGAATACGTTCCCGCTGGCAGCGCAATGGCAAAGCTCATATAGGAACTCGTGTTGGTTGTGTTGACATCCACTTCTGGAGAAAGAAAGGAACTGCCGTTATTGTCTATTTGAAGCCGGTATGTTACGCCGGTTGGGTCAGTGACATTGAACCAGTTAAAGTCATAATGGGTTAGGCTAGTCTGTGTGCTTCCGTTTGCAGGAAAACCCAAGAGTGGAGCGGGTGGCGCTACGCCCGTGCCGTTCCAATTCGCCAGGGCTTGGCCAGCATTCACGCGCCCCCATCCAAAGCTCTCATCATAGCCAGCCTGGCCAAGGTCGGTTGCAAAGTGCTTAAGTATGTCTTCAACCTGTTTTGGGGTAAGTCCCGGATTTTTCGACAGCAAAAGGGCCGCTACGCCCGCAACGTACGGCGCGGACATCGAGGTGCCAGATGCGCCCCCATAACCCCCTCCACGACTCGTAGTTGTGGCAGTACCTGGCGCAGCGAGGTCTACATTGGCGCCGTAGGTTGAATAGGGGGCTTTTGTCCCGTCGGAATATGTCGCGCCGACCGTGAGAAAGTAAGGTTCCTCAGAATAACCGGAAGGCCCATAAGTGTTGCCGGCGGAAGTAACCACAATCCCGCCCTTGGCTTGGAAGTATTCAGCACTAATTCTGATTGATTGGTTACCGCTGACAGTGAATGAAATGTTGGCCACCCTGGCGTTATGGTCCGCTGCCCAAACGAGTCCCTGCACGAACAGGGAAGTAACCCCAAAGCCGTTTTCGTCAGTAACTTTAATTGGCATAATCTTGGAGCCCCAGGCGACTGAGGCAACGCCGATGCTATTGTTTGACGAAGCGGCGGCGACGCCGGCAACAGCCGTGCCATGACCCGATAAATCAGTGGTGTTCGAGTTGTTGTTATAAAAGTTCCAGCCGGAAATCACTTTTGCCGCAAGGTCTTCATGCGTAGCGTCAGCACCCGAATCCAGAATCGCAATGATGACATTTGGACTGCCGGTCGAAATATCCCACGCCGGAGGGGCATTAATGCCACCAGTTGATTGCAGCCCCCACTGACCACTATACAAAGGGTCATTTGGAATTAAATCGGGCCTCACGAGTTCATCAAATTCCGCGAATTCGACTCCTTCGGTTTGTTGCAAAGCATTCAAAACGGCAAGTTCGTTCGGCGCCGATGGTATTTGAATTATTTTGACGCCAAGTTGCGGGATTTCTTTTTCAACTCTGGCGTTAAGCACGTGTAGGATTTGCTGTTCTCGGTCTGCATTTTCCCCAAACTTGACAATAAATCTTCCTTGAATATGGTCTTTTTGGCCGTCGGAAGTTTTTACGACAGTTTTTCCTTGGAAAGTGTCCGGAAGTTTAATCAGTTGCCCATTCAGGGTTTGTGCTCCAATAGCAAAAATTTGGTCGTTGGAGATTTTTGTAACCTTTTTTCCTTGGAAATTATCTGGAAGTTCAGTCGGTTGCTCATCAGTAGTTTGTGTTCCAATAGCAGAAGTATTTGTTTTATCAGCCGCGGTTTCTTGCGCAGAAGGCGGTTGCACGAGTGGAATGAATTGAGCGCAGTTTATGTTTTGGCTGGTTTCGGTTTTTTCGTTGCTCCAATACAAATCATACCAACTGGTGTTTTTATTGTTGGCGCATAGCAAGAAAGTAATTTGTTGTTTTTGTTCCTGTGCGACTTGTTGGCACTTGTTCTGGTTTCCAATAGGCGTATTGAATACCGTGGACAATTCGATTTCGACTGGGCTTTCCAAAGAACCGGTTTGAACTGTGCATGTTTCGGAGAGGCTTTTTTGGATTGAATTACTAGCAACTCCTGTTTCGGAGAGGTTTTTTTGAATTGAATTGTTGGCGGTTCCTAGTCCGATTCCGTTGAGTTGATAATAAGAAAAAAAACTGGTGAAAGCCAAGGCCGCTATTACTATTATTATTGCTGGTATTAGGGTGCTGTTCAAAGGAATTCCACCAAGTGAGTAGTACATGCTTTGGCTATAAAAAGATTTCTCCTTGGCGGTTGGCTTTGTTTCAGTTGTTGGTTGGTGAGGTAGAGCCAAAAAAGAGCGTTTTTTAGCGTTTCTATCTGGGCTTCGCCAGCTTTTTATACCCCATAAGCGTTCATTCTAATGGATTTTATGAAACCAACCAAAAGGCCAGCGCGTTTTTCAGCCCCCATTGCGCTCGGCCTTGCGGCCGCCTTTTTGGGCTTTGGAATCGGCCGCGCCACGACCAAAGAAGCAGAGCCCGCAAAAACATTCTCCGTTAGCACGGATAAAATTCCAATGGAAGAGCCCGAGCTTGTTGTTTTCCTGTGGAAGAATCTGTTACGCGAGCAAATCCGGCAAAAGCTGACAAGTGATAATGTTGTAAACCACGAAATCAAGACCGCTTCTTCCTTGGAAGAGGCTGCTCTTCGCCTGCAGAACCGCCTGAGCAATGAAGATATTAACGATTTAAACCTTAAAGTCAGAATCTGGCTTAATGAAAATCCCGCTTTCCAAAAACAGGCGCAGGAATTATTCCGCGTTAATAACTCCCGTAATTGGTGGAAACATTATGCCTTGTCCGCTTCAATCCTTGCAGGACTTGGCGGCCTTGCAGCGGGCTATTCTATTGGCCGCAGGCCGGTTCGGCCGGTTGGCCCAAAACTGCCAAAAGATTTGGCGGGAAAAAGACGATTCGCACGGCGGGCATTGGTTCGCAGCCAACGGCTCCCTATTGGAATCCGGCCACACAGAACCCAGCATCGCCTTGGCCGCTGATTCAAAAAAGAAAAGAAAAAAAATGCGGCTTACTTCGCTTTTTGGAATAATTCTTCAGCTTTTTTCCAGTTCACAATGTTCCACCATGCGTTCACATAGTCTGCTCTCCGCTGGTTATACAGCAAATAATAACTATGTTCCCACACATCGAGGCAGAGCAAGGGCTTTTTCCCCACGGACCATGGCGAATCTTGGTTCGGCAAATTGAACACTTCAAGTTTTCCGCGGTTTAAGGCCAGCCAGGCCCAACCTGAACCGAACTGGTTTAATGCGACCTCCGAGAATTTTTTCTGAAACTCTTGAAATGTTCCGAAGGTTTCGTCGATTTTTTTGGCTAGTTCTCCTTTTGGTTTTCCGCCCGCGTTCGGGGCCATGAATTCCCAGAACAGGGAATGATTCGCGTATCCTCCGCCCTGGTTTTTCAAGGCGGTTCGGATGTCCGCGGGAATCTTTTCAAGGTTGGAAAGGATTTCCTCGATGGACTTGTTTTCGAGTTCTTTTCTTCCCACGAGCAAGGAATTGGTCTTTTCCAGGTACGCCTGGTGATGCTTGTCGTGGTGAATACGCATGGTCTGTTCGTCCATGTAAGGCTCAAGCGCGTTGTATGCATAGGGCAATTTTGGCAATTCGAATGTCATTTTTTTCCCTCCTTATTTTTTTCTTTTTTTGTGCAGGTCAGTTTCATTTTTTCACCAGCCGTAATATTTTGCGCGCGAATATTTAAACGCTTGGAATGCGTCCATGATTCCCTTGGAAACCAGTCTGGGGTATTTTCCGAATAGTTTGAGCCCGACGCTTGCGTAATCCGCCACCCCCATGTTTCCAATTTCTTTTGGCAAAAGGAGGGCCATCTGGTTTAGTTCTTCGCCTGAAAAATCATACAGCGCTTTTTTTCCTTTCATGAGCGAATGGTATGCGGGAAATTCTTTTTTCCACAATTGTTCATATTCCCAAAGGGCGCCGCTGCCCCAATTATTTTTTCCAATCGCTTTTGCCGCGACCTGCGCAGCGAAGTTTCCGCTCGCGAGCCCCAAATGCGTTCCGCCCTCAAACAGGGGAGAGGTGAATCCCGCGGCATCCCCGATAAGCATCAACCCGTCAAAATACGTTTTGGGCAAGGGCCCCGAAGAAGGGATTAATCCGCCGAATGTTTTCACGATTGTTTTGTTCTCCCATTTCCTGCGCTTTACAAATGCGTCGCAGAATTCCTTGGCCCTGTTTTTTTGGCCGGTCACAAGCCCCACGTTCGCGCGGTTGTGGCTTTTGGGAATGCTCCAGCAGTAACCCTGCGGAGCGAATTCCGGCCATAAAAAAAAATCCAAATAGTCGTCGCTTGGAATTTCCCTTATTTCGTGCTGGATTCCGATTACGCTTTCAAACCGGCGATTCAATCCGAGTTTTCGGGAAGCGATGCTTTGTATTCCCGAGGCATCAATAACGATTTTGGCCGAAAGTTCCCCGTGGTTGGTTTGGATTTTCCATAATCCGTTTTCGCGTTTCAAATCCAAGGCCTTGTGATCCAGCAATAGTTCCGCGCCTTTTTTTTGCGCTTCGTTTGCAAGCCACTGCTCAAACAAATGCTTTTCCAAAACAAATCCGGGTTCGGTTACTGTGCAGGATTTTTCATTGGGAAAAATTACGCGCACTCCTTTCACCGGGATACTAATCGCTTTGTCCGGAATCTTCAAATTCTGGCGTTCCAAAGCCAATTGCGAAAGGCATTCCCCGCAGTGCACGGGTTCCCCGACGGTTTTATGCTCTTCCAAAATCGCTGTTTTTAATCCGAGTTCGGCGGCGTTGCGTCCGGCGTTTCCGCCCGCAGGCCCCGCACCTATGATTAACACGTCGAATGCATCGGTCATGCGATAAAAAAAGAAGGAAGTTTTTTTAAAGAAACGAGAAAAACCGCTTTTTTAGCCGGATTGCTGCGGTGGACATTAGGCTGTTTTAGCGCTTATTTTTTCTTTTTGCGTACAAAAAAGAACCCGCCAATCAGGACAATGACAACCAAACCGACGATTAAAAGGAAATTATTGGCAGAGACTGGTTCCACGGGTGGTGCCGCAGGCGGCGTTGCCGGTGGCGTTGCGGGCGGCGTGGCTGGGGGAGTTTCCGGCGGTGTTGACGCGGTGGTTTCGAGTTTTTTTCCGGTAATCGCAAAGACCGAAAAGCCGGGGGTAGTTGCTTCAAAATTTTCATTGTCGGCGTCGCTTGAAATATGCGTCGTGGCTAGGCTTTCCCAGACTCCGTTGTGATAACGATTGAGTTTGACGCTTCCGAGCAGAATATTGTTTTGAGCGAGCCATGCTTTGGAAACCGAAAAGCGGATTTTGGCGTTTTCTTGCGCGGCAGTTGAAATATTATGAGGGATAATTTGAATAAACTTAAACGATTCTAATCCTTCAAATGCCGGTGCTCCTGTCGGGGCCGAAGTGTTGCTGTCCACTGTAATGTTGGCTCCGCTGGAAATTCCTTGGCCTGTGGCTAAAATAATTTCGAAAACCGAATTGCCGGCGTTTTGGAACATAATACTGACCGGTTCGCCCGCGGTGCCGCCGGAAACGGTTTGGGTTTCAGGTCCTGTTGTGTTGTCGCCGGAACCTCCACCACCAGATGAACCGCCGCCGCTGCCTCCTCCGCTACCTCCGCCGCCGGATGTAACATAGGTAATGCTTACGCTTTGCGTGCTGCTATTGTTGTCAGCTTTGTCCGTGCCTTTGATATAATAGATGCGTGAAAAGGGGCGGTCATTTAATGGAATGGCAAAACTGGCTGTGGTGCTGGTTCCGTTACTGGTAAACGTTGAATTGTCCGTGGAAATCCAATAGTTTTTAATGCCCGCGCCCGCATCGCTTCCGGTGAACAAAATGTTGATTGAACTTGTTTCGGTGCTGGTTGAACCATTGGTCGTAGTAATATTTACCGTCGGACCCGTGTTGTCGATTCCGATGGTTCGGCTTGACGTGTCGGGTCCGATGTTGCCGTCGCCGTGGACGTTAATTTGAATGTAATAGTTTCCGTCGGTTACTCCGCTGATATTCCAGTCAACGGAACAGGAAGTCTGATCTTGGAAGTTGATGTCTGCACACCGGTATGAACCAACATTGGTCAGGGAGTGAAGGTTTAAGTCTTTTACAATGGAGGTTCCGGTTTCCCAGATTGGAAGGCTGGAATAATTAAGGTCCAGTAATAAGCGGTTGGTGTCGATTCCCGTGCCAACCGTGTTGCTGATATTAAAATCAATTTGGATGTTTTTGTCGCGCACATAGGAAAAGACAGGGTAATTCGCGTTTTCCAGGTAATTAGTGTCTTGGTTATTGCTGTTGTACTGCCAGATATTCACGTCGGTTTTGGCGAGTTGAACATACGTTCGGTTATAATCCGTGGTTCCGCTTATGAGTGAATTGCTGACGGCCCGGTTTCCGGCGCGGTCGGATACGTTCCAGTCCAGTGCGTAGTTTCCGTCGGTTCTAATAGAAATATTACTGTCCGTGCCGGAGTTATAGTCTGAAAATGCCGTTGGCATTGCGATTAAATATGTTGGGTCAGTGTCGCGTCGGAATTGGGCGGTTGCGCATCCCGAGTTGTTGGCGTCTTGTCCGGTTGCGTTGTAATCGGAGCAGCTGAGGTGGGCATTAGCGTTGGTTGCCTGCCAGATTGCGTGGTTGCCGTCCCAGGTTATGCTGGGTGGAGTGTTGTCGACTCCGATGGATAGGTTGCTTGTATTCCTGTCCGTGTTTGCATTTCCCTTTAGGTTGGCCTTGTCTCCCTCATAAATTCGCATGCGAATCCAATAGTTTCCGTCGGCGGGCAAAAAGTTTTTGTGGATGTTTAGGTCGATTCGGCAGTTTACCCGGGACGAGAAAGAATTGCTGTCGCATATGTTGATGCTTTTGCCGGGGAGTTTGAATGCGCCAATGTTTTGGTCTACGAAAACTACGGTGTTGTCATCGATTCCGGTAGCGCCAGCGCCTCCGCCTATGCGCCGAACCAAATTAACATCAAGGAGCAATCCGCGCTGTCCATTGGAATCAGCTTGAAAAACATTGAAATCGATGCGGATGTTGCCATCGCGAAAGAAACTAAAAAACGGGTAATTGGTATCAGTAAACAGGAAATTGGCGTCATTTCCGGTTAAGCCGTTGATTTGGGCTCCGAATTTCCAAACATTAACGTCAGGTACCGTATTGTCGATTTGAATGTAGGTTCGGTTATAATCCGTGGTTCCGCTTATGAGTGAATTGCTGACGGCTCGGTTTCCTGCGCGGTCGGATACGTTCCAGTCCAGCGCGTAGTTTCCGTCGTTGATTCCAATAAAAATATTCTGGTCTTTGCTGGCGTTATAGTCTGAAAAAGCAGGCATCGCAATCGAAGAGTCGCGGTTGGTGTCGAGTCGAAATTGGGCGGTTGCGCATCCCGAGTTGTTGGCGTCTTGCCCTGTTACATTGTAATCGGAGCAGCTGAGGTGGACATTGGCATCGGTTGCCTGCCATGTCGCGTGGTTGCCGTCCCAGGTTATGCTGGGCGGAGTATTGTCGATTCCAATTGACGTCGCGCTCGTACTGGTATCCTTATTGACGTCCGCGCCTCCTTTCTGGCTGGCGGAATTCACATCATAAATTCTGATGCGTACAAGATAATTTCCGTCGGCGGGCAAAAAGTTTTTTCCAATATTAAGGTCGACTCGGCAGTTTACCGTGCTTGTAAAATTGTTGCTGTCGCATATGTTGATGCTTTTGCCGGGGAGTTTGAATGCGCCTATGTTTTGGTCTACGAAAACTACGGTGTTGTCATCGATTCCGGTAGCGCCAGCGCCTCCGCCTATGCGCCGAACCAAGTTTAGGTCCATCCGAATCGCGTGCGCGCCCGCAGCGGCTTGTTGGATAACGTTGAAATCGACGCGGATATTGCCGTCGCGAAAGGAACTGAAAAACGGGTAGTTGGCGTCGGTAAACAGGAAGTTGGCGTCGCTTCCGTTAAAGCCGTTGGTTTGGGCTCCGAATTTCCAGACATTAACGTCAACAATTGCCGCGGAAACAGTCGAAAAAAGCGCCAAAAAAAACAATGCGGACAGGACAATTAAGTATTTTTTCATGAATGAAACCAAAAACAATTGTTGCATGAAATAGAATTTTCCTCCTTTATATACCTTTCGGGGATTGTACCAAGCGGTTTTTTCGGCTTTTTTTTTTGAGAATCGGGCGTATTCATGCACGGCTTTTAGGAGTCCCAGCCAGCTCCGTACTGGATGCGCTGTTTGGCTTTTCGCGGAACACCCTTTGTTGAACTTGAAAAATCGTTCCGATTTATTTTTCGCCGGCTTCGGGGAGCGTTTCTTGCGCAAATTAACCGCCCGAAGGATAACTTTGGCCATCTCGTAATGGCATTTCAGGCACGGTTGCTTTGCCAAGCATACCATTTTATTGAAACGAACTGTTTTTTGTAGGGGCTGGATTTGGTTATTCGAAAACTGCTGGTTTTGGCATCGCTTCTTTTTTGCATCTGATTTGTGTCCGGTTCATTTTCATTGATAGCAACAGCAGATATTGCTCTTTGGGAAACTCCCGGGTTTTGGAGTATTTTGTTTTTGGGCGCGGTTCCGTTTGTCGTTTTTTTGGTTAAAAAACAGGAAATTTTAGCGAAAAGACTCAAATGATATTGGACACGATAATTGTTTTGTGGATATTGGTTATTCTGTACTCGACTTTTGTTGGTTTTTAGTTTCAAGCAAAAAGCAGTTTCAAATAAAACAGCGGGTTGGCCATTTCTTTTTTGGCGTTTTCGTTGGCCAGCATTCCCGAGATTTCTTTTTGCACCCGTTTATTTTTGCTTGCTTTGTTGATGACAAAATTCAAAAGGGGCTTTATTTTTCCCAACTTCTGCAGATAACTGCTGGTTTTGAGTTCGGGGCCGAGTTCTTTCCAAAGTTCCGTGTCGTATTGCCGCAAAAAGTTTTCCGAAAAATCGTTTTTTTCAAACGCTTTTGCCAAAATCTTGTCCGCGATTCGGCTGCTGGTCATGGAGTTGCCGATTCCTTCCCCCGAAAACGGGTCGATTAGGGACGCCGCGTCGCCAAGCAGTATCCATCCGTTGCCGTGGCATTTGCGGTGAAAAGAGCCCAAGGGCAGGCGCCAGCCCTTGATGTCCGAAATCGCCTTGGCCTTGGCAAAGCGTTCCTTAAAGAGCGGGTCGTTTTTGATGACCGCATCCATTGATTCCTGCAGTTTTACTTTCTTTTTTTTGATGTCGCTGGCGAGCATGCCGACGCCGACATTGGCGGTGTTGTTTTCCAGGGGAAAAATCCAGAAATAGCCGGGCAAAAGCGAATCCACAAAATGGATTTCAATGTTGTTCGTGCAGCCGCCGATGTTCTCGTAGTACTGGCGAAGCGCGATGCATTCGTGTTCGGGAAGCGACGCGTTTAGCCCGAGTTTGGCTGCGACGATTCCGGACGCTCCGTCGGCTCCGATTACGATTTTGCTTTTGAATTCTAAGTGTTGTTTTGTTTTCAAATCGATTGCCTTGACTCCGACGACGAAATCGTTTTCCCAAATCAAATCCGTGACCTGGATGTTTTCGCGGACGTTTAAAACCCGTTTTTTGGCGTTTTGAAACAAAAAATTGTCGAATACCATGCGCCGGCAGACGTATCCGCCTTTTCCGGTTGAGGGGTCGGTGTTGGGAAACTGGATTTGGACTGTCTGGCCTTTGGGAGAGGAAAAAATCACGCCGTAGGTTTTTTCGTGTTTTTGCGCTTCCATCTGGTCTGCGATTCCAAGTTCGCGCAAAACGACCATGGCGCGAACGCCGATGGCGTCTCCGCATATTTTGTCGCGTGGAAACTCGGATTTTTCAAGGAGCAAAACGTTTTGGCCCTGCTTTTGCAGGTACATGGCCATGGATGCGCCGCCGGGTCCCGCGCCGACGATGATGGCGTCAAATTCGCTCGATTTGGATGCTGCCATAAAACTCAATACTAAAAGTAAATAATCCTTAAAATTCTTTTCATGGGTCGTACGCTTCTTTTCGCGGCGCTATTTTGGCTATCAAAATCAGGTTTGACTGGATTTTAAAAACGATTCGAAGGCCGCCGATGCGTTCGCTTCGAAAGTTTTTGAATACGTTTCCAAGCGGCTTGGATAGTTCGGGATTTTGGGCTATTTTTTCGATTCGTTTTAACACGTTTTTTTGCGCGGCCTTGTCCAGTTTTTGGAGCTGTTTGACAGCCAATTGCGAGTACTGGATTTCAAACGGCATTCACATCCCCAGTTTTTTGAGGAGTGCTTTATGCGAAACCGTTTTTCCTTCCTGCTGGTCTTTTTCGGCCTGGCGAATCGCCTTAAGGTCGTCCATTAAATCGGCATCGTCAATTTTTTCTTCAATTGCTTTGCGCGCCACTTCGCTCCATTTGAATTCGGGGTGGCTCTTCATTTTTTCATGCAGTTCTTCCGAAACCGCCAAAGTTATATTTCCCATATATTTGTAATATGTGCATACAAATATTTAATCTAATCGTTTTATCCGATGCAGCTGGTCAGGGACTGCAGGCCGTCTTCGATGTTTTGAATATTTTTATTGGTGTTTCCGGTTTGCTGGTAAAGCGTTTTTTGGTTCCACCAGAATCGGGTGCGCTGCCCCGTGTTGGTGACGCATACCTGCCCGTTTTCAACGAGGCTGAATAAGTCGTCAAGTGCGGTTATGCGGTCGGTTTCGGTCTGGCCTTTGCGGTTAAACGGCATGTTTTGGATTCCCTGCAAATCAACCGATGGCTGAAATTCCTGATCGGGGGTTCCGATGACCGCGTTTTGGGATTGCGAATTTAATGCGTAAGCGGAATTGACGGGAGTATAAAAAACGGTTTTTAAGTATTCGTCTCCGCCAATCGCTGCTTTTTCCCAGTCTATGGCGTATGCGTTTTTCCATGCGTCAAAATGGTCGTTTTTGGTGGCTTTGCGGTCGGGTTTTTCCGAAAATACTTCCGTAACCATACTGCCGGAAAAATCCCTGCAGGCTCCTGCTCCGGTCCAAAATGCCAAGGTGTCCCCTGTTGTTTCCCCGACTTGTGCGTTTCGAATGTCGTAAAAAACCGAAAACGGTTTTGACGTTGCCGCCTGTGAAATTTTGAGGAGAACGGGTGTTGCAATGGATGGCGAGAAATCGAGCTGTTTTTGGCTTTCGTTTTTGGATTGCACGTCCAGAATAATTCCGCGCCGCGAAGGCTGCGAGTTGAGCGCCGCAAGCGAACTGGAGCGGTTGATTTTGACGGTTTGATTCGGTACGGAACCGCTGTCGGGAACCGTGGCTATGCCTGTTTTTCGGGAAATGAAAAACACCTGATTTTCGGATACTGTGAAAGCCGTTCCATATCCCTGGCGGTTTAACCGGTTTCCGTTTAATCCGACGAGTCCGTCAAACGGCAGGTAATAAAATGGCGAGTTGTCGGCGGTTTGCTTGAACGCAAGCAGGTCAATCGAAATATCAGCGCTGGGCTTGTTGGCAGTATCAAAAAATTGCCAGCGGTCCTGCTTGGTAAAATCCGCGATTAAATTGATTTTGTACAATCCGCTAGTCGGCATTGTTTTAGCTGTCGTGAATTTTTGGCGAAATGAAATTTTTTGGCCGCTGAAAAACTTGAACTGGTTTGCTCCGTTGGAACCGTCGAAGAAAAAGCTTGGCGTGTCCGAAAAATTCAGCTGGGTGTAATAATCGGAAAAGTCTTTTACAAAGTCGGTTGAAAAGCCGTCTTGTATCAGGTAAGCGTCAAAGTTCAAGAGCGATTCCAAAGCGGTTACATCGGGAACATCGGTTGTAAAGCGGACCTTGTTTGCATTGGCTTCCACGTAATAGGACAATGCCGGCCTGCCGTCCAATGTGTCCGTGGTTTTAAGTATCCAGCATTTGACGGTTTGGTCTGTGACGCCGACGGTTGCAATTCCGTTTTGGCTGAGCACTGGATTAAGCTCGTCGGCCTGCTTTTGCAATTTGGGTTCATAGGGATTTTCCGGGCAGGAAAGTTCGCGGTTTTGGCTTAAAAATTCGTGCAGGCTGTTCAATCGCTTGGATACGACAATGGCCAGCTGGCTGGCATCGCAGTAATTGTAATTCGGGTTTGCGGCATCGCAAAAGTCGGCGGAAATGTCGCTCCATTTCCATGATAATTTTATTTTTGGCAATGCTTCAGCCGTAGTCTGACCAATCAGGCTTCCCTGTACGCAGCGGTTCTCCGACGGATTGACTCCAAAATCGCTTTCCGCGTTTTCGCTTGCATTGAATTTCAAATGGAATTCCTGTTCGTATGGAGTCGTGGTACCGATTTTTTCGAGGCGAAAAGCGCCCCAGTCGGTTTCCCCAAGCGGAACGCTTTGGGGTTCTGCGTAATCATGCTGGTCGGCTTTGATGGTCACCGTGCTGTATACCGGCCGGTCGTTTTTGAGTCCCGTATTTTCAAACACGACTCCGACTTTTTGTTCCTTGTAATGATTGGAAACCTTGGCTTGTTCGGTGTTGAATTTTCCTTTTATTTTCGGATTGTCTGCCGTGATTTCTTTTCCGTCATTGACCAGGTTGATTAAATATCCGGAAAATACGTTGCTGACGATTTCGTCGCGGTAAATTCCGTTGGTCAGGCCGTCGGTCAGGCCCTGCGCGTTGGAGGCATTGGTGATGTTCTGCATGATTTCGTCATTGGCATCCCCCGAATCCTTGGAAATGGCGGGAGTTGCATCCGCGAATTCGCGCAGGCGCTTGGAGGTTTCGCAGGCAAGACCTGCGGCCGCTTTGGATGCCTGTTCGGACTGCTGCTGGCCGGGCTGGGCTTTGTTATCCGTCGAATCCTTTGCGGTTTGTGAAGCGCCCTGCAATGCGGTTTGAAGCCCTTTAAAAGTATAAAGTGTCTGGCGCATCTTCATAATTTGCGGCTGGCACCATGTGTTCAAACAAGGCGCCGTGGCAACATTGGTTTCAAATATGGCTGCCTGTGCAATGTTCTGTCCCAGCCCGCTGATTCCGCTTGCCTGATTTTGCGAGGAATCCTTTGTTTGGTCCTGTGCCTGCTTGTCCTGCTGGGCGGCCTGATTGCTGCTCTGGCACGAATTGGCCGCCTGCTGGCTTGCCAAAGCCGCTCCATTGGAAGCTTGCGAAGAACTGGCAACTGCGGAATCGGCTCTTCCCTGAATAAGTTGCTGCTGGGCCTGGCTTGTCGAATTTACCGAATCTCCCGTACCTTGGAAATAGGCAAGGGTTCTTGTTTGCCGTAGCTCTGCAGTGAACCCGCCTGTTCCAATTGAAGCAAAAATCGCCCTTTTTTGGCTTGCTTTGGTATCCGCATTCAATCCCGAGTTACCGCCAAAACCGCCACCCCCTGAAGCCGGCGTGCCCATTGTTTTGGTCGCCCCTTTAATGGCTTCCGTTGCTGAACTAAGAGGCGCTTTAACGGCATTGGCGATTCCCCCAAAAAGGCTTTGCGCGGAAGCGCAAATCCTGGCGGCATCCGCTTTTGCCGTTGGGCACATTGTTAGCACTACCGCGCCCGAAGCACAGGCGGTTAATGGTGCGCAGTCCATTACTATCATGTTAGCCATGCCGACCCCTTGGCCGGCCTGGTCCAAAGCACCCGATACCTGGTCTTTGGAATCGCTGGTTTTTTGCGCGGCATCGTTGGTTTGCTGGCTTGCAGTGTCTGCGGATTTTCCGGCTTGATCTAACGAGTCCGCGACTTGGCTTGCGAGCTGCTGAATCGCGTTGCGGGACTCTGCAAGTGCGGGAGTAAGTGCGGCAATCGCATTGGGGTCTAAGCCGTCTCCGGCGGCTTGCATTCCGCTTAAACCGTTTTCGTCGGGCGCAGCAATCTCAGCCCAGACTTTGGCGGGAGCCGAAACCGTAACCGGTTTGGACACGTAATTGTTGGTGAGTGTTGCGGAGTCGGTTCCTTTGTTTTTGACAAAAAACTCGAATTTGTTCAGGCTAAAATGCTTGGCTGGGTCGTTGTCTACCACTGCGTCTATCAAGGCTACGGGCTGAAAGGGTTGCTGCTGGGTGGCGACAAAAACCGTGATGCCGTAGGCGCCGGGCAAGTCGCCGCCGGAAACTGTAACTGTTTGGCTGGGTGTTTCGGGAGAAAGCGAAAACTCGGACGGCATTACATTGATTTTTCCTTTGCTTGCGCCGCCCATGCAGCCGGGGTCATCCTTGCACAAGGCAATGTCTAAAATCATGCTGCCGCATTGGCTGGAATCGACGGAAAAAGTATTTTGCCCGCCGAACGGAATAGCGATTCCTTCCCGCGGCTTTGGGGTAAACATCAGGCAGTCTTTAAGGTTGGCAATCAATAATTTGGATACAATCGGTGCGGCTACGAATCGCCGGCCGTTTTTGGTTTTTCCGGAAACCACGACATTGAATTCCGCGGTTTGGCCTAGGGTATCCGCGGTCGGAGTAAAAGTCAGGTTTGCCGTGGCATTGGAATTGAACGCAAAATTGTTCGCCAATGTTTGCCATTCGGTTTTTTTCAGCACTACGGCAGACGAATCGCCGCTGTTTTGGCTTTGCAGTTCCATTTCCACATTGCCCAAAGCAAATCCCGGCCATTCGATGCGGCCTTCCAAGGAATTAAAATCGATTCCTTCTCCATTGTCGCTTGCGCATTGGTTGGAAACGGTAACGGATAATGCGCTTTGGTTTTGCTGCAAGACCCCGTTCCAAACCGCGGGGGTAACGGTCAGGCAAGTGGAAGCGGCCGCGTTAATTCCCTGTGTTGCATGCACAGTCAGGGTTAGGGGCAGGGAAAAAACAAAGTTTTGATCTGAACTGATTGTTTTGAAATAAAGGAGTGCGCTGGTCTCAAAAACGCTGTCTTCGGACAAAAAAATATTCGGGTCCAATTGAACCGAAAAAAAGTCCGCGCTAACAGAGTTTTGGGCGGCTAAGGTAAGTCCCTTAAACCGGCTTAATGTCTGGGACAATTGATCCAAATCCAATACCCCGTCAATCGGTCCGGATAATTCTGCGCCTTGGCCCAAAAGGTTCAGGCTGCTTTGGTTTTGCAAAACAAACGGAAGGGAAAAACCGGGCTGGGTGGCCAGGTCCAGTTCGGCTTGCAAATGGTCGGGCACAAACTGGACAATTAAACCTACCGGTTGTTCCAGTTCGATTGTTTCAAAGCCGTTTTTGGATACCTGAATTTTTAAACTGCTTTGGACGGATAATTGCGGAATCAAAAAATTTGCTTTTCCCTCCGAAGTGGTGAATTGGGTTTGGGATGTATCCGAGTTGTCCGGAGATATTATTTGCAATAGGACGCTGGCATCGGAAACAGGTGTGTGCGAATCTTTTTCGGTTACGGTTATTTCCAGCGGCGTTTCCGTCAAAACCGGAATGATGGACGGCGAAACGGATACCTGGAATTGCGCGTTTCCCGCGGACAAAAATTCCGCGGTTTTTTCTATTTTCCCCCCGCTTTGCAAGGCCAGATTCAGGGCAATTTGGCTGGGCTGGCTTGCCTGCGCTTTGAGAATAAACCGAATATCGGCTTTGGCAAGCTTTGCCAAATCAAATTCAATCGGCATTGCGGTTGCATAATCATTGACAACTGCCGAAAGCAAAGCGCCATCGGTTGTTTCAACATTGTACGAACCGATTTGGATTTCAACCGCGCCGGCTCCTAAAATTTGGTTGGCTGCGGACAATGCAATATGTTCGGAGTTTTCGCCGGAATTGGAAACACTGAACAGGAATTCATACTCGCGGTTATTGCGCAGTTCGAACGGATACAAAAGCCACTGGTCATTTGCGGTTTCCTTGGCACGGAAATCCTGCAGGCAAATCGACAAAATGCATTCGTCCAAAACGCTTCCCACAATGGCCGGCTGTTCAAACGAATCCGCATACAAAAGCGGCTTTGAATTATTGGCAGCGGCCAAATCTTCGGGCAAGGTTACCCATTCGGTTTTGTCTTTTTCAGCGGCCCACGCGTTAAAATGCAGCTTAAGGCTGCTTTTGCTTTCAATATCCGCCCGCGTTTTGACTCCGACTGCAATCGAATACGTTCCGGAGGCCAAATCCGAAAAGCTGATTTTGGTCCATTGGCCGTTCGCGGAAACCAGGTTGCTTAACGCCAAATCTTTTGTCTCGCCGTCGGGCGGGGAAAACGCGTTTCCCATAAAAATGATTCCGCCCGGAGTCTGCACGTTTTGGATTGTCCAATCGTTCGGGTCGGAGCCTTGTTCAAGCCGGATAAAAACTCCCGTTTTGGAATATTGGATTTCTTGCGGAACGGTCAGTTCAAAAAACGCATAGGTTAAACTTGCGGGAATGATTCGTTCGATTGTTTTTCCGTTTTGGGTTTTGAACCCCGTAAACCGGATTTTGAATCCCGGATTGGAACTTGCGGATACCAAAACCGCGTTAACGGTTTGGTTGGCATTTGAAATCAGGGAAATAAACTGCGAACGAAACGCCAGAAAACCGGGATACTCGATTTGCAACCGGACGGTTTGTCCAGCCGAAAGATTCGCGGTGCGCTTTCCGGAGTCATCCAAACCGAATTCCGCAATTTCCTTGTTCTGCTCGTTAAAAACGGTTACCTTGGCGCCGGCCAAGGGTTTTTGCTGTTCGTCCGTTGCATTGATTTGCAAGGTCGCGTTGCCGGGCTTGAGCACGACGGTTTCTTCTACACTTTGGATTTCACTGGCGTTGAATGCAGCGGACTGGCCTTCATCAAAACCTTTTTTGGCCCAAGCAATAAAAGTTCCCTGTGGCACGCCTGAAAAAGCCGCTTTTCCAAGCGCGTCGGAAATTTGCGGTGCAATATCCTGCCTTGGGTTGCCGGCTTCATCCAGCAAATAAACTTTCGCGTTTTCAACAACCTCGCCTTGTTCGTTTTGAATTCGGATTAAAACTAGGCCGTTTTGGTTTGGACCGACCGGCTTGAGAACCACGGACTGGACGGTTTCCAAAAGATTAACCGAAACCGTCGTTGAAAAAAACCCTGTTGCCAGCACCGCCAAATTAAGTTCCTGGTTGGGCTTGTGCTCGAGATTAAATAACGCGGTTCCGTCATTTGCGGTCCGCATTTGGCCGACAACCAAACCCGATTCTTTTTCCACCAATCGAACCGTTGCACGGCTAATCGCCTGGTTGGTCGTGCCGTCCGTAACCTGCGCTTTGACTGAAAAACCAACCTGGCTGGAAACGGTGATGCGCTGGATGGTTTCGGAATTGGGCTGAACCAAAACCGCGGACGGTTCGGTTTGGCTGAACGCCTGTTTGGAATCGTACACCAAAACCGAATAAGGCCCCGGAGGCAGATTGGAAAACCTGACCGAACCGTTAACCACATCCAGTTCCTGCAAAACGCGGTTGTTGTAGGACAATACCGCGACCGGTTCGCTTTGTGAAATCAAGGAAGAATCTTCGGAAAATAAAGAAACCAAAATACTTCCGGTTTGGGCGTCCTCAATTTTTACCGCCGGCTGCAAAAGAATCAACGGCTGGCCGGACGAAACAGGATAGGAACCCAGGCGATATTCACTTGGACTTTTAAGAGACACAATTAATGCCCCGCAATTTTCAGGCCGGTTGACTTCGGTTTTTTGGTCGGAATCGATTTCAAAATCGGTTTTGTCCAAAACTGCGCCTTGGTTTGAACAGGACAAAACAAACCTCAGTTTTTTTCCCGTGATAACGCGGTTGTCGGTTCCGGCAAACTGGATTGAAAATGTTTCGGTCTGAAGAATGCTTGCCAATTCGATTTTTTGGTTTAGTCCTTCTTTAGGAACCGTCAGCAATTGTTCAACCGGATTAAGCCCCGCGCGGCTGGCTTTGATTTGAACTTTGGAACCCGATTGCAATTCAAACCGCATTTCCCCGCTTGCGGCGGTCACAGTTTTTTTGGAAAACGAACCGCTGTTGATTTCAACCGAAACGCCGAAAAGGGGATTATCGCTTGAATCCACAAACACGATGCGGTTGGACACCAAAGCGGGAGCCGCGGGATTGGAAAGCCAGATTAAGCCGCCGGCAATAACCAAAATCAAAACAAGAAAAATCAATAAGGATGGAATATGGGCATCGATGGGGTCGGTGATATTAAACACCGAAATGCCATGGTCGTCCAGCCACTCCAAAAAACGATAATACGGGTCCTCGAGTTTTTCCCACACTCCCGCCAAGCCGTTTTTGATTCCCACAATGCCACCGGTTCGCCAAAAAATAGGGTTTTTTTCTTTTTAAGCGAATCGGCGTTCCAAAGGCAAATCGGCTGTTTTGGGCGTTGATAATGTTAACAACGAAAAAGCGACGGTATTAACATTAATTGAAAGGAACATTGCAGACTGAAAAAATTTGAGGAATTTATTTCTTGTACAAAAGTTCGGGTCGGCAGTTAGGCTGAGAAATTGCATATTTTTTATCAGCTTAACTTCGCCACTTTTGCGATGCTGATGGCTATTTTTTTGCCCTAATGTGATTTGACATTTGGGTTTTACCAGCGTAAATTTACGTCCACCGAGCCGTATCGGTGGATGAAACCACCGAAAATGGCGGTGGTTACGGTT
>JAZDJR010000015.1:0-33041 GCA_043803815.1 Microcaldota archaeon | reverse complement strand
AACCGTAACCACCGCCATTTTCGGTGGTTTCATCCACCGATACGGCTCGGTGGACGTAAATTTACGCTGGTAAAACCCAAATGTCAAATCACATTAGGGCAAAAAAATAGCCATCAGCATCGCAAAAGTGGCGAAGTTAAGTTTGATAACTCCAAGCAAGGCTAAATTGACAAAATCGGCCCCTTAAAATCCATGGAAAACAGTGATTTTGAATTCGACAAATCCATCAACGTGACAATGGTTGGGGAAACAGCCATGACACTTTTAGACCTCAAATCGCCAACCCAAGGTGCGGACATCGAACTTGAAACAAAAAAAGAGCCAACCAAGTCGAATACGCGGGAAACATGGAAAACGCGCACTGCCAAATTTAAGTAATCCTCAAAAAATTACCCCTATAAAAAATGTTTGCACAAAAATGGCGGCAAAAAGAACTTTGAAACAAAAAAAGACACTGTGTAACCCGCTGTTTTTTTATAGTAAAAAGATTTTTCCGCGACATAACAACAACACTATTTAAAAAAAGGTAGCTGGGAAAAATAGAACGGTTAAAGGGGATTTATTTGATTGGAAAATCGCTAAAGAAATATTTTCTGTTTTTTACTCTGTTTTTTGTCGCTGTTTTATTTTTGGGTGCAAGTGCATGGGCCGACCCGCGCGCGCACAATGCCACTGTAACCATCAGCCCTGGCATTGCCAATTGCAGCCAATTGGGAAACGATTTTAACGTAACCATTGCAAATGCCGCAGACAGCCCGGACAATATTTTTGAAGTCCGCATTTATAAAAGCGTGGCGGGGCTCAGCGATTTTTCGTGCGGACCCGCTCCGACGGGATGGCAATTATTCGATTTTACGGAAACCTATGGCTATTGCGAGTATAAAGAAGTGCCCGGTGAGCCGAACAACAAGATTCACCCCGGCGAATCCCTTGATTTTTCGTTTACGGCAACCATGAGTAGCAATGCGTGCGCGAGCGTGTTTCAGATTTCTACTTTGGATGACGCCCAGCCCATTGGAGAGCACGAATTCAATTATCCGCAGGTTTTAATTGATTGCACCGACCCGGTTTTGCAAAAAACCGTGGGGCAACCCAACCAACTGATTGACCCCAATTGCGACCCAAACACCACTACTTGCGATTACTGGGTTTCGCAGCAGACACAAATCGGATTTAGCGCAACCGACCACCAAGACCAATGCGATTTGGGAATCGATTATTGTGACTGGACCATTACGCTCGACGGACAACCATTAAACAGCGGCACGGAAGAAAATGGGCCAGACCTGAATTTTGGATTCCAGTTTAGCGAGGATTCGCATCACGTTATCGCTGTAACCTGTTATGATAGGGCCAGAAACAGTGTTTCACTAACCGAACTGGACAAAGTCGACGGAACACCGCCCGAAACCGTCAAAACCTACGGAACGCCTTTTTATACCGACGGCTTGCGCGAATGGGTCAGCACTACCACACCCATATCGCTAAGCGCAACCGACCCCGACCCCACCACTTTTTCCTGCAACATCGGCGTAGAAAGCACGTGGTATCGAATAATCCCAGTACCCGATTATAGGTGCCAAGACCCAGCAACATACTGCTTGGATTATCCTGAAGATGACAACGGGGGAAAGGGCTGGCCATATATTGAATATACTGGAACGCCTTTTTCGATTCCTCAAGAGTCCTGCCACTACATTGACTTTTACAGCGAAGATTTTTTGGGAAACCGCGAACCCATTATGAAACCAGGGCCCGAGTATGGAACCGGCAACTGGCAATGCGCGTTTGTGGACGCAACGCCGCCCGTGGTAAGCAAACAGCACGGAGAACCCGCTATACAGGATTTTGACCAGAACTTTGTTTCACCAGGCAATCCCGAAGGCGAATTCCACTGGGTAACACCTGACACCAATATTACTTTTACTTGCAGAGACCCAGACCCGCATCCCTCGGGACACGAAGAACTGGTGTTTAAAGTATCCTATGATTTGGCCGATGATGGTTATGTGACCGAAGAGTATTGCCAAAAATACAGCGGCGCAATGGAAAACAATTGGTGCGTAGTCAGCGCAACACCGCAATACCCCTTGGTGTTCAATTTTAATGAAAACGAGGATTCGGTGCACGATTTGGAGTATTATTGCCAGGATGCCGTCGAGAAAAAAAGCGACGTGCACAAGCAATGGTATAAAGTGGACTCAACCCCGCCCAGCATTACCAAAGAAATGTTTGGAAGCTATTTGGGGGATTGCCCGCCGCAACCCGACAGCAATGACCAGTGCTACGTGGCGGACAATGGAACCAGCGGCGTAAGCATCACAGTGGATGACGGCGGACCGATTTGCGCAGTGGACCAAATTGTCTGCACTTTTGAAGTTTGGTGGCAAGCCAGCGAAGAGGAATGCAATGAAGCCAACGGACAATACAATGACAATTGGTGCCTGGTTAACAGCGGAGAATTTTCAGACAACCAAGAAGACATAATCTTTTCGGAAGATTCAACGCACAGGCTGGATGTTTCATGCCACGATAACTTAGGCAATGAAACAACAGAGAGTGAAATATTTTTAGTGGACTCCACACCGCCAGAAACAACAAAGGCTTACGGAGACCCGCATTATCCAGAACCAATCATTGAAGAGCAATACCCGCACTGGATTTCAACATCAACTCCAATTACATTAACCGCAATAGACGAAAAAGTCGGGGTTAACAAAACATACTGGAGAAACACTCTGGTTGACAACAGCTACTGCGAATCGGTTCAAAATTGTGTTACCTCCTGCTCTGATGAATATATAACAAATGGCGGCTTTGAAACCGGTGACACTAATGGTTGGGCAACTTCTGACGGTCACGTATATGCGACCACGGAAGCAGCGCATTCAGGAAATTACGGCGTTTACTTTGAACCAATAGGAAACTGCCATGATGACTACATTTACCAGCAAGTATCCATACCGGCATGCGCAACCGATGCAAAACTATCTTTCTGGCTTAACGCCTCCTCGTTTGATAGTGGATTTGACTACATTGCCATTTACTTTGGCGGAAATCTTTTAATGCAACAGTGGAGCCCGCCATGGCAGTGGACATACTATGAATTTGACGTTGGAAGCTATGCCGGCAGCATAGAACAACTTGAACTGCGATTCGTCAAATCCGAAACAACGGATTGCATAGTTGGTTCTCAATTAAAAATAGATGACATTTCAATAAAATCAGATGGTGGCTCTGGAGGAATGGATTGGAACGAATACACCGGCCCATTCACTAAAGACGAGGAATCATGCCACCTGATTGAATATTACAGCGACGATTTGCTGGGCAATACCGAACCCGTAAACTGGCAGTGCACGTTTATTGACAATTCCGCACCCCAAGGACAAAAAGAAGTCGGACAACCCAGCATTGCTTGTGAAGAGGGCCAGACTTGCGATTATTATGTAACCCAACAAACACCCATTCATTTGTCTTGCAATGATGTAGAACCGCATCCGGTTGACCACGCAATAGTTCACTGGAGAACCGCTTTATGGCAGGACGAAAACTGGCAATACGGGGAATGGCAATTGAATAGTGACTCCGCAGAAGTACGGTTCGGAGAAGACTCGCGCCACCTGCTCGAGTTTTATTGTACCGACGCATTGGGCAATACGGGAGAAACCGATGTGGAAGAATTCTTTGTCGAAACCGTTCCGCCGGTTACCACGAAAACCTATTTGGGACCCTATTACACCAAAGAAGTCTGCGGTGATTTCAATGGTGACGATGATAGCGACGATGACGGCGGCGATGAATGCCAGACCCAAGAATACATTGACACGGCGTCCCGCATTGACTTAAACGCGATAGACCCCGCACCGCACCCATCAGGCGTTAATACTACGTATTATCGAACCAATCTGGTTCCAAATGAATACTGCGAACAACCGGAAACGTATTGCCAGCCCTGCGGTACGGACAAAAGCGATTGCGGCGAATTCCAAGAATACTCGAAACCGTTTGGAATCAACCAAGAATCCTGCCATGTCATCGAGTTTTACAGCACGGACAATTTGAGCAACACCGAAGAACTCAATTATCAGTGCGCATTTGTAGACAAAACACCGCCCGTCACGAACAAAGAATTTGGCAAACCATACTTTTCGTGTTACAATTCGTGCCAAGCCGAATGCGAAACCAGCCCTGGCAAAAGCGAATGTGTAGACCAGTGCGTTCAGGCGCAATGCCAGCAAGACCAAAGCGGACACTGGATTCCACAATGGGGAACCACCCAAACCGCGGTAACCTTGTCAGCGTATGACCCGGAACCGCACCCGAGCGACGTTAACGCCACGTACCGGCGCATTACCAGAGTCAATGATGAAGCCTGTCAAAACGTGGAAGCGTGTAATCAAACAACCGGAAGCGGCGAATTTTCAACATACGACGGTGCGTTTACTGCGCAAGAACAATCCTGCCATTTAATCGAGTATTATAGCGTGGACAACGTGCAAAAAACCGAAGTCGTCAAAAAAGAATGCATTTTCATTGACGAAACACCACCCACCCCAACTAAAACCGTCGGCGAACCCAGCGAACCGTGGAATGGGCAAGACAGCATATTTTATCCCGGCATCGGCAAACAATGCTGGAACGGAGACGCCAACCAATTGGAATGCTGGAAAGTCACCTTACTAACCCCGATTACAATGGAATGCGCCGACCAGCAGCCCCACCCCGTTGACCACGGAACCCTATCGTTTAAAGTAGAACTGGACGCGCAAGACGATACCAGCCACTATTGCACGGCCTATAACGGCCAGTTCAACGTAGAAACCGGTTGGTGCCAAGTTAACCGCAACCAAATACAGTTTTTCTTTTTAGAAGAAACCGAGCACAACCTCAAGTTTTATTGCGAAGACGCATTAGGCAACATTAGCTCGATTGATGACGAAAAATTCAAAGTCGAAGGAACCGCGTTTAAAATAAATCTGAACCGCAAGTGGAATCTGATTTCAGTTCCGTTTGTATTGCAAAACGATGACCCCGCCAATGTGTTTGAAAGCGCGGACGAAAACATCGACGGTGTCTGGAATTACGACGCGTTCACAAACCAATGGTACGTGTTCCGGCCAAGCGACCCCGGGGCCAGCAATTTGGACAGCATTATTCCCGGAAACGGTTATTGGGTCAGTGCATTAAACCCTGCCATAATTACACTCGGCGGAAGCTTGTTTAGCCCCCAAACAGTGCCACCCGAAAAACCAATAAAGGGCAATTCGTGGAATTTGGTGGGATACTTTGGAACGGAAAGCACGTATGCAACCGGAGACGACCTGACCTATGATGGACCAGACCAAGAAGGACGCGAAGCGTACTGCGTGTTTGCATCGCTGGTGGACGATATGTTTGACATTCCGTTTAGTTCGTTGCTAACCTATTGGGAACCAAATAATCCACATCAATGGATGCCGTTTAGCTTTTTTGACAACATGGACCCTGGCGCAGGCTATTGGGTATACGCGAACCAAGACGACACCGAGAACTACGTGTACACCACCACGTGCAACGGCATTATTCCCATCGCCCCCTAAAAACGTATTTTTAAGTTTAAACCCGTTTAGATCGGGGGATTATCATCACAGAGACAAAGACACGAAATTGGTTTTTACTGCTTTTATCCCTGCTAATGCTTTTAGCGGGCCAACTCTTTTTTTTAAATAGTGGGGCGGACTCGGCCGTTTTTTTGTCCGCACCAGAACCCGATATCTATTTTTTAGATTCACTGGCAACCAGCACAAACACCGCTTTATTTAGCGGCAATGAATATGAATCCCAATTCCCCGAAGAGACCACTTTTGTTTTAAATTCAGGAACAATAGAAGCGGCGATTCTGGTTGAACAAACCGAACCCGTTGTTGTGGATTTTTTACCCGCCATTTCTTCTTCGCTCCAATCCGAAACGCCGATTAAAGCAGAAACTAAAACCGAAAATGCAGTGCCTGTCGAATCGTTAGGCGTTGCAAAAGAACAACAAAATGTTGGAAATGCGTCCACGGCTTTTTCTTCTCAAACAAGAGATGACGACAACGACAAAGATGGCAATAATAACATTTGTGACGACGACGACACCGATGACGACACCGACGATGATACCGACGATGACACGGACGATGATGACGACGATGACGAGTGCGAAATTGACACCGGCGACTTTTGCACCGAAACCCAAGGCGGCTGGGGAAACACTTGTCACGGAGGAAATCCGGGATGCCTGCGGAACAATAATTGGAATGAAGTAATTGGCGGAAACCTGATTGTTGGAATCGGAAACACTATTACTTTTACGGGTCCGCAAGGAGTCGAGGACTATTTGCCCGGAAATGGAACCCCGGCTGTTTTAACCCAAAGCCATGTGAACCCGACAAGCACTGAAGCAGGGGTTTTTGGCGGGCAAGTAACCGCACTAAAGCTCAATGTTTTGTTTTCCGATGCGGGAATCGGGCTGCATGTTCCAGACGATAATACTTCCATTGGGGAATTAGTTATTGCGAGCGGAAAGTTTGAAGGGCTGACGGTATACGCGTTTTTAGAGGTTGCCGAAAAAGTTTTAGGCGGGGATTTGAATATTTTAGTGCCTTTTAATGCCAGTGTTTCAAACGTAAATACTGCCGCTACACGCATTAATGAAAACTTTGATGACTGCACTCAAAACCGCGGTTTTTTGGAAAAGAGTTGCCCTTCGCAAGAATGCGATTACCGGTGTTTCGTGCCAGACGAATTAAATGACCACCAAAAAGAAACCATTCATGAAAACAGTGAAGATTCGCTGCAAGAAATTTTGGATGACCGGGGATATTCTATCGATGTTGAGGATGACCAAACCAATATTCAGGCTTGGCATACGTCAAACTTTGTTACCTTGGAAATTACCTATCTGGGCGGTGTGGCAGGAGCTAAGCACGCTTTTGGTTATTATCTAAATGGAGACCGGAACACTTTTGTAGCCCTATTTGAAGATGGCAATCACCCCCTATACTCGCTGCCCGTGGCTTCTGTAGGCGATAGTTTCACTATTACCATTCCAAATAATGAAACAGCAGGATTTGCAATTGACACCTGGCTTAATGGGAGTTCGCACCTGCAATTTTCAGAAAATTCCTTAAATGATAACTCGCGAGACCGCGTTATTGTATTTGATTTGTGTGACGAATTTCTCTTGGGTTTTGAAGACTTAACCGATTTGGATTATCAAGACGTAGTCGTGTCCGTTCACCGATTGAGTTGTAACGCTGAATCCGTGTGCGGCAACGGAACACTTGAAGCAGGCGAACAATGCGACCTTGGAGGACAAAACGGACAAACATGCACACCCGACTACAACGCAACCTGCCAATGGTGCAGCACCGAATGTGAAACACAACAAGAACAGGGCCCATATTGCGGAGACCAAATACAAAACGGACCAGAAGAATGCGATGGAACAGACGGAGTAGGAGAACACCAAACATGCAACCAATACTGCGAACTGGTTGACTTGACCTATTGCGGAGACGGAACACAACAAAACCCCAACGACGAAGGAATCCAAGAACAATGCGACGGAAACGACGGCGTCCCAGAACACTATATATGCACACCGACCTGCGAACTAGAATACACACCCTACTGCGGAGACCAAAACATTGACCAAGGAGAAGAATGCGACTTGGGAACCCAAAACGGAGAAGTCTGCACGCCACAGTATGATGATGTTTGCCAATGGTGCAGTACTGAATGCACAATAGAAGAAGAACAAGGACCCTACTGCGGCGATTCAATAACCAACGGTCCTGAAGAGTGCGACGACGGCAACAACCAAAACGGAGACGGATGCAGCGCGCTGTGCGAAATTGAAATACCGTGCGACTCGCCGCAAACCACCAAGACTTACGGGGAACCAATATTTGTGGATGGAAATGTTGAATGGATAAGCCAATTCACGCCAATAGAACTGGATGCAAATTTCTCTGACCCTGCCTGCATGGATAACGGCTTCCAAACACAGTATAGGGTGACACTGGTGGATGACACGTATTGCCTTAATTCAGAACTCTGCCAGCAGATTGAAGGATACGGAAACTGGAATTTGTATGAAGGACCGTTTTCTATTCCACAGGAATCCTGCCATTTGATAGAATTTTATTCAACTGATTTAAACGGCCAGCAGGGACCAAGAACACAGCAGTGCGCTTTTGTGGACAACCAAGGGCCCGACGCAATAAAAACCGTGGGTGAGCCAAGAGAAGAGTGGGATGGAAACGAAAGCATTTTTTATCCGGGCATTGAGGAGCTTTGCTGGAATGGAGATGAAAACCAATTGGAATGCTGGAAAGTCACCTTGCAAACGCCTATTGATATGGCGTGTCAAGACTCTCAGCCGCATCCCGTAAACCATGAGCAAGTGTGTTTTCGCGTAGAGGTGGATGCCCAAGATGAAACACAGGCGTATTGCAGCGAGTACAACGGAAACTATAATGAAAACAACGACGGTTACTGCTGCATGCCGGAAGAACTGCAAGAATTTGTTTTTTTGGAGGAAACCGAGCACAACCTCAAGTTTTATTGTGAAGATGCATTGGGCAACAGGGGAGCCATTGATGACGAAAAATTCAAAGTCGAAGGAACCGCGTTTAAAATAAATCTGAACCGGAAATGGAATCTGATATCGGTTCCGTTTACATTGCAAAACGACGAAATTGGAGCCGTGATTGAAGATATTGCCGATAACGTGCATTCGGTTTGGACGTATGACGCGTTTACTCAAACCTGGCTTGTGTATCGGCCCAGCGACCCAGGCGCCAGCACGCTTCATACCATAGAGCCCGGAACGGGTTACTGGCTGGCGGCCTTGGCTGAAGACGAATTGGTATTGGGCGGAAGCCAGTTTAGTTCCGGACCGGAACCGTTTCCGGACAAACCACTAAAAAAAGGCTGGAATATGATTGGTTACTTTGGAACTGAAGGATTAACCGGTTATAATGGGCCATTGGGCCATGGAAGAGAAGCAGACTGTGCCTTATTTTCACTTATAGACAGTGTTTTTGATATCGGTTGGAGTTCATTATTAACCTATTGGGAGCCGGATAACCCCAACCAATGGCACTTTTTAGGCCATACTACCCGAATGGATCCCGGAGCGGGATACTGGATTAATGTGCCAGAAGATGAGGTATATTCGTATTCAACTGCCTGCGACTGAACTTATCCATTATGCTTTTAATCATTTGTAAAGATAACTAAGTAGAGTGAAAAAAATGAATTTGCGAGTTTTTTTAGTTGGATTTTTGCTTATTGTAGTCAGTGCGGGAGTCTTGGCAATTCCGGGGATTCCGCACCAATTTAAGGGTTCTGTTTTGATTAATGGGAATACTGCGCCTAACGGCACGATTGTCAAAGCAACCATTAACGGAACCGATTATACGACAACAACGGTCAGTGGGATTTATGGAACCAGCCCCGCACAACCGTTTTTTGTTAAAGACCCCAATAACAACCAAAATGGAGACTCCATTACTATTTTTGTAAATAATGTTTCAGCCGGCATGACCGTGTTTCAAACCGGCATGCTTACAACGCTAAACTTGGCAATTACGCAAGAACAACCGCCCCAGCCGCCGGGCGGAAATCCGAGTGGCGGTTCTGGCGGTGGCGGATCTGGCGGTGGAAGTTCGGGAGGTGGTGGCGATGCAACACCTATTGATGTTATTGTAAGCAGCACTTGCATTAACCAGGACATCAGCGTGCAAACGAAATATTCAAACGGAAATCCCCTGCCTTCAGTAACAATTACGGTTTCAAAAGAGGGCAGTGCAGTTATTAGCGGGACTACTGATACTCAAGGCGTTTTTTCGTTTTTGTTAAGCCAAACCGGTTCCTTTGAACTTAAAGCCAAAAAAACCGGTTTTTTAACCAAAACCTTGGCAATAGAATTTTCGGATTGCAGCCAAAACGTGGAACTCCCTAAATTGCCGCCAGGAATAGAACCCGAACCGCCAATTGTTCAACCCGAAAATACGGTTCCGCCCAGCCAATCCGATTCAATCAATTCTACTCCAATTACTGGTTTTTTTGGATTGAACAGCGCCAATTTCGGCTTAGCGCTGGGATTTTTGGTTTTGGTCGCCTTGGGTGCAATCTACATCGGCTTGCGCCAATCCAAAGCCAAAAAAGACCGGTAAATACAACCAGCCATTTCACTTTTTTTTCTATTTTTTTTATTTTTCTTTTTTAGCGGTTTTATCTTTCAGGGGAATTCCGGCCAGCAATACGAACAAATTTTGGGGTTTAGTCTCTGCCTGAAAACCCGACAATATCCTCCTTAGTAACAGCAACAACCTTTGCATTAAATTTTCTTACCACAATCCCACCCCATTAACTTTTGAATTTACTTTAAAAGTAAAAGTTATGCTAAAAGCTTATATTTTTATCGGTTCTTTGATATAGTCGGGGAGTAACCATGAATAGCGATTTTTTGTCTTTGATTAAGGAATCGGAAGCCTTGAATTCGAGTGTTTTTTCATTGATTAGGCTGCAATTGCTTTCAAGCACAGCCGACGTTGAAAAAGATGGTGTTGCTTATCGGGAATTAAAAGCCGCATTGGGAGTTTCTGACGGCGCTCTTTTCACGAATCTTAAATTCCTCGAAGAAACGGGCTATGTCACTTCAAAAGAAATCACTTTGGAAGGAAAAAAACTGCAGTCATACCAAATAACCAAAGAAGGTTTGCTTGCTTGGGAGCAAATAAAAAAATGGTTAAAAAAATTTGTCGAATGCGGAGGTAAAAATAATGAATCTGGATAAAGTAGTTGCTTGCTTGAAAGAAATTGGCTTTAAGCCGAAGATTAATGACTTCCAAGACCGTTTGGTCATTCAAAAGGCAGTTTATTTATTGCAGCGCAAGGGCATACGCTCGAACTTTGAATATAACCTGCATGTCCGCGGGCCATATTCCCCCGACTTAACCAAAGAAATTTATGCTCACAAGAGCGGTGTTGAAAAATTGGAGACACGCGGCAAGCTTAATACCGCCGAATCCAAGGCCGTTGAAGAATTTAGGGAATTGTTTTCCGAATTAAAGCCAAGCATTCTTGAGGTTGCGGCAACATATTCTTATTTTGCTTTTGAACGACACCAAGACGTAATGACTGCTTTGCAGAATGTTAAAAGAATGAAGTCGTTTTATTCAGAGGCGCAAATCGCGGTTGGCGTTTCAAAGGCAAAAGAGTTTTTGTTCCGGCCAAGCGAAAAAGAATTAGCCGAAATGAAGGAAGAATCCCGGGCTTGGCAGAAAGCATCTCTCAAAAATATGCGGGGCTAATTCAAATGAAAAGGAGCGAGATTTGGATTGTTGATTTGACAGACGGCAAAGGTCACGAGCAAAAAGGAGAGCGCCCGACACTGGCATTAGGTCGGGCCAATGGTTTGTCGATTGTTGTTCCGTTAACAAAAACTTTGGATTGTGCAAGATTTTCATTCACAGAGCATATAGAACAAACGCCCGAAAATGGTTTAACCGCCGATAGTATCGCCCTTGTATTTCAAATTGTGTCATTGGATGATAGCAGGTTCAAGCGCAAACTCGGCACAGTTTCAAAGGAAAAACAAGATGCAATTGACAAACTCATTCTCGAAATGCTAAAAATAAATCTACTGCAAAAGTAATGCCTTACCGCTTTTTCTTCTGCTGGGAATCAATCAGATTGTTGATTATCCGGAAATAATTCTCACCTTTCTTTTTCAAACCCATCAGCCCAACTATTGGAAATTATTTTCTTATTTGTTTCGGAAGAAATAATACTGGTTTTGTACAAATCAGCTGTAGAATTTTTCAATAAACAATGTAAAGGAAATATATTTGTTTCAGTTATAGTATACTTAACGACAAAAGGGCTAACCTTGGCGCCGTGTTATTTATTGAGAATTTATTTTTTTAGTGGCAATCAGCAACTATCGCCAAAATTTCAAAGAAAAAGCAGCTGTTTTATAAAAAAGAAGCGTTGGAAAGGGGAATGCGGGAAAGACTTGCCGCCCCGCATTCCGATTGTATCATAATAAACCACCTCACAGGTTTTTCGTGAAGAGGAATTCCATTCTTGTAAAACGCTTCGCGGTTTTTAAACGTTTTTGATACAACCGCGAATGGAATTGGTGCAATCCCAAAAAATCAGGTATTGCTTTTTGAAAACAAGGCAAAACGGGTTTGACAGTCGTTGTTCGGCAGTCTTTATTCAGATTCATGCGCCGGCGGTTGAAACAATAACCAGTATGACAATCATTTCCGCCTGGCTTAAGATGCTTAATGCAATGGCGGCCCATTTTGAGGTTTTTGGATCCATTTTCAGGTATCGAGTGAATAACAATTAGTATATTTTGAAAAAAAAGAATGCAACCGCGATGATGACAAGGCAGTTTGCAAGAATGGCTATCCCTGTGCTGAAAAGTGTCCAGTCAATTAGGTGCGTCAGCAGCCACATTGTCCCAAATAGTGCAGCAACAAAGAGAATTTCTGTCAAGATAAGCGCCGGAAGAAATTTTTTGATCGACGCTTTTTCAATCGAGTTTTTTCTGATAAAATAGGACGCAGCCAAAATAATGGCCGGCACTATAAAAATGAAAAGAAGCATTGCTGCAAAAGCGAATTGATTGTTGAGATTTTGCTGTTCCTGATTCTGGCGGACGGCTTGGGCGGCGTCAGGAGAAATTGAGCACTGCTTGCCCACTGGACTGGAACCGGTCCAGACACAAAAATATTCCGTATTTACAATGACTTCGGAATGACCCTCACAGGACTGTTGGTCAATATAAGTGTGGCAAACCTGGTCCATTATTTGGAATCGGGAGGCTCCAGAGGACGCCACAACATTCAAAAAAAGCGCCAGCAGTATCAGGGTCAAAACCCATTGTTTCTTCATGCCGATTTCTCCGATTGGGACAAAGATTGGTGGAGTTTGGCCTATTTAATCTTTTTTGGAGTCACCGATCGGGATAAAATACAAAACTGCCACAAAAAATACGGGTTTGAAAACATGACGATAAACGCGGGCTTTGAATTTGCACGGGCACAAATCAAGTACGAACAGGCCAATTCCTTAAAAGCCAAGCTCGAAGCTTTGCAGGAAATGTATTCGACCGCTCCAAAGCACAAAGGAAGCGAAAACCTGCGCGCGGAAATTTCGCGCAAAATCGCGGCGACCCGCCACGAACTTGAAAAGGAAAAAGAACAGGCTTCCAAGCGCGGCGGCGGGTCGGGCATGGCAGTCAAAAAAGAAGGCGCGGGGCAAATCGTATTAATCGGACTGCCGAATTCCGGCAAAAGCACGATTCTAAAGCAACTGACCGGAGTGGATGTTGAAATCGCGGATTATGAATTCACTACGACCACCCCGCAATTTGGAATGGTGGATTTTTTCAAAGCCAAAATCCAGCTCGTTGAAATCCCCGCGATTATTCAGGGCAGTTCGGAAGGAAAAGCCAGCGGAACCCAATTGCTTTCCATTGTGCGCTCCTCAGATGCCGTGGTGCTGGTGCTGGATTCCGACAACGCCAAAGCCGAATTTGAAATTTTGCTTTCGGAATGCAAAAAAGCGGATATCCGCCTGAACGAAAAGCCGCCGGCGATTCAAATCAGGCAAGGCGCCTACAAGGGAATTTCGATTACGGGAACAACTTTTTTCAAAATTTCCAGGCAGCAATTCGAGGACTTTTTAAAATCCCAAGGAATATTCAACGCGGCCGTCATTTTATCCGAGCCCGTCACATCCATCCAGCAAGTCGCGGACACCTTGGACAACAGCCTGGTGTACAAAAAAGCGCTTGTTTTGGTAAACGGAAAAGGAAAAAACGTTTCCAAGCCGTCTTTTGATTTCCTGTCCAAATTCGGATTCGAACTGTTCAACCAGCCAAGCGAACTGGACAGCCTAAAGCCCCGATTATTCGAATTATTGGAAACCGTTTTGGTGTACACCAAAAAACCGGGCGAAGATGCAGCCCAAATCCCGCTGGTGCTGCACCAGGGCCAAACCGTCGGAGACTTGGCCAAACTCGTGCACAAAGACATCGCCGCCAACCTAAAAGCCGCCAAATTATACGGCCCCAACAGCCGGTTTGACGGCCAAAAAGTCCCGCTGGAATACGGACTCAAAAACTTCGACATCATCGAACTGGACACCTGAAAAAACGGTTAAAACAGTCAAAATCGCGAAAACAAGTTTTTTAATAACCAAAACCCTACTTTTAGCGGTTCCAAAATGCGCCTGATTCGCTTAATTTCAATTTTTTTTGTTTTGGCAATCGCAATAGACACGGCTCCGCAGGTCCATGCCGCGATTTGCGGAAACAACACCTGCGAAACCGGCGAAAACTCGTGCACCTGTTCCAGTGATTGCGGAATCTGCGGACCCTCGCCGGGGGAGACCTGCGCCCAATACGAATGCACCCCTCAAAACGTCTGCCAAAAAACCAATGTTTCGGGCTGCTGCGGAAACGGAATCTGCGAAGAAATCGAAAACTATGCCAACTGTTCAACCGACTGCAAGCCCCAAAAATTCGACTTTGCAATAATCGCGCCAATAGCCAATCAATGGTTTAGCCGCGGCCAAACCGGAACAATCGCAGTCCAATTGTCCGCCCTGGATATCAACATCACATCCGCCCAAATAACCGCGGACGGATTTTTCGGAACTTTGGAATTTTTCAACGACGGAAAGCACAACGACTTAAAAATCGGCGACGGAACCTACGGAACATTTTTCAAAATTCCGGTTAACGCGACCGAAGGAATCCAAACCGTCAAAATCACGGCGATTTTCCGCAACGTCCAAAACGAAATCCAAATCCCGATTGAAATCAAACCGCAAGTCACCAGCCAAATCCGCATCGCCAAAAATATTTTTCTGGGAAACAACATCGCCATGGACGGATTCTTAACCGTCGGTGCAAATCCGGTTCCGATGAAATTCGACATAAACCTGCTGGGACCGCTCGGGCAAACCGTCGACCGCCAAACGATTGCAAGCGATGCCAACGGATATTTTTCCTATTCGTTCCGGACCTCGCAAATCGACTTTCCCGGCACTTGGCGCATTAACGCAAGCGGAACCGACCAAAACCAAAACCGCATGAACTTTTCCACTTCCGTTGCCATTGTCGACCCCAACGCCCAGCGAAGCCTGGAAATCCAAATCATCAATCCGGCCGTTGACGCCAAACGCGGCGAAGAATTTTCCATCATCGCCCGCGTGTCGGACCTGAACGAAACCATAACCGACGCAATTGTCCAGCTCAAAGACCCGCTAAACCGCACATACCCGTTTGCCCTCCAAGAAAACGGGGATTATTTTATCAATTATCAGGCGCCGTTTGACTTGCCGTTGGGAAACCAGACATTTGAAATCACAGCCAAAAAAAACGCGGCCATCCAAATTGAAGGCAGCACAACTTTGACGACTAACGTGATTCAAAAAGCGTTCACCATTGAAACCGTTTCACCCGACGACAAAATATTCACGGTCGGCGACAAAATCACGTTCAAATTCCTCGCTAAATACGCGGCCAACCAGCCCGTACTGGACGCCAACGCCCTCCTCATCGTAGGAAACAGCCAAATGGCCCTGCAATCCCAAGGCGGCGGATTTTATTTTGCGGTTTACAGCACGAGCGAAAACGACATCGGAACGCTTTCCTACCAAGCGGCCATACAAGACCAATTCGCCAACCAAACCGTCAAAAGCGGAAACATCGAAATATACGAATTCGGACCCGGCTACTACCTGAACCAATACGGAATACAATTCCTTGCCATTGTCATCCTCGCATCCGGCATCTTATTTATCGTCCGCACCACAGTCCTCAAAAAAATAGAAACACAAAACACGGCCAAGCGAAAACAACAGCTCATCGAACTTGAAAAAGACATCCAAACCAAATACTTTGAAAACGCTTCCATTGAAAAAGACGAATTCGAAAAAGCCATGGAATCCTACGAACAAGAACTTGCCAAAATCGAAAAAAAACTCGGCGGAGAAAAAAAATGAGAATTCCGATTCTTTTCATCGCGCTATTGGTGCTATTGCCCGCCGCCTTAAGCCTCAGCGCTGAAACCGCCAAAGATAATTACTCCAAAGGACAGACTCTTTCCATTTTCGGCAGCTGCAGCCAAACCGTAACTATTCAATTAACCGCGGCTGAAAAAAAAGTCGATTCTTTTACCGCCGAATGCGACAACGGAGGCTACATCATTCAAAAAAATGCAAGCTTTTTGTACCCCGCAGGAAACCTGACCATCACCGCAAGCGACAGCACAAACACAGCCTCCAAAACCATCGGAATCCTTGCCACCCGCGAAAGCGGATTTTTAACCATTACATTTTTAGGAAACCCCAAGCGCGAAATCCAGCGTACCGAATCGTTTCAACTATCCGTCCAGGTCAATAACGCCGAAAACCCGGCCGCCAACGCCATTGTTCAAACCTGGCTTGCCAACGGGCAAAAAATCAGCCTTAACCAAACCCAAACCGGAATTTATTCCGGCCAAATCACCATTCCAGCCGAAGCCGCTTTTGGCGAATGGAACCTCGTCGTAACCGCGGAACAGCAAGACCAAAACACCGCCTTTGGAGGAGAAGAAAAAACACAGTTTATTATCATGGCCGCGCCCATTCAAATCGAAATCATATCACCAACCGGCACTACAATTTCAGCCCTTGAAAAAATAATTCTTACCGTCAAAGCAGCCTACTCCAACGGCCAACCCTTAAACCAGCCCCAAATAACCGCCAAAATCAGCGGCCAAACCATCGTATTACAGCCCCAAACCCCGACGACTTTTTCAGCCGAACTGCAATTCCAACCCGGCCAAACCGGACTGCAAACCGTCGAAATCATTGCCGCCGACAGCAGCCAAAACACCGCCAGCAAAAAAATCGACTGGTTTGTATCCGCCGGCCTTTCCACCCAGCTCATCGCCAACCTGCCGCTTATCATCCTCCTCCTGATTTTGCTGCTTGGAATCTGGTTTTTAGTCATTCCAAAAATTCAAGCCAAAAAGACCAGGCAACAGCTCGAAAAACGAAAAAACGAACTCGAAAAAGAACTCACGGAACTGCAAACCGCCTACTTTGAAAAAAACACGGTTACCAAAGAAAAATTCAGCCAAAAAAACGCGGAAATCCAATCCGAACTCGCCGACACGACCAAAAAGTTAAAAAACGAGCCTTCCTAACTCATACAGTTTTCAATATGAACTCCATTGCACAAGCACTCAGAGAAAAACTCCTTAACAACAAAAAAACCGCAACCCCAACCGCGGATGACACAACCAAAGCGCAGGAAATTCCTTCCGAAAAAACCCAAAACAGCGAATCCGGCTTTTTTCCAATCAGCAATCCCAACCCCCAAAAAAAAAATCCCGGCGGCCTGTTTGAAATACTGCCCATCCGCGTCAACCGGTTCGACGAACTGCTCGAAGACGGCGGAATCGAACGCGGCATGACCGTGCTTATTTCCGGCGGAGCCGGAACAGGCAAAACCACTTTTTGCATGCAATCCATTTACTACGGCGCACTAAAAGGCGAAAAAGGCGTTTACATTTCATTTGAAGAAGAACCCGACAATATCCGATACCACATGAAAAAAAACTTCGGATGGAACCTTGAAGAGCTCGAAAAAAAAGGATTGGTTGCCATTATCAAATTCGACCCCACCAAAATCGCGCGCCAAGTCGAAGAAGTTCTCGTCAAAGAAGCCGGCATGCTGCGCATCAAAGTAAAAGAAATGGTCCTGCCCATCAAGCCCGACCGCATCGCCGTCGACTCCCTGTCCGCCTTGGCCATTGAATTCGAAAACGAAAAAAGCTACCGAAAATACATCAAAGAACTCTTCCACACGCTTCAGGACTACAACTCGATTAACCTGGTCATCAGCGAAACCGAACAAAACCCCCGCACATACAGCCGCACCGGAGTCGAAGAATTCCTCGGCGACGGCGTCATCGTTTTATACAACCTCAAAGTCGCCGGAATCCGAAAAAACGCGCTGGAAATCCTCAAGCTCCGCAGCGGAAAACACGTCAAAGAAATGGTGCCCTACGCGCTCACGGAAAAAGGATTCGAAATATTCTTCCGCGAAAGAACAATTTAAACCAAAATCAGCCCGCGAAGCGGCGGAAGTACGGATAATCCAAAAACAAAAGTCCCGAATCCCGGTTCTTTTTCCTTTAACTGGTTACGCCAAACCCAAAAACCGTTTGATTTCAAAGCGTTTAAAAACATTACTTTGCATGTAGCATACAAAATTCCCCAAAGGAGGAAAGAAATGAAAGAAGAATCCCACACCCAGTCCCACCAGCACTCCGAACCCACCAATGTTTGGCTCGTGCCCCTAAGCATTATACTTGCAGCCCTTATCGTCTCCGCAGCCGTACTATACGGATTCGGAAACGTCCAAACCACCCTAAAAACAGGGTTAGTCGCGCAACCCGCCGCAAACCCGGGAACCGGCAACACCGCACCAATCGCCGTAGCACCCACCGCGCCCGCACCAACCGCCAGCGCCGACTTTTCAGCGTACACGCCACGACTCGTAACCGGCCAAGCCAGCGCCCAAGTCGTTGTCGTTGAATTCTCGGACTTTCAATGCCCGTTTTGCGAACGCGCATATAGCGACGCCGTCAAAGGCATCAAACAAGACTACGTGACCACTGGAAAAGTCCAATTCGCTTACGAAGAATTCCCATTGGAAAGCATCCACCCCAACGCACGCCCCGCAGCCGAAGCCGCGGAATGCGCAGCCGAACAAAACAAGTTTTGGGAATACCACGACAAACTATACCAAAACCAGCAATCCTTGTCCGACGCCTCCTACAAACAATGGGCCGCCGACTTGGGACTCAACACGAGCCAATTTAACTCGTGCGTAGACACCAAAAAATTCGCGCAAAAAGTCACCGACGGAGTAACCTTGGGACAACAAAAAGGCGTCAGCGGAACACCCACGTTTTTTATCTACAAAAAAGGCAAAGCCAATGCAGCCGTCAAAATCGTCGGTGCACAACCCTACGCCACAGTCAAAGCCGCCATTGACAGCGCACTCGCCAGTTAAATAAAAACTGGCTTCTTGAATCCCCGCAAGGGGATTTCTTTTTTTTTATTTTTTAATAGACAAATTTATCGGTGGTCAAAAGGGCAAATGAAAAGTATTGCGGGTTGAGGTTTAAAATAACTCCCACTTCAATGTTTTTACGCAGGTGTGCCGGAGTGGAAATCGGACTGGGCTTAGGTGGACAAGTAGCCGATTAACGGTTTTTGTTCGAAACGACCCAGTGGCCTAGCGCCTACGAAGGTTCGAATCCTTCCACCTGCACTTTCAAAAACAAAAAAATACGGCCAAAAAGAAATTCAAAAAAGCGAAAAGAAAAAGGAGAACAATTAGTCCGCTGCGTCGTCGGAATCGAAATCCTCATCCGAATCGGCGTCTTCGTCGTCTTCCGAGTCGTCGCCGAAACTATCATCTCCGCCGTCTTCATCTTCAAAAAACTTGTATTCTTCCAATTTCATTTAATGTCCCCCTTTTTGGCAGGCAAAAAGTTATCATGTATTTTCACCAAAACTATTTAAACCGAACGGTTGGGGTTTTTTGCGGAATTGCAGGATTTAAAACCGTTTTTAACCCCAAATTAACTGGTTTTTTCTGCAAAGGCTCGTGGTCCAATGGTTAAGACGCCACCTTCACACGGTGGAGACCGGAGTTCAATTCTCCGCGAGCCTACTCAAACAAAAACAAAAACAAAAAAAATTAAATTAATTTCAACCAATATTTTGTTTTCTAGCCCAAAAAATTCACTTTTTAATTTTTTTTAACCGGATTATCCCAATTTTATCCAAAACGCCGTTTTTAACGATTTTCGCTAACCAATAACACAGATGGCCCAAATCGTTCCGCCCGAAAAAACCGCCGCTTTTCGCAGAACCGAAGAACTCGCCAAAGCGATTAGGCGCGCAAACCTTAGCCTGCAAGAGTTCAGCCAAATCGAAAAAGAACTCCGCCAAATCGCAGGCTACCTCCAGTCGTTTTCCGACCAAATCGAACAAAACCCCGAATCCAAAAAAGAAATTTCCAAAGCGTTCCACGACAACGAAATATTCGGATTGTTCGGCCAACTCCAAGCCGGAATAAACCAACTCAAAAAAACAATGCTCGATTTGGAAGAGCCGCTGCTCAAACAAGGCGTCTTTTTGTCCCACCACCGCCAGCACCGCCGCTATGCGTTTTCATCCGCAGAACAAATCATCGCGTTTTTGAACGAAACCAGCCAGATTTATTCCATCAGCCGCTTCGAATTCAAGCCCGAATTCTCAGGACTCACCAATTTTAAGCCGCTCTTAACCAAACTCCAAATCAAGGAAACAAACGGCACAAACTTTTCCATTGCACCAAACCAGCTTGGAGAACTTTTTGAATACCTAAGCCAGCCGCAAACCGGCAAAAACTTCCGCTTGGAATCCCCAACACTCAAAATTTCCTGCAAACTCCTGCGCGAACTCAAAATCGAAACCGACAACCCGACCATCCGACGCCTTGATTTATTGGCCAATACCCAAAACGCGAAAATACTCGACGATTAAAACTGTTTTCCAAAAATAGTTTCAGCAATCGATTCCAAGCTTTGCCAAATCTTTTTTCAACTGCTTTAAGGAACGAAAAAGAATCGTTTTCATCCCCAGTTCTTCCGCGGTTTTCAGGCAAGGCTTTTGGTCGTCAATGAAAAGAATTTCTTTTGCATCAAAACCCGTTTTTCGGATGGCGTGCAGGTAAATTTCTTTTTCGGGCTTTAACATTCCCAGCTCGTGGGACAAAACCAGCACTTCAAAAGGCCGAATCCAGCCTTTTTTCGCATAGTTCGGAAAATTGACAGGGTCGGAATTGGAAAGCATTCCCAAACGGTACTTTTTTTTCAGGCGATTAACCAAGCCAATCATTTCAGGTTCGGGTTTCCACGAGGTCGTCCACAACCCAATCAATTGCTTCATCTGCGGGCCTGAAATCGGAACCGAAAAATAGCGATGAAAAAATTCCTGAATCGTTATTTCGCCCTTGTTGTACGCCGAATCGAAAACCATGTTGTCGACTGAAAAACGCGAAAAAGGAATTTCCAACACCTTGCAGGCTTTCTGCACAAAAATAATTGAGCTTCCCCGCATATAGGTTCCGCCCAAATCAAACAAGATGGCTTTTATCATACCAATCGGATTTTAATCCCTAAACGCGGTCGCGGTTACGCCGCCGTCCCAGGAAAATCTCGGCCGGATGCGGACGTTCCAGATTTTTTCGGTATTATCATCGATGATAAGCGCGAATCCTTTTCCGCGGGGCATTTCCGCGTACAACTTGTCCAAACTTTGCGTCATATACGTGGGGCGGAGCGTGGACACCGCCTGAATGTCGACTTGGCTGGTCATGCGATGCGAAATAAAAATGTCGGCTTGTGAAATCGCGTCGGGATGCAATTTTTCGGGACGCTGCGTTGCCAGTACCAAGGAAAGTCCCGGCTGGCGTCCCACGCGCACCCATTCCAATAAAACTTCGAGCGCGATATTTTCCTCGTCGCGCGGCATGAACATATGCGCTTCATCCACGAGCATCCAGACAATCGGCATTTTGCTTTCGCGCGTCTCCCCGCGAATCAGGCGCGCTTCCTCTTCTTTTCGAAACAGCATTCGGTCTTCGAACAATTTTTTTCCCAACAAGGCCACGATAATGTCGCGCGTTCCTTCCATGCCGATTGCCTGGCGATACGCCGAAACATCAATCACGGTCAATTGGCCGGGACGCGCCATTTCGGAAATCTTTGTGCCTTCTTTTTCAAGCAAGCCCCAAGTTTTGGCGGCTTTCAAACGGCTAACCACTGCTTGGCGCGTCACCAATTCGGACTCCGTATCGTTTTGCACAGCGCGAATCAAATCGTCAATTCCATAATAACTGCCCAAGCGCTCTTTTACGAGTTCGACAATCCGAGTCAACAAAACCCCGTCCGCGTCTTTCCACGTCAATTTGAATAAGGCCAGCCATTCAACGCCGTCCAGTTCCGAAACTTTTAAGGTAAAAACGCCGTCTACGGGAATCTCGTTTTTTTTGTAAAAATCGATTTTTCCCGCTGGAACCAAAACCTTCGCGTTCGTGCCTTCCGGTTTTAATCCCCAGTCAAACAAGGCTTGTGCTTCGGACTTGTTCGGGATTTTTAAGGTCCAAAAAATTCCCACGGTATCGATTGCGATTACGGCTATGCGCGAACGAACCTCGGGAGGAAGACGCGCCAACTCTTCCATCAAAACGCACAAAGTATAACTGTTGTGAATAATGATGTCGTTGGCAACGAAATTGTGGTGTTCGGGAACCGAAATGTCAAAAACGTCCGTTTCACCAGTAATTTTTTGGATAGTTTTGATTTCGTCCCAAAAAATATCCGAATCCGCCAGTTTCTCGATTACTTTATTCCCATCCAATCGGGCGATTTGCAAAAGCTTTTGGCGCGACGGAGCATAATGAATCGCTTCGCGCAGGCTTTTAGGATACTTAAACCCCATTTTCCTGCCGACGGATGCCCAGTTTTGCGGAACGTACTGGTTCCAGATTTCTTTTGGAACCGTGTCCACATTGGGGTTCCATTTTCGGTTCGCCAAATCAGCAAGCGCCCGTTTCTGGCGCTCTTCTTTTTGCCCGAAAAAACCGATTTTTTGCAAAAACAATAAAACATTTTGTCCTTTGAGTTCCAATTCAAAACTGGAAAATGTTTTTCCGTTGGCTTTGGTTTTTTTGGAACGTAAAACTCCTTGAATTCCGAATCGTCCCAGCAAATGCTGGACTTGGCGAATCAATTTTTCGGAAACGCTGGCATAACTAATGCGCCACGAACCGGTATTGACGTCAAAATAAATAGTTCCGTCGCAACTGAACAATCTATTCAAAAACAACGCGACTTTTTGTTCCGACGATTTGAAAATAATTTGGGGAATAAATTTATCGTGCGATTTTAAATTGTAAATTCCAATATCCAATAATCGATGCCGCAGCGAATTGAACGGCTTACGAGTGGTTGATACGGCACGCAAATTATATTTGGGCGATTTTTTAACTACCATATTGGAGTCAAAGTTAGTCACACAATCCGAAAATTCGTTCCGGATTTTTTCGTCGGTGTTGGTGAACCAAACCACTTTTCGGGCAGTATGCCCTTCGGCAATAAGATATGCTAACAATTTTGTTTCAGCTTCGGAAACAAATTCGTTTCCAAAAAACGGCTGGACCCGCGGAACCGCGATTCTTGAACCTTCGGTCAGTTCTTGAACCGATTTCCAGCCGTCAATCGTCAACAACGGATGTTCAGGTGTAAGCGTTATTTTTTTTCCGCTTCGCAAAGTTACTTCCAAAACTTCGTTTACGGTTCGCCTGAAAAAAGCGTCTTTTGAAGAAGCGGTTATTTTGTAATCTTGATTTAACGAAACAATTTTTCGCGAATCGCTTTCCAGTTCGCGAATCGGAAGAACCGAACCGTCTTCCAGCGTGATTAAGGTATCGCCGGTTACGCACTTTCCGCCACCACGTTTGCCGCAAATCAAAATCAGATGCGGCTCCGCAACATCCATCACGACTCTTCGGCCCAGCACAGGATTTTCTCCCGCGCTCATCACGACTTTGCCGATATACGCGGTTCCCTTGGTGCCGTATTTTTCAATCACCGAAAAACTCCGCCCCAAAATAGCGTCGTTTTTATCCAAATCATAACCAGCCATGGCTGAAATAGGGCTTTTTTGGAATTTAAACCAAATCGTTCAAAAAAAATGGAAAAAAGAGGGGCGGACACAACATAGGCGTTATGCCCAACGCCCTATTTTTCCTTTTGGCAAAGGAGGTGGGGTTAAAGGTTAAGCGTCAACGGCTCTGAACAGCCAAATATAAAACTTTTTTTCCGCTCTGGACTTTTTTCAAATGGCCATCCTTAAACAATTTGTTCAAGCGCTGGCAAGCGGCATTCAGGCCCTTATAGCCCAAGGATTCCTTTACGGTCTTGGCATCAATATTGCCTTTTTCTTCCGCCAAATTCATAATCAACTGGTCCTGTTCCGGCAAAACCTCAAACTTATGCTGATTAGACTCCAAAACCTGCGAATTGGAAGGAAAAGACTGGTTTGAACGGGTCTTTAGCTCAAACATCACGGAATCGAACTTTTCGTTAATTTTACCCAATAATTCATTGGTTTTTTCGCGTTCTTTGGCCAGTTTAAACATCAACGCGGCCATAAAAGCCGGATTTTGGCCATACTCCATCACGTCTTTTAAATCCAGGTTCAATTCATGAAAATCAGGAGACAATTTCCCTATGACAGCATCGAGCACTTTAGCCTGCTGGTGACCCCCAACCGAAACCTTCTCAAAATCATGATTCGCCATGTGCCATCATGATACTATCATGATATTTAAAAATATATCGACGATAGGTTCTGGCTCAAACTCGGTGGTTTTGAATGAATAAGGGAAATTGTCGCAATCGGTGGCTGGCTGAACAACGTTTTAGCGTCAGCCATTTAAATTATTCGGTACCTAAATTAACAGATATGACGTATATTTTGGGAGCAAAATGTTCTGATGGCGTTGTTCTTGTTGCCGATACAAAAGTTACAATCGGGGAAGGTACAGAACATAGTTATAGTAAAAAAATATTCAAACCATTTACACAGGTTTACATGGGTGCCGCAGGAATGGGCGGCCTTTACAAATCGTTTGAAAACCGAGTTGTTTCAGTAGTGAACACATACAACCAACTTCAAGATAAAGACCCAAAATATCAATTGAACAGTAGCCAATCTTTTTCAGTTCTTGTTGAAAATGTGATTAGAGAAATGCATAGTGTTTATGGTGACGATAGAAATTTGATTCTTCAACAGTTTGATGCATTAATGGCACAAAGAATTACAAATGATGCGGAGCTTTCTCATATTACACCAATAGGTTTTATGGAACCGATTGACACAATAAAAGTCATTGGGCACGGCGAACCATATGGTGCATTTTTTCTTAAAAAGAAAATTTGGAGACCAGATTTTACGATGCAAGATACCGCAAAGTTAGCGATATTTATTATTAATCACATTCAAAACCAGAAGTTAGACAATTCTGTTGGATTTGATGAGGAATACCTACCACAAGTTTGCTACGTACCAAATATCCCCAAAGATATTCAAATTGATGAAAGTACATCACAAAAGTTTTCCATAAAAGAGGCAGAACAAAGAGAAGTAAATGCAATGCTCGGAGAAATTAAAGAACTGGACAAACCAGTGACTACCCTTGTAGAAGATTTCAACTCTTTTTTTCGGAAGAATTTTCTAAAATAATTTTTCCATCTTTGACTTTAACTGTTAATTCTTGCCCATCTTTCCAACCAATCTCTTTGATTGTTGTTGGTGGAATAGTAACTACCCATTTAGAGTATTCTGTAGACCCAATTTTTCTTGAAAGTTGCTTTTGCAATTTCATATTTTTATTAGGTACCTATCTTATTTAAGCTTTATGTTTAGGTACCGAAAAGATATATAATGTGTTAGGTACCTAATCATAGTGTATGGAAAGCCAAATAACAAATTTGGAAACTCGTCAAGCCCGTGCCGAACGCATGGTTGCTATTGGAATCGAACCGACTATTAAACACGAAAACGTTTATTTGGTTCCAAGCCAGTCCACGGAGTGTGCTTATTCGGTTGTTGAGAATTGGGATAAATGGGTTTGCTCTTGTGCCGATTGGAAATACCGCCATGACGCCATTGGCGACTGCAAACACATTTTATACCTGAAGTATTGGCGGGAAATGAAAGACTACCTGTTCAAGACGGGTGCGTTTGAAGCGTTAGAAGTAATGTATGAAAAGCCATCTTGTCCTTGTTGTGGTTCGTTTCAAATCAAAGGCCACGGACAACGCAAAAACAAAGGCGAAGCCAAACAGCGATTCAAATGCTTATCCTGTTCTAAAACTTTTATCCAACACGCCGAGTTTCGCGGGTTGAAAGGACAAGCCAAGACGGTTACGGCTTGTATGGATTTGTATTTCAAAGGTTGCTCGTTGCGAAAAATCCAAGACCACTTAAAACAATTCTACGGGGTCGAAGTTCACCACGAAACGATTAGACGCTGGATAAACAAATTCATGGCACACATCAAAAAGCACACCGACCAGTTCCAAGCCCAAACATCAAAAACGTGGCACGTGGACGAACTCAAATACAAAAACAAGCAAGAATGGAATTGGGTTTGGAACGTCATGGACGCCGATAGCCGATTCTTATTAGCCACCAACGTAACTGACGCCCGATACACCAAAGACGCACGAACCGTATTTAGAAAAGCGAAAGAGGCTACTCCGTATCAACCCGAGTTCATTACCTCGGACGGCCTACCGTCTTATCGGCACGCCATTGAAAAAGAATTTAGAACACTAAAAAACCGCAATACCAAACACATCGCAGGCGTTGGGATTCGGTCAAGAATTCACAACAACAAAGTCGAACGATTACACGGAACCATGCGGGAACGATTAAAGGTTCAGCGCGGATTACAAAGCCACAAAACAACGTCCGTGAACATGGAAAATTTTAGGACTTACTACAACTTTTTACGACCACATCAAGCGTTAAACGGAAAAACACCAGCGGAATTAGCCGATATAAAAATCCCGATTTATGGAAAAAACAAGTGGTTAAGCATGATAAAAAAATAACTCTATTTATTTCTTTTTTCCATATTTTGAAAAATCAAAAAGGCGAAAAGGCGAGTCTTTAGCTATAGTTACATCGGAAAATTTAGGGAATTGTTGTACTGGTTTTTTTAATTCGTTAATTTCGATTTTCAATGTTTTATTTTCTTTTTCAAGTGTTAAAATTTTTTCGTTTGATTTTTCAACAATTATTTGTAATTGACTAATTTTTCTTTCCGTTTCTTTTAACCTACTCATGAAATTTATATCTTTAATTTTTGGCACCAACCAAACAATAAATTTTTTTGATAATGGAATTACTATAAAAAATAAGATTATGGTTCCAAGTAGGACGATTCCAAGAACTATAAGTGAATTAAATGTATTTCCATTAGTTAACCAGTTAACAAATGCGAGAATAACTGATACGATTAGAGAAATTATAATTTGACCTTGCCATGTGTTCCAGTTCATTTTAACCACGTTGCAAAAGGTCAACACCAGAATATACTAATACTGCTGAAAATAACAGTTGTAGAATTGGAACATTTACAAGGCCACTTGTCGCTAAAAATTTAGTATACGTTTCAAATGGGACAATTACACCAAAAAAAACCGATAAAACATAAACTCCACTAACCAACAAAACGAAACCAACTATTTGTTGTTGAGTTTGGCCTTTTTCGTTCATATCCTGCTCAAATAGGCTTTCTTGGTTTTTATCGCTATCGTTCATTTACTTTCACCCCCTGCTCTTTGAGCGATTTTTGATAAACAGCAACCGACGTTGACAAACCGTCATTTTGGTCTTCCATGAACTGTAGAATTGACAGTACCCGATAGAAAAACCTCATAAAAGCCCAATTTAGCCAAAAATGGCAAAATTCAGCACAAAAAACCACCGAATTGCGACACCTAAAAAAGCCACCTATAAAGCGACAGAACCCGACGATAAAAACACGGCCAAAGACGAAGCGGAATCGAGGATTTAGGCCCTTTAGCGAGGCGGTTTGGCAATATACGAAAAACAGCCGTGAAGCGCGAGGAAACGGACGGCTGCTAAAAACCACCGAAACGCAGCCAGCCCAAAAGGTCGCATAAAAAGCGACAGAACCAATTTAGTTGTTACGTATTGTTCCATTGCTGGACAATGTTGTCCATGGATTCTTGCCGTTTTTGGATGACTTCGTTGATGACTGTGGTTGCGGAGCCCGTGTTTTGTTGGCATTTGGAAGACCAGCTGTCAGTATATTGGACGGAAGAAAAGATTTGTTCCAACAAGTCTTTGGATTGTTCCCAGTCGCCGGTTTTACTGGTATAGCCCCAGACGTTTATCCACCAGGTCGTGCCGTCGCCCATGTCAAAAGTTTGGACAAAATATTTTCCCGTTCGGTTAGCCCCCTGGTTTTCATACGTCGCGTCAAAAACCAAGGCGTCGCAAGCCGCAAGTCCGCTAAAACAAACCGCTTTGAAAAACTCTTCGGTCATTGGCGCATCGCGCCCCGTAATCTGAACGCCGCTTGAATTTCCAAGCGGCGCAACGATTTGTACAATCGCGGGTTCGGGAAGCAGGTAACCCGAAACAGGCAATGCATCGGCTCCTTGCAAGCCGTAGGTTTTGTAGATTTGCCGCGCTTGTTCGGATTTCAAAACCATTATTTGGTTATTCATATAAGCGATTTTTGTTCCGGTCGGGTCGGTTACGCTCCAGTTAACCGTGCAATTGTCCACTTGTTTTTCTTCCGCAGTCCAGCCGCTTGGAATTTTCAAGGTAAGCGAGTTGTCCGGCGCTTTCCATTCGTTTAAGGGAATGCCAGAATTTGGTTCGTTTAAGTCGCCGCCACCCAAAGGTTCGCCCGCGTTTTCGGTTTCGTTTTGCCCGTTCAAATCAAGACCGCCAAAGACCGATTCGGCATTTCCGGTTTCGTCGGCGGGAATATTGGCTTGGAATTGGTTGTGGTCCGTTGGCAAAGAAGTGTCTTCCTTCGAATAGGGATTCACGCAGCCACTAAGGGACAGCAGTACGGCCAAAAGCAAAAGAACGGTAAAAAAGCGCTTCATGCAGACCAGATAACCGGTTTCCCGTTAATAATCTTTACTTGCCAAAGCTTGCCATAAAAGCCGTTTTTGTTCCAAAGCGATTGCGGGAAAAGTTTTAAAGCTTGGGAAGGGTTAGTTGTAAAATGGCGAAACCGGCAAAACCAAAAAAGTTTTTGGGTTTGATTCATGACCGGCGGGCCGCAATGGTGGCAGACCCTAACCGGCGCGTTTGGCTTGACCAAAATTTTCCATTGATTCCAAGAAAACCTTTTAGGTTTTTAGACAAGGGGCATAAATTGCTCAAAAGAAGCAGCCTGTACTTGGCATTGAAAAAGGCCTATCGGTTTAGGGGCGAGGGCTTAACCGCCGAACTGTATCTTTTCAGGGACGGCCCGAATTTTTTCCTGCAGATATATCCTTTTATGGAACGGTGGCCGTATGCCTATTCAAAACACGAAGTGGAAGAATCCAGGAAACAATGGATGCAGGCCAAACCCGTTTGTTTCAAAGTAATAAACCCGCAGCTCGTTGAAAAAATTGCGGAATACCTGCAAAAAGCAGGCGCCAAATAAGGGCGGTTTTGGCAGCCGGCAAACCGGTTTTCCCTTTTTCGCGCTTTTTTGCCTTCTTAATGAGATTGCACAGGTGTATTCATATGGACAATAAGGTTTATTTCACCAGAACCAAAAAAGACGAAGCCGCGGACGAAGACGAGATTTTTCGCTTTGAAAAATCGGCGTTGTCCGATATCGGCCGGGGAAAAGACGTTTATATTATCGAGCAGTTTCCCAGAAAGTTTTTCAATTACGCCGCCAAAATCAAGCTGGAAAAAGTAATCGAACCCGTTGTCACCTTGTCGGAACTTTCCAATTCGCGCCTGTTTCACGTAACCTCGCGGCACAGCCTGTACGAATAAAACCGATTGATTTTGTTCAAAACCGATTTTTAATTTTTAAGGATTCAAAACTATCCGCACCGCCGCGGCCGGTTTTCGTATAATTCGGCGAATAAAAAAAAATAAAGAAAAAGAAATAGAAAATAGCCGCGGTTTACTTTTTTCCCGCGATGTTTTTGCTTTTTACGTAGACCCAAAGTTTTTTGGTCATTTCGCTTGGGGCGATATTGCCGCTTCCAAAAACCTGTTCCATTGTTTCGCTGCATCCCTTGAAAGATACCGAGTATCCGCCGAATGCTTTTTTTTTCTCTGGCATTGTGTTCCTCCTAAAGAACGATTTGCTTTTTTAATTTTTAGCGCTGCAGGACAATTTCAATGGCCGACACCTTAATCATCTGCCGGTCCACGGATTCCAGCTCTTCCGTCGAAATCTTGACTGGCCCGACGGAAACTCCCTGCCCAAACCGGTTGCGGACGATTTCGGCGACATCAACCGCGCGGGCAATCGCTTTGCCGCGCGCCTTGACCAGCACGGTTTCTTTTCCGGAATTCAACTGCGTGACCACCGCTAATACGTAAGCCATCGTGTTTTTCTTTCCGATAAAAACCGTGTTTTCGCTGTCCATCAAGTCCATCACCGGTAAGGTTTGGTGTAAAAGAAAGGATTCTGGAGTTTTTAAACCAAACGCTAAAATACGAGGTAAAAAGCGGGCCAAACGGGCTTTTTTTACGGGAAAAAACAGGGATTTTCGGAATTCGAATCGCTTGATTTTTGTTCAAAAACGGACGAAACTTGAAAGCCGATGTCCGCAACCAACACCCATAAAAAAAAGAATAATTTTCGGATAAAAATTCGGGCGAAAAAAAACGGGTGAAGAGGATTGGCAAAATAAAAATAAGTAAAAAAAGGAAAAGAAAAAGGGGAAATTCAGCGCCCGGTCAGGTATTTGAGCGTGTTGTCAAAAATTCCCTTGGTGGTGCCGGGGTCGTAGTTGAAGTAAACGACTCTTCCGATTCCAAACCAGGTTTTTTCGACAATGCCCGCGTAGTAGGAAGGCGTGGTCACGTTTTGAATGTACGCAATTTGGTTTCCGACCGGCGCGACATTATAGGTTTCTAAAAAGTACACCGCATCGGGGTCGGCAGGCGCGATTTCAATTCCATCCATAATCGGGTGCTTGAAATCCTGGCGGAAGATTTTTCCGCTGATGCGAATCGGCCTGGTGCAGGTGGCCACATAGTCTTTTTCGTAATTGCATTCCACGGGCATGATATCGCCGAACGTTGCGCGCCAACCGATTACGTCGGAAGCGCCTTCGCGGTAAATTCCGGAGTCTTTAACTACGATAAATTTTCCGCCTTGCTTGACCCATTCCTTAATCGCGTCTCCCAAAACGCGCGGAACGGTTTTGTCCGCTTGCCTGGACTGGTCCAGCATGACGATTTGGTACTGCTGCAACTGCTGTGCAGGCGAAACCGCCAGTGAATGCGCATCACGAATCACGTAGCGCACCAAGTCGCGGTCGGCATCCAACGTGGCCTGCAAGTCGCGCGACGGGGTTCCGATAATCAATAGTTTTACGGGTTCGTTGCTCGAGCTGCCGATAAACGGCAGGCTCCAAAAGCCGAGCCTGTCTCCGGCCCAAGCCGCAATGATTAAAATCAAAATCAGTGGAATGAGCCCTTCAATATTGGACGCTATTCTGGATCGAAATCCGCCTTCGGGTGGTAACAAATCAGCACCTCCGCCTTCTCCGCCGCCTGGTTCATTATACAAGTTTTTCACCTGCTCCAATTACTCTGTTACATTTATGCGATTGATGGTTTTTATTCTTATTGGTCGACGAACTGCAAATACAAGCAGTTTTAGGTTTAAAAAGCTTTTTGTTGCTTACCGCAGCATGCCGTAATACAGGTTTTCCACCAAAGAATAGTATTTTTCGGGCTGGTAATCTTCGACGAATTGTTCTGGCGGAACCGCATAATACGCGACGCGTTCCCCGTAGCCGCTGGTTACGATTACGGGAAATATTTTGCCATAACCCACGCGGTCGTTTCCGATAAGTTCGCTTTGCCAGTTCAGGGACAATACGCGCGTGGTAATCGAGCCGGATACATCGCTGACAATGGCAAAGTCCCCGCGCAAAACGAGTCCCTGGCGAAGCGCGTACGCCAACGGATGGTCGCGTCCCGCGCTGGTCTGCAAAGTGCCCTGCCATTGCAATCCCTGGCACGCTTTTATCAGGCAATAACTTGTGCGGTATTGCACCCCTAAAAATTCGTGGAACGGAACAATATTTTGCCCTTCCTTGCGCGCCCAAGGGCCCAGCGCTTTGGTACTGTTGGAATCCGAATCCGGAACCTCGTTGGCCAAAAGCAATTCGTCTCCTGAAGCCAGTTCGGTTCCCGCGTCGCCGGTCCACACCAATCTGCCGCCCTGATTCACATAATCCATGAATGATTTGAGTTTGAGCGTGCTGACTTGCCGCGCTTTTTCAACAATCACCAAATCGTATTGCTTTAGGTTTCCCAAATTCACGAGTTCGATATTGGTTTGCGTTGGCCTCACCCCGGCGTATTCCGGATTGCCCAAAGTCTGGCCAAGCAAATCGGGATTTCCCATTCCCGCATCGCCGGATACGATTAAAATTCTCGGGGTTCCGCCGCGCACCAAAAAATAATACGGGTCGCACCAGCCCGGAATCGTGCTGCATTTCATCACGCCGGTCCAGGTGAGCAAAAAAACCGCGGCAAAAACAAGCGCCGCTAAAATCGCAATGTGCACCAAATCCTTGGCCAATGTCCGGTATTCTACCATACTTTCAAAACCGTACACATTCCGATTCAAAGCAATTTAAAGGTTCCCTTAAACCGCCGAAGCCGTTTTTGGAAAGGCCGAAGGCAGGGCACCAGCCCCGTTTTTATTCGTTTTGACCCATAAAAATCAGCATATGGTTAAACTTACCCGCAGCGGACCAGGGGTTTCCGGACCCACTTCCTCCCTTGGAATCATGCGGTTCTTTGACGTGGACTCGGGCGGACCCAAATTCTCGCACCAATTCGTGTTCGGAATCATCGTCGCTTTTACGCTATTGATTCTCATTATCCGGACGCTTTTTTTCAAATAAACCCGAATCAGCTCCCCGAAGGGGACGACGAGACGGATGGTTCGAAAGACCAAAAAACCTATTTTTTACTGCTGTGTTGCATGATTCTGAAGTTTTTCGGGTTTTCTGAAAAACCCGGTGCAGTTATGCGTTTTCTCCGTATCTTTTGACTTTTTGGTACGCCCAGAACTTGATGGCTGCCTCTTGCGTCATGCCTAACTCACTAGTGGC
>JAZDJR010000014.1:0-104388 GCA_043803815.1 Microcaldota archaeon | reverse complement strand
TGGAGTGAACCCCTTTTTTTGTGCTTGAAGTTAAGCACCGACCCCCTTTAATATTTTTTGTTCGAACTCGGCCGGTGGCTGGTAGCCAATAGCCGAGTGCAACCGTTTTTTGTTGTACACTTCCTCGATGAAATGCTCGATGTTTTGATACGCGTCATCAAACGACTCGTACTCATTCAGGTAAACCTCGTCGTACTTAACGGTCTTCATAAAGGATTCGGCGAACGCGTTGTCGTACGGATTTCCTTTGGCGGACATGCTTGCCAAAATGCCGTATTGGTCAAGCTGTTGAATGTACGCGTTCGCCGCGTATTGGACGCCACGGTCCGAGTGATGAATCAAACCGTTCAAGTTTTGTCCATTGCGTGACGCAATGGCTCGCGTTAACGCGTCGAGCGTTAGGTTCGTGTCAATGTCGCGTGATAACTGCCAACCCAAAACTTTTCTGGAAAACCGGTCCAAAACAACAGCGAGGTATGCAAAGCCTTTTGGTAACTGGACGTACGTGATGTCGGAAACCCAAACCTGGTTGAGGCGTGTTGGACGAATGCTTTTGACGCGGTTGGGTTGAACAAAAAAACCGTGGTTGGAGTCGGTGGTCGCGGGTTTGAATGCTTTGCGTTTTTTGGCTATTAAACCGTGTTTTTGCATGATTTTGTGTACGCGTTTGTGGTTGACGCTGAAGTGTTCGCGTTGCAGTGTTTTGGTGATGCGGCGGTAACCGTATCGAGGAAACTGTTTGGCGATGCGTTTGACGTGCCGCGTGACTTGGTCGACGCGGGGCTTAGTTTTGTCGCGTTGGCGGTAGGTATTCGCGTGCATGCCGGCGAGTTGGCACGCGGTTTTCGTGTCAACGGAGCTTTGGTTTTGAATGTTTTCGTGCAACATTTTTTTCACCTCTGGTTTTTTTTTACTTCTGAAAGCATGGCTTGCAAGTTACCGTTGATTTTTTGCAAGAACTCGTTTTGCAAATAGAGCTGCCCGATTTTTCGTTCCAACTCCGCGTTTTTTGCTTCGAGTTTGTATGTGTTTCCCTTTCCGGCAAATGCCTGACTTGGGTTTTGTTTGAACTCTCGTTTCCATCGTGTTATCACGGTTGGGGACAACTCGCGTTCCCGGCCTACTTGTCCCACGGTTTTGCCGGACTCGAGTTCCTGCAAAACCTCGAGCTTAAACTGTTTGGAAAATATTCTTTTTTTCATTTCTACACCTCCAAAAAAACCCATTATTTTGGGTTCAAAAAGTCTTTTCTACAAGCACAATTTTAGGGGTGCAGTCCAAAAAACAACAACCAATTGCGTTACTATTTTACCCTGCCATAATGTTCCAAGGCAAGGCTACTTTGGCCGTATAAAGGTATAAAAACTCCTTTTCACTTTAAATTAATCGTATTCGGTTAACGGGTAAGACCATGGGAATTGGACAGTTTTTTTCAAATGGGTATACGGCTGCCGAAGACAAATTTTTCGATTTTTGCGATTTTTTGGAAGACAAGGGAATCCCGATTTACGGGTACACCAATTTTTTGGAGGAAAAAGGAATTCCCGCGTTTCCCGTAACCGTAGCGTTATTGATTGTTATTCTTTCGCTTATCGGCTGGCTGTTTTTTTTCAATTCGGGCTCCGCAACCGTCCTTGCTTTGTCTTTGCATGATGATGCGGGGCAGACTTTGTCGGGAGTCAATGTTTTGGTAACCGACTCGGCCTCGGGCCAAACGCTTTTTTCAGGAAAAAAAAACCACGGGGACTTAATCGAACTCAAGGGGGTCGCGGCCGGAGCGGAACTGGCAATAGCCGCTTCCAAGGAAGGATATGAAAATTCTTCCGCCAAAATAAAAGTGAACAACAGCCGAATCGACACGCCTTTGCAATTCAACCGGATTATCCAATCCATTGCCGCGCGTTTTCGCCTGATTGACGGCGAAAGCGGCCGGCCGATTTCCGGTGCGCAGGTCACCTTGCGCTGGGGCTCGAATTTTGTGCGCTCGGACGTGACGGATTCCAACGGGAATTTTCAGGCATTGGGTATTCCCGCCAACGAGGATGTTCGGATTGAAGTCAAGGCGGACAATTACGAGGAATTGCAGCAGACCTTCAAGTTTTCGGCGGGTTCGGTTCCGACGATTTCACTCGTTCCAAAATCCACCGCGTCGTTTGGACAGGCCAATTTGATTGTGAATACGTTTGACAAGCAAAGCAAGTCCCCGCTTTCGGATGTACTGTTAAAAATTGTTAATCCGCAGACTAATCAGTCGTTTGCGGAAGCGCGGACCGTCAACGGCCAGTTCGTATTGGACCTGCCCAAGGGAACGGTTTTCAAAATCATCTGCCAAAAAGCGGGCTATTCGATTTTGGCGACCGAAGAGCAGACTTTGCGCTCCGATCCCCAGACGATTAATCTGGAACTCGAACAGGGCGGAACCAAACTCGGAGTCACTGTGTATTCGCTGGACTCCAACGCGGAAATGTTCAACGCAACCGTCGGATTGTACGACAGCCAGGCGAATTTAATCGACGAAAAAACAACGCCGTACGCGGGCCGCGTGGAATTCGTCAATCTGGCCAGCGACCAGAATTATTTTGTCACGGCTTTTAAGGAAACGTTTTTGCCGCAGACCGTGGAGTTTACCCCGTTTGACACTTCGGACATCAAGTTGTATTTGCCGGGACAATCCCCGGAAAACACGGGAACATTAAATATTATCGTGACCGACTCGACGGGCTTTGCCTCTCCCGGCGCGTCCTTGAATTATTTTGAATCTGTTGCGGGCAGAAAATTTCCCCTTGGGCTTCCCGCCAAAACAACGGAGTATGACGGTTTTGCAACCGCGATTATGCCCGCAAACATTACGATTCTTGCGGAAGCGCAAAAGGGAGTCGAGTTCGGACAGGGAACCATTTTAATGGTAGCCAACAAGGACAACAGTTTGCCGATAAAAATGCAGCCATTGGATACCGCCAAATTGCTGCGCGTCTTAAACGAGGACTCAAATCCGTTCGGCCCCGGCAGAGTATTAATCAAAAGCCTAAACAGCGTGAAATTATTGGACGCCAACCTGACGGAAATGGGAACCGCGTTGTTTGACGCACGCACTTATAAAATCGTGGACATTACGATTACGGCTCCCGATGGGAATACGTTTAACCAGCAGGCGAACGTGGAAGGCATAAAAGAAATCGTGGTGCGCTGGATTAAAAGCGGTTCGCAGGAATTGGCGCCGAATATTCAATTTTTGGGAACCGTTGATGCCGGCGGCCAGCCGGTTTCGGGAATCAAGCCGAATACGGATTATTGGCTGTCGTTTCAGGTGAACTGGCCTGCGGGGGATTATCGCGGCGGAATCCATGTGCGATTGGGCAGCGACCAGGTCAAGTTTGTGGAATCCGATGTCGCGGGAATAACGGGCTTTGACGCGGGCGGAGTAACGAGTTTTTTTTACGGCCGAAGCTACACGGCTTTCCCGTCTCCGGGAAACGAAGCATTGGATTTTGGCAATGCGGGAAAAGCGGGTTCTTTGAACAAATGGCTGGAATTGTACTGGGACAAACCCACCGGCTCGAGTTTAATCAAAGTAAAAGTGCAGTTAAAGGAAGGCGCGGGCCCAACTTCGATTCCGGTTCACTTTCGCGCTTGGAGCATTGTTTCAGACCAGTATTTTAGGCAGCCCGAAGATTCGGAATTAGGAGCCCACAAGTTTACTCCCGCAAAAACGGGTTTGTACGCCAAAACTTTGGATGACGAAGTATCCCTGTTTTCCGGAGAAGGGCAATGCAACAACGGCGTGTGCGCGGACTTCGGTTTTGTTTCGCAGGAAGACGGAAGAGTCAGCCCGAAAAATTTTACCGCGTTAAAGGGACGGATTTACGCTTTGGAAGTGACCGTGCGCTCCAAGACCGACCAGGTAATATTGGTCAATGCACAAACTTCCACGGCCGACCCGCACCTGTTTTTTATGGGCGCGGAAGTGCAGACCTTTACGAATTTTTTGGATTTTAACGATTCGCAGGAAACCCAAATCGAAGTCAATGATGTGCATGCTTTGCCCAACCAGTCGCGCACCGTGCGCCTGTATTTCAAGGCCGTGCAGACCGGCAACGCAAGCATTACCGCACACGTAATCGGCGATGACGCGGTGATTAACCAGGATTTTTTCTTCAATGTTTTTGAAAGCGGGCAAATGCAAATGACAATTTTGCCGGCAACAATTAATGTCGGCGACCCGTTCACCATTACCTTGGCGGATTTGAATAATTCTCGCATCATCAACGACGCGGCTATCCGGCTTCGCGATTCAAAAGGGCAGATTGCGCTGAGCACGGTTGGAAACAACCAAAAAGACAACGGGCAGGACGGACGGTATTATTTCAAAAACGCATTGACTGCGGGAACGTACGATGTCACCGCGACCGCTTTTGGATTTGCTCCGGCCAACGCGCAGATTTCCGTTAACCAAGGCGGGCTTTTGAAATTGCCCGAAGAAATCGCCGTGAAAATCGCACAGGGCCAGACTACAAATCAGGTTACGGTTTCAATACAAAACGTGTCGCAGTTTGAAATCAACGATTTGATTGTGGAAATCCAAAAGCCGGACAACTGGCCGATTGAATTGGACGCGCAAGGCGAAGCGGTCTCGAGCTTGAGTGCACGGCAAAGCGGAAAGCTGGATGTTACTGCCGTGTTTTTAGGGGACACGAACGCGATTTTGACCGGCAACGCGGATTTAATAGTGCATGGAACGGTTGGTTCCAACGGCTATGAAACCAGCGCTAAAACGCGCTTAGTGGTTACCTACAACCAGCCTTTGGACGTAAATTGCATTGTGTTTAATCCTTCCCAATTGACGGTTTTTTTGACCGCGAATCCGCCGTTTAACCAGTTTGAAAGCTCGTATTACCCGTATGGCAGCGGAACAACTTCTCCGGCCGGCTCAACGGGTTCGTACACGGGATACGGAAGCTCGAGTTTTCCGTATAATTCCAATTATCCGTACAATAGCGGCAGCGGGGGGTACCAGCAGGCGCCGTATTATCCGCAATTAACCCAGCAGCAGTACTATGCGAATCCCGGCGCTTACAACGCGAATTACACTCCGCAATATACTTATGCCAATAATCCGCCGGGCCAGTCTGCCGGTTCTGCAACAAATCCGCTGGGCACAACCAATTATCAGCCGTATTACAACAGCCAGCCCAATTCGCCGAATTACAATAATTATAATTACACCGGCGGCCAGTACAACGGAACGGGAAATATTTATTCGCCGAGTTATTCGAATTACAACCAGACGCAGCAGCAGGCCGAAATTCAGGTGACCAACAATTGCGGCGTCGCGTTTAATTTCACGGGGCAAGTTATTCCAAAAAGCGGCACCAAAGATTCGGGAATAGAAATCCAAACACCCGGATTTGCTATCCAGCCCAATGAAACGGTTTCAACCACGGTTTCGGTTGTCAACAACATGAACCGTTTCCTGCCAAGGCCGCAAGTGGAAAATTTTGATATTTTGTTTTCCAATCCTTATACCAAGCGCCTGCCTTTGACGGTTGTGCTCTGGGACTCGCGCTTTTCGATTGCCGCTCCCGACAGAATCGATTTGTATTTGAGCCAAGGAAGCCGCGGCGAACCCGTGATTACGTCATCCCCGCTGTTTTTGCGCAACATCGGTTCGGATAATATCCAGCAACTGGACGTGCAGGTCGGAGGCGATTCGTATACCGGCAGCGCGAATATCCGCGTGGTGCCCAATGGAATGGTTCCGTTGATTGCCCCTGGACAAGTCGTGTTTCCGCCCAAAATCGTGGTAGCCGAAGCCAGCGGAGGCGTAACCAAAGGAGAATTGGTCCATTCGTTTTTGACGGTTTCAGGCTTGATTAACGGCCAGTATTACCAGCTCAAAACCATCGATGTTTGGGTGCATATCAGCGCGCTTGATTGCCTCGTGCTCAGCCCCGTGGACGACTTATTGTTTTCAAATCCGGAAAGCGCATTTGGCGTCATTGACAAAAAAGTGCGCATCCGCAACACCTGCGAAGAGCCGGTGCGCGTCGTCGGACTCGAGCCCGCAACCGCCGGACCAAATCCATTGGCTTTGGTTCCCGTATCCACCAACCTGCTTAACCGCGACTTTGAAGCGGAATTTTTAATCCGCTTAGTCAAGCAGGGCGACTACAAAAACCCGAATATGGGAATCGCGGCCGGCGGATTATTGCAAACCACAAACAAATTTATTTCTTCCAATCGCTTGCAGGCCCAGTTTGAAATCGGCGCAAGCGCGGTAACCACGGGACTGGCGTCCAATCCGTACACAATTGATGTTTGCCAGGAAGAAGGCGTTGCCAAAGGAAGCAAGGAAGCGACGAGTTTTCCGAAACTTTCCAAAAGCCCCGAATGCACCAAAGGCTACTGCGATTCGGTCTTGGCCAGCGAATTTTTGGCAACCAAATTGCGCGACAAGATGAATCAGGTCCAGCTTGCCATTACCGAAGGCGGAAGCGAATTATCCAATTTCAAGGGCTGCGTCAATACCGCGCCGAACAAGGCATGCACGTTTACCGAACTTGGGGTTACTCCGGAACAGTTCGACTTGTTTTTGGTCAACGACCAATTGACTCCGAACCTTTTGCAAAAAACCATTGCCGAGACCGGTCCCGCGGAACTGCAGGCGTACGCAGTCAATTATTGCTTCGGCACCCCCCAGTGCGAGGTCAAGGCGATTGCGCAAACGGGATTTCCCAACCTGCTTTATTTGAGCGACGCGTTTCGCGGCTGCGGCAGATACCGCGTGACGATTAACGGAGCCGTATTTGCAAGCCAAAGCCAGATGCGCAACACAGGATTTGTCATGTCAATTAATGTCACCCAGCGCTTATTGACGCCGGAATGCACCAACCAGATTGAAAACGTTTCCAACTTTTTGCCCGTCGACAAGGGACTCACGGGAGACAATGCATTTGATGCCTGGCCGGGAGTAGTTGAAACCGAAAGCCGTTTGATGGAAGTCGGCCACGCGTTCGCCAACGAACTGTTCGACGGACAGGAAGGCCGCGTGTTTGAAAGCGCCAACGGCAACAAAATAATTTTGCGCTACGGCGAAGTCACGGGCGGAATCATCAAGCTGGAGATGGACCCGACCAGTTCAACCGACCAGCCCAAAACGATTATTGCAACGATTAATCAGGCGCTGGACACAAAAAAGATTCAGTTGGCAAGCGTTGAATTACAGTCGGAAGACAACCGGGTTCCAAATGCAAATGCTCCCGCGAATCCCCCCAATCCGCCTGCCAATTCACCTGCAACAACGGGTTCGAACACGACTCCGAATCCTGGTTTTACCCAGCCGATTAGCCGCGGATTGCCCGAAGAAGCCGCAGCAGCCGTTTCCGCCTTGAAAAAACAGCGCATACAGTCGGGCAAAGGATGCATTTCCAAAGACCACACTTACATGGTCTTGGGTTCTCCGGAAAAACTCGGTGAAATCCAATTGAATGTGCCGACTAAGATTGGCGTTTTGGCTGAGCAAACAGTCTGCGCGGATGTCAATCTGGCTTCGGATGTCAAGGAAGGAATCAAGCTGACTTCAAATGCCGATGAAATCATCGGCGCTCCGGTAGGAGTCAAGTCCATTGAATTTCGAAACACCGGTTCGGACACGGCCTTGGGCAGCGATTCCTTGCCGTTAACATTCAATGAAACCAGCCACAAATATTCAGGCAGCGCACAAGTTTGCGTAACGGGAAACGAATTTTATGCTTCCGCCAAAAAAGCAAAGGGGCTTCAAATCACGGGCGAATCCACATTGGACCCCTTGCGCAAATCCAAAACCCAAACTATTAATCTTGAATCCTGCGGCATTCATCCGTTTGACTTGGTCAGCCAATTGCAATCCAAAGGTCCGGGAGATTATTATTTTTCTCCGGGCTGGCTTGGCGGAACGGGCGCGTTGGGAGCCGATGCGGGAAGCGATAACGGAAACCAAAACGAAGTTCCGATGTCCAAAATCATCAACGCGATGAACGACAGCAACCTGAGCAAAAATGGAACATTATTGACGGGACCCGGAGCGGACAAAGGAAAGAATGCGGCGTATTCCGACGCAGCTAAAAGCCAGCGCGTGAAAAGCATTTTGGGTTTTTCCTGGCAAAACGGATTCAGCGTCAATCCCAACCCCACAAAAAGTTATTTGCCCGCCTGCATGGCCGTTTCCCTGGTCTGCAACGGAGTCGGCGCGAGATTTTGGGGACCCATGTTTGACTGCGTGATTCCCGCAATGTGGTCGATAGCGCCCGATGTCGGCGGATTAAAGCAAGCCCGAGAATTCATGGAAAAAGCTGCGGGACAGTATATCGGCCCGATAGTCGGAAAAATAACGGAATTGTTCGATGCGGATTCAGGCAACTTAACACCCGACCAGCAAGCCATTTTTAACGATTTGCAAAACAGCGCAGTCGGCGGCGTCGGAGCGAAAACACTGCTCCGCGCGATACCGGTAAAATTCAACTGGTTAAATTATAAAACGACTACCAGGGTCTGGGCATCAACTGCGGCTGCGGATTTTTCAAGCCAGATTGCGGATCAGGTTGCCAAAGAACAATTATCATTCACAAGTATCGGCGCCAGAAGCGAATTGAGAAATGCAATCAAAGGCGAATTGGAACCCGCTATCAAGGAAGCATTAGCACAAAAAGAAAGCCGCGGATTTTTCAAGTTCGGGACCAAGGGAATTACGCTTAAAGAACTGGACGCCGCGGCAGACGATGCAATCAAAGCCGCCATCGACAAGACCGCGCCCGCCTTAGACAAGCGATTGTTTGATTTGGCGATTAAAAACGGGTACAAAACTCTTCCCAAAGGATTCGGCTCCGAACAGGTGCGGACCGCGTTGGTTGAAAAGCTCGGAGCGGGCGGAATCGCAAGCTCGTTTACCGATGCCGACCTGCCGACGATTGCAAGCGGAATCGCGAACCGAATGGAATCCGAAATCACAAGCCTCGGCGGAACGGTTTCGGCCGCGGACAAAGTTGCTTTTAAAAATACCGCCACAAGCGCGCTTACGCAATACAAAACCATTCCGAGAAAAAAAGGAATCAACAACCTTTCGGTTGAAGCGTACAAAAAAATTTACTCAGACCTTGCTTCTTCCGTTCCGGACGCGACCTTGAAAAAAATCGGGGTCAATCTTGAAAAAGATGCGGGCGGATTTGCCAAAAAATTATTGGAAGGAAAAACCGCGGACTTAAGCGGGTTTAAAAAGTTCAGAAAGTTTGCCGTCAACCTCGGACGCGGAATTTTGTGCGGAACAGCCGCTAACGCGGCTGGCGAATGGGCATGGAAAAACGGCCTTGCCGAAAATCCCGTTAATGTTCCGACCGAACAAGTCGTCGGAACGCCGCAAGTCGGGCCCGACGGAAAGCCGTTGGTCAACGCGAACGGCGATTTGCAAAAAGACGCGATTTTGAAAAAAGGAAAATTGTACCGCGCCACCATCAAGGAAACAACCGTGAACGGACAGCCCCAGCGGACATGGGCCATTGACGAAGTCAATCCAAAAGACGTTCCCGCAAAAGCAAACTACCTGACGAGTGACTGCGACGGCACCTACGCGACTAAGCCCTTGGACCCTAAGCTGTTTGTCAAATACGGTTCTTCAAACGAAATACCCGCACCCAGCAGGCCCGCAGGTAATCAAGCTCCAAGCAATCCAAGTTCAACGCCAAACCCGACAGGAGCCAATCCAAACGGTTCACCCGCTCCGACCCCGCCACGCTGAAAAACCCCACTCAAATGCTACATAACTTATTTTTGGTTTTGGGTTCCTGCCGCCGATTTCCCGCAAATTCTTAATAATTAGGATTTCGTTGGAGTATTCATGGCCAAGCGATTCCTGAATCAATCGGCGTTTAACCTGTTCACCGCATTGGTCTCGTTTGTCCTGATTATTTTAGCCGTCCTTTTGACCAACGCAATGACGCAAACCGAAGACAAAGCAATTGCAACTGTTTCGGATTTGGAACAGCAAAGCCAGATGCAGGCGATTGCCGATTTGGCGCGCGCGGATGCTTTGCAGGTGTTCACGTATAATTTGCGCCTGCGCATGGAAGGCTGGCTCACGAACCCGTCGCAGGAAAATTATTTCCCGCTACAGCCCAGCCTCGGATGCGACCCGGCTCCAAACGATACGGAACGAAAAAAATGCTGGCAAAAACTCGTGGACAATTATGTTTCCGTTAATTTCGGTGGCGGATGCGCGATTGCGGGACAGCCCTGCAACCAGCAGTTTGCGCACGAACTCACCAACAACATGGTCGGCACTTTGTCCGAAGGCGGAAGCTTCGGCCGCTACACCATGAAACTGATAATTGACAAGGATAAGATGGAGGAAGCGCTCAAGCTATCCATTCAGAATTCCACATCGGTTCCCGGAAAAAAGTTTTTTGAAGTAATCGACTGCGCCGACGAACTGAACTGCTACACCGGTACTTTTTACGTGAACGTGGACTTAAGCAAAGGAGCGTTTGACCCCAATAATTGCAATGCAAGCGACAATTATGCCAATTGCGAACTGGATGAATCTATTTACGAAAGCCTGCCAAAAATACAGGTGCAAAACGTTGCCACCAAAAATTTTTTGTACACCGCGATTTTGCCGCGCCGCAACATCCGGATTTACATGCCGATTCGGATTTTCAAGGCGGTCGCGCACGCCAAAAAAATCGCGGACGTAACCGTTTTTGATTCCACAATACGAAGCAAACTGCAGGGCGCGGGACTTGGCATCTGCGACCCGAACTCGTGCAAGCCCCGCACCGATCCATTTGGTTCTAACAGCGGAAACTGGAGCGACCATATTTGCCCCAGAACTTCCAGCGGTCTTTTGTCTGGGACTTCCGGAGAACGGGATACGACACTTACGATTCCACAGTCCGTTTTCTCGGGGCCCGCTACGTATAAACCGTGGGAGCCGCCAAACACGAGCCTTGCAGTTCGAGCACAGGTGCAGGATTATTTGAATTGGCTGTTTTTAACGACCAACGAAATGAACGACCCGCTCGACACCGCTCCCAACACCGCTCCCTGCCCAGACCCCGCCAACATCCATTGCGTGAAAGTCAATTTTACCGATATCCGTGTGGAATCACCGAACGGCCGTCGAAACACGGAAATCAATTTACCCACCGAGAGCAGCACATACACTTTTTGTTCTTCGCTGCAGGGAGTCGGCTTAACTTTTATTTACAACGAGAAAAACCAGTTGTACCGCGTAAACAAAAACAATACTGAAAATTACCGCGTTTTAATAACCGATACTGACTTTGCTGGGAGTGGAAGATATGTGCCGCTTCCCCCGCTTCCGATGTGCTATCCAAAATGCGCCACGGCGGGCGGCGGCTGCACGGGCGGATATTCCTGCGAAACATCCTAACTGAAGGGTTTTTCACAAAGGCATAAAAAGTCCAATTGCGTTGTTTGGACAGGAAAAAACGGCTTTTTGGGTACCCCTGAAGAATAAGAATAAAAAGCCGTTTTGGGGTTAATCTTATCGGATTACGAAGTGATTGGATGGGTGTAACGGATTCAATCAAAGGAGCCTATTTTTCCCTCGAAGACCGCTATTATCGGATGCTGGACTGGGTTGACGAAAAAGGCATTCCAGTTTACAAAGTCGTGGACGCAATCGAATCCACCGGCATTCCAAGCTTTCCCGTTTTCATTATTTTAGTATTAATAGTATTGTACCTGCTTTTTTCAGCCGCGTTCGGGGGCTTTTTCGCGGGCAATTCTTCGGTGCTATTGACCGTAACCGATAATCAGGGAACCGCTTTGGAAGGCGCGAGCGTTTCAATCGGCGTCGGCACGAATGCGCCCATTCCGCTGTTAACCGACAGCCAGGGAAAAGTCAGGCGCGAATTCCCGAAAAAAACCCAGCTGGACATTACGGTTTCCAAAGACGGTTTTATCCAGCAGAACATAAAGCTTTTCGCGGACAGCGATTCGGTCGAGCGAAAAATTTTGTTGGACCCGCAAAACCAAACCTATTCCAAAACCGTTCATCTGGTTCACGGCGTGACCGGCGCGTTGTTCACCGATCCCGTCAGTGTAACGTTCACGTGCAGCGCGAATCCGAGTTTTAATTATCCGACCACGACCAACAACGGAATTATTACGGTCGAGAATATTCCCAACGACTGCGGAACACTGATTGCAACACCCGGAACCGCGGGAGTAACTTTCAGCACCGGAACCGTGGATTTTTTGTCCCCCGGAATCGCGAACCTTTCGATTGCCGAAGAAAGCGCGGCTAAAGGAACCGTTGTTGTTTCTCTGACCGACCAAAGCGGGCAACCCGCGGCCGGAGTCAATATCCGGTTGCTGCGCGCAACGGGAAGCCAGGCCGGAGTCCCGTTTTCCGGAAGAACCACGGGGCCAAACGGAACCGCCACATTCGAAGAAGTTCCCGTGGGGCGCTATTACATTGTAACCTATTCCAGCGTGAATTTTGCGGATTATGATTCCAGCGCGGTCAACGACATCAAGGATGTCACCGCCAATGCGGTTACGAATTTTTCCGCCAAACTCTCCATGGTCGTTGCGGGCAAAATAAAATTTACGGTAAAAGACGCGGCCACCAGGCAGCCCGTTCCCAACACCGCGGTTTACCTGCAAAAAAACGGGGTAACCTTGTTTAACACTTCAACGGATGCCGCGGGCTATGCGGAATTCGGAGTCAGCGATTCAGGAAATGTTTATTCCGTGCGATTCGACAATCCCGGTTACCTGATTGCAACGCTCAATAGCCTTGGAAAAAGCGATTCGATTATTGAAGTATTATTGCAGCCGTTAAGCGACGGCCAGCAAACAACCCTGGAAGTCTTGGTCACCGACCAGTCCAACAAGCCGGTTGAAAACGTGCAGGTTTTGCTCAAGTCCTCGCCTAGCGGAGATTCCGCGTCCGAAGCAATCGGAACCGGAATCGACGGCAAAGCGACGTTTACCAGATTGCAGCCGGGAAATTATTATGCGGACGCGGTCAAGGAAGGATTTGATAGCGTAACTTCAAGCGTGGTTACGGTTGCCGACCGCCAAATCAACCAATTGACGATTATTCTTCCGATTGGAAGTGGAACCGTCGATGTGATGGTAACGGATACAAGCGGCACCGCGGTCAAAGGCGCAAGCGTCCGAGCGGTAGACCAATTTTCAGGCCAGGAACTCGATAAAAAAAATTCCGGAGTCGACGGCAAAGCAGAATTTCTCATCCGCCAGGACAAAAAAGTTTTCTTTGAAATAACCGCAAGCAATTACAGCCGGTTTACGACCGTTCCCGTTACGCCTCCCGCGGACAGTTCCATAACCGTAAATGTGCGGCTGCGGCAGGATATCGTGCGCTTTGAAGTAGTTTTGGACGGATTGTATGTCAACGAAGAAAAATCCTCCGACGCGCTTTCATCCGGCCAGCAATACACCGCCCGATTATTATTGCTTGTTCCCGCAAACGCTTCCTTGTCCGAAGCCGGCGTGCATATCCGCACAGGAAACGCGCAGGAACGCATCACGAACCTGATGGAATCCGATTACTGGAACATTATCAAAGTAAATGCCGCGGCCAGTAGCGTTCTCAAAGGACTTTCGTTTTCCCCGCCCACCGGTTTTGCACAGGACGCGACCAAAGTAACGACCGGAGTTTCCAAGTGGGCCAATATCGTTTTCAAAAACCCGAAAGGCGGAGTTTACCAAATCGAAGCGCAGGTGCAGGTTCTTTCTTCAGCCCCGACCGGCGCTTCTTTGCCGTTCAGCTATCGCGCCTGGGGCAAAAGCGATTCTTATGTCCGCTTTCCGATTGACCAGACTTTGGGCAACAGCGAAAGCGTTCCGGTCAAGCAGGGATTGTACGCGAAAACCAACGACAAGTTTTTTTCCGTCGGACCATCGAGTCTTTGCACCAGCAATTTTTGCTACAGTTTGATTATCGAGGACACCGCGGCCAACCTTCGCTCCGCGGTAGTGGACGAGTATCCAGCCAAATCGGGGCAAAACTACAAATTATTTTTCTCCTTGATAAATAATTCCGCGACCGCGTTTTCGCAGTCCTCACTTGAACTTGCCAATTTAAGCGGCGGGCTATCCATGAACACTTACCGTATTACGGATGCCCAGGGCGCGGTCAAAAGCGGTTCGTTTAACGGCGAAGCAAGCATCGCAATTCCTGTTGCGGATTTCGGCGAAAATTCAAGCCTGTTTGGCGAAATCGCTTTTGCAACCGTCAACGACGGGCCGAGCACTTTGGATTTGACGGTCAAGTCCAACAGCCAGGTCGCATTCCAAAAAACCGTTTCAATTAATGTCGAAGCCGCAAAGCCGACCATGCTTGCGGTTTTGCCCAAAACCTTGGCGCCGTTTTTGGACAACGATTTGATTATCCGTTATTCGGAACCCGACCAGAACAACGCCATCAGCGGAGCCAACGTGGACATTGCCGTTGACGGAACAATTGTCACAAGCGGCCTGACGGACGGCGCGGGAGTTTTCCATTATACTTTGCAGTCCCCCCAGCCCGGAGCGGTTGTAAAAGTTACCGCACGAAAGCCGGGATTTAAAACCGCGGAACATCAATGGCAGGTTACCACGAATATTTTGTCGATTGTCCCCGATTCGGTGGACGAAACACTGACCGTAACCGGAGTGTTCGGGTTCGAACGCGATTTTACGATTACCAACCAGACCCAATTTCCCTTGCGGATTTCAAAAGCGGGTTTTTCAAATGATTTTAACCGGCTGTTAAACGCGCAGTTTGTGCAGGACATTGCCGGCCAAACTCTGGAATCGGGCAAAGACAATAATTTTTCGATTCGGGTGGAGCTTACCGATTTGGCCAAGCGATTGCTGGCACCGGTCACTATCAAAGGCGACATGATAATCGTAACCGAAAACCCGAACGCAAATCTGTCATGGCCAAACACGGTTCCGATTACCGTGCATATCGGATTCGGCGGGGAAGTAACCGACTCTAAATGCCTGACCATTGAACCCGTCAACTGGAATATCCGTACCGCCAGCACCAAAAACCAGGCTTTGGAACTCAAAATAACCAACACCTGCCAGGTGTCCAACGGAAGCGTTTCTTTGCGCAACCTTGAAGCGTTTTTGCAGCAGCCCGCTAGCCAAAACCCCTTGGGCGCTTTTGTATTAAGCGGAGAACTCACCGACGGCTCGGCTTTGGCCAATACTTCCTTGGAAGGAATGGGAATCGCGGCAGGCGGAACGACTTTTGGCAACACCAATATAATCGATAATTCCGCTTCCGGTTCCAATTCAACCGCTGCCCAAACCAAAACATTTACCGTAAACATTACGCATCTGGGCGGTTATTCTCCCTCGACTCTGACCGTGAACCAAGGCGACACCGTAATCATCAATGCCACGACCGAACCTGGAACCGAAGGCCACGGCCACGGAATCACGATTGACGCTTTTGGAATCAACCAGCAAATCACGAGTTCGACTGCTCCGCAAACCATCCGGTTTGTCGCAAGCCAATCCGGAACATTCCCTATTACTTGCGGAACCTGCTCGCAAGGAACGCATTACCAGCTCGGCGGACCGGCATTCAACGGAACATTGATTGTCAATTCCGTCAGCGCAAGCTCGCAAGCCGCCAATCCGACAGGAAAAAAAGCCAACCTGCAAATCAGCCACCCCGTCAGCGTTACCCTGACCAACAGGCCCCAAATCGTGGCGCCGCTTTTGGCAGCCAATTCCGAATCCGTGGTTTTTATCACGTTTACTCCCGACGCGTCGATTAAAACCGGCAGCGGAGAGCTCAAAATTATTTTGCGCGGACAGCACGTTTCCAACAACGGAGTTCAGCCCATAGTGGCCATACTTGCTACCACGATTCAGGTCAGCGATTTGACCGCCTGCGTTGAAATCGTGCCGCCCCAGATTACGGTTTATTCGACTTCTCCGGGAATCGGAAACGGAATTTACGGACAATACGGTTACGGAGGCGCGGGTTACTACGGAGCAGCCGGAGGATACGGCGGAACCGACGGTTATGGCAGCGGAATGGGCAGCTATGGCGGCGGATTATACGGCGCGCAAGGCTCGGGTTACGGCGGCGGAAACTATGGAATCGGCTCCGCGATTAACGGCGGACAGTACGGCTACGGCGGCTACGGAAGCGCAACGGGCCCTTACACCGGCGGTTCTTACGGCGGCATTAGCGGACTGGGCACGTACGGAACGCCGGGAGCATTCGGCAGCGGAAATTACGGAAGCGGTTACAATACGTATTCGGGAAGCCCCTACGGTTCCGGCGGAAGCAACACGGGCATGAACCGGTTTGATTTCACCGGCGGATACAACAATTACCAAAGCCAATTGCAAAGCGGATACGGTTCGGTCAACGGAAACCCGACTACCGTCAATTATCCCGAACAATTATACTCCAATAATTATCCGTACGCGGGCTACTCCCAGCCGTCTTACGATACCTGGAGCCCGGTCGCCTCAAACGGTTCGATTCCAAATTACAACGGTTATTCAAGCCAGTATGGACAGCAATTCGGCGGACAATTCGGAAATTTTAACCAGTTCAATTCTATGTACGGCCGCAACAACCAGTTCCGCATTCTGAACCATTGCCAGGCGCAGATTGAAATCAGCTTCGAACCCGACCCCGCCTTATTGGTGGACCAGCCGGTTTTGAATCTCGAACCCGACGCCGAACAAATCGTGCACGTCGAATCCACGCAATACTACGGAATTTATCCGCTCAAAGTCAAAGGCAAACTAAAAGACTCCAAAGACACGCGCGAAAACGTCGGACAATTGCTGGTCAACGTGATGCCCAGCGGCGACCCGAGCCTGTACGACAATTGCATCCAGTTGAACAAGCGCAAATTCCAATTCAACGACTTTGTCGCCAAGCCCCAGCGCGCAACCGTAATCAACACCTGCTTTTCGCAAGGCGTGCGAATCGACCTCGATTCGATTGCATTTTCCAATCAGGGATACGGCGACCAGTTGGCATACCAAACCGGAAATCCCGGGCTTGCGGCATCCATCGAGCCCTTGAACCTGCAGACCGTTCCTTCCGGAGTGGGGCAATATTACCAAGTGCTTGATTTTGAATTATACAAAAACATCGATTACCGCCCCCAGCAAATTCCAATCGGCGGAAGCATCACGGACAGCGTGCTTGGCATCCGCTCGTTTGCCTCGCAGTCGTTGAACCGCGCGCAAGGACGCGCGCAATTAATCGTGCAATACATGACACCCGACGGTTATGTTGGCCGCAAAATGTTTTTGGTCGAACTGCAGGACATGTGGAGCGCGTTGCCCGAAATCGCGGACTTTGGAAACCCCGCCATTTCTCCCCAGCAATGCGTCGACCCGAACGAATTGGATTACGGCGCCTGTTTGACGGACGCGGATTTTGGAGCCAAAAAAACTTATTCTTACAGCGAACGCCAAGCGCTTCGCATCGGACAAAATCCGTACCGCAACGTGCCGATTGCGGCTAACGGAGCCGGTTCGGCGGACATGGACGGCGGAATTTTCGGACAAAACGCCTACGGACCGGGCGGCGCTAATTATGCCGGAGTCCGAAATCCCAATGTTTCCGCCTTGCCGATTGCTTCCAGCGTATACGCTTCCCCTTATTCCACTTCAATCACCAACCCGCTTGGACCAACTATGCAGCCCAGCTATGCGTCCACCACCTTGCCGCAGCCCTATCCGTATTACGCGCAAAATTATACGCTTCCGTCCGCAGCGCCGGTCGGAATCCCCGCTTCCGCATTAAACGTCTGCAGCCCCACCGACAGCATCCAAATCCAGACCAAATCGTTTGAAGTCGGCGGAGTCAAATTCACGTTTGAAACCGGCGCGGGAAAACAATCATCCATCAGCGGAAACTCCGGAAACAGCGCAATCAAACTCACGGTTGACAAGACCAACGCCAAAGGAAAAGGAGAAGCACGATTAAACGAAAAAATCAAGGCAACCGTCACGCGCCAAACACCGTTTGGCACTTATTCGATTGAAATTCCGGTCAAAGCCTGCGTAACCTTGGGAGACCAAAACCAGGGACCCGGCGGACCTGGCGGTCCCGGTGGAACTCCGGTTCCCGGAAACAACGCGCCCGGCACTCCAACGGTTGACACCAAGCAAGCCGACATCTGCTCGGGAACCGCAAGCAACCGCGCAACCGGAACGGACGAATACAACAAATCCGGACTGAACCTGTTATTGTTCAACTGGAATGACAATTTGGGATTAAGCGGCGACGCGGCAACCAACGGAAAAGCCTGCGACGTTGTCGCGAGCACCCAGAATTATTACTGCGACGGAGTGCAAAACACGATTGAACTTGCAAAAAAAACAAACAAAATCAAGCAATTGATTACCAAAGACCTGCTTGCAATCACCACAACCAACAAAGACACCTTGACCAAAATATTCGGCGAAAAATTATCTGAATTCCAAAACACGGGCAATCTCGTGCTCTGGAAAAGCCAATTATCCAACGCGATTATCGATAACGCAAACTTTGACGCGGCGTCCAATAAGTTCATTGCCAATCCCTCCAATAACAAGGAAGCCAAGGCGTTCTTTTTGAAAGACAACGCGACGATTACACTCAAGGACATTGCGTCCACCAAGGACATCGAAGGCGCAATAACCAATTTCAAAAAACCCGATGCGACCCCGGCTGACAAAATCAACGCGATGCAGCAGATACTGAACGGCTTGGCCCAGGACCCGAATTACAAGAACAAAATCACGGTCGAAGTAACCCTGACCAACTCGACCGAGAACAAGGATTTTATCGCTTCAGCCCAATCGCTTGGAGCCGAGCCCTTGGTTTCGATTCCCGCAATCGTTCCCGGCAAACCCGAAAATGTTACGTTGGTTTTTACGCTTAACGAGTTCGGCTACCTGCACCAGCAGTTCAAGACCTGCGCGACTAACAACGAACCGACTTGCAAAATCGAATCATTGGTCAAAAAAGATCCGAAGGTAACCGGATTATATGATTATAGCGCCAAGTTTTTGGAAACACTCGCCAATGCGAACCTGACGCCGAAAATCGCGGTCGCGGTAACCAAGGAATGGAACAACAATAAGGACGCCGCGGAATTCAAAAAAGCGCAGGACGCAAGCCCGATTAAAGAACTTTTGGAAAAAGAACCCCAAGTCACACTGTTGGATACCTTGTCCAATTCCAAAGGAGACATCAAGTCCAACCTCATTGCGGATAATTATTCCTTGGCTTTTAAGACCGACTTTGCGGCGTACTACGGCGCGACCGGCTCGCAGGAATTCAGAACAACTGCGGGAACCGTCAAGGAATGGAACTTCCAAATCGGAAACAATACACCGGCCACCAGCCAGCCATCTTCCACTCCAAGCGCAATCGACAGTGGCGTTTACGTCCAGACCATTGAATATTCCTGGAAAACAACCGAAGGAAGTTCAACCGTCAAAATTACCAAGGCGCTTACCGCAGAGACGAAATTACTGAATAACCCGCTTTTGCAGAATCCGTTGGACGCGTCGCTCCAAAATTCCCAGTCGCGCGATTACGGAACCGCTTTTAGCAAAACCACAGACGAACTCTTGTTTTCCAGTGGAACCGAACGCTTCAGCCCGATTAACGGCACGAGCACGTTCAAGCAGTTCACGTTGTCCATTTTCAAGGATACCGCGAATGCCGAATCAAGCCAGGGAAGATTGCTTTCCATTAATCAAACTACCGCGATTTATTCCCCGACCGTTCCCTACGGATTCGTATTGACGCACTCCGGCGGAAAAACGGGAACGCTCTTCAAGTTCAGCGATGCGGCATTGAATGGAAAAATCAACTGGGCGGGAGTCAACGAAGGACAGTCGACGCCCAAGCAGGCCTGCAACCTTGTAGGAGACTCGCAATACAGTTTCCTGAATAACAATTACAACGGCAATTTGTACCTGCCGATTGGAATCCAGAAGACCACGTTTAGTTTGGGCTGCGCCGCAAGCTCGGCCACCATGACGATTTACCAAGGCGCACTCACGGCCAATGCCGGAGCGCTAAAGCCGACAGTCTTGACCGCGAACAACAAGGAATTGTTCCTCGCAACGGGCACCACGAACCTGCCGTTTGAAAAAGTCGAAATCGGCACCTACAACCTCAAGGATATTGCAAGCGCAATCAAAGAAAACAAAGTCTGCGTCAAGGCAACGATTGACACGCTGGAATTATACTGGAACCCGGTGTATACTTTGCCAAGCCAGGCCGGCGGAGCCGCGGTAACCCCGCCCGCGGGAAACAATACGAATCCCCCCGCCGCAGGGAATAACAATTCCGCTGAAAAAAAAAAACTAGTTGAACTGGTAAACGCGGAGCGCCAAAAGCAAAATCTGGCCGCATTAACCGAAAACGATTTTTTGGACCGCCAATCCCAAACGTGGAGCGAACATCTGCTTTCAGTTGGAACTATTGACCATTCCACTTTTGCCCCCGAAAACACCGCTACTTTCTTCAACCCCGCGGGTATTTCCACCATCGATGCCAGCCAAAAGTTTTTTGACCAATGGAACAACAGCTCCGGCCACCGCCAAAACATGCTGAACCCGAATGTCACCCAAATCGGCGTCGGAATCGCGTGTTCATTAAACGCCTGCTTTGGCGTGACCCAATTCGGAACTTCCAACTGAAAAAACCGCAAGTCAATCGCCGAAAGTTTTCGTATTTTTTAACCTGTTTTGGCAATCGTTTTTTCATGCGGGTTTATCTGGATTCCAACGTTTTTATTTCGTTTGTCAAAAGCGAAATCGACGGAGCGTTTAACCTGCGGTTTGTGCAAGCCGAAGATTTTTTTTCATTTTGCCGCGGAAAAAAAATCGGTATTGTGCTTTCCGACCATTTTCTGTTTGAAGTCGCCAAAATCGCTTTTTCGGACAAAAAAAGCGTTGAAAAATTGTTTTTATGCCTGGGAGTTTCTGTTGAATTCGTCAAGGACGCTTCGAGTGAGCAAGCAAAAATAGTTTCCCAAAAAACAGGCATCCATCGCGCCGACGCAGTTCATGTTGCGGCTGCACTTGAATCAAATTGCAATGCAATTGTTTCTTGGAACAAAAAAGACATGGAAAAAGCGGGGCGCCTTATTTCGTGTTTTACTCCCCTTGAGTTCGTGCAAGGTACGCTTTAGTCCATTCGTCCCTTTGCTTTTGGGTCGGCAGAATTATTTTTTTTCCGCGCAAACCGGTTTCATCCACCCATTTTTTGAGGGCTTGCCCGATTTTGGCGCGTTCGGCTCCCGGGTTTATTTTCTGAATCGTTTGCGTTTGAAGAGTGCTTTTCGCCATATAGTAAATACTGCAAAACCCGTATTTAAAACCGTTTTATTTCGCTTTTTGCCGTGAAAAATCCGGCGGTCATTCTCGCCAATCGCCGCTTGTCCCCTGCAAGGGAACTCGTCCAATTTTAACGGGGGTTTTTCCACGTAATAAAGCCCGGCTATTTTTGGAATATCAACAAAAGCCGCCAATCGGGTGTCAAATAAAAAATTTTGTTTTTTTTTGGTTTTAGAAAACACCCAACCCAAACCGCAACCATTTAGAATAGGAATCGCGTTACTATTTTCGGTTAAAATGGCATCCAAATCAAGTCTCGTCATCAGCTTTTTCGCGTTTTTAAGCGCATGGATTGTCGGGGTTTTGCTTGCCAAAATGTTCGGGTGGCATTATACCCTGTTGACCCTGAATCTGACAACGCCGCTTGAACTGGCATGGATGGGCCTGGTCATGGCCGTTTTTACCCTGCTTTTTTTCGGCCGCTTGGGATTCCTGTTTTTTTTGGCATTGGGTTTTGTTCAGGCCGCCAAAGTATCGTTTTCCGGAATCTTATTGGTCTTGTCCGAAACCATCGTTCTGGTGTGGTTTGGCCTGCTGGGCGTTTTAATCGGAGAACTGCTGTTTGACGATTTGGCCAAAAAAACCGAATTTAACCTGCTGAACAGAAAAATCATCGCGGTTTTTTTAATCGGAATCGCCTTGGCGATTTTTGTTTCGGCATCAAGCCAGGCCTTGGTGTACGCAAGCCAAAACGGAGTGGTGCTGGCCAAGGATTTTCGGCAGGGAAAATTCAGCTTTGAAAAATTATTCGGTTTATTCGAGCCGCCATTGAACAATGTTGTTCCCGACGCGGCATTAAACCGGTTTTTGACATTAAGCGAAAAATCAAGCGAAGTAAATAATCTGGAAAGTTTTTCCGAAGCGCAAACCCGCACGGTTTGGCTGCAAAGCGATTCGGCTCCGATTCAAAAACAAACCGTTTTTTTGAAATATGAAAACAGTTTTCGGATAGAGGAAATCTCCGGAAGCGATTCCAATACATGGTTTGATTACAACGGAACCGCGATTTTTTGCGAAGGGCCGGTCGATGCCGATACCTGCCGCAAAACCGACCGCGAATCGTTGGAACAAACCAAGGTCCGCGCATTGCAGTCGTTTGTCACAAACTGGGACAGCATTACGCGGGAATTTTTCCTGCAAAAAAGCCGGAACACCGCGGAAAGCGACTGGTTCTGGCAATTGAATTTCCGAACGGTTTTTTCAGTTACCCAAAACGGTGAAATCGAAATTGCAGGCCGCGCCTGCGAACGGTTCGACGCCCAAGTCAACGGCGACAAGACCTTGCAAAAGCTGGCGGAAGTTTCGCAAAACCCCGGAATGATTTTAGATTCCGACATGCGCCAGAATTTTCCCGCGGTTTCCCCAAAAATTTGTTTGGATTCCGAGTACGGAGTCGTGCTTTCCGCCGAACTTGACGGCCTTCGAACGTCCAATAACCGTTTGGTTTCGCAGGAAAAAATAGACACGCGGTTCAAGCCGTTAGCCGCGGAAAGCGACGTCATTCCCCCGCTTTTGGTCAGAAACGTGCGGTAATCCAAAAAAGCGTTTTTTAATTATCCGTCTTGTCGGCCTTCGGCCAATACCCTTTGGGTATGCGCACACCATAAAATGGTGTTGGCTGATTTTTGTACAAAACCGTTGCCGAATTTTGGGTTTGAATTTTTTTTGGCGATCGGGGGTTAATTGGCGAATTCGATACGATAAATTTCGCTTAAATCGCTTGATTTTTGGGATTTTTGGGCGCTAACTATTTAAACGTCAAGCGCCTATTTTTGAGGGTTTTAGGGGGGTTTTGGCCTGAAAAAACCTTGTTTGACCATATATTAAAAAAACGAAGCAAAACCGAGTATGTTAATTCGACCACGTTAAAGAGGGATTTCATTGGGTTTGATGGATTCTATTCGCGACACTTATTTTCGGTGGGAAGACGGCTATTACCAATTTTTGGATTCATTGGATTCCAAAGGCATTCCGGTTTATTCAGTCATCGAACCCTTGGACAAAATAGTTCCTTCATTTGCCATTGTTTTGGTTATTATTCTTTTATTGGTTCTGGCCGCGGGTTTTTTCGCGTTCAATTATTTCAGCGGCCAAAACCAGCAGTTCATTGTCAGCGTGCTGGACGACCAGGACCAGCCATTGGCCAATGTCAATGTGATTGTCACATTCGGCGGCAAAACCCTGAACGCGGCAACCGCAATCAATGGAAGCACGTCCGCTTTTTCAATCCCGAAAAATTCGGACATTATAGTAACCATTAATCAGGACGGCTATGAGCCGTACACGTCGGACACCATCAAACTGTTGAATTCAATCACGCATACCGCGCGCTTAATGCCGATTGGAAGCGATGGCGGCGGCGGAACCGGAGAAACAAAACTGCACACGATTCGCCTGGTCAACACCGACAACCAGCCGATTATCAACGAAGAAATCCGCCTGACGTTTTTTTGCCTGAACCCGAGCGCCCGCGTTCCCGATTCGATTACGACCGCAACGGGACAAGCGCAGGTAGTCGAACCCGGAAACTGCAACGGATTAGTGGCGAGAGTAACCAGTTCCAAATTCAGAACTGTCGAATCCCAGCCGATTTACAACGAACCGCAAATAATTACCCTGACTTTGTCGGAAGGTTCTTTGGATCAGAGCCAGGGAAGCCTTGAAGTGGACTTGACCGATGGCGCAAGCCCGGTATTGGAACCGGTCATGGTGCAGTTGTTCGATTCGACCGGAAGCATTTTGGTTTTGCAAAAAGCAAGCGCCAGCGGCACCGCGTTTTTTGATTTTGTCAACACCGGAACATATACCATCCGCACACAGGCAACCGCAAACTTCGGTTCGCAAACCAAATCAAGCGTTATCATCCAAGCCAACCAGCGCACCGTGGTTTCGCTCGCGTTAACCCGCAATATTGTCGGCAGCATCAAAATCAAAATCGTGGACAAGGCTCTTCAAACCGCGGTCAATAACGCGTCGGTTTCTTTGCGTTTAAACCGGGTTGAAATCGACCGCAAAACCACGAGTTCGGACAACAACGGATTTGTCATTTTCAACGTTAATCAGGATGCGGAATTCGACGTTGCAATTACCGCCGCCAATTATTGCTTTGAAACCAGAACCGGCATCCGAATCGTTCCCGGCCAGTATATCATCGAACTCAATCCGCTGTCTGTTGCCTGCGGCGGAACCGTTTTAGTGCAGGTCGTCGACCAGGACGGAAAGCCCGTCCAGAACGCAAGCGTTACCATGGCAAACGAAGGGAAATTCTTTTTGGGAACAGACCAAAAATTATCGGACATGAACGGCCAGGTCCGATTCAGCGGAATGCCCGCGGGAACGTACACCGCATTTGCGTCCAAGGGAAAAATTTCGGGTTGGGCAGACCCCGCTTATTTTAACAACCAAAACCAGTCGGATTCAAGGCCCAATTTGACGGTTACCATGCAGATTCCAAACGGCACTTTGCGCTTGCTCGTAATCGACAAGGATGGCCAACCGGTTCCGTTCGCAACCGTTTTTTTGATTGACACTTTGACCAATAATACGTTTGGCGGCGGGCCCGTTCCGACCGACGGACAAGGCGTGCTGAATTTTGAAACCCGCGCGGACAAAAAAGTTTTTGCAATCGTCCAAAAAGAAAATTTGGCGTCGTTTGTCACTCCTGAAATCGAAATCATTCCTCAAACCGTCCAGCAACTGACGGTCACGTTGTACCCGCCGGTAACCAAATTCCAAGTCGAGTTTTTGGAATTATTCCAGGGCAATTTTTTTGCGCCTAACAGCACCACCCAAACGGTATCGCTTGCGCCGGGGCAGGATTATGTGGGAAGGTTTTTGGTCAAGATTCCGCAAAGCCAAGTAACAGAATCCGGCCAGCGGCTTGACGAATTTGGACTGCACATTCGTACGGGAAAAGACACCATTATGGAAAAAGACCTGCTGTTTATCAAAAGCGCGAATGCGCCGCAATCCAATATTTTGAAATCCACTTCTTTTACCGGAAATTACACCGTGGATATCGGACAAGCGACAAACGCAAATGCCAAATGGGCCAACATTGTTTGGAAACAGCCGCGCGCAAGCGTTTATCTGGTCGAGGCGCCCATTCACATCAAGGAAGCCGCAAGCTTGGGGGACCAGTTGACAGTGTATTACCGCGGCTGGACCAAAAAAGGCGGAACAATCGTTCGCGACCCTGTGGACAACAGCGGTTCGGCCAACGATTTGTATTCGGACGCCAAACTTGCGAGTTTTGTCGTGGGCTCGGGAACCCTGTGCGACGACAGGTTTTGCTTTGAAGCCAGTATCCGCGATGTCAACGAAGAACTCAACTTGCCCGCGAACAACAATTCTTTTGACGCCCAGTTATTCAAGAATTACGTTTTGTCGTTTTCACTCGCGAACGTTTCCGGTAAAGACGTCGACTCGTTTAAGAACGCGGAATTGCGCGTGAAAAACAAGCCCGAGTCCTTGGAAATGAGCGCGTATACAATTCAGACCGCATTTTCAACGGGTTCGCAGCCCGTCAGCGGAACACTCAAAGGATACGAATTGCCGCATATTGACATCGGCGATTTTTCTCCCCAGCGCCACATCTCTGGAACAATTTCGTTCACCCCGAAAAAAGCGGTTGACTCCTCCTTGTTTATCCAAATCGTGGACAAGGACCAAAGCAAAATCGTTTTCGAAGGCGAATTATTGTTCCGCATTCCAAGCGAAAAAGAACTTTCATTGACCGTTACTCCGGACTTGTTGCCCGCGGGAATTGAAAACGAAGTTACCGTTAATGTAACAGATTCCGCAACCGGCGAGCCATTGGACCGGGCGGTAGTCACGGTTTTGGACCGCTTTGAACGAAGCTTATTGACAAGCACAACCAACAGCCAAGGAAACGCGATAATCACTTTGCCAAGCCAGCTTCCCGGAGAAAAACTTGTGGTTAAAGCCGAAAAAACCGATTACAAACCCGCCCAAAAAGACCTGTCCGTCAGCGGGGATGTTGCCGTAGTGCGGCCAACCCAGCTTGGATTCGGATTTAACGCGAACACCAAAAAAACCGAGCAAAAAACAGTCGACGTCGAAAACAAAACCCTGTTTTCATTGTTTGTCCGCAAAATCCAGATGACGGGAAAATTTTACGGATTAATCGACGAAACCGCTCTTTCCAATTCACTTGGCTTGTACAGCCAAAACGAAATCAAGGCTGGCGAAACCAAGCAATTCCCGATTACGATGCAGCTTAGCGAACTTGGAAACCAAGTCAGCGAACCCGTCGATATAACCGGAAACATTGACATTGAACTTGAAAACTTCGGCCATGCGTGGGCATTTGACATTCCCGTTGCGATTAATATCGGAATCGGCGGAGAACTAGACGACCCCGCTTGTTTGTCAGTATCCAAATCCGAATGGAAAACCTCGACCGAAGGAAAACCCGTTTTTGTGGAATTTGACATTGAAAATAATTGTTCGGTTGGCGGAACACCCGTTGCTTTGCAGGAAATCGAAGCCAAAATCGAATGGCAATCCAACCGCGCAGGAGACTTTGATATCGTGACGAGTTCCGGCGGCTCTACTTTGCGCACAGGATTTTTCAAAACAATTTTGCCCGCCATGGCCTCGGAAGAAAAAAGCCACGCCAAATTGACATTTACCCCAAGCGGCGGAATATTTGACATTGCCCAGGCTATAATTCAATTTCAGGCCAGTCATCCAACAGACGCAAAACCCCAAATCGTCAAGGCATCCCTATCCGCTTCCATTGAAGTGATTAATCTTAAAGAATGCGTGGCGTTCAGCAAAGAACAGCTTGAAATGGTTACTCAAAATATTTTTGCGCCGCGCTTAAACGGATTCGGCCAAAGCTACAACCAGCAAATATTAAACGGCGACTTTGAAAACGTCGGACAGGGAAGCTTCGGCGGATTAGCCGGCGGTTACGGCGGATTCGGCGGAGCAAGCGGCCTGAGCGGAATCGGAGGATACGGCGGAATCGGAGGTTACGGCAGCGGATACGGTTCACCAGGCGGATTTGGCGGCGGAATCGGACCCGGATTTGCCCCATCACTAGCTTATTCGCAAGCCGACAGTCCCTACGGAGCATACCCTTCCGGTTATGCCGGATACGGCCAAACCAACAACGGCTACGGCACATTTGGCTCTAACGGCACTACCAATTCGGGAGTTTTAAGCGCAACAACCGGAACGGCTAACACCGCAAGCACGGCTTCTACAACCCCACTTACCGGCCAACAAGTATTGCCATTGGCCGCAGGCGGAATGGCGGCACCGGTGCAGGATTCGTTCAAAATCAAAACCACCAAATGCGGCGGACCCGTCACGATTACTTTTGAGTCGCCGCTTAACATGAACGTGCAGCAAATTCAGCTTAAGGCCGACGACGAAAGCGACCAAATCGTCGTAATGGGCGAGGACAATTATCCGGGGCAATACGGCGTCAAGGTGTACATCCAGTCCAGCGATATCCGAACGCCAAAACCAATCAAAAATATTCCCGTCGTGATTCACACGAATCCGCAGGACTGCATTCAAATCAACAAATTCGAATTTAATATTTTCAAGGGAAACCAATCCCAGGGAATCGACACGACGCGCGCGTTTAATTTTTGCCTGGACAAGCCGGTTCCCATAATGGTTGACAAGCATTCGTTTAAGGAAGCGCAAAAAGCGGGCAAAAAAGCCGCGGCCATGGGACTCATGATCGGCATGATGCAGCAGGTATTCAACGGAAACCTGGCGGAAAAACTCAAAAGCGACAGTCCGGACAAAGATTCAAAAGATAACAATGAAAAAAGCGGTTCTTCAAGCACGGTTGTACCCGCTTCTCCCTGCGGAAATCTAGACCCCAATTACACCTGCAAAGGAATGGCCATGGTCAAACTTTCCAACGGCCAATTAGTCCAACAACCGCTTATCATGAACAATACAATTGGCGCGAGCGGCAGCAATTTTTATTATACCCAAAACGGCGGCGTATATACCCAAGTTGGTTATAATCCACAAGGATATTACGAACTCCTCAATTCCGGAACCAATAATCCCGCTTCAGGAACTCCAAATGGCACAACCGCTCCGGGCGGAACCATACTGCCCACAGCCAGACCTGCAAAAACATCCAACTTGCCGATTTCCAATACCGGATTGATTGGACTGCCCATGGGTTCTTCCGATGTTGAAATCGAGCACACCGGAAACGCGCAGATTGACAAAGCACGCGAAAAAGACGCGAGCGAACTTGCCGACCTGCAAACCATTACCGCCGCAGTTACGGTAGCAGGCGGCGGAAACGACCCGTTTAGCATGGCCATGATGATGTACGCGGCCGGAACCTTGCAGGCATATTCCGCGCAGGAAGATGTCCGATTATTGCTTGTTCAAAAAGACTTGGAACTTGGCGGCGGATTATTTGGATTCGGATTTTCCTTTGGCGGAAACGGATTGCCCTCGGGACTGGGCGGCGGAAGTTCGAATGGCGGAATTTTAGGCCAAAATAGCGGTTTGGGCGGCATCGGACAAGCCATCGGCGGACTATTAGACTCCATTTTGCCTTATAACCGCCAGGCGTTCTTTTTAATCCAAACTCCAGGCACGCAAACCAATGTTCCCTTTGATGGAGCCGCATTAAGCGAGTACCGAAGGCCTACTTTTAGCCCTCGTTTGGACAACCAAGCCCTGCAAACCGAAACCGCTTATCTGAAAATCGAAAATACGGGCAATTTGCTCCAACCCGACCAATACTCGCCGTTTTACGCGGTTATGGATGTCAAAGGAACCCGGCATTTTTACAATCCCGACCAAGCCTACAAAAAAGAAGTTCCAACCCAATTACGCGAAGCCCAAAGCCAGAATATCGACGCCAAATTTCACATCCAGCTTAATTCTTACCAAGCCGACCTGAATAATACGCTTGGTTCAAACGAAATCGGAAACTGCCAAATCGGCGCACTCACCGGAAGCACGGGTGCCAACGCGGTTCCCAAAGTAAAATTTTCGTGGAACTGGACCGACATCAAAGCCGATTCCTGCGACTCGGACAACCCAAGCCACATTTATTGCGACGCCACGCAATTCAGCATTGCCTTGCTGCAAAAACTGCAATCCCTGCGCGAATTTTTGGAAGCCAATTCAAACGGACTCGAATGCCCGCCATTAATCGGAACCGAACCGGCAATCCGCCAAGACTTGTCCACAACAGCACTCGATGTCGGCCTTACGGGAATTGAAACCAAAAAAAGCGGAGCCGACATCAATGTAGTCACGACCATTGAATCCAATAACCAGCGATTGCTAACAGCCACTGTCACTACAACGATTTCCGACAAGAATTCCGGCCAAGCGCTCCAAACCTGCACCAATACCGCAACAGTTTTGTCGCACGAAACCGTCGGATGTACCATTTCCAATATCGCTTCCGGAACGTATACGCTGCATTCGGCCATTACCGGAATCGCCGACTGCGTTGACTGCCAAAACAGCTCCGCGATTAACGATTCGATTGCCAAAGAAACACGAATCGGCCTTGACAGCGGAATTTTGGTCTGCGATCCGGTTTCCACTTCGCGCCTGGAAAGTTTTATCACCGCAACCGAACGCCAAAACAAAACCATTGCTTATCCGAGCGGCCTGACCAAAGAACAAGTCCTAAAACTCGTGAACTTCGAAGCCACTTTAATAAAGGACGGCTACAGCGCGGACTTTCGAAACGACTTTCACAATTACGCGCTCACCAAAACCCTGTTCCAAACCCCGCAATATTATTCAGAGCAGGACGGCCTCGGACAATACTTCTCCGACCCGAGCGCTTTCACATTCGATTATTTGGGAGCGCCGGTCAATCCGCTGCTCGGACCCGGAAGCTACAAAATTTTGGTAGACGCGAATTTTTCGGACAAATCGTTCACCTGGTTCAAAAACCACCAGCCGGCCGCCAAAATTATTGTCACTATGGAAAAAACCAAGGACGCCAAGCCTTCCAGCCCGTTTTATTACCTGCCGTTTGACGGCCAAATCGGAATCGACAGCGGCCGAACCGGCTACGGGCTCAACTACGAATTATTATCCCCCGAAGACACGGTTGTCTTAAACCAAAGCACGGAGCAAAGCGTACGCTTAAACAACATTGTCGGAAGCAACCCCGTACTTACACTCAAAAACCAAACAATTACGGACTTCAAAACGCTTAACATCGACAAGCGCGGACAGGTATTGTCCATTGACCTTGGCAAAAACGAACTGGACCTGGCCCCAAGCCTTGCAAGCCCCGTACTCGTAAAATTAACCAACGACAACAAGCGCGACGCATTCGTGTTTTACAATTTGGAAGTCGACGGCCAAAAACAATCCAATTTCAGCTCTTTGGCCAAATGGAACGGAGTCGGAAAATGCCAGGACTTTTTCGGCAACGGAATGGACACCTATCAGGAATACCCCGATAGACCCAGCGGAACTTCCAGCTGCGCCAGCCGCGCCAATAATTCTTACGGCTTGGAATGGTGCCAAAAAGACAAAAGCGGAACCGTGTTTTTGCAGTCCGTGTTTTACACTCCGGTCAAAAGCATCTCGACTCTCGCCAAAACCGAAAGCCGCGACGACGCGGAACTAATCGGAGCAAACACGCGCGGAACATCCCTTGAACTCAACGGAGTATCCGGCTTATCCAAAGATTCCAAAGATAACCCCATCCAAACCGTCGAAGATGTGCTGCAACTGGTCAAAGACGGAGTCGTCTGCGTAAACGGCCTTGGCAACACCCAAAAAACCGACTTTTTCTGGAACCCCAAAATAGTCCTGGACACCCTGCAACAAGAAACCGAAAATGCGCAAAACGCGTGCATCCAATAACGGTTATGCAAAAACGCACATTTAGCACGGAACGCCTGTTTAAGCGATTTTCTCAAATTACCGGAATTCCCATATCGGAATTGAAACCAATTATTGACCGTTCCAATACGGACCCAAATTATAATATAAGCACTCACTCCGTTCGAAGCATACGAAATGAATCAGTATTGTCACATGAGTACCGCCACGGATTGCAAATACTTTCCAGACCCCAAGAGTTTGTTCCCGGATTAAAATCAGTTAATAGTAAAAGCCGCATCGGGCGCTTGAAAAAAAAATACGCGTTCCAAAAAAAAGCGGTTCAATGGCTCGAACCCACGAATGCTAATCCAAATAATAATCTCTATTTGGAAGCATTGGCCAATTATAGTCAGGGTTTTACCGCATTACCCAGAGTCACGGTTGCCGGTCTCGCGCTTTCTGCAATAAAATATGGGTATCCGATTAGAGGACTTGCTTTACTGAGCACATTATTGCCAAGTTTTATTCAGACAGTAAAGCGGCAAAGTCGGGTCCGAAACTTATTTGAAAAACACGGCGAAGACGCCATACTTTTATTATGGGTTAGCCCTCCGAAAAAAATGGATGCCCTGCAAGTTCCAATTTGGGAAAAACAAATGGTTCAGAACGGATACTTGGAATCCAACGGAGGCATTACCAAAAAAGGGCTTCGATTTTGGCGGGAGAACTTGCAAGCACAGGCGATTTGGCTTCGATTAGGACAAATGCGAGCCATACGGCAAAAATTTAAAGTTGAGGAACCTGCTGCGAAAACAAAAACGCGTTTGCGACCACGGCAGCACACCCTAAGCAGAGCGTAATAATAGGCAAAATATAACGGTGATCCTAACGGTTTTCGGCAATTAACCGAAAGCATACTTATTTATAGTTTATCGAATGCAATATTTTGAGTGTGCTGGTGCTAGGGCGTTTGGCCGGTTTTAGTCCGGTTGGACAAGCTAGGAATTCAATCCGCCTTGGATTCTCAGTACGCGCATTTTCCATTCTATTTTTTTGTTTTTTGGGTCAGTTTTACGGTTTCGTTCGGGTAATCAAACAGAACCGAGAAGTCTTTCAGGAATTCCGAACCCAAAATAACGTCGCGGTGCATGGTTTCTTTGGCGGGAACCATGACGGAAACCGATTTTTTGTAGGAATTATGCGGGTTTTCCAGCTTGATTTGAATTTTGGCGGTTTTGTAGGAAAAATTCGTCTCAATGCCTTGCGCAATTAATTCCTTTTCGGAAAGCGCCAAATCAAAATATTCCGCGATTTCTGCCGGAATAAAAACAAGGTCCGAACCGGTGTCCAAAACGGCGATGACTTCCTTGCTTTTGTTTTGGTGAATCAGCGTAATTTTGATTTTGGGCCGAGATACCCATCCGTCTTCAACGCGGTCTTTTCGGAAACGAAACAAAAAAGACATATTACAACAACTGCGCAATCGGTTCTGGAACACGTGCAATTAAGACTTTTTTTCCCGGAAACTCGCGGTCCGTCATTTCGGCGACTTCCTTAAAGCTCTTATTGTGACCGACTACTTTTTCGCCGAAAATGGCCACCCATTCTCCGCTAAACCGGGTTAGGTCGTTTTTGAGGTAAAAGTCGTATTCCGACATACTAAATCACTATAGAGCAAAAGGGATTAAAAAACCCGCCCGATTTCGTCAATCGACCCCAAAAACCTTTTATTTTCCTAAAAACCTAATCTGCCGTATGAACCCCATTACCGGCATGCAATTATTCCAGATGTTCCAGGATTTCAACATTATCCTCAAAATTCTCGTTTTAGTCATGATAATGTCCTTTGTGCTCAACCATCTGGGCAAGGGTCCCATGGCCTGGATTGTCATGGCCATACTCGCCTATTTTGTGATTTTTGATTCGTGGAAAATATTCGGGCCGGTTTACATTTTGTATATGGTTTTGGCCCTTGGCTTTGTGGGCTTTTTGATTGATTTTTTCTTCATGTCAACGCCGCTTCAGGCGCGCCACGTCAAAGGCGGAGAAATGGAAGGCCCCAACAGCATGGACGCCAAGGCACGGCAAGACATATTGCACAAAGCCCCGCACGGCGGAGGAGGACACCCGCCCCGCGCGCCGCCGCCGGGCTAAATCAAAACGATTAACCAAAAAAAAGAATAAAATAACATGAAAAACCGATAAAAAAATCAAAAAGAATAAATTCAACGAAACAGCCGAAAAACAAAATCAATAAATCCGAAAACCGGCCAAAAAAAGATTAAAAAAATCAAGCAAACGATTCAAAAAAAATAAATGGAATGTGAGAAAAATGAACCAAAACGGAAACTTACTGCTGTATTACATCCTGATTGCCGTGGTGCTGGTGGCCATTTCCATGGTCGTGTTAATCCTGGTTCCGCAGGCCCAAATCGTCATGGGAATCGTTTTGTCGTTTGCCATTTTTATGAACGTGCGCGGCTCCATCGGAGACGGCATGCCCACCATTATCATCAGCGCGATACTGATTTATTTTCTCGTGTTCAAATACTTCCTTATTGCCAGCGGCTTTTACCTGCTCACCATTCTGCTGGCGTTTGGCGGAGCATCCCTTATTACATGGTTTGCAAGATTTTTGTTTTGGAAAGGCGAATAAAAATGAACGTTTACACCGACGCATTGCTGGGCAATGTCGAAATCGCCCTAATTCTGTTTTTTTTCATCTGGCTGTTCGGCTGGGCCAAAGGCTCTTTGGGCAGCTCCAAACTCGCCATTATTTTTGCCGCAGTCATCGTTTACCTGACCGTATTCCAATACCGCGAACTGGTCTGGCTCACCGTGTTTTTGTTTTTATTCGCCACCTTTGGAAAAGAACTCTGGGACAAATCCCCCGGAAAGTGAATCAAAAATATGGACACCATGAATTTTTTGACCGGCGTAGTCATCATCATGCTCGCGGCATCCTATGACGCCTACTGGCTCGCGTTTGCCGTCGGGCTGCTCATGATTTTAACCATGCGCGGCTGGAATACCTTGGTATTGGTGATTGCGGCCCTTGTATTGGTGTTTGTTTTTCAGGGCAATATCAAGGAAAATGCGCTGTACATCATTTTCGGGCTCATTATTTTGTCCTTGGCGCTTTCCGGAGAAAACAAGCAACCCGACCCGTACGGCGGAGCCGGAGGAATGGGAGACTTAAGCGGACTAATGGGCGCGCCGCCGGGATATTAACGGAGAAAATCATGACCAACCCGTTTTTGCTGGTGGTTTCCGGCATTCTGATTCTGCTGGGAGCCAGTTCGGAAACCTATTGGCTTTCAATCGTTATCGGCGCTTTGGCCGTGTGGCTTGAACCCACATTGGAAACGGTTCTTTGGATGTCCGGTTTTTTTCTTGCCGGATATTTTTGGCACACCGGCCAAAAAGAATTTTTGCAGAACGAATACTGGATTCCACTGTTTTTGGTCGCCGGAATCATACTGTTAGTGGTTGTCCAGCAAATTTTTTTGGCGGTTATTTTAGGCGGCGTATTGATAGCCCTGTTTTTGCTTTCTTACCCGATTTTCGGCGGAAAAAAAGTTTACCGCAAAGCCAGGGAAAACTACGAGGAACTCAAGACCGATGTCGGAAGCGCCAAAGGCCAGTATCCAAAAACCGATATTTTGGAAAAAGGATTCAAAGCCAGTGGCGGAAAACTCGGCGACTTTGCTTCCGCCAAAAAAGGCGAACTGCAGTCCAAAAACCTTCCCTTGCGAATCGCCAAAGGGGCCAAAAACATCATGGACGAATTATTCAAGCTGTTCAAATAAAGAAAAAAATCCAGAGAAAACAAAACGAAATTCGAAATCGAAAATCCAAAAAGCGGTTATTTTTTCGTTCAAATTTTTCGTTCAATTAAAAAAAATCAAATTGCTCTTTTGGAGTTCCAAACTTTTCAGTCTTTGGTTTGGAAAATCTATACTGCTAACAAAAACACGGGCTAAAACGACGAGGTCGTAAAGCGGCGGGATGCAAAAACTTAAATATTAGAACGGCCTTTTTGTTGCCGGTAGCGGGGCACCGGTAAATGAAAGCAAAAATAATGGTTCTTTTTTTTGTAGTAACCGGTTTGATTCTGTTGGGCGGCTGTACCCTTAGCCAGCCGGAACAAAACGCAAGCACTCCTCCGTTGCAACGGCAGATTTCTCCGGAAAACACGGGGGAAAATACTGAAAACGCGGCAGCTACTTTGGATGAACTGCGGGTTCAATACAATCAAGTGAATGAAAACCTTTCAAACTGCCTTGAAGAAAAAGAAACCTGTAAAACCAGTCTGGCAAATCCCGATTGCAATTGTCCGGAGGTGGATTGCGACTGCCCGGTTTGCCCGGTATCCGCGGACTGCAATGCCGTGGCTGCCTCCTTGAGTTCCCAGTTAACCACGTGCATTGAGGCAAAAGCCGGCGTTCAAAACCAGTTCAATGACTGCAATGCCATGAAAGAAACTTTACTTGGAGAAAAAAATTCCTGCCTCTCCGATTTGGAAGCCGCCAACGCGGCCCTAGCAGAACCCTTGAGCCTCTCAATTCATCATTACGTTAAAGGAAATTTGTTTGAAAGCGGGGGATACCGAAAGATCCAAGCCTTCGTTGGCAGCAATGTAAAAAAAGTATTTTTCGGCCTGGATTATACGGGCGGAACCGACAGCTTCTTTTCGCCCGGCGTTTCGACAACCTACGGCCTAAACCTCGTGAGGTGGTACGTGCTTACTCGAACCGACGCGGGAACGTACGAGCCAAAAATATTAAACGGAATCTATGAATCGGACGCAGGGGACACGGTCCTAATAGAAGAAACGGAAAGCGGAGTATCCTATTTAAAAATAAAATCAACCGAATTTGATGCCGGCACATCCAAGGAAGGAGTGTCCCTCAGAAGAATAACCGTTCTGTACATCGAATCCTAAAGTCGCGGGGTTTCCCGCTCAACCGCTAAATGGTAAAAGCTGGAACAGTCGGAACCATTCATGAAAACCGCGTTTATTTTTTTGTATTTTTACGCATGGTTTGAAGCCATCGAAGAACCCAAAATTCGAAAACAATTCCAAAAACTCGACAACGCCTATTTGACCCCGCACTTTGGCTGGATGACCCCCAAAGCCCAAGCAAGGCTTCGAAAAGAAACAATCCAAAATATCAAATCTTATTTGAACGGGATAAAAACCAACCGCATCGCTTAAACCCAAAACAGCCCGCCAGCGGCGACGAGACGGACAGTTATTTTTTCTTTTGAAGTTCCAACAGCGTGTTCCGGTCGGTTTCCAGAATTTTTTCCAGTATTTCCAGCAAAGCGGAAGTCTGTGCTTTTACATCCGCAATTTCGCGGATATTGTCCGAAATTTTCTTGTCCAAAGAGCCGATTTTGATATTCAGTTCCGAAACTGGAATCTTGGATAATGCTGCCAATAAGGATTCGATGCGGCTTAAGCGGTCGGTCAACTCCTGCAAGACTTCCTGGTTTTCCGCCAAGGACAAATGCGTGGTTTCATGCAGCAACTCGTTTTCTTCGGCTAGCGGGTTTTGGACAGAATCGGAAACCGAAGAATCCGAATCGGAAGAAGCCGAAGAATCCAATGAAGATTCCGCTGAAACAACAGGCTCGACAGAAGCCCGCGCTTGGCGGGAATCGACCGGTTTTTTGGCTTCGCCAAGATACGATTTGATTTCAGCAGGGGTCAAACCGACATCGGACAAAGTAGTGGTAATGACCTGGTCGTTTAGGCCCGCGTCCAGCATTTTTCGGATGGTGGACAATACGACTTCACGGTCGACCATAACGCTAAAAATAGGAAAAAAGGTATTTAAATGGCCTTTGGTTGAAGCCACCCGTTTTTTTATACTTCAAAATTCATTAAACCTATCGAAAGGCGATGGGTTGATTTTAAGCGAAAACTGGAAAATATTGTCCGAAGGCGACAGCCAGGGCCACCAAACCCAAATCTGGACGGACAACGCCGGGCGATTATTGGTCGTGGTTTTTGAAAAAAAAACCGCCGAAGAATCCGCAGGCCTGGCCCTTGAACTGTACAAAGCGTTTGTCACCAAAGAAGACCCCGAACCGCTATTGGTCCTGCTTTCGGGAAGCGGCCTTGCGATAACCAAAAAAAGCCAAGACCGATTTTTCGGATTCTTATTCGTTCAAAGCGAACCCGTTTTTTGCATCAACGAAACCGACAAAATCAATTCCGAACTGCAAACGCTTGAAACGCAATTGCAGCAAGCCGAAAAATTGGTGCTTGCCAGAGCCAAAGCGCTTTCACTTGAAATAAGGCCGCTTCACGAGGCATCCGACCAGCAAAAAACCGCTTTTTTTTCATCCCCTTTAAACTGGCTGGCATTAAGCGGCGCTTCCATTCAAACTTTAGCCGTTCAAAACACCGAGCAAAAACCGGTCGACGTGCAATACCCCAATACGGGCCAATTCTGGCTTGGCCTGGACAAAAACCAAACCGTAATTCAGGAACCGTTCGTATTGTTCAAAAAAACAATGGCTTCCGGAGGAACACCGCAGGACCGCTACCGCTTATTGCAGGTATTTGTGGAAAGTGCATTGCTTTCTTCCACGGGTGTTTTGGCATTCGACCCCAAAAACCATCTGGACGGCCTGCAAAACCAGAATCCCAGCCGAACCGAACTTGCCAAAAACAAGGTTTCTTTGGAACCCATCGGATTTCCGGTTTTGGAAATGACGGTTCCCTCAAACGTCAAAATCAACCTGTCCAAAATCGACGTAATGGCGGCATTGGATTTGTTCCGGACCGGGCAAACCCCCGCGGTAAGCGTTATACACGATATTTTGTCCAACAATCTGGCGCAAAACTGGAGCCAAACTATCGAACGAATCGGCATACTGCAGCCCAAAAACCAAAGAACGCAATTCCAGCTGCGAAAAGCGGTTCGCCTTTGCCTGCTCATTGAAAACCGGTATCCGGGAGTATTCAACGGCCCAAACCAAGTCAATGAACTGGCCAAAAGCTGGGGAACCGGCCTTGGGCGCGCAAGCCTGCTCAAGCTAAACGAATGGGACAACCGCGCCAAACTGATTTTATTGCACGCGCTAATCCGCGAACTAAACGATTATTACAAAACGCAGGGCAATTCAAAACCCGTCAAAGCCGTAATCGCTTTGCCCGAAATCGAAAACCTTTTGGGCCGCCAAGCGGACTGGAAAATACAGGAACTCATCCTCAATGATTTGAAAACCGCCAGCGCCAACGGAATCGGATTTTTTGTCTCCGCCGCAAAACCAAGCGACGTAAACCAATCCTTGTTCGAAAACATTTCCTGTGAAATTTCCATTGTCGGCCAAAACGACGCCGGAGTCCGGATTGAAAACCGAAAACCCTACCGCGTCCTGCTTCGCCCCACCTTAAGCCAATCCGGAGCATGATGCATGCCTAAGCGAATTTGGAAAACCGGAAAACAACGCGAAAAAAGCCTTCGCAAAAGTGCGCGGCGCATGGCCAAAAACTTGAACTCCCTATTGCAATCCAAAAAACCCGTGACCATCGGAGCATTGGTCGCCCAAAACAATTTTTTTGCCAATCGCCCCCCGCAGGACTTGGCGGTGTTGCAAGCCGAATTCGCCAAAGCCCGAAAAAAGAGCATTGGACCCAAACGCAAAGCAAACAAACTTGCACAATTCGCCGACGAAATCAAAAAAGGATCCGACCGCATTTCCCAAACCATTCCCGAACTCGACCGTTTTGAACGGTTCCTGAACAGGGGAGGCATCCGGCCCACGCCGAACGCCATCCGAAAAGCCGAGCAAGACTTGCACCAATCGAAAAACCGATTATGCCGGATTTACCAGCATTGCAATTCCGCCATTACCTGCCAATCCGGCCAATTTGACGTCATCATGGCACGACGAATCCGGCGCATCATCATCGGAATGTTGCCTCAAGTTTCGCACGGCCTTGAAACCATCGAACGCCTCAAAAAAAAGCTGGAAATCAAATAAACCAAAAACAGCCCTGCGGCGATTGGGTGCGGATAGCCGGCTTTTCGCGAAACAGTTTTAAACTTTTAAGCCGTTATTCAAATGAAAAATATGCGTATAATTCGACTTGGCAAAAAGAAGATGGAAGAACTGGAAAATATTCGTCAGGAAATTAAAAAAGGCCGCTGTTTAAGCGAGAAAGAATTATTCAAAATCCTGAACAGTTAATTTTTTACAAATCATTTTTTCTTTTGAACAGCGCTTTTTTCTTTTTCCAATAATTCCTGAACCTGTTTTACGGTGACGAATTCCAAGGGGTTAATCGCGTCAATCACATATTTGAGTTCGCTGACGGAATCGGCTTTGGCATAGCGGTCCTTGATTTCGGCAACATCGTTTTGAAGCTCGAGTAACGTGCGTTCGTGCGACTCGACTTTGGTTTTAACCTCTGAAAATTCCTGCAAAAACTGGGGCGGCAGTTGCCCCCCGCTTTTTTCAAGGCCTTCGGTTTCCCTTTCTTTTAAGCGCTTGGAAAGCACAATCAAATTGCGCCCCAAAATTTTTTCATTGCGCACCAAATACTGCATTTTTTGGCTCAAGAGTAAAACCGACGAATTAAGGGCCCTAATGTCCGCCTGAATCGAGCCAAACGCGTTCATCGCCTGCTGGCCGGAAACCTTTTGCTGGGGACGCTCATGAGCCATAAAAACCGCTAAAATAACGCGTTTTAACTTTAAAACCCTTTACACCCCGTTTTTTTAATTGTCGCTGCGTTTTAATTAAAGTCGGTTTAATGAGGAAAAACGCAAAAAAGGAACGAATAAAAAGACTGAAAGACACGGTTTTGTTGAAAACCATGCCAAGTCAGTTATCCCAGCCATTCATGAGAATAACGATTATTGCACTGGCCGCTTTAATCATTATCAGCCTCTTTTTGACCGGCTTTCCACAATTCGGTCAGGCCATCCCAAAAAACACGGGTTCTGCAAGCCCCAACCAATTGCTTCCCAACCCCGTTGAAAACCCCCAATCCAATTCCCGACCCCCCAATTCTTTGCAATCCGATTCAGCAAATCCCGAACTGGTTTATTGGACCGAACAAAGCGGAAACCAAACCGTTCTCAAAGGAGTTTTTCCCAAAGGCGCTTATTTTACCCGCATAGCCAACCAACAAGAAATTTACAAAAACCAAACCGTCGAAGCCGGCGAAATAATTACCCAAAAAACCGACAAACTCGCGAGCGTTGTTCCAAACGAATACATTATCACGCTAGGCCCATCAATCATTGAAAAAAAAATTGAACTTGAAAAAAACAAGGCAACGTCCGAACAAATCACAAGCGAATTAACCGCTTACAAACAGGTACTCGAAACCCAGCAAAACCAAGCACGCCAAACCCTAACCCAATACGCGGGAGTACAAATCAAAAACTCGTACAAACTCGTGTTCAACGGGTTTGCCGTCAAAATCCCAAAAGAACAATTGGAATTTGTCAAAAATAATTCTTTCAAAATATCCCCCAACTACATTGCCCACACCAACCTCATGGACTCGGTTCCCCTCATCCACGCGGATGACGTGTGGAAAATAAACGCCCAAGGACAAACCTGCAGCACCAAATGCATTCCAACCAAAATACCGACCGAAAACTCATCCAATACACCGACCGGGATTTCAGAAACCGAAAACCAATCCCCCTTAACCGGCAACAGCATATTGCCATCCAAACCAATTCCCGCCACAGCCTGCCCCAGAAATACAATTCGAACCAACGACTGCTTGACCGGACAAGGAATCAAAATCGGAATCATCGACACCGGAGTAGACTACACCCACCCCGATTTAGGCGGCTGCTTTGGAACCGGATGCAAAGTAATCGGAGGATACGATTTTGTCAATAATGATTTAGACCCCATGGATGACATGGGCCACGGAACCCACGTAGCCGCAACCGCAGCCGGAAACGGAACACTAAAAGGAGTAGCACCAGAAGCCACAATATATTCCTACAAGGTATGCGATTCATATGGAAGCTGCCCCTACTCGGCAATCCTCAATGGCATTGAATACAGCACAGACCCCAACCAGAATGGGGATACAAGCGACCATTTGGATGTAATCAATTTGAGCCTGGGCGGAGAGGGAAACCCGGACGACGAATTAAGCCAAGCGATTGACAACGCAGTCAATGCGGGAGTTATTGCCGCAATCGCGGCGGGCAATTCAGGCTCCAGCGAACAAACTATTGGTTCCCCTGGAACCGCAAGAAACGCCATTACGGTTGGCGCGGTTGACAAACAAAAAAACATGGCCTATTTCAGTTCACGCGGACCAGTCATTTGGACCAACGAAAACAACGAAACAGTTTCCCTTGTAAAACCCGATATTGTGGCTCCGGGAGTTTCGATTTGCGCTGCCCAATGGGACAACGCTTGGTCAAGCAATGAATGCTTGGATGACCAGCACGTCGCGATTTCCGGAACCTCGATGGCAACTCCGCACACAGCAGGCCTTGCAGCACTCGTAAAACAGGCGCATCCTGGTTGGTCGCCTTTGCAAGTCAAAACCGCGATTAAAAAAACCGCGGAACTACTGCCGGCTTCCGAAAAAATAACCTCCCAAGGAACCGGCCTTGTAAATGCCTTGCAAGCCGTCCGGCTACAAAAAGCCCTTGAGGTTCAGCTCGACCCCCTGCCCCAAGACCAAAACACGTTCAATATCACCGGTCGGATTGCCGGCACGGATTTCACCCGCTATACGCTGGCTATCGCCATCGAAAAAAATCTCAATGAATATTCGGAAAGCGACTGGGACACCATAACCGAATCCACCCAAATCCCATCCAACGGTATTCTCATGGAAAATTTTTCCACGCTCACACTGCCCCAAGGTCGATATTTGTTGCGACTGCAGGCCATCGAAGATAGCAACAATTCCTTCAACGATTATGGAATTTTCAAAATCGAGCGCTTCCAATTCATCGAACCGATGGAAGGGGACATCCTAAACCCCAACAAGACAACACAAATAGCCATCGAAAACACCAACAACCTCGAAATCCAAAACTTCGTCGTGCAATACCAAGTACCTCCCTCCGATTGGACCTCGCAGAGCGTAACCACCAACCCCGCCAACCTTTCGGCCACCATTGCCCCCGGATTCATGACCGAAAAAGGAACAGTCAAAATCCGTGCCCTCATCACTTTCGTGCCCGGGTTAACCGATTCCCTCCAACTGGACTATTTGTATAGCGACCCCGCCCTCAAAAACAATTGGCCGGTCCATATTCCAAATGAAATATTTACCGACTGGGGTGAAACCTACCCGATTTGGCCGGGGTTAATAGAACCAGTCATCGGCAATGTGACCGGCGATGCCAATTTGGAATACGCCGTTTACACAGGTGGACACCCCCCAAAAATCAAAATTTTCAATGAAAGCGGCACGTTACTTTCCGTCATCTCTGTGGGAACCAATGATGGCCAGGGCAGCAATCTCCAACACCCGCTCCTAATCGATTTGGATAACGACGGCTTGGATGAACTCGTGGTCGGTGACTATTATGACGATTATATACAACCCGAGCAAGCGTATTCCAAAATCTTCGCTTTCAACAGCGACGGTACGTTGGTCAATGGCTGGCCAATGACTTTGCCCTTTGATTATAAGAACAACCTTGCAGCCGCGGATTTGGACCGCGACGGAAGTATCGAAATAATCGTCAAGGGAAATTTAAATCCTTACGGCAATGAACTGGTCACTGTACTTTCCTCCACTGGAACCATTCTTTCCCAATGGGGTTTACCACATTCCAATTTGTTTGGCAGCATAAGCGGGGTTCCCGCCATGGGAAATTTTGATGACGATCCCGACCTCGAAATCGTGGTGAGTACTGCGGACAGCTTCTTCGACGGTCAGCAATGGGTAAACAACGGAATACTGGGAGTCTACAACCGCAATGGAACTCCTGTGAACGGCTGGCCTATAACCCTGCCGGGATTCGCGCTTTCCTCTCCTGTAGTTGGCGATTTGCAAAACGACGGAATGCAGGAAATCATCATCGGACTCTTGTACAATTCCGACACTTTCCCCGACAACCAATTCGGGGGAATCCATGCTTTCAACCGCCAAGGCCAGGAACTGCCGGGATGGCCACAACAAATGGGAAAAAAATACCAGTCCACTCCAGCATTGTTTGACCTCGATGGGGACCGCCATTTGGAAATCGTCGCAAGCAACCTTTCCCAATATACGCATATTTTCAACTCGAACGGCGAAACCCTACCCGGCTGGCCCAAATACACTTCTTGGAGGGACTATTACTCCCCCGTAGTTGGAAGCCTTAACCAAGGAAATAAGGCCTTGGCCACCACCGCGGGCAGTTGGACTTTTGGAGGCGGAGGAGTCTACGGTTGGACATTCACCGGCGAAACACTTGATGGGTTTCCCTTGTTTACCGATGTCGACGCGCAAGCACCGGCAGTCATCGTCGACTTGGACCGCGATTCGAAAGTGGAAATCGCCGCCAGTTCGAACTGGGATTATAACCCTCAAACCCACATGGACAAATTCCGCGGTTCGCTATATGTCTGGGACACGGATTCTCCCTTTGTTTCAGAAAACCAGCAGTGGCCGCGCTTCCACCACGACAAACAATTAACCGGCTGTTACGACTGCGAAGAAACCCAAGCACCACCAACGCCAACATTCAATGTAACCTTTGGCGGTTCAAAACCGGACAGGGCATATTTCGCCCAACAAACAGCCGACTTTGGATACATTGCGATTGGAACCACCCAACCGAACGACGCTGACGTGGACGCCTGGCTAATCAAACTGCAACCAAACGGAACCATGGACTGGAACAAAACATTCGGCGGAACCCAATATGATTACGCGGAAGAACTCGTACAAACCAATGACAACGGATACTTATTGGCAGGCTACACCAAATCCAGCGGAGCAGGAAACTTCGACGCATGGCTCGTCAAAACCGATTCATTTGGAAACCAACAATGGCAAAAAACATTCGGCGGAACAGGCGACGACCGATTCAAATCAATCCAAAAAACCAGCGACGGAGGATACATCCTGGCAGGATTCACCAAATCATTCGGAAGCCAAGGCTCTGACTTATGGATAATCAAAACCAATTCCCAAGGAAACACGTGCAACTATGGAACAACCGGAAACTGCACCGACACCAACAACCATACTTTTGCATTGCGCCTAAGCCGAAGCGGGGATAACGAAGGAACCCAAATCAAGGCAACCCCAAACGGATACATTATTTCAGGCGACACCACCCAAAATATGGTTGATGCCTGGCTCGTAAAAATCAATTTACAAGGCGTTTTCCAATGGGAAAAAACATTCGGAACCACAAGCATGAGCGAAATCGCGTACTCCGTTGACACCACAACCGACGGCGGTTACGTTCTCGCAGCGGTATTCGGATTAGGCGGCGGACAGGGGGCTGCATGGCTAATCAAAACCGACTCAACCGGAAACCAACAATGGCAGAAAACATTCGGAACCAGCGGAGACAACCGAGCCTACTTTGTCCAACAAACCCCCGACAACGGATACATCCTAACCGGCCAAAAAAGCGGAAACGGAACCGACTTATGGCTCATTAAAACCAATTCCCTCGGAAACATGGATTGGAACAAAAACTACGGCGGAAGTTATACGGACTACGGCATGAGCGTCCAAAACACCAATGACAACGGATACATCATAGCCAGCCAAAAATCTATTACAAGCAACAACACCGACTTTTGGATACTCAAAACCGACGAACAGGGGAACACGGCACCGTAACGCCTCGGCTAAAAAAGCCCAAACTAGATAAATCTGTGTTAATTATAATTAACGTATAATCGATTTGGGGTTGTTTGGACATGGCGAGTATTCATGAAGCCCTCGTGGAACTGAATCTTTGGTGAAAAGCCCATTTTCACTTGAATTCATGGACTGCACGATTCCGGTATACCGTTTCCTCGCGGAACAACCCAATCCAAACCCGGCAACCCCCAAGAGCCCTATTGCCCTTAAATAAGGAATCTTGCCTTATTACAAAAAGAGCATTTATGCCCAAAACAACCGGAGTATTACTGGACGCGGATTACGTAACGGGTTCGGACAATGTTTCGCGAATCGAATTGTTTGTCCGCACCAAAAACGGATTGGAACGGTTTTTGGTTCCCGATTTTGCCCCGTATTTTTACGTTGTTCCCGTGCAAACCGAAAAAATAGACCCTGAAAAACTGGTTGAAAAACTCAAAAACGCAACCTTCGGAGAAACAAGGGTCCGCATCCAGTCAATTTCAAAAGAAAAAAAAACCAACGCGGAAAACGCCTTGCGATTGGAATTCAAAAACACCGGCGAATTAGTGGAAACGCGAAATGAACTGCACAACTGGAACGAACTCAAAACCGCCGAGTACGACATTCCGTTTTTCAAGCGTTACCTGATTGACCGCGGATTGTCGCCGACCAGCGCGGTTGAAATCGAATACGAGGAAAAAAGAAAAGAAAAAACAAAATGGATTCAAAAAATTTTTCAGTCCAAAATTCAGGAAATGCCGACGCTTTCCATGGCTTCCTTTGACCTTGAAACGTATTCTCCGGGGCGATTTTCCCAGCCTGAAAAAGACCCTATTTTGATGATTAGTTTGGTTTCGCAAAAAGAAACCCTTGTGTTTTCTACCAAAGCCCAGTGGAAAAAAAACAAAAATGCGCGCATATTTGAAAATGAAAAAGAAATGATTTTGGGTTTTTTTGAAGCGCTTTCAAAACTGGATTTGGACATCATTGTCACGTATAACGGCGACTCGTTCGATTTTCCCTACCTGACCAAGCGCGCCAAATACTACAATATCCGTTCTCCCATGGGGTTTGAAAATTCCGAACCGATTACCAAGCGCAAAGGAACGGACAACGCGGTGCGGTTAAAAGGAATCCAGCACGTGGACGCCTATCAGTTATTGCTTTTGCTTTCGCGCCTTGGAGTAGTCAGCCTGGTCAAGTTTGACCTGGAATCCGTTGCCAATGCCCTGTTCAAAGCCGATAAAACAAAAATAAAAGCCCACGAAATCAACCAAATCTGGGACTCGGAAAAAGGGCTTGACGAACTGTTCACCTATAACCTGGAAGACTCCGCGTACACCTTAAAAATCGTGGAACAATACTGGCCGCTAATGGTCGAGTTTTGCCGTTTGGTGCGCTTTAACCTGTTTGACTTGTCGCGCACGAGCGCGTCCCAATTGGTCGAGCAATTGCTGTTTATCAAATCAAGCGAAACCCAGACGCTTTCCCCAAACAAGCCGTCCGAAACCGTTGTCAAGCAGCGCATGCTGTCCACGTACATCGGCGGCTTTGTCAAAGAGCCCATTGCGGGATTGCACGAGAACATCGCGGTGCTCGACTTTCGCTCCCTTCACCCAAGCATCATTATCGCGCACAACATCTCGCCCGACACCCTAAAGTGCGACCACGAGTCTTGTGCCAAAGGAAAAAACGTTTCTCCCGACCAGGACTGGTTCTGCGAAAAAAAATCCGGATTTATCGTTTCAATCGTTTCGGACCTGCTCAAAAAGCGCTCGGAATACAAAAAACGCTCGCAATTACTCGACAAAAAAGACTCCGAATACCCGATGGTGTTTGCCCGCCAATGGGCCTTAAAAATCATTCTGAATTCGTTTTACGGAACCCTTGGCTTTGCGCGCTTTCGCTGGTATTCGCGCGAATGCGCCCGCGCGATTACGTCCTGGAGCAGGCATTATATCCGCGAAGTCATGCACAAGGCGGAAAGCAGCGGATTCGCGGTTTTATACGGGGACACCGACGGATGCTTCATCAAAGTTTCCTCTTCCAAAACCCAAGAGGATGTAAAAAATTTTGTTAAAAAAATTAATTCCGAATTGCCGGAATCGATGGAATTGGAACTAGAGGGTTTTTACAAGCGAGCAATTTTTGTCGCGAAAAAAGAAGGCCAGGCCGCCAAAAAACGCTATGCCTTGATGGATTACAAGGATAACCTCAAAATCGTGGGGTTTGAATATGTCCGCCGCGACTGGAGCAACATTGCCAAGCAAACCCAAAAAAAAGTCATCGAGGCATTGCTCAAAGACGGAAATTCCGACAAAGCCATTGCCATTGCCAAGCAGGCCATTTTAGAGCTCAAATCCGGCAAAGTCCCGAAAAAAGAACTGGTCGTGCTGACGCAGCTGGTAAAACCCGTGGACCAGTACGACGCCAAAGAGCCGCACATTGAAGCCGCCAAGCGCGCAATGGAAAAAGGAAAACAAATCGAAGTCGGCTCGGTCTTAGGCTATATCATCACCAAAAACGGAAAAACGATTTCCGACAAAGCCAACCTGGAAGAATTCGTCAGTGAAGGAAACTACGACGCGGACTATTACATCGAAAACCAGGTAATTCCCGCGGTCATCAAAATCTTAAGCGAACTTGGAGTGAAAAAAGAAGACCTGATTCACGGGGGAAAACAAACCGGGCTTGGGGCATTCCAATAAAAAAAAACCGAATCCGCCTAATGGATTTTTATTGTTCTGTTAGGGGTATAGATGGAAAACCTATGGCGCACAAAAGCTATTCGGCAATTGAAAAGGAATTGGTTGCCGCCAAAAAACGGGTAAAAGTCGGCGGGACTTATTCCCATTACAAAAACCCGAAACATTTGGTCAAAGTCGTTGCATTAGGAACCCAGGAAGCGACCGATAAGGTGTGCGTTATTTACCATGACATCGCCAATCCCGACGTTCTTTTTGTGCGGGATTTGGACAGCTGGCTGGAAATGCCCATAAAAGATACTCCGCGTTTCAAATTGGTCGAATAAAGCGGTTTTGGGCAAACCGTTAAATAAACCGTTTTCGTTTTGGTTGCATGGACCCTGAAATCAAAAAGCGCATTTTTTCGGTTCCTTTTTTGGCAATGGTTGTTTTAATTGCCGTTTTTTTGACTGCGGGAGTTTTTTTGATTATGGGAAATCCAAATTCCCCAAAATCGTTTTTCAATGTCAATCAGGATAAGGGTTCTTCCAATCAGGATGCCGGCCAATCCGATACGGATTTAGCCGATGCGGCGGATTCAGGCACCAACCCAAATTCCAATCCGGCAAACCCCGCGCCCAATCAAAATACCGAAAACCAAAACGGCATTGCCGGAGATTCGGGAAGAGACGGTTTAGCAGGAATGGCGAACGGCTCTTCCGTTCCGGATTCTTCCGAAAATGACGATTCTTTAACAGGCTCGGATTTCAACGGCGATTCAAACTCCACGAGTTCGTTTTGCGGAAACGAGCTCTGCGAAAATCCCGAAACCTGCGCGAATTGCCCGGACGATTGCGGTGCCTGCGACCCGGCGTATTGTTCTTCTAACGGCGGGTTTTGCCGGAATAGCTGCCTGCCCAACGAATCGGTTTATGCGCAAGCAGAGGATTGCATTGACCAGCTTTGCTGCGTACTGGGTTTAATCTGAAAAACTCAAATCGGCCGGCTTTGTTCCAGCTGTTTTTTGAGTTCGTCTTTTAGTTTTTGCATTTCGTCCGGTGAAATCGACGACGAATAAGCTGGCGAAACGGGCTTTGGGGTTTCGGGAGCCGCAAGGGGCGCCGCAAAAACCGCTTGCGGAGAAGCCGAAACGGCCTGCGGTTTCCACGCGGTTTTAAAAATTTTGTTCAGCAAAAAACCGTAAACCATTCCCAATGGAGCTAAAATAAACGAGGAAAAAAACAAGAACATGCTGGCCAAGCCGACGCCGAAAATGAGCCATAGCCATTCCCCGAAAGCCGTAAACAGCGGAAAGTTTTCCTTGACTTTGTTGAATACTTCGGCAGGATTCACGGTGACGCCTGCGGTTTGCTGTTCGATTTGGTCCTGAATTGTTTTTTTGTAGGAATCCGAATTCACTGTGGACTGCAATTGCCCCATGACGGAAACAAACGCCTGGGTTTTGGTGTTTTGCATGTCATCGCGAAGCGCGGTGTACTGCGGAAGCAAAACAAGCTGGTTGAGCAATTGGCGCTGGCTTTGAACGGACGTTTCCGCAAGCGAATCGGACAGCTGGGTTTTGAGGTTTCCGGTCGAATTGCCCGAAAAAATGGTATCCGCCAAATCGTTTTCAAACTTTTCGGCAAACATGCTTTTTTGCGGCAAAATGGTCGCCGCGGAAAACAGGATTAAGCCGACGGCAACCAAAGCCAAATGCCGTTGCACTCCTATTTTGGCCAGGCGAAACGTTATCCAGTGCTTTAACTCGTCTTTTTTCATGTACACTTGCTGGATTGAAACCAAAACGCCGATTACGAAAAAAACCCCGACCCAAAAAAAATCCGCCAAACTCGGAAAAACAACGACTGACAATCCCAATCCGACGGCGCTTCCGATTCCCAAAGAAAGCCACGCGATTTTTTTTTCAATCCAAAAACTTGCCGCGCTGGCCAAAACGCCCAGCAAGGGAACCGACAATAAAAACAAGGCAAAATTAACCGAAAGGATTTTGGCGATTTTGCCGGAAAAACTGAAGGAAAAAAAATCGTTGGTGGACAAGCCGACATTGAAAAACAAAAACGCCGCCAAAAAAGAGAACAAAAACGCCAAAAAACCGAATATCGGCGCTTTTTGGTTTTGGGCTTCCATGCTAATTCAAAGGAATATGCGGTATTTAAGGGTTTTTGGCCGGTATTTCACATACCGCAGGAGTCGGATAGCGGTCAATTCCAGTAGCTCCAGGGGCTACCGGCTTAGTGCCTTTCGGCGGTTCGAATCCGCCCTCCTGCAAAAGCTTTTTTTATTTAGTTTTGCGGAGTCCAACAAAAAATAGACCGATAAAAGAATTTTCGCTGGATTATTCGATTTTTTAAGCAAGCTTAGAACCGTTGGGAACTTCTTTTTCCGGAACTGCCAGAACAACTTTTCCGTCGGGCCGTACAAACCCAGCGGTCAAAAACTCGGACGCAAAATTGGCAATTTGCTTGACGGGAAAATTAATTACGCCGATAATTTGCTTTCCAACCAGTTCTTCTTTCGTGTACCAATGAGTAATTTGAGCGCTGGATTTTTTGACTCCGTATTCTCCAAAATCAACCCAAATCTTGTACGCGGGTTTTTTGGCTTCCGGAAAAGTTTCCACTTTAATGATTGTGCCCACGCAAAGGCCGACCTTTTCAAAATCATTCCATGAAATGGCGTCCACTTTTTCACCAAAAATTTTGCGATCCCGCTGGGATTCCAATCCCGGCCTTTTTTATTAAAAAAGCCCGGGGAAAAAGTGTGCGATCCCGCTGGGATTCGAACCCAGGTCCCAAGCTCATTGCAACTTTGCGAACATACCGCTGTCCTGTTGAAAACAGGACGACGTATTTTTTTCGCTAACCTTTTCCTAAAAGGTTACCGCAAGCTTGTATACTATCCAGGCTATACTACGGGACCAGCTTTTGTTTGGCTGTTCTGATTGGTTAACTATACACTTCTTTTGCTTTTGTTTTAAATAAATGTGGTTATTTTAAGGATGGAAATTTTTTCCTTTCAAACCGTTCAGTTGATGATTTTGACTTCGTCGCCGTCGATTAGGACGGTTTTTTCGCTTTGCGTGACAATCGCGTCTTTTTGCTCCTGCAAAACGGGGTAAGCGTGCAAAATCTTGTTGCGGGATAATTCGCGCAAGCCGACTTTTCGCGCAAATTCGCTTAACTCGGTTTCTTTGGCCAATTGGCGTTCCGCAAAGGGAAGGGAAGGCCAGTGCTTTCCGATGACATCCAATAGTTTTCGCGCGTTCATGTCGCGGACCGGCTTTGGCTCTTCAATGGAAAATATTTCAACCTGGCTTGCCTCGGCAACGAATCCGCGGCCGGTTGTGACAAACGGCTCGATGGCTAATGCCATTCCGTCCGTGATTTTGGTTTTCAGGTTGTTGGGCTGATTTGGAATCTGGGGTTCGTCGTGCTGGAGGTATACGCCTAGGCCGTGTCCGGTCAGGTTTTCAATGGTTTTGAAATCCGTTTTTTCCATTATTTTTCCAATCGCGTTTCCGACAACCGAAATCGGGGAACCGACTTTGATTGAATCCAAGCCGGACTGCAAAATCGAATTGTTCAGCTCGATTTGTTTTTCGTGCTTATTGGAATAATTGAATGTAAACGCTCCGTCGGCAATGCAGCCTTTCACGTGAACGCCGATGTCCACTTTTAAAACGTCGTCTTTTCCCAAAACGGTTTTGTCGCCAGTTCCGGGGGTAAAATGCGCGGCAACATTGTTTAAGGATAGATTCAAGGGAAACGCGAGGCCGCCGTCGAGTTTTTCCTCTTTTAACCGGCCAAAAATAAAATCCTCGATTTCAACGGCCAATCCAAGCAGCGGGGTTTCGGGCTTGAGTTTTTTCTGGGCAAACGCGACCGCGCTTTGGTGAATAGCGCCCGCTTTTTCGTAATTTTGCCGCAATTTTTTATCCATATTACCAAAAAACCCCTAAATAAAGCTTAAAAAGCCGTTTTCACCCAAAAAAACGACCCTTGGGAAAAAGCAACTGGTTAAGGACTATCCAAACCTTTTAAAACACTCGTTCACAGTAATTAGTTTGATTGTCTATGATAAGTGATCGACTTCATTATCGAAACTGATGACACTATTTTTAACTCAATTATCACTTATCAGACGGTCACAATGCCAAAAACCTACTTTTACGTTTCGCCGAGTCAGCCGTATATTATCGGGGATTTGAGCAAAGCGAGCATTTCCATAAAAGCATACTACCGTCCCATTGCAAATGGGACACGTATCTCGGCACGCGCCATCGAAAGGGCGCTGTGGCGGCAATCGCCCGAGCAGCCTTTTTGGCCACAGCCAAAAAGCATGGGGAAAAAAGACTATGCAGCTCTCTTGTGGTCGCTTGCGACCACAAAGTGCGCGGAGCGCACGTACGCAATCGTGCGGCGGCAATCGTCCAGCCTGGTTAGGACACAAGCCTGTGGCGCTTGGAACCCGAGTTCAAATCTCGGTTGCCGCCCTACAGCTTTTTTTGCTTATGCAAAAAAACCTGGGAAAAACGCGCAAGGTGCGAAAAGAAAAGAAAATCGGCTTTATTCAAAAGAAAGAAAAGAAAATCGAACTTTGCTTTTTCAAAGGCGGGTGATTATTTAATGGTAAGATATTCTCAGGCAGGACGTGGTTCTAGTAGCCGGAGTCGGATTATGCCAAGACAAACGCAAAGAGGAAACCCAAGACAAACCGAACAGAGCATTCTTTCCGACCAATTAAGAAATAAGTTTCCGCGGCTTTCCCCCACCCAACAGGGAGTTTTTGGGGAAGCAATCAAAAGGGAATTTATTACTCCAAAAAATCTCGGCGCTTTGGTTTCCAAATTAAAAGAGCAATGCCCAGACGATGGATTTGCCAGGATTCTGGTTAGCGAACTGGCAGAAGGCCAATCGCGCGGCAACCCCCAGCACGTTGCAATGGTTGCCGAAAAAGGAATCCAATCATTGCCGGTTTTTCAAAAAATGGTGGAAAGGCCGGAAACATTGCCGATGGGTCTTTTGAACTTGCAACAAAAATACAATTTTAGTGATCCTGCACTGTCAAGATTGAAAACCATTCTATTAACACAAATACAACAAAGGCGAACGGGGCGAGGAAGATAAAAATGACGGAAAAATTTCAGACGGTTCGGGGAATGCGCGATTTTTTGCCTGACCAGATGCGCGTCAAGCAGTCCATTGAAGACACCTGCAGAAACGTGTTTGAAAGTTTTGGCTTTGAGCCCTTGCAGACGCCGATAGTGGAAGATTTCGGGTTGCTGGCAAAAAAAGGTTCTGGCGGAGAAGCCATCAAAAACGAGATTTATTATTTCAAGGACAAAAGCGACCGCGAACTCGGATTGCGGTTTGACTTAACCGTTCCTTTGGGCAGGGTAATTGCCTCAAATTCCACTTTGCCCAAGCCGTTTAAGCGTTACCAAATCGGAACCGTGTACCGCTATGACCGGCCGCAGGCTGGGCGTTACCGCGAGTTCACGCAATGCGACGTGGACATTATAGGTGCAGCCGGAATTTTGGCGGATTTTGAATGCCTGCAAATCGGATGCAAGGTCATGCAGGAATTGCAAATCGATTATTGGGTGGTGTTGAATTCTCGCCCGCTTTTGGAAGAACTCGCATTTTCCTGCGGGGTTCCCAAGGAAAAAATTGCGGATTGTTTTCGCTCTATCGACAAGCTTGACAAAATCGGGGAAAAAGAGGTCGAGGAAGAATTAAAGCAATGCGGAATCGGCAAAAAAATCCTTGGAGTGCTAAAGGAAAAGGATTTGAAAAAAATCAAGGCGGTTTTGAAAAACAAAAAGCCGATGGAAGAAATGGAAAAGCTTTTGGAACTGGTCAAGCAAAACAATCTGACCGAAGCGGTAAAACTGGACTTGTCATTGGCCCGCGGACTGGAGTATTATACCGGATTTGTTTTTGAAATCAAGACCAAGCAGGGGCCGAGTGTCGGCGGCGGCGGGCGCTATGACAAGCTCGTGGAATTGTACGGCGGACAAGCAACGCCGGCAACCGGAATTTCGTTTGGCGTTGACCGCCTGCTCGATGTTTTGGAAAAACAAAACAAAAAAGTTCCACCCAAATCCCGGGTGCTGGTCATGGCGTTTACGGAAAAACAATCCGCTTTGGCGTTAAAAGCGGCCGACGCTTTCCGGCAAGCAGGAATTAATGCGGAGTTTGACTTATTGTCTCGAAACGTGTCCAAAAATTCGGAGTACTGCCAAAAAAAAGGAATCCGTTTTCTCGCGATTATCGGCGAAAACGAGGAAAAAAAAGGAACCGTAACGGTCAAGGACTTGCAAAAAAAAGGGCAATTTGACTTGCCCAATTCCTTGGTCGGCCTTTCCAAACTGCTTGAAATGATGGGTTAAAAAGCATTTTCCAAGCGGTTTTTAGTAGCTATTCGCCCGTGAAGCATAGCCTGGTTTTGCTCGTCATTGGTATACATAACTTGTTGTCTGACCATGACGGGGTTGGGAGTTCAAATCTCCCCACGGGCTATTCTTCATTCCAGCATAATATCGATTCAAATGTTTTTGGTTAGAAAACCCGATTAAGTTCATCCACTTTGCTAATTGTTCATGGCCGTAAATTTCAACGAAATACGAGTTGCGATTGCGGTTTTTTCCGAAACGAACGGAAAAATACCGCCGTAAAAAACCATGCAATTGTTCGGCCAACGGTTTGCTTACTATTTGCAGTGAAATTCGAGGGTACGGTCTGCCGTATGGTTTTCGCCTGTCAAAAAAAATACAGCCGTCGGTATCGTATATTCCTCGAATCGTTGAAAAAACAAATCGCTCTTCAGATTTCAAAATTTCTTCCGGGATTTTTACCGTGAATGCCTTTGGACCGGGAACAAATCCGAAACGCTTGGTGAAAAAAGAAAAAACGAGTTTGGAATGAACAAAAACAACCATTGCTTTTTTGGTTTTTCGAAAACGCGTTGTTACTTTAATCCCAAAAAACTTTCCCAAAAGACTGCCCATATAACCCAAATAATCTTTGTCCAAAACACTGTGGCCGGTTATGGAAACATGATTCTGATAGTGACCATATTTGGTCTTAAATCCGCTAATGCAGCCGTCTCCGATAATCGCGCCCACCAACTCGCACAACTCCTCTGAAAGAGGCATTGTCAAATCAAAGTTATCTTCTTGCAATCTTGCTTTTTCTTTTGTTGCATTAATTGCAAATTGACGCGCCCGCTCATAATTCTCGGGATGCAATTTCGCCGTCCTTTTTCCTCCCTTGACTTGCCCCCAATTATCAGAGTTAAAAACAGTGGATTTTCGAAATTTTTCCCGTTCATCTCCAGGCAAAAATCCCAAGAGTTTTTCAAATAATTCCTCTGAAAACAGTTGCTGACCATACCGAAAACGCTCCAATCTTGTTCGTCTCATTTTTAGCAATTGGCTGAATACCTGCCAAGTCTTGCAGCTCGCTCCTGCTTTAGCCAGTTCAAAAAACTCGGTGCGAATAGCAGCATCCCCAAAACCAACACGCATTTCAATCAGCAATAAAATAGCCGTATTTTGGAATAAGTCATTTTGCACGCACCTCGTTTCCGCTGAAAACCGGTTTTAACTGTTCGCACCCACCCCGCCGCGTGGCCTGCGTTTTTGGATACTTAGACCCGTTTTTGGATTTGGTTTTTTAAATTCTCTGCTGGAAGAATACCATATGAACAACGGCCCCAAACTGGTTATCGGCCTGATTTTGGCGGCGATTGCGGTTGCGCTTTTATCTTTGGGACTTTGGATTTTTCTTCCGATTTATATTATTTTGCTTTTGGCTTTGTCGATTCGCATTGTCCAGCAATACCAGACCGGCGTAATATTTTCTTTGGGCCGAATGGACCGCACGTTGCAGGCGGGCTTGAATTTTATTTTTCCGTTTATCGAGCGCGTTCGGATTATCGACATGCGGATAACCACGATTGATATTCCGCGCCAGCAGGCGATTACCAAAGACAATGTTCCGGTTACGATTAACGGGGTATTGTATTTCAAGGTAGTGGATGCTTCCAAAGCAATCATTAACGTGCAGGATTACGAATACGCGGTTTCGCAGTACGCGCAAACCGCTTTGCGCGATGTCGTCGGCGGACAGATGCTGGACGAAGTCTTGGCGGAGCGCGAACAAATCGGAAAGCAGATTGAAACGATTGTCGAAAAAGAAAGCATTGCCTGGGGAATCGAGGTCACAAGCATCAAAATGCAGGACATCGACATGCCCGAAGACTTAAAGCGATTGATGAGCCGACAAGCGTCAAGCGAACGCGAAAAACGCGCGACGATTATCAAGGCCGAAGGGGACCGCATGGCAGCCGACAACCTGGCCAAGGCCGCCGAAATCATGGCCAAAATGCCCGGCGCCATGCAATTGCGAACCCTGCAGACCATCGACGGCCTGGGGCCAACAGCTTCCAATACGGTCGTAATTGCGGTTCCGATTGAAATCATGGATGCGGTTAACGCGTTTATTCGCCACCAGGGAAAAACGGGCAAAAAAAAGTAATTTCCCGTTTTCAGCCCAATTTCCATTTTTTAATCGAATTTCTTTTATAGTCCAATAATCCTTATTTTGGCTATGGACGAGTCCACGATTGAAGGCCTGATTGCCAAGTATGTCAAAAACGGTTCCGTGGTTTCCATCGGAACCAGCCACCTGGGAGAGCAGTTTTTGCGCCAATTGGTTTGGAGGCTGGAACAGCAGGATTTGTCGATTTTTTTTGTTCCGACTTCCATGCATCTGGCGGAAATCGCGACCGAACTGCATCTTCCGGTTGTGTCGATTGACGAAAGCGAAATCGATTTAGCCATCGAATTTGCCGACCAGATAGACGAGCAGTACAATTTTTTGAAAACCGATTCGCATTCCTTGGTGCGCGACAAGATGATTTGCCAAAGCGCGGACGAACTGGTGGTGGTGTGCGAGAAAAAAAATTTCGTGAAAAAACTGAACGGTTCCATGGCGGTTGAAATCACGCCGTTCGGATACAAACGCACCCTGCTTGCGCTTGAAAAGCTGGGACCTTGCGGCCTAAAAACCGTCAGCCAGCGGCCGTTTTTGACCGAAAGCGGAAATTATCTTGCCGTCATCAAAATCGACGAGGTTTATTCTCCCGAAGACATCAATTTTTCGGCCAAGGAAATTCCCGGAGTCATCGAAACCGGATTATTCATCGGATACGCGGACCGGCTGATTTTATACAACCCCGGAATCGAAGTCAAAAGCCGGATGCGCTGAATAAACCCTTAAAAATGCTTTCGCCGAAAATTGAGTAACGGATTCTTTTGCCGGTGTAGCTCAGCGGTGGAGCACTACACTCATAATGTAGGGGTCGGGAGTTCAAATCTCCCCACCGGCACACCATACTTCCTCGTGTTTTTTAGCGGGAATAAATTAAGAAATTTTTCTTTGTCCCGAATTTGAACAAAGAGCAAATACCAAGTGAATGGCCCTTTATACTGTTCGTAAAATCGGGTGCTGATTTGGTTTTTTTCCATAAAATCTTTTACATATAAAACCATTTTTTTGGATGAATTGCAAAAAGCGTATGTTTTTCCCGACTTTCCGCCGTCGGTATCCCATAAGCCAGCGATAAATTGCAGTTGCAGATTATCCGAAAATTTTTGGACAAAGTCAATCGGTTTATCAGTTTTTTTTCCATACGAAAACCCAAAAACGTTGGTTAGTTTGCTACATAACTTGGGTGGGTTTTTTATACCGCTTTTTCCTATTAGTGCCTATGAACTGGAAAAGCGCGGCCTTGCTTTTGATTGCCGTTTCGATTGTCCTTGCCGGATGCACTTCTTCCAATAACGGTTCTTCCACTCCCGAAGCCAAAACCACGGCCGAGGTTCACCTGCGCGCTTTGGACCGCAACCTGATTGTCGTTGACAAGTTCCAGGAATTTCCGAAAGGAACCAATGCGTTTTCGGCGTTAAGCCAAATGGCCCAATTGCAAATCAGTTTGCAAGCCAATGGAAAAAAAGTCACCGGCGTCAACGAATTGCACTCCACATCCGACCGCCAGATGGGAACGTTTGTAAACGGCGAAGAATTCACCCAAGGAATCGATTCCTTGACCTTGAACCAGGACATCACAATCGAGTTTCGCCTGCCGCCCGCGGCAACCGCCGGCGCAGTTCCCGGCCAATAACTAATCCGGTTTGGCTTATGCAAAACGAATATCACGTTTGGCTTTTGCCGGACAAAAAAACGCGCGCACCACTCAAAAAAATTATCGACAGATTAAGCCGAAAATACAACGCTCCTTTTTTCGAACCGCATGTTTCGCTTCTTGTCCAGATTCCGCAGGATGAAAACCGCGAAAAAGAACTGGTTGAAAAAACAAAGCGGCTTGCCAATCAAACCAAGCCAATTGCCGCTGTTTTTTCCAAGGTCGAGCACATGGATGATTTTGTGCGATGCGTTTTTATCAGGGTAAAAGATTCGAAAGAACTGTTTGATTGCAGAGCCAAAAGCGAAGCCGTCTTTGGCCGGTCGGACAAGCGCGGATTCATGCCGCATTTTACGATGATTTACGGCGACTTTGACCTTGCGTCCAAACAGCCGATGATTCAAGCCGCCCAAAGCCAAATGCCGGAAGGGGGAGTTTTTGACAAATTGGCCTTGCTTAAAAACACGCCTCAACACATGGTTTGGAAAACCGTAGCCGAGTTCAAACTGGCCAAATGAAAACCCATAAAAAAGCATTTGAGGCCTAATTCGTAATCGCCCTTGTCATCTAGCGGCCAAGGATACAACCCTCTCAAACAACTTTTTTGCTGCCCGATTCGAGCAAGCTCGAATGGGCTCATTTTGCCTTTTTGGCAAAATCGGATCGCAAAAAACCTTGGAAAAAATTATCAACAGGGAGTGCGGTTGAGACCCGGGTTCAACTCCCGGCAAGGGCAAAAAAATATTACCGTCCCAGCGCAGCTGGGACACATATGCGGAGTGCACGCCTGCACCCGAAAGGGTGTACCAATCGGGCTAAACCAAAAACCCAAGGCAGATGCTGGCAACAATCGCCATTCCCGCTCCCGCCAATTGGTGGCGTTGCACTTTTTCGCGGTTAAACCAAACCCCTAAAAGCACCGCCAATGCAGGATAGCTTTCGGTGATTGCGGTTGTAATCGAAACCGGATGGCGGACTAACGCAATGGCAAACAGCATCCACGCGGCGGTGTCCAAAACGCTTTCGCAGGCAATCAGTTTTTTGTTTTGGGCCGCGTTTTTGAAAAAGTTTTGGAAGCCTTCGCGTCGCCAGACAATGAACAGCGAAATGACCGCCATGATGACCCAGGGAACCCAAATCACCAAAAAAGGCGAAACGGTTTTGGCGCCGACCCCGGTCAAAAAATTGATGGCACCCATTCCCAAAGCAGCAACAATGGCCAGCAGCGCGCCTTTTTCGAGTTTTTGAAACGATTCTTTAAGCGAAAAAACCGGCAGGGCGACCAATACGATTCCAACAAAAACAAAGGAAATGATGGCCAGTTGGATTAGCGAAACGGTTTCGGACAGAAAAACGATTCCAAACGCAATCGTAATCGGCAATTCGATTTCCAAAATGACGTCGACTACCGAAAGTTTTCCCTGCTTGAATCCTTCAAAAGTGACCAAGGAAATTGCAAAACCCAGTGCACCCAAAGCCGCCAAAAACCACAGGTTTTGCTTAACGACCAATAACTGCAAATCACCGATTACAAACGGCAATAAGAGGACCGCGCCGATTAACCCAATCCAGGCTAAAGACTGCACGTCACCGATTTTTCTTGTGGAACGCTGGATGAAAAAATCCCCCAGTCCCCAGCAAATCATTGCGCCAAACGCCGCGAGTATCCCGATTTCAAAAGCCATGATTAACTTTCAACCGACTCCCTAAAATACTTTTTCGTCCTTACTCTGCCATGAAACTTTCCAAAGACCAGTGGATAATCGCTGGACTTGCCGTTGCAATTATCGTATTGGCCGGAATCGCGTTATTTTTAGCGACACAAAAAAACAGCGGAATCGGAGCAACAATGGCCAAAACTTTTTCAGACAATGTTCACGCAGGACTGGCGGACATGAACGCACAAACCGCCGATTTGGTGGCAACCATGCAGCAAACCGCGCCGCCGCTGGACCACGAGGCCGAATACGCAAGATTATACGCGCTTGCGGTTTCCAACGAGGAAGAAGTGCTTTGGATAATGCAAAAAGAAACGCCGTTGTATGAGACGCTCCAAAAAAGCGAAAACAACATAGACGTAATGAACGCTTTGCAAAAGGAAACCGCGGTATTCGCACTCGTCGCGCATCTTGGCATAATCCAGGACGAACTCGTTTCCTTGTTGTCCGACGAAAACGTGACCCCTGACGAAACCATCGCGCTCGCGGAGCAGGAACTTCCCAATATTCAAATCAAGAATTTTGTTTCTCCTGAAAACGTCACGGTCATTGCAAACGAAACCGGCCTGAGTGAACAGCAGGTCCGCGACGGCGACGCCCAAATGCTGAGGGAATACATTGATTTCAAAAAAACGCGGTTTGAAACCGAAACCCTAGAGGACTTTAAGCTTGTTGAAGCCCACAAACTGCTGGCCTGGCGTTATATCCTCGAAAGCCTGCCGGACCAATAAATCCGGTTTCACCGGAAATGACGGGCTGGCAAAACGGCTTATTCGCTTAAGAGCTATTTTTCCCATGCATGATTCTCGAATCGGATTTTATAATTTGGATACCCTGAAACTTTTTTTTGACACGGCAAAAAAAGAAACCGGTTCGGGCACTTGGATAAAATTGAACAAATAGCCGGTGGAGGGATTTGAACCCTCAGCCTGCGGTTTACAAAACCGCTGCAAAACCAGGATATGCTTCACCGGCAATGATAAAGAATTCCCCACAGATTCATTTAAAACCTTTCAATTACTCAAATAATTCAAGTTTTGGCATTAGAGCGGGTGAAACCATGAGCGAACAATACATCCAATTTGTGGCCAATTATGACGATTGGGCCGCGATTAAAAAACTCAAAATAGAACCCGCAACCGACCCGCGCACCATAGCCGAATTTTTGGCTTCCATGACGTTTAGCGTGGACCGAAAAATCGCGGAAAACCTCGGCAAAATAACGGACATCAAAAAACTCGACGCGGTTTTGGACCAAGTTCAGGCCGGCAAAACCGAAGACGAAATCGCAGGCGTTTTAAAAGAGCTTAATACGCGAAAAGTTTCCCAGGTCATCAACGAAATTTCCGCCATTCCCTCCTTGCAAAAAGGCGAGCAAAAAGAAGTCGCGGATTTTTTGCGCGCCTACGCCTCAAGAAAACTCCTAAAAGCCTGCGGGGTTGTCGTGGATTATTCGGAAATCAAGATTCCCGGCATGAAACGCGTCATGAAAAGCGCGAAAAAAGCGTGAAAACGTTTGAAAGAAACAAATAAAAAGTTCAAATAACGGTGTAAACGGCCAAAATTAATTCCGATTTCTGGCAAGGAACTGTGCAAACTCCTGGAAAAAATGGGTTTTCAAAGAATCCACCAAGTCGGAAGCCACGTCCGTTATATCCATCCCGACGGAAGAAAAACCGTTATTCCGGTGCATGGAAACGAAGACCTGAACATCTGGCTTTTGAACGAAATACTGAAACAAACCAAAATCACGAGAGAAGAATACGAAAAACTGCGAAGAAAAATCTGAACGTTTTCGAGAATAATTTATATTGGTATAACCGCTCTTTGTATAGGTTATGTTCGAACTAATTCAGTCCTTTGACAACGCGGTCTTAACCTCGGTCCAAGGCAGCCTCGGCTTTTTGGAACCCGCTTTCCACTGGATAACGTATCTTGGCCACCCCGGTTTCTGGTTTGCCATCGCGTGCATTTTGTACTGGAACTCGCGTGAAAAAGAATCGTTTTGGATGGTTAACCTCATTGTGTTCACTTCGGTTGTCATCGGTGCGCTCAAAGCCGCTTTCATGCGCCCGCGGCCGACGGCCCTACAGTTTTTCGTTGCCCCTGAAAACAGTCTGGTTTCTGGGCTTGGGGAAAGTCCGTATAGTTTTCCAAGCGGCCACGCGGGAATCATCGGTTCCATGACCTTGTTTTTTTTAAAGCCGGTTTCGCAAATCAAAAAACTGAAAAAAAATCACTGGCTGGTTTTGGGAATTCTTTTGATTATACTGGTTGATTTGTCGCGCCTTGTTTTGGGCGCGCATTTTTTTTCCGACGTAGTTGCGGGAACCGTTGTCGGATTATTGGTGGGCTGGGCGGCTTGGCAAACGCACCTGCGCCTGGAAAAAAAAGGAATCAAGCTATCCAAACTCGACGACGAGCTCGGGTTTTTGCTGACCTTGGTTTTGGCGATAGTTCTTTTGGTTTGGATTAACCCGCCATTACTCACGGCCGTTGTCTTGGGATTTTACGGGGGATTTTTTTGGGTTCAAAAAGCGGGGTTTGTGCAATCCGCCCAAAACCGGAAAAACCAAGCCAAAAAAACCGTTGTGGGATTAATTATCACCGCAATACTGGTTTTTGCCGCCTTAAAACTTCCTTCTTCGATGGAACAATTTCTCGTTTTTTTCTGTGCGGGCCTTTGGGTTTCCGCGGCCTGGCCCTGGCTCTTTGAACGCGTTTTCACCCCCAAAAAGCATTTAAAAACCGTCCCAAGGCATAATTCATAGACCCCTCTTAGCTCAGCTAGTAGAGCGTCCGGCTGTAGAAGAACGGCTTTCTTTTCGAAAGAAAAGAAACGCGCCTCGGGTTCAAAGAAACCCGTTTCAAGCGAAAGCTTGAAAGGGCCCTTTTTGGCGAAAGCCAAAAACGGGAAACCCGAGGAATAATATCCGCCAAAAGCGGATGGCCTAATGTCCCTTTGGGACGTGCGGCGACCGGAAGGTCCCTGGTGCAAATCCTGGAGAGGGGAATACTAATTTTTAAAATTTTTAACCGTCCGTCTCGTCGGCCTGCGGCGCTGAATTTGGGTTTATTGGTCAGCTTTGGCGAATGGTTTTAATCCCTGATTGCAGATAGTGTTGGTTATGATTAAGGCGGTCGTTTTTGACATGGGTGGCGTTGTCTTGGTCGGAAAGTTTGAACTGATTATACAGCGCGTGAGTGAAAAACTCGGAATCGACAAAAGCATACTGGAGGGCTTGGGCCAGGACGAGTATGAAAAAAAGGCATTGACCGGAAAAATGTCGCACAAGGAATTTTTAGAACTGTTAAAGAAAAAAGCCGGCTTGCATCAAAGCATTGAACAATTGCAATCGATTTGGAAAGCCGCGTATTTGGAAGTAATGCCGGTTAATGAGGGACTATTGGAAATTGCCAAAAAACTGAAGAAAAAATACAAAGTGGCGTTGTTAAGCAACCTGAACGACTTTCATGCCGAGATTACCAAAGAAAGGGGACTGTTCGAACCGTTTGACCCATGTTTGTTGTCTTGCGAAGTGGGGCTTGCCAAACCCGACCCGAAAATATTCGAACTCGTCTTGAAAAAAATGAAGCTTTTGGCCAACGAATGCGTTTTTGTGGATGACCGAGAACGGCATCTGAAGCCCGCAAAAGAAATGGGGTTCCAGACGATTTTGTTCAAGAACAACGAACAATTGGTTAATGACCTGCAAAAACTGGGAGTTAGTTAACACCCATTTTGTCGTTTTTCCGGTTTTTGAAGCTTTTTGGTGTTAACCGACCGAATATTTTTAAATTAGTCGGACTAAGTTTATATTAGGTGAACTAATATGGGTAAGACGGTGACGATGAACGTGACGGTAAGCGAGTATACCAACCGCGTGGTCGGGGTGGTCAAGGAAAAGTACGGCTTAAAGGACAAGGGAAAGGCTCTCGACAAGTTTGCCGAGCTGTGCGGCGACGAGTTTGTGGAGCGCGAAGTCAAGGAAGAAGTCGTTAAAGAAGTCATCGCTTCCTGCGCGCGGCACATCAAAAAATACGGCTTTCGGAAAATGACTTTGGACGAGCTGGACCGGTTGACTGCGGGGCAATAAGATGCCGTTTTCTTTTGATTTGTCCGACGAATTAAAGGATGCCGTTCGCCTTTTGGCCAAGCGGGACCCCGCGATGGCGGATGCGATTAACAAGAAAATCCGGCAGATAATCGCCAGCGACGATGCCACCATTGACCATTACAAGAATCTCAAGCACGATTTAAGCGAATACAAGCGGGTGCACATCGCACGCAATTTTGTCCTGCTATTTAAGGTATCCAAAAAAGAAAAATTCATCCTGTTTGACCGCTTTGACCATCACGACAATATTTACAAGCGGTAAAAACAATTGTCAAAATCCGGAACTATCCGTGTTCCCGCCGCTCGCCCCACGTAATGGGGCAAGCGGGCTGTTTTTGGTTTAAAGCGATGCTTCGGGAAAAAAAATAATAAAAATTAGAAAAATACAGTGAATTTTTTAGAGTTGTTACCCAAAAACGATTTAGTATCGTTTGTGTTTTTGGTAGCAATTTCTGCAATATACGGGTCGTCCGTCGGTCGGTTTGAAGGGGACTTGAGTGGGTTGTCCGCAATCTGAACAGGTGACATCGAACATTTGCCGATCTCCGCCTGCACCGCCGCCAAATGAGCCGCGTGGTTGGAAAGCCATTCTTACTTACTCCTTTTTTGTTTTTGGCGAAAAAACAACTAGAACCTAGTCTTACTATCGCCTTGAATACCTTGTCTTCAAAAAGTAGTTAAACCCTCGTTTTAGCCGCAAAACCCCTGATTGGCCTTGTTTCGCAATAACAAAAAGCCCCTTTTGGTTTGTTTAAGGGCTTTTTGTATTTGACACTCTCGAGGGTGCCAAAGGTTAAAATGGCTTAGGGAACATAGTGTTGGACATGCTGGATATTCATTTAATCCGCGAAAAGACTGAACTGGTCAGGCAAGCGATGCAAAAGCGCCAAAGCGAGGTATCCGTTGACGAGTTAATGGAATTTGACCAAAAATGGAGGGAATCCAAGTCCATGGAAGACCAGTTGCGGAACAAGCGGAACAAGATTACCATTGAAATCAAAGAAGCCAAAAAAGCGGGAAAATCGATTGAAGAATTGCTGAAACAAGCTCGGGAATTGCCGCGGGAAATCGCGAAAACCGAAGTCGAAACCGGCTCGTTTTTGGAGCGCAGGGATTTTTTGCTCCAGCGCCTGCCCAATATTCCGCATGAAAGCGTTCCGTCCGGCGGAGAGGAAAATTTTCAAATCGTAAAAGAAAGCGGAAAAAAACCCGCATTTGATTTTGTTCCAAAGCAGCACCACGAGCTGGCGAACGCCTTGGAAATGCTGGACATGACGCGCGCGGCCAAAATCGCGGGGGCGGGATTTTTTGTTTTTCGAAAAGATTTGGCACGATTGGAGCGCGCGTTGATTAATTTTTTTCTGGATTGCCACAGAAAAAACGGGTTGGAAGAAGTGAGCGTTCCGTTTTTGGTGAACGAGAAAACCGCATTTGGAACGGGAAACCTGCCCAAGTTTGAAAAAGACCTGTACAAGACCACGGACGGTTTTTACCTGATTCCGACAGCCGAAGTGCCTGTCACGAACCTGTTCGCGAACGAAACCCTGGAAGAAAAGGATTTGCCGAAAAAGTTTTGCAGTTTTACCGCGTGTTTTCGAACCGAAGCGGGAAAGCACGGAGCGGAAACCCCGGGAATTTTTCGCCTGCACCAGTTTGACAAAGTCGAAATGGTTTTTATCTGCACGCCGGAAGAATCGTGGAAACTGCACGAGGAAATGCGCGGTTACGGCGAACAATTGCTTGAAAAACTGGGCTTGCATTACCGAACCAAATTATTGGCGTCGGGTGACATGGGAATCGCGTCCGCGAAAACGTATGATTTGGAAGTGTACGCTCCGGCAATGGATAAGTACCTGGAATGCAGTTCGATTTCGAATTGCACGGATTTCCAAGGCAGGCGCATGAATACCAAGTTTAAGCGGCAAAACGAAACGATTTTTTGCCACACGTTAAACGGTTCGGGCCTTGCGACTTCGCGGTTAATGATAGCGCTTTTGGAAACTTACCAGACCGAAAGCGGAAACATCAAGATTCCAAAAGTTTTGCAGCCGTACATGGACGGCCAGACTGAAATCGGAAAGCACGTTTCAATAGCAACACCAAAAGCGAAGGCGAAAAAACCCGCGAAAAAAACGGTTAAAAAAACAGTAAAATCCAAAGCCAAAAAATAAAGATTTGAAATTCAAAAATAAGCGTTTGATTTGAAAAATCGCCTTTTGGTTGCTTTTTTTGGGTTTGGTTGGCAAGGATTAATTTATAACGGTTTGGCTGGCAAATAATTCTGATTTGTTATGGCTGAAATTCAAAAAGTAAAAGAACTGCAGGTTAACCAGACGTTTTCAAAAGTCGTGGTTGAACTGGTATCCAAAGGAGAGCCCCGCCCTTTTGCGTCTAGCCGCGGCGAGGGAAAACTTTGCAAAGCGGCGGTTAAAGACGATTCCGGCGAGATTTCCCTGACCTTGTGGAACGACCAGGTGAACCAGTACAACGAAGGCGACACCATAACCATTGAAAACGGCTGGTGCTCGGAATACAAGGGCGAAAAGCAGATTTCCACGGGAAAAGCCGGCACGATTGCCAAACAGTAAATTTCGAAAGCTATTTACGCTGTTTTGCCGTGTATTCGTTATGCAAAAAAGAATTCCAAAGATACTGGCAGGACTATTAGTCGTACTTTCTTTTATCGCGGGATTTTGGGCTTTGCCATTGCTGCCTGAAAAAGTGGCGATTCACTGGAACGCAGCTGGACAAGCCAACGGTTTTGGTTCGCCCTTAACGGCCGCGTTTATTCTTCCCGTTGTCATGCTGGTTGCGTTCATAGTTTTTTTACTGATTCCAAAAATCGAAGTGTACCAAAAAAACCTGAAAAAATTCGAGGCACAATACTGGCTGCTGGGTTTGGTAATCGAGCTTTTTTTAGGCGCGGTTTTTGCCGTGACTTTGCTGTTCAATCTCGGCTTTGAATTTAACATGAATTATTTTATGGTTCCGGGCTTGGCCCTGCTTTTTTTTGTTATCGGTTATTTGTCGCCGTCGTTTAAGCGCAATTATTTTGTAGGAATACGGACGCCGTGGACTTTGGCAAGCGAAAAAGTCTGGGACCAGACGCACAAGTTTGCCAGAACCGTTTTTTGGCTGGCCGCAGTGCTGGTTTTGCCGATTTTGGTTTGGCCAAATCAGTTTTGGATTTGGTTTGGCCTGTCCATTGCCTGTATTGTTGCCGGTTCGTTCGGTTATTCGTATTATGCGTTCCAAAAAAACGGCAGGATTCAGGACTGATTTTCGTCACTTCCCGACTTTTGGTTTTTTTTCGCCAAAAGGCTATTTAACCCAAATCCCCCGATATTGAACTGTGATGGAATGAAAAGAATCCTGGTTACGGGCGCGTTTGGCCAAATCGGCTCGGAACTGGTTCCCGCGTTGCGAAAAAAATTCGGAAATGAAAATGTTTTTGCCATGGGCCATATGAATACCAAAGGCGTTGACTTGGGAGAAGGGCCCGTGGTGTTTGGCGACGTGACCCGAAAAGAGGATTTGGAAAAAATCGTGCGCAAAAACGGCATTGATACAATTTATCACATGGCCGCGATTATTTCGGCCAAAGGGGAGCAAAACCCGCAGGCGGCCTACCACGTCAACATGACGGGAACGTACAATGTCCTTGAAGTCGGCCGCGAGTTCAAGCTCGAAAGGATAATGATTCCGAGTTCCATGGCGGTGTACGGCTCCGACGCGCCAAAAAAAAACACGTCCAACGATGCGGTTTTGCATCCGTCCACCATGTACGGCGCGACCAAGGTTGCGGGCGAATTATTGGGAACGTATTATTTTCACAAATACGGCCTGGATGTGCGCGGGGTGCGTTTTCCCGGAATCATTTCTTCGGAAGCTTTGCCCGGCGGCGGCACTACGGATTATGCGGTCGCGATTTTTTACGAAGCGATTCAAAGCAAAAAATACGAGTGCTTTTTGCAAAAAGGGACTTTTTTACCCATGATGTACATGCCGGATGCCCTTAAAGCGCTCATGGACCTGGCCGATGCGCCGGTTTCCAAATTAAAGCGTCATGCGGACTTTAACGTGAATGCCATGAGTTTTGCGCCGGAACAATTGGCTGCCGAAATCCAAAAGCACGTTCCCGAATTTGCAATAACATACAAGCCGGATTTTCGCCAGGCGATTGCCGATTCCTGGCCTGCTTCGTTGGACGATTCCTGCGCGAGAAGCGAATGGGACTGGAAGCCGAGCTATGATTTGACTGCCATGACCAAGGACATGCTGGTCAGGCTTGCGGTCCGTTTGGGAAAAAAACAGTCCTGAAAAAGTCTAAAAGTTTTTCAGGCGGCTGTGCAGGACTTTGCCGTGATGGTGGTAATGGCTTGGCTGTGCGGCGTGGATGATTTTGCGGAATGCGCGCAAGGAACGCGACACGGGAATGTACGCGAAAAACGCGAATACCAAAACGGTGAATATTTCGCGGCTGAAAGGAATCGGAATTCCGATTGTCGGGATGGCGCGGTATAATTGCAGGGTCAGCCAGGCCAGGCAGACTAAAAGCAGCAGGTTTTTGGCAAGCGTTTTTAGCCATTGGATGCTTTCGCTGGAATGTTCTGTTTTGGGCTGTTCGGTGTGGACGCGCGAGGCAAACGCGGGAATTTTTTGGGTTATTCGATCGTGCCAGTTCAGGTGGTTGTAGAGCGGCTGGAAAATCAAAAGTGTAGCCAAAATAAGCAGGAATGCAATCGGCGCAAGAGAAAGCGATTCCGTTACCGCAAGAATCGGGATGATTGAAATCGCGATGATGATGACGAATTCTCCGAGTGGAGAAAGCAGAATCGCCATTTCGCTGGATTCGCGGTTGGAAATGTTGAACAAAGGCCCCATCATGGTCAGTACCACGCCGTGGACAATAATGCTCACGATTCCAAGGACAATGGAAAGTCCGACTAGGAACACGAGCTGGTCGATGGCCGGAAACGTGATGGTTTGGGAAACGGAATTGTAAAACAGGCTCGCGCCAAAAGAAACGAAAAAAAACATCAGGAAAAAGTCGCGCGAAAACCCGATTTGTTCCTTGACTTTTTCGCCGACCGACAGTTCCGACAGGGCAAATCCGGCAAAATACGCGCCCAATGCGGGATTAAGTTTCAGAAAGCTTCCCAAGGCGGATACGACCAAAGCAACGGCGAGAGCGTACACGGTCAGTTCGGTTGCTCCGAGATGATAGCGCTCGAAGTATGTTTCAACGAATTTGGACAATCGGTGCACCGCATAAAAGGATACTCCGGCAAACACGACCGCGGTCAGGGCCAAGTCCAGTGCGGAACCGGAACTGGAAACGCTTGAAATGAAAACGAGCACCAAGATTCCCAAAAAGTCCTGCAGAATCAAAATCGCTAAGGCCATTTGCGAGGATTTTTTTCGTATCAGGCCGCGATCCACCAAAAATTTGCCTACAATGGCACTGGAAGTAGAAAACATCATAAGTCCGACGGCGGCGGAAAAAAGAAGGGAAAAGCCAGCCATTAAAGCGATTAAAAAGCCCGCAAGAAAACAAACCGACATGTCCGCCAGGGCAAGGCCCAAAGTGGGAACGCCCGCTTTGACAAAGTCGCGAAACGACAATTCGATTCCAAGATAAAACAAAAGAACAAACAGCCCAAGTTCGGAAAACGCCTGAACCAGGGGAGTTTCGGGTGTTAAAATGTGGAATACAAAGGGCCCGAGCAAAAACCCCGAAACGATAAATCCGACCACGGGATTTTGGCCGATTCTTTTGAAAAAAAAGCTTAAAACCCAGCTGAACACCAGAATTATTCCGATGACCATTAAGGGATTGGATTCGGCAACCATAGGGTTAATTGAGGTTTTTGGGCAATAAAAACATAATCGTTCCAATATTGGTTACTAAAAAAACAGGCGGTTGCGGAAAAAAATATGGCCGAAAATATCGAAGCTAGACTTGCCGACTGGGTTACTTTTGTCCCGAATAAGGACAAGCCGATTCATAACTGGCTGTATTACAAGGAGGGTTATTCCGAGGAGTTTGTGAACTGGTGCCTAAAAAAATTCCAGTTAAAGGGGCCCGTGTTCGACCCGTTTTGCGGAGTCGGAACCACTTTGGTCGCGTGCAAAAAAAAAGGAATCGAATCCATGGGAACGGATGTTTCGCCTTTGGCGTGCCTGGCAAGCCGCGCAAAGACGCGAAATTATGATTTGGAAAAAATCGGTTCGGAACTTGAAAAACTGCGGGGATTAAAGCCCGAACCGATTGAAAAAATTCCCGTGGATCCGCGCATTAGAAAACTGTTTTACCATTCCGCCTTGGAAACGGTGTGGTTTTATAAAACGCAAATCGAGCAAATTCTGGATGAAAAAATCCGCGAGTTGTTTTTGCTGGCCTTAATCGACACCACGGGAAGGGTGGCTAACGTGGTCAAGGTCGGCGGCAGTTTGCGCAAGCAAAAAAAACCCGACATGCCCGTAGCCAAGCTTTTTTTGGGAAAAATAACCAAAATGGCCGCGGATTTGAAATCAACGAAATTTAATCTGGACGATTCCAAAACCGGCTTTGCAAAAGAGCCCGCCGTATGGAACGAGGATTGCCGCAGGATAGCGCTTGAACCCGAATCCATCGGTTCGGTGATTACTTCACCGCCCTATTTGAACAAAATCGAATACACCAGCGTTTACAAGCTCGAACTGGGCTTGTTTTTCGGTTATCAGGAGACGCGGTTGCGCGCGTTTGTCGGGGACAACCCGAACATGGAACCCGTGGCCGAGTTTGCGGAACTGCCGCTAATCGGCCAGGCGTATTTTTTGGATTTGAAAAAAGTTTTGAACAATTTGTTTCCCGCAATCAGGCCCGGCGGAGTCTGCGTGTTTAATATTGCTGGCGGCTGCCTGCCGCACGGCCCCGTGCAATCGGACGAGTACCTGGAAAAAATCGCGGCAACCGAAGGGTTTGAACTTGTGAAAAATATTACCGCCAGAAAAATCTGGTGCCATGCGGATCGAAGCTTTAAGACGGGGCAAACCAAGGATGCGGTCGTGGTTTTCAAAAAACCGCAGTAATTTTTCCCCCGCTTTTGGCCAGCAAAAGGTTGTTGCCGAAGGCTTTTTTCCCCAGGCTTTTGCGCTAGCAAAAGGCTGCTTTGCAGGATTGGCTTAAAAACCTTTTACGCCAAAATTTGTTACTTTTAGCATTGCTGCTTTCGTCTATCGGTTAGGATGCACCCCTGTCACGGGTGAGGGCCGGGTTCAACTCCCGGAAGCGGCGTGGTTTTTCAAGTCAAAAATTATTTTGTCTATTTTTTTATTGTTATTTTGAACCGATACCGTGTTGCATTTCAAAAAAGCGCCAAAACCGATTTTAAATTCTTGAAGGCTGAACATTGCCGATGAAATCGATTCGAAAACCATAAATAGCCTGTCGCCGTTATTGCAATCAATGCCCGAAAAGCCGGATGTTTCAAAACTGGTGGAAAAAGACCCCTTGTTTTTTTTCGAGAACACCCTGGACCCCAAGGCATTGCTCGATTTTGACGGCCGGTTTTTGCTGGTGAATAAGCGCCTGGAAGAAGTCACGGGTTATTCAAAAAAAGAGCTTGTCGGGAAAAAATTTTTCGAATCGGGGCTGCTGACTTTGAAAAGCAGGGCTGTTTGCATTGAAAAATTTTTGATGCATATGGCAGGCACGGCCAGCCCGCCGTTTGAAATCGAAGCCATGACCAAAGCGGGGGACAAATTGCATTACGAATTAAACGCCACGGAAATCCGCATGGAAGGAAAAATCGCCGGATTGTATGTGGGATTTCGGGATTTGACGGAACGGCGAAAATTCGAAAAAGAGCTCAAAAACGACAATGAAAAGCTCGGGGAACTGCTGATGACTTTGACGCGCGATTTGAAGCTTGAAATCGTTTCGTTAAAGGCTTCTTTATTGGACCTTGAGCAATGCAAAGGAGTGTCCCAGACCCCCCAGTTTAAAAAAGCGGTTTTGGAAGCCGAAGAAATCAACGGCACTTTGGCGCGGATGCGGGAAAAATTAAGCCGCTAGCAACCGTTTTATTTTTATATCCAAAGGAGGTAATTTTTGTATGGATTCCGTCAAAAAAATTTCCATGCAGCTGCTTTCCGTTGCCGCGGTTATCGGCGGCGCGGTATTGATGGGTGATTTTTTCGGAATCGATTTTTTGGAATGGTTGGGAAGCGTTAAACTGTTGATCCGGGCATTGCTTGGCATACTGGTTATCGCGTACGGATTGATCGGATTTCAATGGTTTTCCAAAAAGTAAGCCAAAAACAGGGCGTGGGCGTTAAAAAAATTTATTCAATAATCAAAAGCCATAATTAGAAATATCCGGTTCTTTTGAATTTCTTTTTCTGGTTTTTTCAAACGGTGAAAAACGTGAACTTTGACGAATTTGGATTCAACAAAAACGTATTGCAGGGAATCAAGGAAGCCGGCTTTTCGGAGCCCACCGACATTCAGGTCGAGACCATTCCTTTGGCATTGGAAGGAAAAGACATTGTCGGCCAGGCCAAAACCGGAACGGGAAAAACCGCGGCGTTTGCGCTTCCTTTGCTTCAAAAAATGGATCCGCTGGAAAAAAATATCCGTACCTTAATCGTGGTTCCGGTTCGCGAGCTTAGCCAGCAGGTTTCCCGCGAAATCACGCTTTTGGGAAAGCACTGCGGCGCCCGTTCGGTTTGCGTTTACGGCGGTTCCAGCATTAACATGCAAATCGACGAACTGCGCAAAAAGCCCCAGATTGTGGTCGGAACTCCCGGACGGCTTATTGATTTGTTCGAGCGGCATATGCTGGATTTTACGCATGTGCAAACCGTTATTCTGGACGAAGCCGACAAAATGTTCGAAATGGGGTTTCGGGAAGACGTGGAGCGCATTCTTTCTTTTTTGCCGCGCAAGCGCCAGACCATGCTGTTCAGCGCTACGATAAGCCGCGAAATCAAGGATATAACGCGCAGGTTTATGAACAGCCCGTCGGAAATCAACCTGTCTATGGATACTTTGACGGTTGAAGGAATCAAGCAGTATTATATCATGGTGGACACTCGCCAGCGCGTTTCCACTTTGGTGCAATTGCTCAGCACGCAGCAAATGCCCAAATGCGTTATTTTTTGCCGCACCAAGCGAACCGTGGACTGGCTGTCGCGCGAACTGCACAAGCGGCGCGTCAACAGCGTTGCCATGCACGGCGATTTTTCGCAGGCCCAGCGCGAACGGTCTTTGGCCATGTTCAAAGCCGGCAAAATCAATCTGCTGATTGCGACCAACGTGGCGGCCCGCGGACTGCAAATCGAGGGAATTTCGCACGTGTTTAATTTCGAATTACCCGAAGAAGACGAGACGTATATTCATCGCATCGGAAGGACCGCGAGAAAAGGCGGAACCGGAATTGCCATTACTTTTTTGACCAATGTTTCGGAATTGGAGCGCATCCAAAACATCGAACGAATCGCCAATACGCGCATTGAGGAAATTGTTCCGCGCCAGCGCAAAAACTAGCGTTGCAACAATTTTTTCAAGCTTTTTTTCTGCTACCACTCTACCGTAGTTTTGGCGTTTTAAAAATAAAAAAAAGAAATAACGGGAGTTTTTCCCGTTACTTGATTTTAAAGACGACGTTTATGTTGGCGCTGACTTTGACATCGCCGGGTGAAATCGGGGTTTCGGGCGCCGCCATTGAGCCTGCGCTTTGGGCCAGGTCAAATGAGCGGTTATAGGGAACGTAGTACGAGCTGTTTTCACTTACGCTTTGCACGCCGTCCAGTTCGATTCCAAGTCCGGAAGCGATGGCTTGGGCTTTGACTTTGGCTTCCTGGCTTGCTTTGATCAGGCCGGTGCGCTTGAGTTCGGCTTGCTTTGCGTCATCCACCGTAAAAGCGATGCTGGTTACGCGGTTGGCGCCGGCTTGCACGGCCTGGTCGATGACTTGGCCTGTTTTGGACAGGTCGTTGACGGTTACTTTAATCGAGTTGACGGTTTGAAATCCCCTGTCCACGTTTTCTTGGGTTCTGGAGTCCCACTCGGTTTTTTGGTAAAGCGAATAGGACGATGTTTCCACGTTTTTGCCCGTGATGCCCATGCCGGCCAGTGCGGCGATTACTTTTTGGGTCAGGCTGGCGTTTTGCTGCTGGGAAACCTGTGCGGTTGGAGCCAGTGTCTCGACCGAAAACCAGAGTTCGGCTTTGGTGGGTTCCGCGGATACTTCAACCGTGGATGACACCGAAATCGTGCGCAGGTTTTCGGCGCTGGTTGAGTCGTCCGCCGCCAAATTAGCGGTTATGGGAACCGCGTTGGCATTCAACGGGTCGGCTGAGGAAACGTGAATTCCGCTTGGATTGACAAGGCCGCCGGCTACCATTACGGCAACCACCAAAAGCCCTGCCAAGAGCCATCCGTATAATCGATTCATATTCAAAACCTCCGATGGTTTTATCCTGAACCATTATTGGTTTGGCGTTAATAAAGCAGTATCCAAATCCAAAGGAAAAAGCCTAACCGGTTGATAGCGGGGTTTTTGGATAAATATTGTCAAGAATTATCCGGCAACCGCACGTTTAAATTGCCAAAAAATCATTTTGTTGGAATGGAGCCGCAAGCGAAAACACGGATTCCAAAGCCCGATTGGCTCAAAATCCGTCCGCCCACCACGGAGCAGTATGGCGAGTTACGCGAGAAGATTTCGAAAACCGGTTTGCACACGGTTTGCGAGGAGGCCCACTGCCCGAACATGAGCGAATGCTGGAGCAATGGAACCGCGGCTTTCCTGATTTTGGGGGATGTGTGCACACGCAGTTGCGGTTTCTGCGCAACCAAAAGCGCTGTGAACGGAAAATCGGTGGATGAAAAAGAGCCCGAGCAATTAGCCAAAACAATCCGCGAAATGAAACTGGATTACGCGGTTTTGACTTCGGTTGACCGCGACGATTTGAAAGACGACGGAGCGAATCACTTTGCCGCCTGCATTTTGGAAACCAAAAAGCAAAACCCGAAAACAAGAATCGAGGTGTTGGTTCCCGATTTTTCGGGAAAAAAAGAATTAATTTCAATGGTGGTAAATGCAGGGCCGGATGTTTTCGGGCACAATTTGGAGACCGTGGAACGGCTGCAGAAAAAGGTGCGCGACCAAAGGGCGAATTATACGCAGTCGCTTTTGGTTTTGAAACGTGCAAAAGAATTGGCAAAAAAAAAGCGGCTGGAATTGCTCACCAAATCTTCGCTCATGCTTGGAATGGGGGAAACAAAAGAGGAAGTGCTGGAGGCGATGGACGATTTGCGAAATGCAAAAGTGGACATTATGTACCTGGGACAGTACCTCCAGCCATCGCAAAAACAGCTTTCCGTACAGCGTTTTGTGACCCCGAAAGAGTTCGAGGAATTCAAGCAGGCGGCATTGGAAAAAGGCTTTTTGGCCTGCCAATCGGGGCCGTTTGTGCGGAGCAGCTATCGAGCGGCAGAATTTTTTTTGAAAAACCGGCCGGAAAGCGCCTTGTAATTAGGCAAAAAAAAGCGTTTTTTCCCGCAAAACGAAACCTTAAAACCGGAAAAAATCGGGAACCAGAACAGCCTAAACCCCCGGTTTTTTGGCAGTAACTGCTTTTGTCAGCCGGGTTTTTCCGCGGTAATCTTTTGTGTTTTTTCCTTTCCAAATCGGCATGTTAATAAATAAGAATTTTCATACAATACATAAAATTTGGAAAAAATTGAATTTTGTTGGGACCTTGGATGAACAAAAAAATCTTGCTTGGATTCACCCTTGTTTTGGCACTGGCGTTTGCTTCGCTGGCATTGGCCCAAATTGCAATCACAAAGGATGCGGACATGGACCAGGAACCCGTTATGGCAATGGCTGCGAATGGCAATTTGGTTGTTGTATACAATTCGGGCGGCGGTCAGGGTCAAGAGAATGGCATTTATTCCGCGGTTTCCGGGGACAACGGAGCAACCTGGTCGCAGGAAACCTTTATTGCGAGTTCATGGGATGACGAGGCACTGACGAAAGACAATTCCGGAAACCCGGTATTGTTGGCGATTGGTTCAGAAGGATTGGATACTTGGACATCAAGCGACGGGGTTTCGTGGACAAACATGGGAAAGGTAACGCCGACCAGCAGCAACAATTCGGTTGGCGACATTTTGCAGGGCCGCGACGGCTATTATTATGCCACTTATTCGGATACCGGAAACCACGTTTTTGTAACGCGCTCCACCGATTTGGTGAACTGGAGTCCGGCCGTACAGTTGTCGTTTGGAAATAATTTTGAATTCGACGCCAGCATGATGCAGGCCAGCGACAACAAACTCATTATTGTTTATAATTCATATTCGGACCAGGGAATTTCGTTTGTTACTTCCATGGATGGAGTCGCTTGGACGCAACCACAGTCCGCAGCAAAAATAACAACCAATGCCCACATCGGATTGAACGTACTGGAATTCAACGGCAAACCAACCATGTTTTTCCAAGGTTATTCAAACGGACCGGGTTTATATTACAGTTCTTTTGACGGACAAAACTGGAGCAGTCCCCAGCGCGTTTATTCGGACGTTCCATTCGGAGCGGACGCTGTTCCGCTCGGAGACAGAATCGGAATTGTGTTTGCACGCGATGTTGGGGAACAAAACCGCGAAATCTATTTTGATACTGTTTCCTTAACAACCCAGCCCAACAGCGGATGCAATCCGGAAACGGTTCAATGCGATTCCAGCGGCCAATGGACGCAAAAATGCAATGACACTGGCCAATGGTACAACGCGGGATACTGCCCCAATGGATGCCAGAACGGAAACTGCATTGAACAAGGCGAAAACCAAACCGAAATCATCCGCTTGAACCAAGTATTCAAGCTCGCATCAGGGCAAAGCGCTTATTATTCGGGCGAAAAACAAAAAATTAAAATTAGATTGGAAGGGATTGGTTCGAGGGCATGCCAGGCCTGCCAAGAAGGGCGGCCCTGTCCGCCTTGCGAAGGGGGCTTTATTGCAGACCTTTCAGCAGTGGACAAGGTTTCCGGGCTTGGCCTGCGATTTTCCCTCAAACAGGGAGATTCGCAATCCGTGTTTGGATTCATTCTTTCGCTGAAAGAATTATCTTCAAGCACCGCGATGCTGGTTCTTTCCGAGCCCAGCGGAGGCGGCGGAGGACAAGGAGCGATTACCGTTCAAGTGGGAAAACAATTCAAATTGCCGCAAAACATACTGGCATTAATTACGGAGAAAGGAGCAACCCTTTCAAAACTCAGCCTGACAGGTGTTAGCACGAGCACGAAATGCCCGTTGCCGGAAGCGTCTCCAGCGCCTCCAAGCAATGTTCCGAACGGCTTCCGAAACGCGAAATGGGAATGTTATGACGGAACAACCAGCCAGGAAGGAAGCGATTCTTCCTGCAAATCTTCGGAAACCTGGGCAACCTACGCCAAAAAAGAGTGTGAAAGCCATTGCAATTCGGAATCCGGAAAATGCGGAGTGAATTCTTTCAGCGTTGGAAACGATTGCGGAAGCGTTCAAACCGTTACGCAACAGGAAATCGCAAACACGACCATGATCAAGCCAAATTATGATTGGTCCATCCTGCCAAGGGATTGTTCGATTGACAGCGCGGGAAACAAGGTTTGCAAAAAGATTCCGGCTTGCGAACAGAGCACCATTGCAAGCTTCGTGGCCAGCACGCCGAACGGAACTTTCCAATTCAGCTTGCGCACCGGCGAAAAATATGAGACTGAATTGGTGTATTATTTGGATGAGCTTGTTGGAGGAGAAAAAAGGTATACTGCCGTCATGCGCGTGGAAAAATCCGGTGGAAGCGGCGAATACCAAAAGGTTTCGCTGGGCGTTCCTTTTCGCGTGCAACCAGGAGACCGGGTAGTGGTAATAGAAACCGGATTGAATTTGCGCATTGCAAACATGTATCCGGAAAACGAAACCGTGGTGTTTGAAGCCATGCAACCGGTTTATGCCTTGGCCGAAAAATACGCGACACGGAAACAAAGCGTTTCACCGCTTACCGGAAGGGTAATTTCCGGAATCGGAGAATCGATTATAGCAGAAAAAGTTTATACGGTCGCACAACCAACCCGTGCTTCGATTGGAAAACCGATTGCGGTTCCATCCATTTCCTCCGAAAGGCCGGTTTCCATTGCGGACGTTCCCTATGGCGGTTATTACAAGGTCAATCCCCAGCATTCCGCGCAATTGTTTGGCCAAACCGTGGAAGTCAATTGGGTGAAAGCAAAGGAACCCAAGGGACCGATGGTTGCCGAAATGGTTGTCAAACAGGATTCCGAACAAAACTTTTTAAGAGTCAAATTGGACGAATTGTTCAAGCTCGGGCAATATGGAACCGCCTATGTAATGGACGAAGGAAGAGAAACCCTCAAGGTTTCCTTGCTTGGATTATCCGCTACGGATTCGAAATGCGCTGAAAACGAAAAGTGCTTTGCACGAACCATTGCCAAAGTGGAATTGTCCCTGCAGCCAACGCCCTGCGCCAGCAATCAGAATTGTGCATCAACCGGCGTTGGAATGGTGACTGTTTTGACTGCGGGAGAAAGCACAAACATCGGCCCCTACACTGTCCGATTGGCATATGCGGACGATTCGGTTGGGGCCTTTGTGGTTTCAAAACAAACCGGAGAACAAAATGTGCCGGTTTACTTGAACGAAGAATTCAAACTGGGCATTGAACAGACTGCACAGGTTGTCGGGGAGAATGTTTTCCTGCGCCTGAACAACAACGAAGGCTTTACCGTTGAAGCAACGGTTTTCAAAAAAGACAATTCAAACGGAACTTCTCCGGCCATGCAAATCAAGGTAAAACCCGGCAGCAGTTTCAGCGCCTTTGGACTGCAATTCAATTTCATTGAATGGATTGGGAAATCCAGAATCACCCGTTGGGTTGTTTCCAAGGATGAAAGCGGAACCCAAAACGTTTTGTTGGGTGAACAATTCAAATTGCTGATTGGTGGAACTGCGAACATCATGAACGCAAACCTTCAAGTGCAATTGCTGAACATTCAGCAATCCAAATGCAAAGAAACGGAAAAAAACGATTCAACAACGATTGAAAAATGCCTCAACCAAAAACCAACCGCGAGCATTGCGGTCCGCTCCATTTATGGAAATGCAATTGTTCCGCAAAAAGAATTGAACCAGATTCGAAGCACGGACATTGCGCAAATCGGAGAAATCATCAAGCAAGCGATTACCAACAAGATTATTACGACCGCGGGGGAGAATTCCACTGTCCAAGGAACCATGCCACCCGGCAACGAGGTATTCGACCTGACGGTTGGAGAAAAGGCTTTCTACCAGGGATACGAAATAACTTTGTTGGACCTTTCCTATGACCGTGCGGTTCTGGTTGTGAACCAGAAAGACACGCCCTCCGACACGTTCGTAATCAATCTTGAAAAGGGATGGAGTTTGTTCAGCATTCCGAACATAGAAGTGAAAGGAAGCGATTGTGATTCCACGCTATTCAGGTTGTTCGAATATGTTGATGGAAAATTTGTCAATGTAAAAGACCCGCAGCCGCATCACGCCTACTGGTTGCACAACAAGGGCAATGCCTGTGAAGTGAAAGCGGTTTATTTGGACAAAGAATTTCTTAAAGAAGCCAAGCCTTTGGAGCCGGGCTGGAACTTTGTGGCATACTTGCAGGACCCCATGAACGGAAAAACTCCCTTTGAGCTCGGTTGTCCACTTAGGGTGGCTTTCGCATACTCCAACGGACAATGGATTAATCTCAAGGGGGTCCGCCTTTCCTCGGAATTCTTTGGAAAGGCAGTTGTGGTGTACAGCAGCGATTCCTGCCAATTTTCAGGAACGGAAGGGGAAAACCTTACGCCGCCCGCCTTGCCGGTAATTGATTTGACAAATTGAATAAAGAGGTGAGCCAATGAAAAAAATCCTGATCGCACTGTTGATTTTAGGATTGTTGTTAATGGGGTGCACACAAATTAATTCAGGCAACAATAATCCGAGCGGTTCGGGCAATCCCAACACGCCGGACTCAACCACGATTCCACAACCGCCGCCCCAAAACGAAGGCGACGGAAATGCTCCGCCCAACCTGCCGTTTTAGCATCCGCTTGAATTTAACCTGTTTTTCGTTTTTTTTAAACCAGCGGTATAACCGGTTTTTAAAGAAAACAAGCGTTACCGCTTTTTTTTTAAACTCGCTTTTCGTATTCTTAGCGGAGTTTAAGATGCCAAAAAAAACGGTCTTTTCGGGCCAAATCGAATTTGTACAGGTGCTGGATAAAGACGGTTTGGCGGATGAAAAACTATTGCCCAAACTGACCGATGAGCAATTCAAGCAATTGTATTACTGGATGGTTTTGGGCCGGCAATTCGACGACAAGTGTCTCAAACTCCAGCGTTCGGGGCGCGTCGGAACATTTGCGCAAATTTTAGGGCAAGAAGCCCAGGTCGGAGCCGCCATGGCCTTAAAACCCGAAGACTGGCTGGTTCCCAGTTTTCGCGAAAACGCGCTGCTATTGGCGCGCGGAGTGCAAATGGAAGAAATTTTACTGGTGTTTGGCGGGGACGAGACCGGAAACAAATTCGGAACCACCAACAACCTGCCGATTTCGATTCCCGTCGGAACGCAGCCTTTGCACGCGGCGGGAATCGCGTGGGCGTTCAAACTGCGTAGCGAAAAAAAAGTCTGCGCAACGTTTTTCGGCGACGGCGCGACCAGCGAAGGCGATATCCACGAAGCGCTTAATTTTGCCTCGGTTTTTCAGGTGCCCTGCGTTTTTGTCTGCCAGAACAACCAGTGGGCCATCAGCGTTCCGCGTTCGCTCCAGTCCCATTCGCAGACTTTGGCGCAAAAAGCGCTGGGTTACGGAATGGAAGGAATTCAGGCGGACGGCAACGATGTATTGGCAGTGTACCGCACGGTCAAGTATGCGGCGGACAAGGCGCGCCTCGGCGGCGGCCCAACATTCATCGAACTGATGACCTACCGCATGGCCGACCACACTACGGCCGATGACGCGACGCGCTACCGCACTCCAAAAGAAGTCGCGTATTGGAAAGACCGCGACCCCATTAAGCGGTTCGAATCGTTCCTGAAAGAAAAAAAACTGGGAAGCGATTCTTATTTTGAAAAAGTCGGCTTGGCGGTCCGCGAAGAAATCGAAAAAAAGGCGGCGGTTTACCTGAACTGGCCAAAGCCAAACCCTGGCCGCATGTTCGAGTTTTTGTACGCGAATCCGCCGAAAGAATTTTTAAAGCAAAAAAACAGGTTTGAAATTACCAAAAAACGGCTGGAGGAAGCACCGTGAACGGACGGCCGATAAGCGATATAGACCAAAAAGGAGCAAATGCATGACGCAAATGAACATGGTTCAGGCATTGAACTCCGCCTTGTTTAATGCCATGCAAAAAGACGAAACTGTTCTCGTGCTTGGGGAAGATGTCGGGTTAGACGGAGGCGTCTTTCGCGTAACCGACGGCCTGCAAAAAAAATTCGGAGCCAGCCGCGTATTTGACACGCCGCTGTCCGAAAGCGGGATTGTGGGCGCGTCAATCGGCCTTGCGGTTGCCGGATTTCACCCCGTGGCCGAAATCCAGTTTTCGGGCTTTATTTATCCCGCGTTTGACCAGTTAATCAGTCATGCGTCGCGCATGCACAACCGCTCGCAGGGAAAATATTCCTGCCCCTTGGTAGTCCGCGCGCCGTGCTCGGGCGGAGTCCATGCCTTGGAACATCACTCCGAAAGCATGGAAGGATTGTTTGTCCACACGCCGGGCCTCAAAGTGGCAATGCCTTCCTGCCCCGCGGACGCCAAAGGGCTTTTATTGTCCGCGATTAAGGACCCCGACCCCGTTATTTTTTTCGAGCCGCTAAAAGCGTATCGCCAGTTCAAGGAAGAAGTATCCGAAGATTATTACGAAATTCCGCTGGGAAAAGCAAGGCTTTGCCGCGAAGGAAAAGACGTTACGATTGTCACGTACGGAACCATGGTGCGCCCCTCAATGGAAGCCGCGGAACTGGCCAAACAGGAAAAAAATATTTCGTGCGAAGTAATCGATTTGCGGACTCTCTCGCCGATTGATTTTGAAGCGGTTCGGCAATCCGTTTTGCATACCAACCGGCTCGTTATTGTGCACGAAGCGCCCCAGACACTCGGAGTCGGAGCCGAAATTGCAGGCCGCATCTGCCAGGAAAACATTTACGATTTGGCCGCGCCAATCATGCGCGTAACGGGCTATGATACGATTATGCCATATTATAAAACCGAGGAAGAATACATTCCAAGCGCAAAGCGAATCGCGCTTGCAATCAAAGACGCAATGGAAAAATAAAAATTAAATTTAATGGGTGAAAAAATGGCGGATGAATTCAAGTTCCCCGGCAGCTTTTTTTTGCTTGTCCAGCAAAAAAAACCTGGGAAAAAAGAGTGATGCACATGGCGGTTGAATTTCGTTTTCCGGATGTCGGCGAAGGGATTACCGAGGGCGAACTGCTCAAGTGGCTCGTTTTGGAAGGCGGCTTGGTCAGGCAGGACCAGGCGATTTGCGAAGTGGAAACCGACAAGGCGGTCGTCGAACTGCCTTCCCCGATTGCAGGGGTCGTGCTCAAATTGCACGTTGCCGCGGGAACCAAAATCAAAGTCGGCCAGGTAATCGCAACCATCGGGGAAAAAGGGGAAAAAATATTTGCGGCCACAGACCAGCCAAAAGCCGCGGCGATTGAACCAACGGCCTCGAAAACGGAAAAAAAAACCGAAGCGGCTGCGATCCAATCCGATTTGATTTCAAAAACAGAATCGCCGAACCAAAAAACAAGCCCAAAGAATTTGCAGGCAAAGACACAATCAAGCATTGATTCAAATTCAGTAAAATCGGATTCCGACTCCGCGGCACGCGCATTGCTTCAAAAATCGGATTTATTTTCAAATTCACGTTCCGTTTCGGTCAGCCCCCTGGGCGTCCGCGCCTTGCCGCATACGCGAAAACTCGGCCGAACCTTAGGAATCGATTTGAATAAAATCCGCGGCACGGGACCCGGCGGCCGAATCACGGATGCGGACGTGCGGTCCTTTGGCGGACAAGCAACCGTTCCGTCGGTTTCAATGGCTGTTCCAAAACAAGGCGGAACATTGTCGGACGAAAAACACGGGTTGGAAGAACGGATTCCCCTGGCAGGAATCCGAAAGACGATTTCCGAGAAGGTATCCGTTTCTTATCACACCGCGGTGCATGTCAGCGCCATGGACGAAATCGAAGTGTCCGCCTTGGTTGCGGTGCGCGAAAAAGAAAAAAAAACCGCGCAGGAACACGGCATTCACCTGACTTTTTTGCCGTTCATTATCAAAGCCGTCGTAGTTGCTTTGCGGCAATACCCGATTTTTAATGCCAGCCTGGATGACGAAACGAACGAAATCGTGCTCAAGCATTATTATCACATCGGAATCGCGGTGGACACGGAAGACGGGCTGATAGTTCCGGTGATTAAAAACGCGGACCAAAAATCCATGTTTGAACTCGCGATTGAAATTCAGGAACTGGCCAAAGCCTGCCGCGAACGCAAAATCGCATTGAATGATTTGCGCGGCAGTTCTTTTTCGATTACGAATTACGGAAGCGTCGGCGCCCAATTCGGAACGCCGATTATCAATTATCCCAATGTCGCGATTTTGGGAGTCGGAAAAATCGTTCCAAAGCCCGTGGTCAAAAACGGCCTGGTCGTTGCGGGCCTTGTTCTGCCCTTGACGTTCACGTTTGACCATCGCATCGCCGACGGAGCGCAAGCCGCCGCATTTTTGGGAACCGTACTTCAATTGCTCGCGGACCCGGATTTTTTATTGGTGGAATCGCGATGACAACAACAAAAAAGCTAAAATCAATGGCGGGCGCATTGGCCGGAAAAAAAATTTATTCAAAAAAAGAAATTTTGGCCGGTTTGCGCGACGAAAAAGACCGCGAATTTAAAATTAAAAAAACAAAACGGGGGGATTAAAGTGGTTGTCGGTTCGATGATTGAAGAACGCGATACGGTCGTTATCGGCGCGGGGCCGGGAGGCTATGTGGCCGCTTTGCGATTAGGCCAGTTGAAAAAAGACGTTTTATTGGTGGACAAATTCGGCGCCGCAGGCCTTGGCGGTGTCTGCCTGCACGACGGCTGCATTCCATCCAAAGCATTTTTGACCGCGGCACAAATCGGCTACGGATTTTTGCATGCTCGGGATTTGGGCTGGGTTTCGGAAAAAACAACCGTCGATTTCAAAAAAATGCAGGATTGGAAACAGCAGGTCGTCGACAAGCTGGATTTTGGAATCCAGAACCTGTGCAAAAAAAACAACGTGGAAATCATGCAGGGCAAAGCGTGGTTTGAAGGACCGAACAAACTGCGCATCGAATCCGAACACGAGGCCCGCGAAATCATTTTCCGGCACTGCATTATCGACGCGGGAACGGTTCCCAACGAAATGCCGGGACTTGCCGTGGATAACCAAACGGTACTGGATTCGACGGGAGCGTTAGCGCTGACCGAACTTCCAAAAGAACTCGTCGTTATCGGCGCGGGGACAATTGCGATTGAAATGGCAACCTTTTTTGCCAAAATGGGCAGCACGGTTTCAATCGTCCAAAGAAGCCCGCGCATCCTGAACGCATTGGAAGAGGACATCGCATCCGTGATTTCCGCCAAACTGGAAAAAAGCGGGGTGCATATTTTCACGAATGCATCGGTCGAAAAAACCGAAGTGAAAAAAAACGACGTAAAAATGGAATTGGTCGTTGATGGAAAAAAAATGGAACTGCGTTGCGACAAAGTGCTCGTCGCTTTGGGGCGAAAACCCAATACCGCGCCGCTTCACTTGGAGAACACCAAAATTTTGCTGGATGAAAGCGGGTTTGTGCGGATAAACGATTTTTGCCAGACTTCGGAGCCCGCGATTTTTGCCGTCGGCGACATTACGGGTCCGCCGTTACTTGCGCATCGCGCAAGCGCGATGGGAAAAGTGGCCGCCGAAGTCATTGCGGGAGAAAACGCAGCGTTTGACAATCTGGCGATTCCAAACGTGGTGTACTGCGACCCGGAAATCGCAACTGTCGGATTAAACCAAAAGCAAGCAGCGGAAAAAAAAATGGATGTTTTGGTCGGACAGTTTCCTTTTTCGGCTTTGGGGCGCGCATTAGCCAGCCGCGAACCGGAGGGGTTTGTGCGCGTGGTCGCGGAAAAAAATTCGCATGTGATTGTGGGGTTTCAGATGGTGGGAAGCCGCGTGTCCGAACTCATCGGAACCGCGGCCATGGCCATCGAGTTCGGCTGCCAATTGGAGGATGTTTCGTCCACGATTTTTCCGCACCCGACTTTTTCGGAAGCTATTTTGGAAGCGTGCGAAGACGCCCTCAAAAAAAGCGTGCACAAGTTTTAACTGCTACATAAAACTTCGTTGGGTGTCGAAAACTTTTGCTTTTTTCATTCCTTCGATAATCAGATATAGTGGTCGCCGCATGATTGCAAACATGAAAAAAGAATTTGTGGTTGTCATTGAAAAAGGACTGGACGGTTACTGGATTGCGGACGTTCCGGAACTGCCGGGATGCCATACGCAGGCCAAAACCAAACCCGAATTGCGTCTGCTCGTAAAAGAAGCCATCGAATTGTATTTGGATGTTCAGCGCGAACGCGGACCAGTCCGAATATCGGCGATTCAAGTTGAAAAAGTTGTAGTCAATGCCTAAACTATTCCCTATCAAGCCCTATCGTTTGTGCAAGGTTCTTGAAAAGCTTGGCTTCGAAGAAAAACGCCAAACGGGTTCGCATCGTGTTTTCGAACACCCCGATGGGCGAATTACAATCGTTCCATTTCATACGAACAGAGAAATCGACCGAAAATTATTAAGCGGGATAATAAAAAAAGAATTGCAGATGACAGTAGAAGAGTTCCAAAAACTGCTTTGAAGTTTCAGCGCAAAAAATTCCATTCGGCCGAAGAATATTTTTCCGCGGCCAATTTTTGGGCAAGCGCTGATTCCGAATCGGAAAGTTTTTGTTCGGTTACGGTTTTGTTTTCGCTGAATCCTTTTTTGAGGCAGTCATAGGTGTCTTGCAGGGATGCGTTCGAATTATTTTTCACGCAGGTGACGCGGTCCTTGACGTTGGCGATGAACTTATCCGAAATCTTTTCGGGGCCGACGTTTAGAAAAGAAAACATTTTTTCGGGATTGACGTCGTACAAAATTGTTCCGTGCTGGTGCAATATGCGGCTGCGCCGGGTTTGCGCGTTTCCCGAGATTTTTTTCCCGTTTAAAATAATGTCGTTGATGGGCTTGAATTCCGCTTTCAGTCCTAAAAGCGATAGGCTGTCGATAATCCATCCGCAGATTTCTCGGTAGCTTTCCGTTATTCCCTTCGGAAAAAGGGTTTCGGGCGCGATTACCGAATAGGTTATTTCGCCGTCGAAATCGTGGTAAACCGCTCCTCCGCCGGTTTGGCGGCGAACGATGTCGATTCCCGCTTTTTGGCAGGCGTTTTGGTGCACTTCTTGTGCAACGGACTGGAAATAGCCGATGGAGACCGCGCTTGGTTTCCAGCGGTAAAAACGGAGGGTGGGCGGGGATTTGCCCGCAAAAACGTGTTCGCGGATGCTTTCGTCAATAGCCATATTGGTAAACGCGTCATGCGTTTCCAGTTCGATGAGGCGCCAGTTTTGCCCAGCCATAAAAATAATTTATTTTAATTTTTTTTGAACCGCCCGAAACTTCCGCCGCGTTCGCGGGCTGCTTTGGGTTTAATTTTATTTTTTATTCCGATATTATTTTTTTACAATTGTTTTATTTTGTTTTGGGTTTTTTGAAAGCCGATTTTCGTCGTGCGCGTTTTGGATGGCTTGGGTAATTACTTGCGCGATGTCTTCGCTTGTTGCGCCGATTAATTGCGCGTTTTTCTTTTTGAGCTCGCTTTCCAGCTTGGTCTGGATTTTTTCGTTTAGGTCGGCTACGGGTCGGCCTATCAGGCAGCTTTCCAAGGCCAAAATCGTGTCTTCGGGGTGAAGGAAAAAGTCGCCGAAGAGCCGGACTTCCAAAATGGTCTTTTCGAAGCGAACCTGCGCTTTAACGAGTTTTCCGCCAATCACTTTTTTTTCGGCAAAGCCGTTTAATTCGGCCATTCGATTAAAATGAATAAAAAGAAAGCATTAAAAAGCCAGAAACCTATTTATTTTGATTCTAACTTAATTGGTTTTAGTTAATATTGAATGGTGAAACCTTGGGCTTGCGGGACTTATATTACGGCCTTGAAGACGGGTATTACGCTATTTTGGACAAAATCCAGCGGTTGATTCCGATTTATTCGATTATTGACCCTATCGACAGGGTATTTCCCTCGTTTATCCTCTTTATTTTGCTGGCAATACTGCTGATTGGCGCCGGAGTTTTTTTGATTTTTCAAAATCAGGCGCCGGCTGCGGGATACAACGCCGGAATTTTATTGCTGGATGATTTGGACAAGCCCCTGCAAAACGTGGATATTACGGTAAAAATCGGGGAAGCTAGCACGGATTATTCCACCAACGCCAATGGAAAAATAAGCGTTTTACTGCTGACCCCAACAGCCCATGCAACCGTCAGCATTGCGGCAACGGGATTCAAGCCCGTGGTAGACAAACCCGTGGAACTGGATTCCGCCAAAGAAGCGATTACGATTAAACTCATTAAGGATTCGGGACCGGCTTCGCTTGATGTTGATTTTACGATTAAACTGGTGAACAGCCAGGACAATACTCCGATTGATGATGCCACAGTAAACGTGACTTTCCATTGTTCGCAAAGCACGGCCAGCCCGCCGACTCCGGCTAATCTTCCCACCACGACTGGAACAATCGTTGTCAAGCGCTTATCCGCGTGCGGAACATTAAGCGCGGATTTTAGCCCCGTAAACACGTACCAGTCCAAAGCCAACCAATTGATTATCAGCAATCCGACAACCGTAGCATTGGACCCGATTCGCACCGAACCGCAGGTCGGAACCGTTCGCGTAACCGTAACGGACGCGAATACGAACGCACGCTTACGAAACGTGCGGATTTCGTATTGGGACGCGTCCAATTCCGCGGATGTGCACGCGGGACCCGACACTGACACGAACGGCCGCTCGCTGATTACCAATGTTCCGATTGGATTTTACAAATTATCCGGATTTGCAGCCGACGGACGAAACCAGCAAACCCCTTCCTCGTTTGAAGTCAAAAAAAACCAGACCGCGGAAGTTGCTTTGGCCTTGCCTGCTTTAAGCAATGCCAAAAAATTGTTTTTCAAAGTCGTGGACAAGAATTCGCAGGAAGCGCTGGGCAGCGTGACCGTGCGGTTGTATGATCATTCCAGTTTGTTTCCCGGAAACGGGAGTTCCAATGATGCCGGAATCGTCGAACAGTATGTGGACAAAAAATGGGATTCCGCTTTCAGCGCGGTTTTGTACAAGCAGGGATTTTTGATTACCGTAAAAGACCTTGTGGCATTGGATGCCAACGCGACGATTCCAACCATAGTTGAACTCGAGCGCGCAATTACAACTTCCGCGGGAGTTCCCGTCAATTACGGAATCGCACTAGTCAAGACCGTAAGCGAAGACGACCCGCCGGTTCCGGTTCCGTCCAGCCATGTCACGCTTTATCGCTCGGATTATTCAAACCCGCTTTTTACGACCGACACGAATACCGGCGGACAGATTATGATTTACAATGTTGCGCCTTCCACAAGCACGCAGACATATTTTGTCACGGCAACCAAAACCGAACTGGACGCGGCCGGCCAGTCGGGAAACAACCCGATTATTGCAGGAGTCAAAAGCGAATTTATAGTCAGGATGTTTGTGGCCACCGGCGATTTTGAAATCACGGCGGTTGACGCGGCCAATACGAACCAATTGCTGTCAGGAGCCGGGGTTACTGCTTTGGTCAAGGATAATTCCAGCAATTTTGTTTTCCTAAAAAGCTGCACCACCGGTTCCACGGGAAAATGCAAAATCGAGGATATCAAGACCAACAAGATTTTGCGCTTTGATGTGAACAAGAACAATTACCTGACATTTCATTCCGCGGAATTGCATACCGACAAGGATCAGACCAAAGCGGTCCAGGCCCGGCTGACCTATAGCACCAAGCGGCCGGGAGATGCCTGTTCGGCAACGGATATTTGCCCGTCTCCCATGGCATGCACCGACAGCGTATGCGTGCAAACCTGCGCCACGAACAGCGAATGTTATTCCGTATTCAGCGGTTATTACTGTTCAACAGCCCACATTTGCGAACTGGCTCCGTTTAACACCTGCGATTCCAACAGCGATTGCGTTGCGCCCCAGTGGTGCAATTTGAATTTCGGCTTGTGCGCGGAACCGGAAGGACAAGCCTGCACTTCCAACAGCCAGTGCGGCCACTTGGTTTGCGATTCGGTTTCGCACCAGTGCACAGACCCCACGGGAAACGCGTGCACTCCGGAAGGAAGCACGTGCGGCAGTCCGGAATTTATCTGCACAAACGGTTTATGCGGCAGAACCTGCAGCGCCAACAGCGACTGCCAGGCCGGATTTGTCTGCAACACGGCTTCGCACACCTGCGAAAATCCGGGCAATCCGACCGAAATCGAGTATAAATACATCGAACTTTTGGGAGACGACGGCCGCACTTTGGATGCGGGCCATTTGATGAAAGCCGGAACTTCGTATCAGGCGGTGTTTGATTTGGTTTTGCATGAGGCAACAGTCTGGAAAGATGTTTATATGCATGTGCGCGCGGGCAAAGATTCGGTTTTGACTGCCAGCGACAACAACGTGTGGATTACCAATGTTACCTTAATCGACGGCGGTTCAGGACAAGCCTTGTTTTCAACGACCACGGATTTGGGGGACATTTATTCCGACCCCGACGGCGACATTGTTTCTTCGATTTACAAGCAGGTGAATTCCAAATACGATTCTTTGGCTTCGGGAACCTATGTCATGTGGGTCAAGTTTGAGACGCGCGGCGGTTTAGCGCAGGGAACGCCGATTGAACTGCATTTCCAGGCCAAGGGAATTGAAAAAATCGGAAGCGACGAGTCCAATTGGAGCACCCCAGCCCACCAAAAAAACTTTGAAATCGGCGGCTCAACCTGCAACCACGATTGCCCGCCGTTTGCCTGGCAATTCTTTTTGAACAGTTTGAGTAGTCCGGCTTTGAATCCGGGAGAAGCGACTCCGATTTCCGAAAACGGGAGTTACTCGTTATTTTATGTTTTGCGAAACCAGTCTTCCGACAGCTTTTCGTCGGCCACGGTCCGCGCAGTCAGTCCGGAAACCGGTTCTTTGATTTTAATGACTCCATACGCTGCCAGCGGCTCCTTAAGCAGCCAAAGCGCGTCGCAATTGGGAATCCAAAATCCGGTTTTGTTCAGCACCGCATCGGTGGAAGACGGCGGACTAAGCGCCAACATGGATTTTTCTTTGGAAACCGTTCCGCTTTCAACCGATGAAACCACAAACCAAAGCGTATTGTTTCAGGTGGACTCTGGAAAACAATTAAGCATTTCAGTCTGGCAGGTTGCCGAAGACCGGTTTGAAATCAGGGTAAAGGACCCGGTCACGAATTTGCCGGTAGCCGGAGCATTAGTCCGCGCCAAATTCAAATATTGCAACGAAGACGAGTACCGGACGGCAGCGTTTGGAAGCGCAGAGTTGCCCTGGAGCATTGACCGCCCAGACGCACGCACGGGAACCGACGGCCGGTTCAGGGACGCGACCATGACCAGCCAAAGCGTTGGAGCTTGTATTGTTGTGGAAGCAGAAAAAAGCAGTTATCATACCACGCGCCACTTTGATATGACCGGAATCGATATCGCTTTCGGAGACCCGGTTTCCTGCATTACGGTTGATTTGGATACCGTTTCTCCGGGCCAGCAAAAACGGCGTGACGCGGTTCGCGGAGCAACCGAATTGCCTTTTACGATTACTTCCGGAACCGACTGCGTCAAAACATTCAAAATTAATTTAGGCATGCAATTCGGATTAATCAAGGAATTAAACGCGATTACTTTGACCAATGTCGGAGATGACACAACGCCGATTGACTTGGCTCCGGGCGAAACGATTGACGGAACGGCAACGATTGCGCCGGATTCCCCGCTCGGTTACCTGCCGATTAGCCTGACGATTTTTGACAGCGGCACTTCCCAAGTGCAAAGCAGGCAAATCGCCGGCGAATACGTTATTAACGATGCTGCCAAAACCTATAATATTACGGAAGTTATTCCATGAAAACAAACAAAAAAACGGCTTCCCGTTCCGGGCTTTTGAAAATCAAGAATTCGTCCGGCCAATTCATGCTTTCCTTTATTTTAATTATAGCTATACTTGCTGCACTTTGGTTTATCACTGCGGCGATCATCACCGCGACCGCGATAGACTATGCACAGGATGTGATTTGTAACCTGCCGGAATGGGAAGGTCAAGTGGGTGATTCGCAGTTTGTTGGAACCACGGGCCCTGACGCTTACAATGACACGATTTATGTCGGATGGAGAATCAGCAAGATGATAGAAGCTGCAATCGGTTTTCCGTTTGAAGGGACACGCGATGGCATAACGCAGGGAATATTGAGTCGCGTAGTTGAAATCGCACAGAGCCAACAAACCGGCGACCCCGCAATTCACCAGCTTGGAGACGATATTGATCCCGCCAGCGGTTCCGATAAGTGGCCTTGGATTCCCAATAATTCTGTTTATGTGATTAGCTGCACCAAAACTGGCGACCGATGGTCGTTTCACAACCTGGCTTACCGCCAATGCGCACCGGGCGAAATCGGAGAAGCCGGACAAGAAGGAGAATCCCTGCTGGTTTGCCGTCCCGTAACACCCAATCCCGCGGGAAAATATTATCCCTGCACGGGAAATGTCTGCACGGAAACGAATTGTGCGGCAGAAACTTGCACCGCTGCGGAGACCAATGCAGAGGGTTGTTCATTGGATACCAAAGATACGGCTTGCGGAGCCGCTTCGAAAGACTGCTCCGACCCCGCGGTTCGCGAGGAAGGATGCAAAAATGTTTTTTCGGAACTGGAATGCGGACAACCCAATATTCCGACCAATGTTGAATTATGCAAGACCCAGGGATGGGACGGCAGCACTCCGGAAAAACCGGTTATTTCCTGCAGCGGCGGGCCAATCGGATTGTTGTGCTCTGCTGATTTGCATCCGGATACTTTTTGCGCAGGAGAAGCCGGCTGCCAGCCGCCGGGATTTTTCGCTTGCGAAATCGGAATTGAAACCGGAAATACGCTTAACTTGGACGGGAATTATGCCAATACCGATGCAGCCAGAAATTGCACGGACGGGCAGGATACGGTTACCAAAAAATACGGCGTGAAATGCCCTAACGCGGAAGACGTCTGCGATATTGAAAACAAAACCTGCATTGACCCTAAATCGCCTTTGCCAAAATACGATTTTGACGTGGAAGAACAAACCGACAATGGAATGGGAATCAATTTCAAGCCTACAATTAATGCGGATTATTATGTTCCTCAAATTTGCGTTCCTGACCAAGGCGTTTATTGCCCCGAATGCAAACCAACAAATCCCAACGGAGAAGACGCATTGGTGCTGCGGTACAACCAGTTTTCATCCAAAGGCGGAACCGTGCATTTTACAATGGCCAACCGCAACCTGGTCGGCCAAACCAATTACGCGCTGATATTGTACAAGGATTGGCAGCAACAGGACACGGAATCCGCGGTTAAGCAGGAAATGTTTGTTGCTAAAATAAACGCGGGAGAAACCGGCGGCTGCCAGTCGGAAACTCCGGGAATTTCCGGCCCTGTTATCGTCAAGCCGGTCATGCTGGAATACAATTGGGACTGGAACCACATCGGACCGGATTACTGTTCCACTCATGTTTGCGATGCCACGCAGTTTACTCTGGTAATTTTGCAGCGCCTCAAAAACGTGCAGGACACCCTTAAAGCGGTTCAGTTTATCAATCCCGCGACCGTGGATTTTAACGCATGGCTGATGCCCGACGGCTATAATCTGGATTTTCGAAAAGACTTTGACCGGTACTACAAAAGCGACGTTTTGCTTGGCACTCCGGCATCCTACACAACCGCGTCCGATTCATTGTCCAAATTTGTTTTGGATTACAATCGCCTGAAGTTTGACCCGCCCTTGATTTCGCGCCTGGCAAATTATCACGTGACCATCGATATCCGGACCGGTCTTTCCAGTTCCAACCAATTATTCAATGCCGACAACAATGCGGACGCCAACATCACGGTTATTTTCAATTACCGGACGCAGGGAGCGCTTGATTTGTCCAATGTTTTGTATTATCTGCCGTTTGACGGTGAAGTCGGAAGCGAAGCCGGCAACACCCGCGAAGGGTACGGCGTCGGGTTTTCCGGGGAAGGAATCTGCCTGAATAACCGGAACGGGCAATGCGTGACTACTTTGGATGCCAATGTTGTTTCCGACCGAAACAGCGTAAACGTTTCATTATATGATACTTTTTCGGAAACCAATCAGGACAACGCGGCCATTTCGCGCCGTGGACAGGTGCTCCAAATCGAGCGCAAAACCGACGGCACTGGATATACCTTGGCGTTTTCTCCGACAACCGCAACGCCAGTTGCAATTAAAATCACCGCCAAGGACGGCGAGGCCAACGGTCACTTCCAGGTTGTTCCAAACGCCAACGTAGTGGGACAAAATACGATTACCACTTGGACGGAACTTGCGGGAAGTTACCGCCCCGACACGCAGGATTTGATTTGCAGTAATTTTGACAACCAAATCATGTCCAAAAGCACAAGGGAAAACGATTTGATTGACTTGTCTTCGGCAAAAAGCGGCTTTGCGTATACGGTCGGCTCGAACGTGGACGCCGGCAAACAGGTTGTATTAGGCGGCGTGTTTTATGTTCCAACCGACCAAGCATCGGGAACCAATCCAAATACCCAGCCAATGCAAATTCAAAAAATCGAAGGGGACCTGGGTCTGATTACGCCCAACGCGGTGGCCCTCAATACGCCCGTTTCATTGAATTTTACCGAAACCATTCCGCCCCAAAGCAACCTGCAAAACGGATTCAAAATTCATAGCCTGCAGGACGTCATTAATTTGTTGAACAACGATTCCAAGGCATTGTGCGTTTACTCGGATAGCTCCAAAACGATTGTGTACTGGAACCGCAACCAATTGATTAATGAGCTTCAAAGCCGGAATTCATCGGCTTTCGGCGCGAACACCAAAGTCGCGGACCTGACTTCTTTAATCGGCGGGCATTACAGCGACTGGGCCTGCAATCAGATTAGCTGACGAAAACCTTTTTTGCTTATTTTTCCGGTTTTTTATCCGCAAAAACCGCCCTGTAAAATCCGCGAATTTGCTCATTAATTCGATTTTATTTTCCGGTTTTGAGGAGTTCTACGCCGCCGGCTTTAGATAACTTTTAATAACCGTTAAACGTTGTTATCTACGATTAACCAGCTAAAGTGACGGGATTGCCCAATGGGGATTATAGATAATATCAAGGATTTTTATTTCGGCCTTGAAGACGGCTATTATCACCTGCTGGATTCCTTAGATAACCGCGGAATTCCGGTTTATGCGGTTGTAGACCCGATTGACAAGTTTATTCCCAGTTTTGGAATTGTTTTTGTACTGATTTTGGCATTGCTGATTGGCGGTGTTTTCTGGCTAAGCGGAGCGATTGCTCCAAGCCTGACTTTGACCGCGACTTTTACGGATTCGCAGGGAAACCCGCTTCCCCAATTGCCCGTACAGGTGCAATCAGGCGGCCAGACCTTGGACAAAAAAACCGGCAATGACGGAAAAATAATCCTGAATGTTTCCCCGAATTCGCAGGTCGGATTTACGGTAAGCGTTTCCGAATTCGCGCCCTTGCAAACAACGGTTCAGATTCAAGGCGAAAGTGTTTCCAAAACTTTTTTGCTTTCTTCAATGGAGCAGGCCAAAACCAAAACGATTCAGTTTGTGGACCAAAGCGGCTTTGCCGTCAACCAAAAAATAAGCCTGAGCGTCGCCTGTTCCCAGCCCGGCATTGCACCGAACGAAACCCAAATGCAAACCGACCAGCTTGGAAAAATAACCCTAAGCGAGCCGGTTGGCTGCGGAAATTTGCAGGTCACGGTTTTGGGGCCGTCGGAATTCAAAACCAAAAATTATTCTTTGGACCAGCCGTTTAATACCCTGCGCTTGGAAGGCATAGGCACTGTGCCCGACGCGCCGGAGCAAATGCAGCCGATTCGAATCAGGATACAGGACGACCGCGGAGACTTGGTTGCGGGAATCAATCTGGAAGTTTCGTTATACAAGGAAAATGTTTTTCAGAAAAAAACAACAACTAACACGGGCAAGGCGCGGTTTGAGGATTTGCAGGCGGGAACGTATAGCGTAAGTGTCAGCGACCCGTCGCACACGTACGCGGGCCAGCCGGTCGCAGGAATTATCGTTTCGCAATCGTTGCCTGCCGGAGAAACAACGGTTACGCTAACTCAAAACATTCAAATGCAAATCAGCGCACAAGCATTCGATGCCGATACCCTTTCTCCGATTCCCAATGCAACGATTATTTTCCGCAATTCGGCTACCGGAATCGAATTGTACCGCGGCCAAACCGGAAGCTTGGGAAACGCGGTTGATTTTTCGGGAACGGAGCAAATTTCACTTAAAATCGAGGCGTACGCGGATGGATATTTTTCCAACAGCATGATAACCAGCCAGACCGGCGGCCAAGTTTCAATTTCGCTTTCCAAAACCACGGTTAACCAGCCGGGTTCGGTTAAAGTCAGGATAGTCGACGAAAGCGGAAAGCCGGTTTCAAACGCAAGGGTATTTTTGCGCGACGCGGATACCCAAACCATCGGCCCGTTTCCGGAACAAACTTCGGATTTGAACGGCATGGCCGCATTTACCGGAGTCACGGCGGGGGACTGGTATGCGTACGCAGAAAAATATCCCGCACAGGGTTCAAGCCCAAAGCAGACCTATGACCCGAGTGTTGAAGGCCGGTTTGACATTACTATGGAAATCGGAAATACCGAACTGACGATTAACGCGTTTAGCGAGCACAACGAATTGATTCCCAATTCGATTGCCGAACTGCGCACGAGCGACAACCAATTGGTCGGCGAAATTCCCCTGCCGAGCGGCACCGCGACTTTCCAGACCAAGGCCGACAAACGGCTTTTTATAATTGTCAAAAACCCGCAGTATTTTTCCTACCAAACCGAAACATTCCAGTTATACAAGGACAATTCCCGCACCATCAATGCAATTTTGCCTTCGCGCCTTTTGGGCGGCGGGCCAAAAGCGGTTTTTTTAGGGGTGTTTGACGAAGCGGACAAACCCGTAACCAAACTGCAGGCCGGACAAACCTATTTTGTGCGCATGCAATTGCAGGTTCCGGAAAATTCGGACTGGCAAAAAGCAGGAATCCATTTCAGAGTGGGTGCAAGCAAAACCATTGAAAACGATTCCTTGCTCATCAGCGGGGTCAATGTCGGCAACGCTTCTTTGGTTGCGGGAACCACGTTTAACGAGCCCAAGGGAAATTTGGTGGACTTGTCCCCAAAGAACTTGTCCAAAGGCGACGCCAAATGGGCGGAATTCTCATGGACACGGCCCCAGCCGCGTGCATATAATGCGGTCATCAAGATTTTCGTGAAAAAAAACGCGATTCCCAATTCCGCAATGCCGATTTATTACCGCGCATGGGCGGAACAAAAAAACGGCTCTGTTTTGCGCGACCCAATCGACAACGAACTTGGAAACGCGTATAACAACGACAAAAAACAGGGATTGTACGCGAACAGCCACGCGATTGTTTCCTATTTTGAAGGAGCGGACGCGGAATGCATCGATAATTTTTGCTTTTCAAATTTGCGCGTGCTGGATATCCGCGACGGATTGTTTTTGAAAACCGATGCCGCGGTTCCGTTTGACCTACGCATTAATTCACCGTATACCTTGTCGTTTATCCTGTCGAACAATTCGGAATCCAATTATACCGGAGCCAAAATCACGATTCGCAGCCTCAAAAACGGAGTTGAATCCAGCGAACTCAAATTTACGAACTATTCGGTTTCAAACGCAAGCCAGCAGGTTTTTTCAAACGCCAGTCCTCTCGATTCCATCATTAAAGATATCGACGCGGGAGAGTTCAAGCCCAATACGGGAATACAGGCCAAAGTCGATTTTACTCCGACAACACTAAACAGCAACCAAATCGAAATCACGGTTGTTTTTGAAAACCAAATCGTTGTTTCAAAAATAATCGACTTTGACACATCCACCGACAAGCGCATGAAAATCGAACTCGACCCGAATTTTATCGGCCCGTTTTCCCCGACCCCCATAGTTGCGCACATAACGGTTGATGACAATGAAAGCGAAACCAACGGAATGGATTTGGAAAACGCGCTCGTGACTTTGACGATTGAAACTCCCGACCACGCCAAGACCGGCCAGCAGCAATTGACCAACCCGCTTGGAAAAGTAACCTTTAATTTGCCTTCCTTGCTTCCCGCAACCAAACTGAAATTCAAAGCCGAAAAGCCGGATTATTTCAGCGACCCCGTTACTTTGGCGGTTGATTCGAATATTATTTATTTTGTCCCCGAACAGCTTGTGTCCAATCTTAAAACCAGCGTACAAACCGAAGAAATATTGTCCGTGGACGCGATTAACAAGCTTAACTTGGACCTGACGGTTACCCGAATCAAACTGCACGGCAATTTCAAAGGGGTTTTGGACGAAACCCAAATGGACAATTATCTGCAGCAAATCAAAGGCCATGTGTTCAAGGCGGGACAGACCGAAAATATCGCGATTTTAAAAACATCGCTTGCGGACATTCCGATTTACCAAAACCAAAAACTGGACGCTGCACTTGAAATCGAAGTGCAAAACCCCGCAATCAACGAACGCATTCCCCTCACGATTCCGGTAACAATTAATGTCGCATTAACGGGATTGCCTGAAAACCAGACCTGCCTGACGGTTGACGAAACAAGCTGGAGCGGCTCGGTGCAGGACAACCGCATCATGCACACGTTTAGTTTGACCAACAACTGCACGGTGGAAGGAAAGCCGATTGTATTAAGCAATCTTGCGGCCAGACTGAAATGGAACTCGGAAATGGTTGGCAACGTGGAATTGTCCTTGACCCAGGCCAACGGAGGCAACAGCGCGAACACGAACACTTTGCTTCCCGGCGATTCGACCGTGTTTTTTGACAAAAGCAAAACAAGCGACACGTATTACGGCGAATTGTCGTTCACGCCAAAGTCGGGAAAACTCGGCAAGACCGCAAAATTCGACGTTGATTTTATCGCATCAGCCTCAACCGACAGCGGGCCAAAAAACGTTTCCAGCGACATCATCAAAGCCGACATTTTAATCGTGAACCTTGAAAACTGCCTGACGTATTCCACAAGTTCCACTGCGGGATTATCCAATACTAACAATTCCAATTCAAACACGACTAGTTCCAGCGGATTTGGCGGCCAAACGCCTGTTTCAATCCCGTTTAGCGGCGGAACCAATAATCCGCTTGGCACAGGCATTCAACCCGCGGCAACAAACAAAACCGAACTCCCCATTGTTCACTTCGCGGGCAAAACCGCCGAAAATTACGATTCAAAACAAAATAATTATTTCGAGTCCGCGGATAAGTTTAATCCGATAAATTCCACAACCGGTTTGACAAAAGCGTTTTTCCAGTCCGATTCAAGCGACACATCCACAGTAACGAATTCGAATACCACAGCCGACACGACCTCTGCCACATCAGGAGTGGACGCTTCCGAAGTGTATGTCAAAATTCCGTACAAAGGAGAAGGAACCCTGACGATTGATTCCAGCGCGTGCGGGCCGATTGATTTGGAAGTCGCTTTGTGCCTGGACGATTCCGGCTGTTCGGGCGGAGCGGAAGGAAGCATTAATCTGAACACGGATAATTTTACTCTGACTACCGACCACCAAACCAAAACGCTTCACATTACGGGAATGGACATTGCCGGAATTTACGGCTTGACGGTATGGCTAAGGCCGCCGGGGCGCGATTACCAAATCGTCGGGTTAATCGATGTCATTGTCGACCCCAATCCCCAGTATTATTTTTCTCTTGACAAATATGAATATTTCATCAAAGGAAACGGGGCAAAAGACACCGGAACCATTACGAACAAAAACTTTTCAAGCGTCACGGTAGTGGATGCGCCCGCGCAAGCTTTTGCCAACCTAAAAGAGCCCAAGGACGACGGCGGATTTGGAAACATGATGCCGTTGATGGCCGCGGGGCTTATTCCCGCCATGCTTGGCCCGTTGACCGATGCTTTGCAAGGAAGCAAAGATGAAGCGCAAGCAGCCGGAGACAAAAAATTCGGCGATTTTAAAGACGGACAGGACGCAACCAAAGACGCGGAAAAAGCCGCCAAGGACCTGGCCGGCCAGTGCGATGCCAAAAACGGCGACGCCTGCAAAGACATGACCAAACTGCAGGACGCTTTGAAAAAAACCGACGAACTGGTGAACGGAAAAGCGCCGCCTAATCAACCAAGCGCACCCAAAACCGGCGGACTGATAACCACTGATTTCAAAACAAAGCAGGACGCATTCATCGCCGCATGCAAAAATCCAGCCAGCGGGCCAGCGGATCCCAAAATGACGATAGTGCAAAATACACTTGACAAAGGCGTCGATAACTGCGGCGGACTTGAAACATCCGTCAAGGGAATCGGAACGGAATTTAACAACGCCCAAAAAAACTTCGGCGACTTGACCGGCGACAACGCACAGATTTGCGGCAACCCGCCCAATTTCACTCCGGTTCAGCCCAGTACTCCGGGCGCGGCACCGCCGGCACCAACCGGACCAACTCCTTCGGTTCCGCCGACAAATCCAACCAGTCCAGCTACCGACCAGCCCGTTGAACAAATGAAGCAAAACAAAGTAGAGTCATTGGAAGATGGTAGCCACCCTTCGGATGGGCGCACTAAGAAGAATATTTTATCTCCACAATATGCCGGCAACGAAACCGTGAAGCCTGATTTAACGCCGTCTGAACTGGATTCAATCTACGCACAGAAATTAGCTCAAGACGAATATGTGCCTCAACGCAGTTTGACTGACATGCAAAATCTGTTTCCGAATGGAACCACGGCTATGCGAGATTCGGAAAAAGTAAATAACTATAATTTAGTAGGCCCGCTGGGCGAAAACCCAAATTATAATTATGGCCAAGCTGTTCCTGTCCTTAATAGTACAGGTATGATTGATGGTTACAAGTTTCAACCTAGCGATTCGTATCTTGGAAAATACGTCGTTCAAGATCAGGTGCAGCAAAGCGGATACGAAATAATCCCAGAAAAATCCTATTGGTATGATAACGAAAATGGCGAGTGGACGGCTGTTGCAAAAGACACATCAAGCGGACAAGCGTATCTTTATTCAAATTTAACCCAACCCGCACCGGCTTGGCTAAATCCGGCAGATAACCAGTATTACACGCAGTTTGGAATGGATAACAAGTTTAATAACGGCCAGCCGGGAACCCTGTTTGGGCCGGAGGGTGGAAGAATTTACCGATATTTGGACAATTCCGCCCACGTAGCGATACCATACGGCAAAAGCTGGATTGTCAGCGACGTTCCAACGAAAGCTTCAACCAACGGTTCAAGTAGTGACCCGTATTACTTTTTGCCGGACCCGACTAATGTCAAAGGCGGAACTTACGTAAAACAATATCCCGTTTTGTTTGGATGGCTTGGAAACCGATACGACCAATGGAATCCGGATTCACAATCATGGGTAACAATACAACAGCCAAGCGGTTTTAATGTCAACAAATACCAGCTTCCGTTTGTTCCCGGTTCGACAACGGCGCATAGCGCATCGGAAACAAAAATAGCAACTCCAGTAACCGCGTATTTCCAGGCACCGCCCGCAAGCGCGCCTCCGGCAACTGCGTTAAGCTCGTTTAACATGATGTGCAGCCAGTACCGCGATGTTGGAACAAGTGCGACAAATGCTTCCGCGGGAATGGAAGCCGCGAGAAAACAAGGCCAATGGGCAAACCCCAAAGAAGTCAACGCCGCAACAAAGCGCGCCGCAAGTACGATTGAAACCCAGGCGGTTCCCAACCAGCAACTAGCATCGGCATCGGTCGGCAAAGGAGACGCCGAACTTGAAAAAGCGAAAGGAAAGCTGAATGAGGTCAAAAAGAATTTCGACGATTTGGCCAAAAAAAGGGATTGCGCGGACGCTACTGTACAAGCACTGCCTGCCAAAATAGCATTGATTTCGGATCCTGCGAAAAGAACCGCCTGCAATACCGCATTTGCGGATTTCAAAACCGAGTATGATAAAAAAATCGGGACAAACGGAAAATTGGATGAAGCGATTAAAGAAGGACCGGAAAGCGTGGACAAGACGTTAGCAAAAGTAAACGACACCGACTTGAAAAAAACGGTTCCGGATTTGTCCAAGACCAGCGCGGAAAAAACCAAGACCGCCCAAGACAAGGCCAACAAAGCCAAGGATTCCATGAATGAGGTTTCCAATGCCACGCCGCAATTGTCCAAAGACAACGGCGGTGCGAACAGCAATGCGTTTGGAAACGCTTTGGCCCAGGCCGCGCAAATGGGACTGATGATGGCGGCTATGGATAGCATGTTTAATCCGGATGGAACCGACGAGCAGGCTCCGCAAAACCAGCCGCACGTGCAGTCCCAAATGCAGGTATTTAACATCGACTTGTCGCGCGACGGAAAAGGAATCGACATGGATAATCCCGGAATCGGCGCGGCGTATGACCCGAAAACCATCAAATCTTTCGGCGACATGAAAACGCAGACCGCGGGAGTGGTGTTTGAAAACAAAGAGGTGACGAGTGACCGGCCGGTGTATTCCACGGGAAATTTCAAGGCCACCGAACACCGCTTTAACCCCATCACGTACCTGCCGATTAATCTTCCTTTGGGACAGTTTGGCGGCGGATGGATGATGGATATTTTCGGCCAGAGCAGCGATTATTCCCAAAAATTCCATTTGAAGTTTTTGACTTCCGACGCGGTGCAGCGCCTGCCGTTAGTGCAAAGCGAAACGTTTTCGTGCACGCAAGGCGCGATGGTCGGAAGGACGGGAGCGCAAGCGCTTCCCAAGGTAAAATTGTCGTGGAAATTCGCCGACATTTCGGAGTCGATGTGCGATGCCAAAAACGCGGATTACAAGTATTGCGACGCAACGCAATTCACGATTACGATTTTAGAACGCATGAAAAACCTGGATGATTTCCTCAAAGCCAATCCCGGATTGTCCTGTCCGACCAACCCGATGGAAGAGCAATTAAATCAGGTTACCGACCCCATCAGCCAGCTTTCGGGGCGCTCGTTCAGCGCGGCAAGCCACGTTACGGAGTGCTGGCTTCCGCACTCGACCGAACTGTACGACGGCTACCCGTCCTTGTCGTATTTCGTGCAGGACGCGAGTTCGGTTCATTGGACGGACAAAATCAAAAGCCTGCAGGACCTGCAGGACACGATTTCGTTTGACGCTTACCTGATACAAGACGGTTATACCGAGGATTTCCTCAAGGACTTTTCGCAGTATTACACGAATATCAATTTCGGCGATACTCCCGCTTACTTTAACCAGGACAGCCAGGGAAAAAATTACAACAAATATTTCAAGGACGGACTCTTGGTGTTCAGGCAAAAGTTTTCGGATTCCGTGCAATTGCCGACCAGCGGATTGTACCGCGTGGACCTGACCGTCAAGTACGGCCCGAACTGGGACTTGTTTGACAGTACGGGAACGCCGATTGGAAGCGTGCGCGTCGATTTGCTGGCGGCCAGACAGACGCCGTTTAATTCGCCGTTTTACTTTTTGCCGTTTGACGGCTTGGTCGGAATCGAAGCAAGCCAGTTGAACCGACAGGGATACGGAACCGGATTCGACGTGAACCCGCAGGATGCGTTCAGCATTTCCAGAAACTCGGCGATTCAAACTTTGGCCGGCCAGTTTTCCAACCCAATCCAGACCGCAACGGTTTCGCGCACCGGTTCCTTGGAAGAGCTTAATTCGCGGCCATCCAACCGCGGATTTATTTTGGAAATCACTTCCACGGGGCTTACCTCAAAGCAAATCAGGTTCACGCCGACGATTGCAACTCCCGTGCTTTTAAAAATCAGCCAGCCGATTACCGAGAAAAAGTTTTCCGCGTTTTATTCGGTTCTTGAAAACCAAATTCCAACCACTACGGGAAATTCCTTGTCGTTTTGGACCGGCGCTGGAACCTGCAGGGATTTTTCCGGCGATTCCGTGGTAAGCGCGTTTGAAGAAAAACCCGACCGCAAGACCACGCAGTCCGACCGGTTGGAAGCATGGCAGTTCAGTTATGCGTTGGATTGGAGCAAAGCCGTCATCGGCGGGGACGAATATTTGAAAACCGTTTTTTACACTCCGACCAACAGCGCGTTTGCATTAAACACCCAATCCGGCAATGTTGTTTTTTCAACCGCGGACCAAACCGGCCTGCCGGCCGTGGACTTGCAGGGAATCCAAAACATGCCGTTTAACCGCAAAGGCCAGACCGAAACCGACCGCATAACCGCACTTGACGACTTATTCAGCCTCGTTGAAAACGGGCAGGTATGCGTCACGAACACCGGCAGCCGAACGGCGTTTTGGTGGAACCCCAAAACGATTTACGACCAGGTCGGCAATACCGGCGCCAGCATTTCCCAAGTCGAACAGGCTTTGGCTTCCGGTTCCACGTGCCTGGGTTAAACTCGGAACAAAAACAAACAAAAGGACCGTAAGGAAAAGTTATGGAAAAACTTTATGAAAACAGCGAAACCGGATGCTGTCCGCGCTTCAATCCCATACCTTGGGACGAAAAGGAAATTGTTTTCAAGAACCGGCTTTTCCTCAAAGACCATTACCGGAGCTTTTTGCACATTCCGCTTGGATTCGGGAAATTAATGGTCAAAAACATTGAACTAATCCAAAAAGCGGGGGCCACTGCTCCCGAACCTTTGATGCTGTGCGACGAAAAATCAATGTGGGGTTCCGACGTATACATCGCGGTTAGTAAGCCCGTTCCGGGCGTGAAAATGGAAAAGATTTCAGGCACGTTTTTGAGCAAGGCATTCGAGGGAAATTACGGTGATATGGGAAAGTGGACAAAAGAGATGCAGTCGTTTGTAAAATCGCGGGGAAAAGAAGCGCAAAAAACCTATTTTTTTTATACCACCTGTCCCGCGTGCGCAAAGCACTACGGAAAAAACTACACCGTTATACTGGCCAAGGTTTAGGCTAATCGTTACGTTATAACGTAACCCTATTTAAATGCTCAAAAAAGAGGTTTACGGAATTTAGGCTAACAAAATGCAATAAGATTGTCAGCCTAAATTGTAGTCGATTAGGCTGATAACCTGACTTCGCCACTTTTTGAGTAAAAAAAGGTTACGTTTTGTGGTATCATTATTGAGGTGATACCTTTTGAGACAAAACGTAACCTATACTATTGGAAATATCGCATTGATTGATAAAGTTAACGAAAAGTTCGGTTTGT
>JAZDJR010000013.1:0-18470 GCA_043803815.1 Microcaldota archaeon | reverse complement strand
GGCCATCAGCCGACTCAAACGCTTGTTCGGCGGGTTCCTCTACTCCCGCCAAACCCGCCAACAACGAAAAGAAGTCCTGCTACGCATGATAGCCGACAACCTCAACATCGGAGGCACAAAATGAGACTTTCAACGGAGCCGCTACGAGTGACAGGCATATTGCAGTTCTTAAGCAGGCGCTGGACTCCAAATGGGTTGATTTCCAAGGCTTAAGACGGGAAATCCAATACTTGGAAGAAATGCAACAAGCACAGCATCGCATGAGCATTGAATGGATTTCCGCGGTTAGAAGCGCTTTGAACGCCGGATTTCCCGGCGCAGTGAGAAGGCAGGTGCAGCTCATAACCATGCTGCACGAAATTGAAAAGATAGATGACCTCATGGATGGTCTGGCGGCCAAGCGTCAAGCACAGGAAAGTTAGCGGTATTCCCCAATTGTTTTTTGCCCGCGGAACTTGTTTTGCGTGGTGCTTGATTTTTTTAACTGGTTTTTTTCTCGTTCGAATTCTTCCTGCGAAAGGCACACGGTTGGTTTTCCGTATTGCCCTCCTCCGCCGGGTTCGTAGTGCACCCAGCCGTTGCGAAACGCCAAAACGTATTTTGCGATTTGCGGATTGAATTCCGTCAACTCGCTTTCGGAAACATCCGTCAGCACCCGGATTTCATTGCCAAAGCGCTCCACCAAGTCTTCCCATGCGCTCTGCACTTTTTTGGAAAGCGGATTTTCGACTTGATACACTTGCTGCAAAATTTCGGCTAACGGCAATGAATGAAAATATTTTCCGCGGTGAACCGGATGCTTTCCAACCGGCGTATCGGTTAATTGGATGATGCGGTCTTTTACTCCGCGCTTGATTTCGCCTTTGCAAAACGGGCATTTCCACTTGAGTTTTTCAGCAAAGCCGATTTCAAATTGCTTGAAACAGCCGTTGCAACCGGTGGCATGGTATTTTCCTTCGCAAGGGTCCAGCCCCGCGTTCATGATGATTGCCGGTTCTGTCCGTTCGGAAAGCGCATTTTTTAATTCTGAAAACGACGGCTGTTTAAGCAAAATCCGGTTCCATTCGCGCCCCAGTCTATGGGGCCACGGAGAGTGTGCATCAGAACTGGATAAAAATGCGAGTTCGTGGTTTTGCTTCATTTGGTCGGCCCAAGCGGTATCCGCCGAAAGCCCTAATTCTAAAAATAATATTTTTTCCGCTTGGCTTCCATATGCCGCTTTCCACGAATCATGGTGCGCAAAAATTCCGGAATAAGGCGTAAACGCGTGGCCGGGTCCGATGATTCCGCCAATATCATGCACGATTTGCGCGATTTGTTCCGCGGTCAGGCGAAGCTTTGGGCGTCCGCACATGGAACAATCCAAAGTCCCGAACGGCTTGACTTTTTCGCGGAATTCCGCTGCCCGCGTCAGGTCGGGCAGGTAAACCAGATGATGAATACGCAGGTTGTCTTCAACTTCGGTTCCGACAATAAATTGGCATTTTTTTTCCTTGTCTGAAAAAATCCCGTTGGATTCCTCGACCAATTCGCTTTTGACGTGGCTTAGCCAGTCACGGTGCGAAATATCGGCGGTAACCAGCAATTGCAGGCCCTTTTTGCGGGATTGTTCCGCCAAAACCGGAATCGTGCATTCCTTGGAAACTCCGCCCGCGAATTTGCCGTGCAAATGCAAGTCGCAATCGAATGGCTGCATAAGAAAAATAGGGAAAATACCGCTTATAATTTATACTATATGCTGGTTTTACAGGATTCCCAAAAAACGCAGCACCAAAAGTACGCCGATGCCCGCAAGCCCGAAAATAACGCCGACAATCAGGCTAAGCCAAAACGGCAGGTGAATATTAAACACAAAATTAAGAATTACCCATGCAACGACTCCAAGAATCGAGTTAACGAGGAATTGTTTTAAAAAATACAATATCAAAACCGCGGCAATGACCAAAACAATGCCAAAAATCAATATCGCGGGGTCGCCGACAAACGCTAACGCCTGCCGGCCCGCCTGAACCGCGGAATCGGCGGTTGTCTGGCCCAGCTGATTGGGAATAGTATCCAGCACCATACTACGAATTGAGCTGAATAAGGGATTAAAATAACTTGGTTAACCTGTTTTAGTATGTCTTTTTCAGAAGAACAAAAAAAACTGGCCTTGCACCTGATAAACGCGCCTAAAACCGCGGATGAACTCGCCAAGGTTTCCGGTTGTTCGTCCGGCAAAATAGCCAACGAACTGAAAGAACTCGTCAAACTCGATTTGGTGGAAAAAAAAGACGGCTTTCCGACGCGCTATTCCTTGAAAAAAGAAATCGCTGAAGAACTGTCGCGCAGAAAAGAAATCGCGGAAAAAGACAAATTCGGCCTGCGGGTTCGCGCCACCATCGAACTAAAAGCCATTGAACCGGAATTGCTCAAAAAACAACTGGATAAACTCGGCGAAGCCATCCAAAACGACCCCGAGTTTACGGTTTACAATATTTCCAAAGCAACCACGCTCAAAGACGACGACTGGTATTCCACTTTTTTGGATTTGACTATCGGCATCAAAGACTTCAAAACCCTGGTCAAATTCATGTATTACTACGGCCCTTCTTCCATCGAAGTCCTAAAACCCAGCACAATCCAATTTGACGGCCACGATTTGCAGGAAGGCTTATTGGACATGGCGCAAATGATTCACGCGTATTCCAACCAGCTGGTTAAACTCATGAACCGGACCGAAATCGAAAGGTTAAACCGCCAATTATACAAATAAAGAGATTAAGCCTATTTTAACCTGTTTTTACTGCTTTTGACGAAAAAAAGGTGTTTGTACCACCTTTCGGGGATTGCCGATAAGGCTTTAGGAAAAAAACGAAAAAATCGCCTTACAAAACCCCTTTCAAAAGGGGGTTTTAGGCCTAAAACGAAACCAATTTAAACCATGGCGGGCACGTTACTTGCAAGTCTTTCTTAGGTTGAACCAGCGAAAGCCGGTAACCCAAAGAACGACTTGTTTGTGATCTTAACCAGAATCATGTGAGGTGAATAAAAACATGAGAAAACTGAACATCAAAAAGCTGGCTGCAATTGCCGCAGGGACCGTATTGGTCGGTGCAGCGTTTGCAACAGCAGCTTTCACGGATTTAACCAAAAGCGACATTGTCTCAGCGACCGGAACACCGGTTGTCAGCGTCGTTGTCGGTTCAAATGCCGCGGTAAGCGACGTAGTTTGGGCGGGCAACATCGCCGCCAAAGTAGCGCAACTGTCGACTAAAACGACCAGCGTTACTCAGGGAACTGAAGGAAGCGCAGGAACCCCAACCGACTTAACTGTCAACGTAAATGTCGGCGGAACCCAAACCTTTAGCGGAGGCGTACGCGAATATAACAACGCAAACCTTAATAGTGTAACCAGCGGAGTCGAATACTACGAATCCATTGGAAGCACCTATTTTCCCCAGTTCTTCAACGGAACCGTTAACCGAATCATTGATGGAAACGCCGCAACAAGCATGACTGTCATTGAAACCCTTGGCATCAAAGCCGACGGAAAAATGGATACGACCAGCAACATCAAAGACCTCGTGGCTACCATCAACTCCAGCGATATGAACTACAACGTATCACTTTCGCCCGGAGTTCCCTATCCGTTCACGGACACGGGAAGCGACGACTATATTCCCATCCACTTTTTGGGAAAAAGCTACGTCGTAGACTCCATTAACTCAAGCGGTTCAGACGTCGTATTGGTAGAAGACGGCGCAGACCATATCTACACATCCGGCGATACCTTTACGGCACTTGGCCGAGACGGCAAAACCTACACCATCCGATTTGACGGCGGTTCGCTGGTCAGCGGAGTTAACGTAGCCGGTGTATCATTGCTTGACGACCAAGGCGTTGTCGTCAAAAGCGACCAATTCAGCGGCGGCACCGATATCATCTTCCGCAACAACGGCGTAGAAATTTTGGCAACCCGCATCCGATTAACCGCAGTCGGTTCGACGACCCAAAACAATTCGACCATATACACGTTCAAAACTGTTGTCGGAACCTCGCGCGTTGAAATTCAAAGCGGACGCGAAGTGCCCTACGACCCGAACAGCAACGGAAGCAACATTCCATGGGTCGCATCGTTTACAACCAGCGCAGGCACAGTAACGGGAATCACAATCAAAAACAGCAGCAACTATAACTTTACCACTAGTTCACCGTTATGGTCAGCACAAGCTCTTTACCCGGGTACCCATCCAACCCAATTCGAGTTCTTCCACGGAACCGGATTAGACCAGCTCGGAACCTTTGAATTCAAAGGATTTTACGATGCCGGCGTCCAAAAAACCAAAGTGGAGTTCTTGAAAGGCGCGGCAGCAGGAACCACGGGCGACACCTATGGAACCATCCACTACTTTGATGTCAGCGGAACCGAACACTGGATTCCAATGGCCATCAAATTGCAGGCAACGTCATCAACAGGAACAGTCCTGAACTTTGACGGAACCAGCACGCAAGCCTATTGGACCAGCTCGGAAAGCGACATTAACAAGTTCGCAGTTGAAAACGACAGCGCAAGCATTCCCATGATAACAACGGACTATAACGTCAGCGTCCTTGCAAACGATGTCAACTGGGATAGCTCGGCCATTGTCGTACTCAAAGGAAAGAACGGAACCCAATACAAGTATTTGGCCCGAAAAAGCACAACCCTATCCAGTCAACTTTGGCTCCTATTAGTCGGCGGAAGCCAAAATAGCGGCGACACAACCAACTACAGCGGATACATTGATTCGTTGCAGTACAGCGCCGGCGACTTGTTCCTACTCGGAACCGCGGTCAACGATGTCAACATCTTGCTTAACCAAGCCCAGCAAGGATACATCGAAATCAGCGATGCCAACACGGGTCCTGCCGACAGCAACCGTACCCACAGGCCCTATTACTGGCCGGATATCTACGACTTTAACGGAAATCAGCCTGGTAGCACAACCAACATCTACCGAACCGCGGTTTTCAAAGTCGCAGAAAGACTCGGAACCACCAGCACCACCATTCCAACCGGAGGCCCCAATGCCGCCAACGCGCAAGCCTTTATCCTATGGGATACCGAAAACGGCAGCCAAGGAACAATCGACACGCAAGCCATTGGAAACGGCGGAAAACAAAACTGGGCCGGAACCTTGACAGGTGCACCCGCGAGCCTAACCACGCTCAACACGGCTGTCATGTACATCGAAAGCGACCAGAACTTGGTCAACTTCAGCGAATACAACGGAGACCCGGGACAGTCCAGCGGAAACTACAAAAAAGCCTACACTGTCAACGGTTCCAAAATCGAACTGGCTAACCGCGATGTCACCATGACGTTGCCGGACAGACAAATGAAGTCCTACTTCCTTGTCAAAAGCAACGAAGTCACGACCTCAACTTCGGGTGGAGAAGACTCGAATGATTTGAGTGACGGCGACACGTTCACTACGACCGGTGGAACCTCGGTAACCATTACCGGCATCAACGGCACCTGCAGCGCAGGAAGCGGAGCATGTGTTCCGGCATCCTACGAAGCCATCATGCCTGTTGGCCAGCTGGTATACACGGACCAGTCACCCCCGTCAGGAAACTACATCATTGTCGGCGGATACCTTGCCAACAACCTGGCAAAGAATTTGGAAGTCGACGGAACCTTGACTTTGGAAGACAAACTCCAAACCTCGGGTCAAACGGTAGCCCAAAAACTGGAAAGCGGTAACATCGTTGTTGCCGGATATACAGCTACGGACACCATGAACGCGGCCAAAGAACTCATCACCGCCTTGACCGGTTTGTTGCAATAAGTCTAAAAAAAAGGTCCCCGAAAGGGGATTTTTTTTCTTTTTCTTTTTTTTTATTTTGAACAGGTCGTAAGAATCGTCCGGCAAAAAATCCGCAACGGGTTTGTTTGGAATCGAACGATTGGATTTAAACGATTGAAGTGGAAGGGGTTGAATTGGAATTGGTTGAATTGGAACCGATTGGATTTGGACGAATCGGATTTGGACTGATTGAATTTAAACGGATTGGATTTTGCCGGAATTTTTAATGACTTTTTAATGAATTGTTTTTTTTTGGTCGGATTTGCCTTGGCCAATTTTAAAGCGTTTTCCCATTCATTTGGATTGGTTTATAGTTTTTTTGCAGGGAAAATCTTTTGATGAAAACAATCGACCAATGGAAACCGGTTTTGGTTTTAGTAATCGTGTTGATTTTGGGCTTTGCCGTTTTGGGGCTTTTGAGTTTTTTCAAGCCGTACGCGTTTGAACTGAACGAAAAAAGCGTGTCTTTTGTTTCCAACGAACAGCCCGTTAGCGACGGCTTAAAGCAGTTTGGCCAAGGAAGCGATTTTTTGGTTGCGGTTGAAACCCAGGTTCAGGGCCCTTTGAACCAGTATATGTCCAACAGCCTCAATTTGTTTTCGGTGATTTTGATTGCCAACCACAAAGAAGTCACGACGCTGACTTTGGTCAAATCCGGTTCAAACGCGCTGTTAACCTGCCGGACCAACCGCGGCGACGTATTAACCGATGACGAATTGACGGTTTCGCAATGCGAATTGTTTGAAAAAGAGTTTGAAGGAAAAAAAATCAAGGTATTATTGCCGAACGGCGCCCTACCCAAAACCCAAGTAGTCGTTTCCTCTAATCAAGTAACGGTTTCGCCGAAAAACCCGCAAGACATTGCCATTGCGTCCTTTTCAACCCTGGTCAAAATGTTTGAAAACGCCCAATCCCAATTGGACAACATTAATGCCGTAGCGGGGCAAATTCAAAATTAAGCCGTTTCCAACGGCTATAATGGTGTGTTTAAATACTTTTTTTTACATATTTTGCATGTTTTAAGTTCTTTGGGAAGAGAATCCGATGTTTGATATCGCATTTGTTTTTACGCAGTTTTTGCAGGGACTGTGGCCGTTAACTTCCAAATTGCTTGTTTTTTCGCCCGTGTTAAACCCGATTCATGCCATATCCGCCCTTGCCTTTACCGTGCTGTTTCCGCTGGCGGTCCTGGTATCGGCTTTTTATTTGATCATGGCCATTGCCAGTTTTTTTTCAAGCCCCCCCAAAAAACAAGCGGCGTTTGACGAAAAAAAAGCGCCGATGATTAGCATTCATCTTCCTACGCGAAACGAACTGGCCGTGCTTTTATGCGCCAAAAGCTGCATGGCGTTTGATTATCCCAAAAACCGGTTTGAAATTTTAATCGGGGACGACAGCAGCAATCCCGCCGTGTCCAAAAAACTCAAAGAGTTTGAAAAAAAATTTTCCAAACAAGTCCGGGTTTTAAAACGCGAAACCAACGCGGGATTTAAAGCCGGCAATCTGAACAACATGCTGGCCAATTCGTCCGGAGAAATAATTGTCGTGTTTGACTCGGATTTTGCGCCGGCTCCCGATTTTTTAAAGCGAATCATCGCGCCATTTCAGCAAGACCGCACGCTTTCCGCGGTTCAGGCGCGATGGGTTCCCACCAACGCGAATCAAAACATTGTTTCCGTTGCAGGAGCATCCATTTTGTACCTGTATCACCAATTGGTATTGCCGTTTTTAAGCCAAAACATGGGAACAATTACCCTGTGCGGTTCCGCCGAAGCGATTCGAAAAAAAGACCTGGACGCGTTGGGCGGCTGGAAAATGGGCAGCCTGACGGAAGACGTCGAATTTTCATACCGCTTATTCGGGGAAAACAAGCGGATTTTGTATTTAAGCGATTTAACGTGCGAATGCGAAGTTCCGTTTCGATTAAAGGATTTAAGCCGCCAGCAAATGCGATGGGCCTACGGCTGCATTAACGCGCTGCAATTGCATGCCGTTTCCATTGCCGTTTCTTCCAAAACCGACAGCAAAAAAAAGTGGGCGATATTGATTAACGCGTCCGGTTACCTTTTCACCGTATTGCTGCTGGGGCTAATGGTTTTGGGAACCCTTTCATCGTTTTCAAATCCGACCTATCCAACGTATGAAAACGTGGCATTTTTGCTTAAGTCAACCGCGATTAACATGCTGTTAACCACGGGTTTTTTGTTTGCCATTCTCATCGCGTTTTTGGCCAACCACGGTTTTAAAGACGCGATTCGGTTTTTGGCGGCATCGTTTTCCGTCGGCTTAATCGTCGTATTTTATGTTTCCCTTGGCATCTTTAAAGCCTTGGCCGGACAGCCCATGGACTGGTTTTTGCTCTCCAAAAACCGCAACAAAATCGACGCATAGTTCTTTTTACCTTTTTGGATTGATTTTGTTTTAGTTATGGCTCGCACCCCAAAAACCGCCGCAGAAAAAAAAACACCCTGCCAATGGCTGACTCCCCGACTTCTTTTGGCTGGCTTCTTTGCAATACTTGCTTTTGGCTTTGTGGTTTCCGGTTTTTTTTGGCACTCCGCCGCCCAAACCACGGACTTTTCCGAATTGCAAATGGACTATTATAATCAAGCAACCCCGCAAAGCCCGGTTTGTTTTGGCGCGACCTGGAATTCGTCCAATGCCCAAACCCCGTTAAACGCGGATATTTTGGTCAATGAAACCAAAATCGCGACCGCCTTTTTTTCCAATGGCAAAATCGAGCATTGCCTTGCGGCAGCACTTTTAGAAAAAAAATCCAATGCAATAAAAATGCAAGCCGGCGGACAAACTGTTTTTTTTCACGCGGGCACAGAAACAAAACTTGCGGCCTGGAAAGTGTCCGCCGTGCCGGCCGAACCGTTTGGAAAACCCGCATTGGAACAGCCGATTTTGTTTGCATTGTTTGCCCTGTCCTGGTTTGGGGCTTTGTTTTATAGCCTATACAAAAAAGGGCCTTGGGAAGGATTTGCGGGTTTTGCCCTGGGCTTTTTGGCCGCCCTAATCGTCATTCCGATTGTTTTTTTTTGGCTGGGAATTCCATGGAACGCGCTTACCCAATGGATGGTTTGGCTCGGTTTTTTGATTGCGTGGCGGCACTGGATTAAAAATGCCCGGCCGTTTCATTGGAGCCGCAGCGACTATTACGCCATCGCACTTTTGATTGGCGTGTTGGTTTTGGTGGTCTTGGTTCAATTCGTTTTGCCGTCGCATTGGTGGGAATGGAATGTTTTTTATGAGCGCCAAAGCCAAGCCGTGTTTGAACACCAAGGATTGGTAACTTGGGACAACTATAGTTTTTTGGGAAGGCCTCAAACTTTTGCCCCTGGTTTTTTTGTGCTGGAATCCGCATTGGCAAGTATAAATGGAACCAATTTTTTTGCCGCGTTTGCCTGGGCCAGCCTCGTCGCCATTTTGTTTTTTGGCTTTGGAATATTAAAATTGGGCCGTCGCCTTGGTTTTGGCTTTTTTCAACAGGCCTGTTTGCTCGGTTTTGCATGGCTTGTATTTTTTTCTTTTAACATGACGTTTGTTTCTCCCCGCCACGTGTTGGCGCTCGGCCTGATGTTTTTTTGCGTTTCAGAATTGCTATCCGAACGCTTTTCAGTGATTAAAGCAGCCGTGCTTTTGGCCGTGCTTGCCTTTATTCAAATTCCGCTGTTTTTGGCGGCCGCCGGATTAACCGCTTTGTTTGCGGTCGCGTTTACCGGATGGAAAAAGAACCGGAAATCAATGGCCGCCAGTTTTGCGCTCGGCGGGATTTTTTTTGCCGGATTGTTTGTTCCCTTGGTGTGGAACGGCGGAATTCCAAACCAGTCACTTTCCGACCAGTGGGGATACGCCGTTCAGGGCTCGGTTTATTTTTTGGCCGGCGAACTGACTCCGCCGGTTTTTGCGGTTTTGGTCTTTTGCGTGATTGGCGGCTTAATCGCGTTTTTCAAAATGCCGTTTCGCCTGCGCATTTTGTGGCTTGGGCTGATTGCGCTTTTAGCATTGCATTGGCTGATTTCGTTTCGGGTCAACGTGCTGATCGGAATTGTGTTGGGGGTTTTTGTGCTGGAATCCCTTTTTTCAGCTTCGCTTCGCCCGCTTTTTTCCAAGCGGTTTTTTTCCGCGGCTCAAGTCGTGCTGGTACTGGTGCTGGCAAGCGCGTTGTTTTTGCAATTGCCGCGCGAACCCGCCACGGTTTTTTCCAATCAGGACTTGTCGCCGTTTATTTTTTTAAAAAGCGTTTCAAACCCCGGTGACGCGGTATTAACCGAGCCTGTTTTGGGCCATGCGACGGCTTTTTTTTCGCAGCGAAAAGTAGTGGCTGATTTATATGTCGAGTTTTCAAAAGAAGAACAGTTAAAAGCCGTGTACGATTTTTTGCTTAATGCCGATCCGAATGTGCTTAGCGACTATAATGTCTCTTCGGTTTTGGTGTATACAAACCGTTCCTCGACCAGCGTCACGAACATCGCCGAATTTGATTCGGACAAGCGGTTTTCGTTTTTGGACAAAGTGTATTCATCGGCCAAATATTCTGTTTTTGCGGTTCCCCAAAAATAAAAAATAAGCGCCTTTTTGATTCAAAAACGATTTGATTAACCGGATTTTTAATTTCTTTTTTAATTCAAAAAATAGCAAAATTAATCGTTTTAATTTTACTTTTCAAGTGCCGCTGTCTTCGTGTCTTTTTTTTCAAACGACAAGCTCAATCCGATGACGCTTAGCGTGGCGTAATTGATGAGTGTTGCGAGTAGGGGCAAGGCAACGGCCTGGCTTGGCGTGATTTGCAATATTGGGCTTGCCAGCAGCCATGCCCCTTCGCGGGTTCCAAATCCCAAAGCGGTGACAGGGATGGTTTCAATCAGGATTGTAAGTGCCACCATGGCTGAAAGCCAGGTGAACGGAATCGAAACGTGCAGGGCAAACGCCGTAAAAAAATAGTATCCGATAGTGCTGACAAACCCCAAAGCGCCCAACCCCAAAACAAGTGCGGCTCGTTTGGGGCTGCTTAAATATGCGCCGATTTCGTCAAAGGTTTGGGTAACGGCTACGCGAAGCTTTGAAAAGGGGATTAACCGGGAAAAAACTTTTTCCAAAAAACCGATGACGGTTTTGGACTGCAGCAAAAAAGCCAAAATTCCAACCGCGATAATAATTAAGACCAAAAAAACTCCTTCCAAGGGCGGTGCGGCGTGTTCAAAAGTGGCCGCTACCAAAAAGAACGAAAACAAAATAATGGCCATGATTACGACCAGCAAAATGTCGGTTAAGCGGTCGATTAGAATGGATGCCGTGCTTTTGGTTAACGCGAGAGGCTTGACGTAAAGTGCACGCACAAAAATTCCGAGTTTGAGCGGCGTCCAAAATCCCACCATGGTTCCCATGCAAAATACTTGCGTGGCCCGCCAGTTGGATTGCTTAACCCCGTAAAATCCCAAAATATAATTCCATTTGATTCCACGAAACAGTAGCGTCACCAAAACCAAGGCAATGGCAATAAGCACCCCCAAAACATTGGCGTTTGAAAGTTCGTTAAAAATTGAAAAATCGGTTTGGGCAAACAAAACAAACAGCAATGCGATTCCAAGCAGAAGCGGAACCAGCCGAAGCAATAAATTTGGTTTTATGGAATCCATGTTTTTTCCTTCTTTTTAATACATTACGCGGAACCCGTGTTTTTGATGATTTCGTTTAATACTGTGGTGGCGTAGCTTCCCTTTTCCAGTTCAAAATACAATTTGACTTTTGTTTTTCCTTCGTTTAGTTCGTCTTCTGTAATTTCCAGCACTTTCATGTTGTTTGGGTGCAACACGATTTTTTTTCTGCTGCCTTTGGAGGACAATTCCGCCATTTGGGGAATCCGAAACTGGGTCAGTGATACTCCTTGGCTTGCCATCACGGTTTTTTCGATTTTTCCCGCGTCAGCGTCGGAAAATTTGGTTTCATATCCGAACAAAGGCGCGGTCGGGCTTCCGTTTTCCAAAACATCTCCTGAAATCGGCGTTATGCCGAATCCTTGCTTGATTCGTTCTGCAATGATTTCGTTGAACAAATGCGATTGGTACGCGTGCGTGAACAGGTAGCGCATGGCTTTGGGAAGGACCGCCAACGCGCCCACAAAATCCTTGGGGTGCTGATGCAGGTGCTGGCACAACGCGGCTTCAAAGCGGTTGTTTTCGGAAAATGTCCTTGCGGCCGCCAAAAAATTTTTGCTTTCTTTCAGTTCTTTTCGCACATTGGTCAGTTCAACGGGCTCTTTTTCGCTTGGTTCGGTCAGGTACATCATGACGGCATTTTCAAAATTTCCCCTAACCAGTTCTTTTCCGACTTTGTGGGTAATGTTGCGGATGCCGCCGAATCGCTGTTCGCCGAAATAATTGGCCACTCCGTTTTGTTCGATTTCCATCAGGTTTTTTTCAAGGCGCTTACCCGTTTCAGTTATGTCGAAGTCAATGTGGCGGATGATTAAGGTGAACGCGTTTCCGGTTAAATCGCCGATTTCGATTTTGTTTTTTTTCCATTCGAAATTTCTAAGGTCGATTCCGCGGGACTGGAATTTTTTAATCGTTTCAACGTCGGGTTCGTAAGCGGAGATTCTTTGGCAGGTAATCCCGCGCTTGTCTTTGAGACCCGCATAGCCGATTCGTTTGCGGCTCAAATGAAAAAACCTGGCGATGCGGCTGACCGCGGAATTGGTGTCAAGGTTTATTTTTTCCAAGTCAAAATGCAGGTGCTGGTACGCGGAGTCCTTGGGTTTTTCGGGTATTTCAATCGGCGTTGCGCTTTCCGACGCGTTTTCCTGCACGAACCGTGTTACTGCTCTTTTGCTGTGGTCGGTCTGGATTTCTTCGACAATAAAATCCGCGTAGCGGCGCTTGATGTCGCCGCCGATGCCCTCTGATTTCGTGGAAAACGGGTTTTGCATGGTTTCACTTTCGTATTTTTTTATTCCTGCGCTCTTGCCGTTTTTTTTCCCTTTCTTCTATTTGTTTTTTTATTAATGCGCCAATCTCTTGGCCTTTTTCAATCTTTCGAAGGGACTGAGGCGGGAATTTTGCGTATTCTCGCATATACTGCGGTCTTTTTTCAGGGCTGTTGGTTAGCAGTGTACGGCGAAAACGATGATTTAATGCAATCATTTTTCTGCGGTTTGTGGCATCGCGAAATATTGCCGTAACAATATTGGGCTGTGCGCCCAGTTTTCTCAGATTTATAAAAAGCGGAATTGTGTGTAAAGCGCCGGTTATTATGACAATTTTTTTACCGGGTCTTGAATCGGATACTTTCTTTGCGTTTTGGGCCATGGCAAATTCGTACTCGTCGGTTTCGTTTGAATGTTCGCGAACTTGTTTGTTGCGTACAATTTTTTGATATTTTCGCAATGCGGAGCGCTGTCCAAGCGGCGCAATTTTCAAGCAGTTTTTTTCGCACACGTAAATGAGTTCGATATGGGCAAGCGTACTTTTTTTCTCGTTGTTTGACCAGTCGTGTTGCTGCGGGCTTGAAATAATTCGGTTGAGCTCTTCAAGGCGGGATTGGGAAACTTCAAGGCAAATAATGGTTCCTTTGGGAAGGGATTCAACATACTTTATGACATCTTCATGTTTTTGGGTTTCGGCAACATGGGTCCATGGAACGAGTTCTATCATTTTTATTCCGTTTTTTTACTTATACCGCAATATCGCCCCGATTCCCCCGAATCCGCGGTAAAAGGTCTGGCCTTCGGAGGTGTCCTGGCTGATGACATTGGTCTTGGAACTGGTATTATGGGCTTTTTCGACGAGCCAGTCCATGTAGTCGACTTCTTCCAGAATTTCGGTTTTAGACCCGCATTTTTCGCATTTTAGGGCGTTTGGGTCCATTTTTTTGGGGTCTTTGACTATGATTTCCTTGGCAAACCCGTCTTTGTCGCACAAAACCTTGTAAACCATCCATTCGATTCCTTCGGATATCAAAAGGTCGGAAACCTGGCCTTTTAGAAGCGCTTCTTCGACTTGTTTTTGGCCGTAGGCGGCCAGTCCGTCGCGAACGGCTTCTTCCAAAAACCGGTTGACGATTTGGCGTTCGCGCGTAATCGCGGACTGGGAAAGCAAATCTTCGGAGCGCTGAATCAGTTCGCGGATTCCGCTGTCATCGGTATAGGAGACGTCCAGCATGCCAATGATTTTGTCCTTGAGCCGGTAATCCAACGTGCTTTGCTTTAGGAATTCGTGCTTGGTCATGCCGGGGCCGCCGATGATAAAACCTTTGAGCTTGTTTTCGTATTCCGTCAGCAATTGGTTTACTTTTTCGGATACGCGGCGGTAAAAATCCTTGGCGGCTTCTTCGCGCAAATGCTCAAAGCGAACTGAACTTTGTCCTCCCGCGCGCGTTTTTCCCGCAACCGCGCTCGTGAAATGCCCCACGATTTCGAATTTTTTTCCCGTGAGCACGGCAACGGTCGCTTCGCGCTTGTCCAGCACAATCAGCGCGTAAATTTCGGTCGGCTGGACCATTTCTTCCAGCGGCGCGAGATGGAATTCCGAGTCGCACCAGTACAATTTGGTTTTCAGCGGCCGAATCGGGTGAATGGTGAACAACCGGATGTCGGTTTTGCCTTCCATTTCCGAAATGTTTCCCGAAAACACGACGATTCCTTTTTCGGGAATGTTAAAATCGTTGCTTTTTAAAAATTGCAGAATTTTTCGCAAGGCGCCTTGCACGTTTTTGCGCGTGTTGGCGCTTTTGATATTGGAGCTTTGCCCCATTTCTTCGGTGAGCTGCCCCATGACCGTGCTTCGATCCGCGTCTTTTGGAACATACAGGCTGATTAATTCGGTTCCGCGTCCGCTGTATTCTTTTAGTTTCGCCAGGCGTTTTTTGAAAACCGTTGCTTCGCTTTCGTCGATTTCCTCAAAGGACTGCTTGATACTAGCCATAAATTCAACTCAAAAAACCGGTTTTGGGTTCTCTTATACCAAAAAGACTCCATAATTCTTTTAAAACCCAAAAATCCTTATTCTGCCATGTTCCCCGAGTTTTTTGAATCCGCAATGGCTGAAGCCGACAAGGAAAATTCCCCTGCAGCTTCGCCTTCCAGCGGTTCCAATTCGACGGTGTTTGTGATTTCTGTCGGCGGTTCTTTGCTGTTTGACGAAACCGGCGGTCCGAACATTTCCGCGTTCCAGAAAATCGCGGGTTCGATTGCGGGCCTGCACCGCGAAGGCAACCGGTTTGCGGTTGTGGTCGGCGGCGGAAGGCCCGCGCGTTTTGCGATTGAAGCCGCCAAAGAAGCAAGGGCAACCTTGTTTGAATGCGACGAGCTCGGGATTTTGGCTACCCGCCAAAACGCCTTGCTGTTTTCCAAATTTTTGCCGAATTCGCGTTATATGCTTCCAACCAAACTTTTATCGATTGGGTCTGTCCTTAAAAAAAACACGGTTCCCGTAATGGGTGGATTGTTTCCCGGCCACACCACGGACGCGGTTGCCGCTTTGCTGGCTGAAAAATGGAGCGGAACGGTTGTCAATTTGAGCAATGTGGACGGCGTTTATTCTTCCGACCCTAAAACTAATTCGCGCGCACGGCTTTACCGAGAATTGTCGTTTGAAAAGCTGTTTGAAATTGTTGCCAAGCAAAGCCTTGAACCAGGAACGCACGTTCCGCTCGACTTGTTGGCGTGCATGATTGTCAAGCGCTCCAAAGTGCCCGTGATTTTCGTGAACGGAAACACGTTGGAAAATTTCGAATCCGCGGTGCAGGGAAAGCCATTTAATGGGACCGTGGTGCAGGAAAGCGAAGAAGAAACCGGCGAAGCTTCGGCGTCTGATGAAAAATTGTGATGTTTTTTAAACCTGTTTTTGTTTTTCAAATTCTTCCAATGTTTTTATTCCCAAAGCATAGGGCAGTTCGTCAAGCGAAATTACCGGCGCGGAATAATTGTTGTAATCGTCGGTTGCGATGCGCGGGCAGGCAGTGTTTACCATGCAATCGACTTTGATTCCCAAAACGTATTCAGGTTTGACCAGGTCGCCGGCTAAAATAATCGCGATTTTGCCTTGTTTTTCGATTGTTTTTTTGGCTAAAAGCGCTTTTTGGATTCCAAATTGCCCTTTTTTGGTGGAGACCAAAATGCCGAATGAGTGGGCGTCCAATACGCTTCCAATTAAGACCAGCCGCTTTCGGATAAACCGGTCTTTTTCTTCCGTGATTTCGCGGAATTTTTGCTCGAACGGTTCGATGGTAAAAACCGGCTTGTTGGTGGCAAAAACGATTCCTAAGGGATGAAATTGTCCGTCGCCGACGTAAACCGTGCAATCGACTTCTGAAATGATGCGGTTGGCCGCGGAATAATTGCAGCCCAGCACCTGCCCGTCCAAAACTCCGTGTCCTTTTCCGATTTTTGCGATAAACCCGAGTTTTTCAAGTTCGGTTTTGATTTTGGGCAAGGCGGTTAGGTACTGGACGGTTCCGGCCAATCCGATTTTTTTAATTTTTGAATTATTTTTTTTATTTTTCAATTCCAATTCTTCGCTTATTTTTTGAGCTGTTTTTTTAATTTGCAAATCCGAAATTTTGTAATGCACCGGAACGAAAACCGCCGGAATGCTTTCCTTATAAAATCGGGAATGGCCAAAGTGCACGAGCAGGTTTGCGCCGAGTTTTTTGGCTTGTTCGTCGGCCAGCATGCACGCGCCAAAACAAGGGTCGATAATTGAAACTGTTGTGCAGCCGGTTTTGTTTTCAATTTCTTGCGCGATTTTTTGGCTTTTTGTTTTGAGGCCTTCGGGAAATTGCAGGGCAACAAGTTTGGCTTTTCGTTTTTTGATTTCAAAAACGGTTTTGTCAAGTTCGAATTCAAGTTCGGTCATAATAATCCGCGAATTATTATAGAAAATAAAAAATAATTGTAAATTAAAAATCAGTTTTCGGGTTGGAAGCGGGGTTATTTTTTGGCGTCTTTTTTGGCGTCGGTTTTTCCGCTTTTGGCGTCGGGTTTGCCTGCGGTCTTGGCTTCCGGTTTGCCGCCTTTGCCACTTTTGGCGTCCTTGGTTTCGGCTGCTGGCTCGCCTGCCGCTTCCGCGGTTTCCGCCTTTGCTTCGCCCTCCGCGGCTTCTTTTGTTTCTTCTTTGATTTCGCGGACTTGCTTTGGCTTGGAGCCTAAGGATTGAACGTCGGTTCCGACGCGGACATTGACTTTGCATCCGAGCTTGTTTCCGATTCTAAGCATAATTTTGCGGGCTTTTTCGACGTTTTCTTCGTCAACCAAGGTGCTGAAAATGGGCTGGCCGACTCGGGTGCGTGCCGCGCGTCCGATGGGGCGTCCGAAAGGGTTGCTCATTCCTTTTTGGATTCGGTCCGCTCCCGCGCCTGTGGCCTGCTTGTTTTCGCGCAGGATTTGGTGGGGATAAACGCGTACTTTCATGAAAAAAGTGTCTTTGCCCAAGTCGTTGGTGAACTGGCGGTTTAAGGTGGTTCGGCTGGATTCGATTGCGTTGTCGCGGATTTGGATTTTTTCCATGACTTGCAAATCTAAAATGTGCGTGAATTCCTTGTGGGGATTTCCCAGGTTGTACTGACGGATTTTGTTTCCTGGGGAAGTTCCGATGTAATTTCGCTTCGGAACCGTAATAGCGGTGCGTGTGTAGGCTGGCTTGTTAACGCTTTTGTAGCACTTGGCGGGTCTTAATCCCATGGTTTCACCGAATCAATTATTTCATAAAACGCGGTTTGGGCTGTTTGTTTGATGCAAAGCCAAAAAACGGTTAATTAGGATTATTGGATGGGAATCCTTTAAAAACCTTGATTGTGGGTTAAAAGCCAAAAACGAAGGTTTTTTATGTTCTTCATTGGAAAGAGTTACTTATGAAATGGACTGGCTTACTTGCATTGATCTTAGGCGTTTTAGCCTTGGCTTTGTCCGCCAACGCCTATTATGCCAATGTCGTGTATCAAACTTCTTATTTTCCGACCAATTCGTTTACCACGTATACGCCGTATTATTGGTCCAATTATCAGGCGCCTGTTTTGCCCGCGGTGTATTATTATCCGTCGTATGCTCCGGTTTATTCGCATCATCGTTTTCCCGTGTTTCATTATATAACGCATAATTTGTTTGACAGGGATGATGATTAAAATGACGGGAAAAAAATTTTGGTTTGGGATTGCGGCTTTGGTTTTGATTGCTTTGGCATCTAATGTCAGTGCGTGGTATTACGCTCCGAGCTATTCCTATTATCCGACGTATTACTCTTATCCGACGTATTATCCGACGTACTACCAGCCGTATTACGCGCCGGTTGTTTACCCGACGTATTATTACGCGCCGACCTACTACGTTCCGACTTATCCGGTGTATTATTACTCCCCGCGTTCCCTGTTCACCTTTAATTTTGGTTAATGAAGGGAAATTTTTTTTATTTTGAATCGCCGATTTTTTTTATTTTTGCCTTTTTTGATTTTTGAATCGCCGTTTATTCTTTTTTTTTAATTTTGCCGCCTGTTTTTTTGTGCTGTGTTGCATGATTCTGAAGTTTTTCGGGTTTTCTGAAAAACCCGGTGCAGTTATGCGTTTTCTCCGTATCTTTTGACTTTTTGGTACGCCCAGAACTTGATGGCTGCCTCTTGCGTCATGCCTAACTCACTGGTGGC
>JAZDJR010000012.1:0-7270 GCA_043803815.1 Microcaldota archaeon | reverse complement strand
ACCAGTGAGTTAGGCATGACGCAAGAGGCAGCCATCAAGTTCTGGGCGTACCAAAAAGTCAAAAGATACGGAGAAAACGCATAACTGCACCGGGTTTTTCAGAAAACCCGAAAAACTTCAGAATCATGCAACACAGCATTTAAATTGCATGTTACAGGACAACGCAGGAAGAACTCAAATTAATGAATCCAAAATTTTAACATATTACCCATATGTAAGCGGTTTGGAAGAATTTGAAAAAATGAAATTGGATACTGGTGTATTACAAACGCAAATCGAAGAGCTAAAAAAATACGTGGCAATATCAAATACCACTGAAAACAATGAAAACTAAAATTTTTTCATGTGAAATATTATTTCGCAATAAGGCGATCTGACTTTTTCAGTCCTATTTAGAACCGGCCTTTTGAATTGATCAACAATTTTTAATCCACTTTTCTCCGCTATTATTGGATATAAATTGTATTTGTCATTCGCGACAATGAAAAAATTTCCGTCGTCTTTAACAAATTTTGATATGTTTTTCAATACTTTGGAAACCCCTTCAACATACTCTTCTCTTGATTTTGCATTATTTCCTTTGTAAAGTGGGCCAATTTCAAGCTCGTCTTTTCTTTGAATATTAAAAAGTTCGTATGCATATGCGTGTTGTTCGTGATAATCAATTTGTCCAACATAGGGTGGAGATGTGAAAATTCCATCAATTTTTTTTGCTTTTACAAGTTCTGCAAGTCTTTTGTCTTGTTTTTTTATTTCTTCAAGTAAGTTTGCTGTTCTTGAATCCCCTTCGATAACTACTGCTGACATATTTTGCTTTAACCGAGCAAATTCGTTTATTCTCGTTAGAGTATCGTAAGTATTTTTGTATAAGTGCTTGATTATGCAGTCTATTGGCGTGCATATCTTTTTGTGTTTTTCACAATAGTATGGTAAATACTGTGGTTCTTTTAGTGTTGCCAGATCAGAATGAGTTGTTGCACGACAAGACCTTGCAGTTCTGCTTAGCACTACTTGCATTAGCCTTTTGATTTTTGTATCAGATAATGAATCAATATATTTTTTATAAAAAAATAATTCATCTCTAATCCTTGGTGAAAACCACTTAGACAAAAACCCCGCTTTAGCTTTTTGAGTTTTATTCCCAATAATTTTTTCCAAAAGTTCTTTATTTAGTTCTGTGAACAGTTTTAGTTTTTCAACAGAATATTTTTCTTCCACTAATTTTCCATTTTGTATATCCTGCTTATACTGTGGGTTTGGAAAATATTGTTTGTTAAACTCGTAGAGTTTATTTTTTAAGTCAATATCAAGTGTTTCGTCAAACATTTGTTGAGAAAATTCGTCTGTTAACTCTAACGCTTTTGTTAACTCGCTTTTTACTTTTGGAACATCATACTCGTCGAGTTTTGTCTCAGCGATTATACAATTAAATTTTGAAATATCAATACCTATCGAATGCAACCCCAATTCTTTGGCCTGAACAAGAGTCGTACCGCTACCCATAAATGGGTCTAATACAATTTCCCCGGATTTAAAAAAAAGCTTTTTTTTATGGGTGTTAATGTGTGAGTCAAGAAAGTATTGCACTAATTGGGGGATGAACTTTCCTTTATATGGGTGAAGTCGGTGAACATGCTTGGTTGTTTCCGATTCTCTAAGATTATCAAAAGACAAACTCCAATCAAGATCATTACCAAGTTGATTTTTCCAGTTTTTTTCTTTCTTAATCACAATACTGTCGTAATATCGCTTTAATTCTTTCTTGTCGACAAAAACTTTGCCAGATATTGAATACTTGTTTATTTTTGCATATTGAACAAGATACGAAATATTAGAATCCGATACGTCTCTTTTTAGATAATTAGTTGCCCATGTCGACGCCTCTTGGATGGTAAGTTTTTCCATAAAACCTTCGTTATAAAGTGTCTTTTGCATCTGTGAGTACATAATATCCAACCTACTTTTAAGCATTTAATAAATGGGTCGGGGGTTCATTTCCGCTGAACCTGCTTTCCTTTGGCAATTCTACCAACCGTCATTTTTATGCGTTTTCCAGTGCTTTCGCTGGCTGGGGAAAACATGCAGATTACTGTGGCTATTGTCCTGTTTGTCGCGGTTTTTGTGGTGAACAACCTCGCCGCCACGAAGCGATCGACCCAGTTTTTTCTCGGCTACCCATTGATGAACCGGCGTTCCACTGTCAGAAAACCTGCGATAACCTTTTTTGTCGTAATAATAATCTGCCATTGAAATCACCGAATGCTTTGGCGTTGCAAATAATAAATAGGTTATGAGACTTCATTGCCGGTGATTTTTCGTTTATCTGTGGTTGTGGCTAAAAATACCGTGCAAAAAAATGGTCACTATCCCAAAAATTATTCCGATGAGTATAATGGAAACAGTAAGTGCTACCGGGGCTGCGGTTTCAGCTGACCATTTACTTGCAATCAAAAAATCTTTTACGTAGTTATTGACAATCATAAAAGAAAGTATAGCAACAACAGCCGAAACAATAAGTTTTTCAACATCCATTTTCGACTTATTATTTTAAACTTTAAATTTTTTTTGGTTCAGTTCACGTGTTGTGAGCCGTCCGTCTCGTCGCCGCTTTCGCGGGCTGATTTTCGTATAATTGGTTTTTTCACCGGCAATCGGGTCTGGACCTGCTTTTAAGGGTTTGAAAAGGTTCTTTTTGGTTTGGCCGCGGGGTTTCGGTTTTATGGTTCGGGTTTTTTACGAAAAACAAAAGCCGCTAAACGGAAGCGTTGAAGACTTCATAATTGCAAGGCATGAGTTCGACGAAAACTCCAAAGAGTTTTTTGGTTTTTCGGTTACTCAAATCAGCCAAGTGCCTGACGAGGTGTACACCATTCTTCGGTATTATTGTTCGCACGGATATTGCCATTGCCATCGGTTTTACCAATCGTTAAATTCCAAAAGAGAAGACCTTCAAATGCCGATAACCCCCAAAACATTTGCTTGGTGCAGAAAAGACATTTTGGATAATTGGCAGGAATACAAAAAGCGGTATTTCAGCCGATGGCTCAAATAAACGGGTATTTTTCCTTGGCAAAGACAGGCATATTAACAGGAAAGTTATATAACTTGTTCGTTATAATACTTTTAGCGGGAGTCTTGGAGGCTGGAAAATGAAAAAAAACGATAGGGCGCTTACGATTATCATCGGCGGCGACATGGAATCGGATTATGAGGAATTGTTTTCCGCAAAGCCGCTAAAAGAAATTAAGCAGGCCAAAAATATGCTTTATTTGGAAAGCTACGGGCAGTTGGACAAACTGCTTTCCCCCCAAAAAATGGACTTGCTTTTGTATTTAATCGAAGAGCAAACGGAACAAAAACCAAAGTCGGTTTCCGAAATTGCCGCGGAATTAAACCGGCACCAGGAAGCAATCAGCCGGGACATTGCAAGCTTAAAAAATCTGGGATTTGTTTTTCTTAAGAAATTCAAGCAGACGGTTTATGTTCTCCCGTTTTATTCCAAAGTAAATATCGAGCTCGGCTAGTTTCGTTCAATTTTTTTATTTTTTCAAAACTATCCGCTTAAACGGCACTTGCCCCACTAATGGGGTTCGGCGGCTATTTTTGGATACTCAAGGTTTTCACCGGCAACGAGGTCTGGCCATGCTTTTAATGGTTTTGACGGGGGTTTGGTGGTATGCGGGATTCGTACTTTTGGGTAATTATTAGGGGCGACCAGATTCAGGGTGTGGGGTTTCGGGAGGCATTGAGAAGTGTTTGTTTGAAGCTTGGAATCAATGGTTTTGCTCAAAATCGGTTTGACGGAAATGTGGAAGCGTTTTGTAAAACCGATAGTGGAAACTTGGAAAAGTTAGATGCGCGAATCAAAATCTATTTGGCGCCAAAATTGTTAATAGAGGCGCCTTTGGTCGAAATTATACCGCAAGAAGGACCAATGATTTTGCAACGATTTTCAGAATTAGATTTTGAGTCTTTTACGGTTAAACGCGACAGTGATTTGCGTGAAATGGTATGGGGATTGCAAGGTGCCGGCTACACTTTTTTGCTGGTTGAAAAGAAAAGGACCATCAACAAAATTAATGGTTTAATCCATGAGTTAAATTTTGTTTCAGACCGATTACAACAGATCAAAATTCGAAAAGATATTCCGGCTCACCGTTTAAGTCATTTTTTGTTGGAACCGCCGGTTGAGGAAGCTTTAGTGCGTGCATTGGAAGAAGTTTACCTCAAAATTCAAGAGTTTAATGAGGAGAATCACAAAGTGGGCGACGCTGAAAATAGCCCGGCTGCTCTTCGAAAAGAGCTTCAAGAGATGTTAGGCGGCTCAAACGGAAAGGACGGAATGATTGAACGGCTCAAAAACGCCAAAAAGGACGTTTAATGAACGGAAATACGGGGCATCCAAACAATTATAAAAAAAAGAACACACTGTAATAGTGAAATTATGAATGTGCAAGAATTCGGAAAAATAAAGACGGCCTATAGTCTGGCATCGGGTAAAGAGGTAAGTGTAAAAGAAATGGATGACCGAATTTCATTTCAAAAAGTAATGTTCTTATTAAAAACTGCCAATTTTCCATTAGAAACAAATTTTACGTGGTATGTGCGGGGACCCTATTCCTCTTCATTAGCCAATACTGGTTTCAAAATCGTAACAGAAAAAATTTCAGGGGAAGAAATAGATGATAACGAAAAACTAATTTGTGCGAATGTCAAACGGTTTTTACGTGATTTTCAGACATCAGAACAACAAGAACTTGTTGCATCTTTAGTTTTTCTAAAAAAAGAACTTAAAATTAATTATGACTCTTTTTTGGCCGAACAATTAAAAGAGCGAAAACCCCAATTTCTCATGGAAGAAATCAATCAAGTTATACGAAAAATTGCAGCCGCTGAACTTTTTAATTAATTCGCAACCATCCGCTTAAACGGCCCTTCGGGCGCTGTTTTTCGTATAATTTTCCAATGAGTGTTTCGTCAACAGTTTTACGAAAACGATTTAATGGGAAGGGCAAAGCACTGTAAGGTAATTGCCCCGTCTGGGATTTGAACCCAGGTATCAAGCTCACTTCAAACCGGTTTTTTTCCGATTTTTCCGAGGTTTTTTACTCGGCAAAAAGGCTGTCCCCGAAGGGTGCTTTTTGATAAACCTTTTTTCTAAAAAGGTTTTGTGAAAGGCTTGTGTCCTTGGCCGGGCTAGACGAACGGGGCGGCCGATTGGTAAGGCCTTTTGGTTAGGGTTTTTTTGCTTTTGGTTTTGGTTTAAAGGCTTGCCAATTGATTGCTTAAAATTCGATTTTAAGCGCTTTAAGTAGTGTTTTTCCAAAATTGTTTTTAAATAGTTCCGTTGACGAATTAGTAAAATTTGGACCTTTTTTGTGAAAAAGTATGGCTCGTTTTCCTGAAGCGGACAAGCGATTGTTTGCGAATATGTGGATTTGCATGCGCTGCAATGCCAAAAACCGGACTAGCGAGGGCAAAAAGCCCGCCAAGTGCCGGAAATGCGGCAGCCAAAAATTGCGCTTAAAGCACAAAGTGCGAAAAGCAAGCAAAACCAGCAAGTAAAGGCCAAAAAATGCGTTTTGTCGATTTAAAAACCGCGATTCGGCCCATTAACAGCCTCATGGCGGCCATTGCGGTTTATATCGGTGCCAGCATTGCAGCCAATGGCCTTGTTTTTTCGTTTCCTGTTTTTTTAGCCGTAATCGCCGCTTTTTTGATTGCAAGTGCGGGACAAAGCGTCAACGATTATTACGATTTTGCAATCGATTATAAGCACGGACCCAAGTACAAGCATTTGACCGAAGAAAACAAGCACCATTTGCTCATTTTGTCCGCAGGACTGTTTGCAGCGGGAAACGTTGCGGCTTTTTTTGCGGGAATTTTGCCCTTTAAGATTGCGGTTATTATTTCGGTTTTGTTAATCGCTTATTCGGCAGTATTATCAAAATACAAGTACGTTGGAAACGTGGTGGTGGCGTTGGGAACGGCTTTGCCCTTGGTGTTTGGCGCCGCGATTTTCCAGCGCTTTGACGTGGTAATTTGGCTTGCAACCAGCGCGTTTTTTGCGAACTGGGCAAGAGAAATCGTCAAGGATTGCCAGGATATTACAAAAGACAAGGGAGCCAAAAAAACGTTGCCAATGGTTCTAACAGTCCTCGCTTTGCAAATTGTGGTCAGCATTTTAATCGGCTTAGCCGCCATCAGCGCGTTTGTGCCATTATCATTCGGGATTTACGGCAACACATTATTTTTGATTTTTGTTTTGGTTGCGATTTTGCTTTTTTATTACGCGTTTTGGCAGTTTTTTTTGCGCCAATTCAAGGAATCCCAATCCTCGTTCAAAAAAGCCATGCTGTTTGCGTTAGCGGGATTTTTGCTCGGAATCTTGTAACCCGGATTTTTTCAAAAACCGTTCGCCTTTTTTAGTTCGACAACTGCCGAAACCCGAAGGGATATAAATATGTATTCGGTATGTATTGGTATGGGAAAGCCAAAAGTGAGTGAAAAGATGTTTGAATCGACTGCGGTTGTGGGCGAGCGGGGCCAGATTACGATTCCAAAGTCCATCCGCCAAAAGGAAGGGTTACGTTCCAAGGACCTTGTTGTTGTCAGAATCGAGGATAATCGGATTGTGATTGTAAAAACCCGGAACAAAAAACAATTGGAAAAAGAAATGGCGGAAGGATACCAAAAGCAGGCCAAACTCGCACTTGAAATGGAAGACGAGTGGAAATACGCAAGCAAAGAAGCGGACGAGATGCTGGATGAATATTAAACGCGGCGATGTGGTATTAACCAATTTGGAGCCGACCAAGGGTTCCGAGCAGGGAAAGACACGCCCTTGCCTGGTTATCCAAAACAATATCGGAAATTCGGCCAGCCCGACTACTATCGTTGCGGCCATTACTTCAACTATTGAAAAAGAATACCCGTTTACCGTTTTCGTTCCGCACGGCGAAGCAAGCCTTCCCAAAGACAGCCTGATTTTATGCAACCAAATCCGCACCATTTCAAAAGAGCACCGAATCCTGAAAAAAATCGGTTCCTTAAAACCCGACACAATGAAAAAAGTGGACGGCGCGCTCAAAATCAGTTTAGCGTTAGAGTGAGGTGAGTGAATGGTTAAAATGACAATAGGGGCTTCGCCCCTATGACCCCCTGCACGACCGCGGGTCTTCGCTTTGGGCTCAGACCACGCGGTATCTCCGTCTCTACAACGCTGGTACGTCTGACACGACTTCGATGCTGTGATGTGCTTGCTGGTTGT
>JAZDJR010000011.1:0-12298 GCA_043803815.1 Microcaldota archaeon | reverse complement strand
CGTTCTTGACCGAACGGTAACACCGTTTGGCAACTCAGCCAAAGCCGATGTGCCAGTGAAATATGTGGGAAAAAGAGCCTACGTGGTTATTTTGGGGTAATGCCAACCCACCCCAAAATAATCGTGCAACACAGCAATTTTAAAGACTAAAAACAGTATAATGACATTGCAATTTCAAATATTGCCTAACAACCAAGGTGAAAAAAATGAAGATGAAGTATTGCCCGCAGTGCGCCCGAATGGACATGAAACGACTGCAAACCGGCGACCATGAATGCATCTGGTGCCATTATCAGGGAACTCCCCGCGAAGGCGCCATCGATGAAATCAACGCGTACAAAAGAAACATCAAAAGCGGAACCTGCCCGGCCATTACACCGTCCGCAGGAACGGGAATCAAAACCGACATTTCGCCCGGCCAGCTCAAGCAAAAACTGGATTCGTTAAAAGGCAAAAAAACGGACGACTTTGAAATTTTGTAATTGATTTTATGCCGTTGTTTCGAAGAAAACTCAACCGCTTAAACCGGCGGTTTAACGCTAACGTGGCTATCCGGCAAAAATTCGCTTTCGATTTATAGTTCAAAAACAAAAAGCCGGTAAAAAAAATTATTTTCCGACGGTCTGCCAGACATCGACAAAATTGTCCACGAGTTCGTCCAAAAAGCTTTTTTTGTACTGACTTAACAGCTCCGCGACCTGGCCCTTATTGACAACCAAAAAAATGATTTTGCGCCCCTGTTTTTTCCGCTCGATTACCCCGCTTTCCAGCATTTTTTTCAGGTACGTTGACGTCGTGGATTGCGAAAGGTTCACCGCTTCGGCGATGCGCTCGTTGGCCGCAAATTTTCGCTGCAATAAAAAAAGCAGGATGTGGCGCGGCTGTTCCTGGCGCAGCAAGGACATCAGGCCCTTGTTCTCGACGGTTTTTTTGGTGCGCAGGGCATAATAGCGGACGAATTTTCCTTCTTTTTGAACCGAAACAAAGCTTCGTTTCTGCAAATAATCAAGGTGATATTGCAGTGCGCCGACCGCAAGGCCGCTTCGGCGCTGGATTTCGCGAAAATGCAAGCCGGGCGATTTTTCGATTATTTTGTACAATTTGTTCCGCGTATCCAATTCCAATGGTTCGTTGCCGGGCCACATGATGCCTTACTCCTTTTTCAGCAGGGAGGCAAACAAAGCCACGAGCACAAACAAGTCAAACACATTTTCGCTGGCCTGCGAAAAAAAATTGCCCGGGCTGTAAAAAAAATCGATGAGTTTAATCAAAAACTTGGCGGCAAACAGCCCAAAAGCCAAAGTCAGCAGCAAAAAACGCGACGTGTTGTTTTTGGCATAGGCCTTAAGCGAAACGACAAACATTCCGGCCGACAAAACCAGCACCAAAATCGTGGTTATCATGGCCAATGAAACCGAAAAATTTTCAACCGGCCGAAAAACATTCCACGGCTGGGAATTGGTGCTTTCCGACACCATAATTCCGCCGACGATAACAATGACTCCTAAAATGGCCAATACGGCAATGGTTTTTGACTCCAAAAAGATGCCCCCTGTAATTACACTTCATCAAAACAATTAAAAGAATCATGGAGGCTCCAATCCGGCTGAACGACCGGATTGGAAACCAACCCCTTGAGGAGGAAATAAAAACAATCCCCAATGCCCCTATTTTGTTACAATACCCTTTCTTTCGGGAGTTAATAAAGCGATTTTGGTACAATTAGGTTCCAAATTGGTACAATTTCTGAAAAGAGTATTCAGCGCTTTTTCAAGGGGTTTTGATAATTTCAACCCTGATTTGGCGTTTAGGCATTAAGCTGCGGTTTCAACGATTCGGTTTTTTTTCTGGTTGGAACTGCGAATTCAAACGGATGAATTTTCCTTAATTGCCCTTTGCCGCGAACTTCGCGGCGTTGGTGGCAAGGGTTTTTTTCCATTCGGCCTGCCGCTTTTGAAGTTCCCGCAGGATTTGAATTGCCTGAAACACTCTTTGGGGTAATTGTCTTTTTTGGTTTTCGGGGGGATTGTTGGCTTTCAGCCATTTATTAATTATCCTGATTTTTTTCCCGATTCCGGACAGTTCTTTATCCGTTTCCCGCGCGGTTTCTTCCATTTCAACGGTGGTTTGCAGGATGTCGCGCAGGTTTAGTTCAAAGCCGGATTTTTTTTTGAGTATATTGAAACGCTGCATCCATTCGGACCAGTTTTGCTGTTCGCCGAGTTGTGTGTCGTGGATGGTTTGAAGCTGTTCGGCAACAAAGCGCATGCGGTTTTCAAAGCGCTTCAATGAAAAAGGAGGGGCCAAGCGCTTGGCTTTTATTTTTTGTATGCGGCGCTCCTGAAAAAAGCGGCCGAAGGGTGTTCGGGCAGGCGGGGGAATTTTAAACGGCTTTGGGCTCATTTTTTCACTTTTTTTTCAATCATTTTTTGTATTTCGCGGGGGTTCGCCTTTCCCTTGGTTTCGCGCATCACAAGCCCCACCAAAAAGTTGAGGCTTTTGGGGTTTCCGCTTTTCAAGTCTTCAGCCGCTTTGGGGTTTTGGACAAGGATTTTTTCAACAATCTTTTCAGCATCCATGGAATTCGTGTCCATGAGCAGGTTTTGCTTTTCCAAATAGGTTTTTGGGGGAGTTTTTTCCAGCACGTAATGGATTGCGGCTTCTTTTGCGTTTTTTTCGGAAACCTTTTTGTTTTCGAGCAATTGCAATAGTTCGGTTAGATGAACCGCGTTTAATTCGACGGAATCCAGCTCCAGTTTGTTGTAATTCACGATTCCAAGGATTTCGCGCGTCAAAAAAACCGAAACTGTTTTTGGGGAAACCGATTTTGCAATTTCCTCAAACAAATCCGAAAGCTTTTTGCTCGCGCACAAAACATTGGCGTCGTACGCGGCTAAACCGAATTGTTTTTGGAATCTTGCGCTTTTTTGGGCGGGGAGCTCGGGAATGGTTTTTTTGATTTCATCTAAATCCTTTTTGGACAAGCGATACGGGGTCAAGTCGGGCTCGAAAATATAGCCGTAATCCTCTTCGGATTCTTTTTTGCGGAGCAGGTAGGTGGTTTGGCGTTCCTCGTTGAACCCGCGGGTTTCGCGCGAAATTTTTTCGTTTTCGTCGCGCATTTTGGTTTGGCGCTCGATTTCGTACTGCAATGCCTTTTCAATGTTGCGAAAACCCGAAACGTTTTTGACTTCCGCCCTTTCGCTTCCTTTGAGCGAAATGTTGGAATCCGCTTTTAAGGTATCTTCGCCGAGCTTGAACACTTCCAAAAAATTCAGCAGATTGAGCAGGCGGTCCATGAATTCGCGCGCTTCGGATGGGGATGCAAGGTCTGGTTCCGTGACGATTTCCGCAAGGGGGATGCCGGAGCGGTTGTAGTCCGCGAGGCAGCAACTATTTTCGTGGATGAGCGCTGCGGGGTCTTCTTCCAAATGAACGCGGGTGATGCGGATTTTTTTTCCACTGGACAATTCAAGGAATCCATTTTGGCCGATGGGAAGCTCGTACTGCGTAATTTGGTAATTCTTGCTCAAATCCGGGTAAAAGTATGTTTTGCGCGAAAACGAAAAAGATTCGTTGATTTGGCAATTGAGAGCCATGGCGATTTTCAGGGCATAATCCAAGGCTTTTTTGTTCAAAACCGGTTTGGAACCGGGATGGCCGAGGCAAATCGGGCAGGTTGCGGAATTGGGTTCGATTCCTTTGGTTGAGCAACCGCAGAACAATTTGGAATTGGTGTGCAATTGAACGTGGATTTCCAATCCAATCACAGGAACGTATTTCAGGTTCATGCTTTTGCTCCGGTGGCTTGCAGTATCTTTATTAGTGCGGGGTGAAGGTGTCCGTTGCTTGCAACTACGCAGTCCATTTTTTCAAGCGTAGTTTCCCCTTTTGCATTTGAAAAAATGCCCCCTGCTTCCTCGATGAGAAATTTTGGCGCGGCAACATCCCATGCGCTCATGAGCCAAGATTGTGCTGGGCTGTATTTTTGGTATCCACCTAAAAATATATCCAGTTCGCCGCGGCACACTTTGGTGATGGCTGTTAACCAAGGGGTGGCAATTCGATAAGCGGCTTGGTCATAGATTTTTTTGAAGCCCGCGGGATACTGGTCAAGGAAATATTGAACCGTATCATTGGAAAGGATTGCCTTGGAAAGGTTGCTTTGAGCCGAAACATGAACCATGTGGTTATTGTGAAATGCTCCTTTTCCTTTTTCAGCCACCAACAGGCTGGATTGGTTCGGTTGGTGCAATACCGCCAGTATGGTGTCCCCTTTTTTTTGGAGCGCAATGAGCACGCCAAACCCTTCCATGCCCCGCGAATACCGGAGTGTCCCGTCCAACGGGTCTACAACCCAGCGATAATCGCCCGAAGCGGAAACGGTTCCTTTCTCTTCGGACAGAATGCCATAATCCGGGAATTCTTTTTGAAGAACGCCTAAAATTGCCTTTTCGCAGGCCAAATCGACTTGGGTTACGAAATCTTTTTCCCCTTTCATTGTTTTTTGCAGGGGTTTTCCGAGTTGCTTTAACTGGATTTTTCCTGCCAAGCGAGCTGCCAAGACTGCGGTTTTTAGTTCGTGCGAGAGTTTCATGGGGTTTCCTTCTTTGGGTTCAATATTTGGATTACTTTGGAATGCAGTTTTTGGTTGGTTGCCAGCCAGAAATCGATTTTGTCGAGCTCTTTTTCTCCGCGGTAATTGGAAAAAACCCCGCCTGCTTCTTCAATCGTTATTTTTGGGGCGGCGGTGTCCCATGGCTTCATGATTCTGTATTTTCCCGTGCTTTGCAAAAAAATGTCTAGTTGCCCGCTGCACAAACTAATGGTTCCTTGCAGGCTTGGAACGCCTGTTCTCCAATTGGCTGCATTCAGCAGATTGCGGAACTGTTCGGGGTATTTTTTGAGCTGGTCCCGGATTCCGTTGTATCCTAGGAATGCTTCTTGGAGTTCGGCTCTTTTGGAAACCTGCACTTTTTTTCCGTTCAGAAAGCACCCTTTGTTTCGCTGCGCAGCCAATGCCTCGTTTTGAACGGTTTGGTACACCACGCCGAGTTCCAGTTTCTGCTTTTTTTCAAGCGCAATCAAAACCCCAAAGAAAGGGAATCCGTATGAATAGCAAACCGTTCCATCCAAGGGATCCACAATCCAGTGATAATCGGAATTCCCCTTGGTTTCGCCTTTTTCTTCCGAAAGGATTCCGTAATCCGGAAATTCTTTTTGCAAAATTTTGATAATCGCCTTTTCGCTTTCAAAATCCGCTTGGGTCGCAAAATCGTTTTTTTCCTTCATCTTTTTTTCCAATGGCTTTCCAAAGTATTTCATTTGAATTTTTCCCGCTGCTTTGGTGGCGCGAATCGCAGTTTCGAGTTCGTGGGAAAACTTCATTTTGTTTCGCCTCTGAAAAGTTTGATTATTTTTTTATGTAAGTACGGGTTGGCGGCAACAACGCTTTGGATTTTGTCCAAATCGGTTTCTCCCCTGTAATTGGAGAATTTTCCCCCGGCTTCTTCCACGATGATTTTGTGGGCGGCAATGTCCCAGGGATGCATAACCGTGTTTTTTTTGTAATGGATGTAATTGTACAGGTACGCGTCCAAAATGCCTTGGGACAAATAGGAAAACGCGGGAAAAGCCGGTATTCCAGTCCTCCAAAAAAAGTTCTGGAGCAGTTGGTTAAACGGTTTTGGTGCCGCATCCAGGCTAAAGCGGGCATCGCTGTATCCAAGCAAGGCGCCGTTTTCGGTTTTTTGTTTGGAAACCCTCATTTTTTTCCCGTTGAGGTACGCTCCCTTGTTTTTTTGGGCAAACATCAGAATGTTCTGGCTTGGCTGGAAACTCACCCCCATTTCAATCGAATTCTTTTTTTTCAGGGCGATTAAAACCCCGAAAGCGGGGTAATTGTGCGAATAATAAAACGTGCCATCCAACGGGTCGATAATCCACTGGTAGTCGGAGTCGGATTCCAAACGGCCTTTTTCCTCGGATAAAACCCCATATTCGGGAAATTCTTTTTTTAGCATGGAAAGGATTTTGGTTTCAGCTTCAAAATCCACGTGCGTTACAAGGTCCTGAGATTCCTTGAATTTTTTTCGCAGGGGAGTGCCAAAATATTTCATCTGGATTTGGCCCGCAGCCTTGGCTGCCGCAATCGCTGTTTTTAGTTCGTGCGAAAGCTTCATTTAGCATCGCCTCGCAATGGTTTTTCGACGGCGCTGGCAACCTGCACAAGTTTGGTTTCCTGCCAGTGGTTCGCAACCAACAATAGTCCAATCGGCATTCCCTGGTGCTCGCCGACGTTTACGGATGCGTGCGGCAAGCCGGATACATTGGGGGGGTTTACCATGCGGTCCGCGTAATAATGCTGGAGGGGGGTCCATTCCTTGATTTCTGCAAAAGTCGGGGCAATTGTGGAGGCAACGGGGCAGACCAATATATCCACTTTTTTGAATGCCTGCTGGAATTCATTAATCATTTTTTGGCGGACTTTGAGTGCGCGCAAATAGTATGCGTCCCTGAAACCGCTCATGCGACAAAAGGTTCCTAATAGCAACCTGCGTTTGGCTTCTTCGCCAAAGTTTTTGCTCCGCACTTTTGAAAAGTATTCGTTGAAATTTCCTTCGAGGCGCTCTGTGGCTCCGTAGCGCATGCCACAGTATTTGGCCAGGTTTGTGCTGGCTTCCGAGGTTGCAAGCAGGTAATAAGTTGGAATCGCGTATTCGGAATTGAGAGGCAAAAATATTTTTTGGGTTTTCGCGCCTTGTTTTTCGAGTTCCGAAACCGCGTTAGAAACGGCTTTTTGGACTGGGGGTAAGATTCCTTCTTTTTCGAATTCGGAAATAATCCCGATTTTCATTCCCTTGATTGGTTTTCCTGCAAAAGAAGAAAACTTTTCAGTTGGCTGCTCCGCGCTCGTGCTGTCATTTTCGTCAAAGCCCGCAACCGCTTCAAGCAGTTCCGCGGCTTCGTGGATTGTTTTTCCCATGGGTGAAATCTTGTCCAAGGAATTCGCAAAATCAATCAAGCCGTTTCTGCTGATGCGGCCATAGGTTGGCGTGATGCTGGCGCAGCCGCATAAGGAGGCTGGAAAGACCGCGCTTCCGCCCGTGCTTTCCGCCAAAGAAACGTGCGAAAATTGGGTGAGCGTTGTAAATCCTGCGCATCCTCCGCTGCTTCCACCTGTGCTTCTTTTTTCATCCAGCGGGTTTAATGGTATTTCGAATCCGTTTCCCACGTTTACGCTGTACGCCCCGAATCCGAATTCGTCTTGCGAGGTTTTTCCAAGGGTGATGGCTCCGTGCTGTTTTGCGCGGGCAACCGCGGTCGCGTCAAACAAGGGAATGTATCCGTTCAGGATTGCGCTTCCCGCGCGCGATTCAACGCTTTTGACGATAATGGAATCTTTTACCGAAAGCGGCACTCCCAAAAGCAATAAATTTTTCAATTCGCCTTGATTTTGTTTTTTTTGTTCTTGCTTGATTCTCTTTTCCAACTGTTCAGCCTGTTCAACCGCTTCTTTTTCGGAAATTAAATTGAAGTGGTGGAATTTTTTGTTTTGTTTTTTAATTTCTTCAAGTATTTGGTGCGTGCGCTCAACAATTGAAACTGAACCGTTCAGGACGGATTCGCGGAATTCTGCAATTGTTTTTGTTTTCATGCGGTTCCCTTTTTTTTATTCGATGGCTTTGGGTCCCTTAAAATAAGGCGGTTTTTTTTGGACCGCGTTTTGGAGCGCTTCTTCGTTTGTAATCGAGGGTTTTACATTATCCTCGCGCCAGCGGTTTTGCAGCGGAATCGGGTGAAAAGCCGGCTCGATTCCCTTGATGTCCACGGAATCGATTTTTTCAAAGGCTTTGAGTATTTCCGCGAATTGGGGCAAAAACGCCTTGATTTCGGATTCCGTCAGTTTTAAGCGTGCATTTTTGGCTACTGCCAACAACAATTCGCGGTCCACTTTGATGGATGGCATACTGCAAAAAGAATGGCAAAACGAATAAAAAATGGCTTTTTTTGGTGATTTGGGATATTATTCGCTGGTGCGGTGTCTCTTGTCGCGCGAATTCTCCCTTTGCTGGAGCCGTTGCTCGGCTTCGGCCAGTTCTTTGGCCAGCTGGCGGACTTGTTCCTGTTCAACTTGTCTTCTGAATCCGGGCGGCAAAAATTCAAACAAAATGTGCTTTTGGACCGTGAGGCGGGATAATGCTCTCAGTTCCTTGAATCGCCTTTTATGCTCTTTTTTGGATTCCCTTTCCCGTTCTTTGCTTTTTGTTGGAAGATGCTGGATGGTTTGCTGGATAGTGAGCGGAAAAAGTATCTGGTATTTTTCGCGCAGCGCTTTTTCAAACGCGGTCATTTCATTCCATATTCGGATTCGCTGGCTTTCAGGCAGGGCCCTAAAACGTTTTTCAAAATAGTGCCGGGCGTCTATATTTTTTAGCATGGTGCCTCTTGCTTTTTCTTGCCGGCGTTTCTGCGCTTCGCTTTTTTCGGGTTTGTTTGGACGTTCCGATTGGGTGGGCATACTAACAGAACCTGCTTGGAGAATTTAAAGCATGGTTTTTTTGGGTTCGATGATTTAAAATAGTTCAAATTGCTTTATTTGGATATGATTCCCAAGAAGGGCCAGAGTTCTTTGGAGTATTTGCTGATTATCGGCGGCGGAGTGTTGTTAGCGGTTTTGGTTATCGCGGTTTTTTTGGCTTTGATGTATACCGCACAAAAATCGGTTTCAATGCCCGTGGATGACTTAGACGGCGACGGCTTGCCGGATGCATGGGAAATCCACTATTTTGGAAATTTGAATCAGGATGGAAGCGGCGATCCGGATGGCGACGGTTTCAATAACGCCGCGGAATATACGGCAGAAACCGATCCCACGGACCCTAATTCATATCCCGGTTCTACCGCGTTGTGCGGCAACGGGAATTGCGATTCCGGCGAATCGTGTTCCTCCTGCCCGGCGGACTGCGGCGCGTGCTCGACCTGCGGCAACCATCTTCGCGAGGGATACGAAGCGTGCGATGGCACTGATTTGGCCAGCCAAACCTGTTTGACGGTTCCGGGTGATTTTTCCGGGGGTTCGTTGTCCTGCCTTTCCACTTGTTTCGGTTTGGATGCAAGCGCCTGCACAAAGGGAGTTCCATTGCAGGAATTCTTTTTGGATGTTGGAAACAGCGGTGACTCAAATCCCGTCAATTCCATTTACCTGCAGGCAGGCGGCGGGGTTTCCGCGCCTTCCAGTTTGGATGGGAAGACAATTCGCACGCTGCTCGAAAACAATAACCTGAATTTTTTTGTGAATACGGGCACTCTACCGCTCGCGCCCAACGGGGTTCCATATACAGACGCGATTCTTGAAGTGGTGTATAAGGACACCGTGGACCAGACCAATTGCAGCGGATACCAGTCCACTCACGCATATTGCAGACCGCATTTGCAGAACCTGCTCAGTTTCTCCGGCACCGAATTTTTTGATATGAGTGGACTAGGCGGATTGAATGACAATCAGTGGAAAACCGTGAAAGTTTTTTTGGGGGCAACGCACTGGCAAATGCTGCGTTCCATCGGCGGAAAGTTCCAATTGCGGATTAATTACCCCGCGCAGTCTGGTGGAGGTCCGGCGCACAATCCATTGCCGATTGATTCCATCAAACTACGGTTTGTTTCTTCCAGCGTTTTCGCGAGCGAACAAGATGCCGAACGCCAGACCCGCACTCTTGTTCGAAGGGATTTTACGGAAACCAATCCGCTTCCTTCCGCGAATGGCAGGAAGCTCGCGGTTTTTTCCCGCAATTATTTGGAACGAATTTTTCCGAACACAATTCCGCTTGAATCCGAAATCGCCTCCATTCCGAACCTTTCCGCGTTCGAAGTGGCTGGACAGGACGAACCGGTTTCGTTTTCGGTTTTTGCCTTTGAAACCGTGCAAAATCTCACCGTTATTCCAACCGATTTGACGCAAGGCGGCCACTTGATTCCCGCTTCGAATATTCGCGTGGAACAGGTGGCAAGCATTGACAAGCGATGGTATTGGAGCTTTGACCCGTATTATGGAACTAATCCCTGGTATTTGGAGCGCTTTACGACCGCAACCATTCCGATGCATTCCACACAGCAATTCTGGCTCACCATCAAGGTTCCGGAGGGAACACCTGCCGGAACCTATGTGGGAAGCGTTCGCGTTGCAGCGGAAGGCGTTTTGATGATTGAAGTGCCCTTGTCGGTTCAGGTGTATTCCGTTTCGCTCGAGAACCCGGATGTTGCCTCGCATTTGTGGCATTCCCCTTTTCTTTCGGAAAAAGCGTTTTCCGAGCCGCGTACCGTGGCCCTGCAGAACATGGCAGACCATGGCATTCCGCCCATTGTTTATTTTGGCCCAACGGTTAACTGCAGTCCAAATTCGGGTTGTTCCGTGCATACATTTGATTGGAATGCGTATGGCAATCTAACGGAACTGGACCACATGCGGGCGATGGGATTAATGCCTTCCGAATTGGCGGTTACCGTTACGGATAACGCAAGAACGGTTTGGTTCAACGCGTGCAACAACTCGAATTTTGCCCAAGAACCATGCCCCCAATTCGAAACCGTTTACAGCCAGATTCTCTCGGAATACAAACAGTTTTTTGTTTCCAATTATAGTACCGTGCCGATTGTCACTTTCATCGATGAACCGGGTGTCCGTGTGGATGCGCGTCGCGAATCCAATTTGTTGAATCGGGTTGCAAAGCGCGCGGGTCTTCGGACTTGGGTGACCTATTTCACAAGCTGTGAAATTCCGCTCGCCGGCTACGAACTGGCGTTCCATGATTCTTTAGCGGAGTATTCCAAAACGCGGCCTGACTGGTTGAGCCAAGATTCCAGTTTGCGCGCTTTTTGGGATTTTGAAGGCGACTTTTTGGACAAATCCGGTTATGGCAATCATGGTTCTCCGCAGGGCGGAGCATTGGTTCAAAATGGTTTTCTGTACACGCCCTCGGAGAACGCGCAAATGGCCGTTGCGCACAACGATTCCCTGAATCTTTCCACGCAGGGAACCATTTATTTGTGGTTCAATCCAACCGAATTCAACACCGGTTACGCCAGTCACATCGTGGAAAAAGTGATTTGGTCCGATTACCAGCACCAGGCGGATTACGTCCTGTATTTTTTTGGAGACGGCGTTGAAGGCAGCGACCCCGCCGTCATACACAAGGTTCGCATGTACGGTGCGGCGGGGGAAATTTGGCAGGGTGTTTCCGGAATGAGCCCCGCGATTACCAATCTCGACCAATGGTACAATATCATCTGGACGTACGATGCGCAAAAAGGCGGATTGCTTTTTATTAACGGAAATATTTATCCGACCGAAAATTATCCCCAATCGAATCAGGGGAATTTGGTTCCTGTTACGAACTACCTGTATGTCGGCAACTTCAATGGGCAAATGGACGATGTCATGATTTTCAATCGGGCGTTTTCCGGCGCCGAACTCGCGCAAATCGCCCAGCAATCTTCCAACTTGAATCCGAATCAGGTTTTTTCCATGTCCACGACCATTCAGCCGGGAGAGCCTGTTCCGAGCACCCTTTCCTTTTCTTTGGATGACCGGAACCCGAAAACAGAAGGCTTTGACACCATCAAGCGCGTGCTTGTAAACAACCAACCAGTTTGGGAAAAAACCGCGTTGGATTATGCGTACCAGTCCTTCCATGTGGACCTCGCGCAGTACCTGGTTCCCGGCCAAGCCAACGAAGTGCGCTTTGAAGTTGCGAACGGATGGTCTTCCGACGAAAACCTGCAGGTTTATTTTTGGGAGGATTTCTGGCGCAACCGGAACTGGACCATCGCCCTCAGTCCGAACTGGTCATACACTCATTCTCCCGATGCCGCGGGCAATTTGGGACCCATGGACCAATATTTGGACAACCGCGCATACCTGTTGTATCATGCGACGGAAAGCGAACTCGAAAAAACGCGTGCTGCCGGAGACGATTTTTCGTATTATACGACCTTTCCGGCCAACCAGCCGGTTGTTTTGAACAATCGTTTTTATAACGGCATTTATGCCTCGGCTTTGGACGCCAAAAACGTTTTTGTGTATGCGTACGGGGATTGGGGTTGGGAGCCCTACGATGACCAGGAGGCCTATTGGAGTTATTCCCTTGGCGCGGACCCTTATCAGCGCAGCTATGAAAATTTTGAATTGATTGTGCCTTCCTGGAAATCCGAAGTGTACTCTTCTCTGGCATTGGAGTCCTTGCGCGAAGGAATCGAGGATTCGCGCGTCATTGCAACCCTCAAAAAAGAAATCGGTTTG
>JAZDJR010000010.1:0-5337 GCA_043803815.1 Microcaldota archaeon | reverse complement strand
ACGGCCATCCAGGCACAGGCCTTTTTGGACAACCTTTTTTCAAAACCCGAAAAGAACTGGTCGCCGCGCTATGCGCAAACCCAACCACTGGACAATGGCATTCAATGGTATGCAGACCGCAGCCGCGAAATCCTTTCCGACCTTTCGGGCAATCCGAATAATTTCGCGTTTTTTGACCAAACCCGAAAGACTATGCTCGATTATATTATGGCGTTGCGCGGCGGTTAGAAACGCTCAAGAAAATGCCGCTTGGTTTTTTACACTCAAAAAAACAGGTTTGGGCTCTTTTGAAGCCGGCTAAAAACTAATCGGCCTATTTTTTGTCCAAGTCAATTTTGAAGTGGCTCTCTTTTAATTGCCGGGGGAGACCTGCCGAATCCGAAAATCCTTGTGGGAAACCCTTACTGTTTTGGTTCCGCGGGTTGGCTCGCGGAGGATGGCCGTGTCGTGGCTCTCAGTGCTTCCCAGCCTTTTCTCGTATTTTTGACAAGCACTTTTTCGACTAAAAAGGTGTACGCTACGCGCGGGTCGCGGCCGTTTTCCAGGCATTCAATGACCACGGTGTGCCAGCGGTTGTAGGCGGTAATCACCATTTCGTTCCGTTTTTTTTCGCTTAATTCCCAGAACGCTTTGCGCGGAACCAGTTGGTTGTCCTCGCGCTCGTACATAAGGTGCCAGCTGACTTCGGCGACATGGCGTGTGACCGCTGCAATGTTTTGCGCGGCACAAAAAGGGTCTGGGACTGCAACGGGTTCGTGCTCGAATCGGGCAACGGTTTCAAGGCAGATTGTGGATGTTTGGCCAAGGCCCAAGTCTTGGTCTGGCACTTGCCTGCCATAATACCTGGCATTGTATTGGGCTCCTTGCGCGGTTCGGGTTGTACCGTGATTCGTGGCCCATTATGGAGGCAATAAGCATTCGGGGGGAAAGTTCGTAACCTTGCGGGTTCCAGTTGTTTTTCACATTCAATCGTCTGGACTCGTTGTCAATGGCTGTTTTCAGGTCGCCCATATACACCCGAAATCTTTGGTAATTGGGGTCTTCGGGAGTGTAGGGCAATAGCCAGGCTTTGGTTGAATACGGCAATTGATAATATTGGCACCAGGCGTTGCCCGATTTCTGAAGCCCTGACGGAAAACGGTTCTTATTGGCGTTCCACCATGCCGAGGAATGTTTGGCTGGCGGATAGACCAGTTCGGATAATGAAAGGCGCTGGAAAACCTTTCCCGCGTTTTTTTCTTTGCCAGGCTTTTCTGTTTTTGGGTTTTGTTTGGCGGACTTTTTAACTTTGGGCTGGCTGGCTTTGTTTTCCTTTGAAGGCGGTTTTTGGTTTTTTGGAATTGGCAAATGATTGTTTGGAGCGGGCAAGCGATTGGGCAAAGTTTCGGGAATTGGTTTTGGGATTCGAATCATCTGGGCTTGCGCTACCTGGACAGGCGGGTTTTTTGGGAAAGGCTGCGAGTTTTGCTGGTGCCTTTCTAAACCAATCAGCGAGCTACCAGCGATAACAGAAGCCGTGAACCCCTTTGCAAAATTCATATATCGTTTGAATCGGCTTCTGGGGCTTTTTGGAGATATCCGCAGCGGCATACTAAAAAAAAGGCACACGGGGATAAATGCTTTTCGCTGGCTGGTTTGGTCGGTAAAATCGTTATTTGCCGAGTTCGATTTTGAGGTGCAGTTCTTTCAGTTGCTGAACTGAAACCTCGTTTGGGGCATCGTCCATCACGGAGATCGCGGCCTTGTTCTTGGGAAAAGCAATCACGTCGCGGAGCGATTCCCCGCCAGCCAATAGCATGACCATGCGGTCCACCCCAAGAGCGATTCCGCCGTGGGGAGGGGCGCCATATTTGAACGCATTCAATAAGAAGCCGAATTTTTTTTCGCTTTCTTCTTTCGAAAGACCGAGCACTTTAAACATTTTTTCCTGCAGTTCGCGCTCGTGAATCCTGATGGAACCGCCGCCGAGTTCCGAGCCGTTGAGAATCAAATCATACGCCTGAGCTTTAACTTTGAGGGGCTCTTTTTCCATCATTGGAATATCCTGTGTTTGGGGCCTTGTAAACGGATGATGCTCTGCAACAATCCGTTCATTTTCTTTGCTCCACGCGTAAAGCGGAAAATCGATTACCCATAAAAAGTTTCTTTTGGTTTCGTCAATCAAGCCCAGTTTTTTGGCTGCCAAGGCGCGTACTCCGCCGAGTGCGGTGCATGCGGTTTTCCATTGATCGGCAACAAGCAGAATCAAATCGCCTTCTTTTGCACCGGTTTTTTTCAAAACGTTTTCAATGTGCTTGAGTTTCAAAAACTTGGTAATGTTGGAATCAAATGATTTGTTTTTGACTCCCAAGGTGATGAGCCCTTTGGCGTCATAGGTTTTCGCGGCATCCAACAAATCGGCTAAGTCTTTTTTTGAAAATTTTTCGCATCCTTGCGGTGCCACAAATGCCTTGAGGCTTCCTTTTTCCTTAATAACATTGGAAAAAACCTGAAACTCGGTGTCTTTGAGTTCTTCGGTCAAGTCAACGAATTTCAATTCAAATCGCGTGTCTGGCGCGTCGCGCCCGTAGGTGTTCAGGGCCTCGTTGTAGGAAATGCGCGGAAAAGGCGTTTTGATTTTTTGTTTGAAAACGGTTTGCAGGAGGTAAGCCATGCATTCTTCCATGATGTTCAAAATGTCTTCCTGTTCCGCAAAGCTCATTTCGACATCAATCTGCGTGAATTCGGGCTGTCGGTCGCTTCGCAAGTCTTCATCTCGGAAACAGCGTGCGATTTGCAGGTAGCGGTCGAATCCCGCGACCATGCATAATTGCTTGAAAATCTGGGGGGACTGGGGAAGGGCATAAAATTTTCCCGGATGCACCCGGCTTGGAACAATGTAATCGCGCGCCCCTTCGGGAGTGCTTTTGCCCATAATCGGGGTTTCGATTTCAATGAATCCGTTCAAATCGAAAAAATCGCGGGTTACTTTCAGGATTTTGTGGCGCAGAATGAGTTTTTCCTGCAAAACCGGACGGCGCAAATCCAAAAAGCGGTATTTCAAGCGCTGGTCTTCGCTGGCGAGCACGTGCTCGTCGATTTCAATCGGAATGGGCTGCTCGGCCTTGTTCAAAATTTCAAGTTTGGTGGCGTGAACTTCGATGGTCCCGGTTTTGATTTTTTTGTTTTCCGTTCCTTTGGGCCTTTTTTGGACTTTTCCTTCAATTCGCACCACGAATTCTTTTCCGAGTGTTTTGGCGGTTTCGTGGATTTTTTTATCCGCTTCGGGGTTGAATACCACTTGCGTGTAGCCGTATCGGTCGCGCACATCCACAAAAGTCAGGTTGCCGTGGTCGCGGCGGTTCGCTATCCATCCTTCCAAGACCACTTTTTTGCCAACGCTTTTGTCGCTTAGTTCTCCGCAGGTATGGGTTCGTTTCACTTTTTCACCAAATAGTTAGTTTATTAGGAAAAAGGTTTTAAAGCCACGCGGGTAATTGTAAGTTATGAATAATCAAAAACCGGGACTTCGGCGGGTTAACAAGAAAGAGTGGCGCGAACAGGCAGCGCATCCCTATTCTTTTGAAGAATTGGACCATTTTTACGAGGTGTGTTATGAGATTTATCGCCAGATTGTTCATCAGCGCCCCGACCTGATTATTGCGCCGTTGCGGGGATCCGACCCGATTATCAAAACCGTTTTGTTGATTGCCAGCCTTGAGCGAAAATCCAAACTAATTCCAAAAATTGTTTATCCGCGCACCGGCGAGCAAACCGACATTCCATTTCAGCGCGGATATGCCTCTGTTCCGGCCAAACTTCGCGAGGCCATGACTGAAGACCAAAAACAAAAAGAATTGCTGGCTTTGGTGGGCCCAAAAATTGAGGCCTGCAAGCCGGGCCATGCTTTGAAACTTTTTTTGGTGGATGAAGCGTTTTCGGGCGGTTCGATTTCCCAGCACTATCGCCTGTTGGAAAACCTGATTCGCGAAAAAGGCTGGCGGGTTCGAATGCGCGCCATCAGCGTGGCTTCCCGCCCCGTTCCAAAAAGCAGCGGATACCGGCGGCTGGTCAACGCAAAGAAAATAAGGGAATTTTCCGTTCCTTGGCTTTTTACCACGGATTCGCCGCTTTTTTTGCATCCTTTGATTGGCTCGAAAAAAACGTTTATGGCTTGGCTGCAGCGAAAAGTCATGCGGCCTGTGCCCGCCATGTCGCGTCGCGCCTTGTGGGGGCGTCAGCAGTTGTTTTCGGATGTTGAAGCGCTTTGGGTGGGCAAAGACTATCGGAGTTCCGGGCTCAACCGTTTGCCGATGAACAAGCCGCGCATGCAACAGCGGCCAAAAAAATAATTTTGCCTTTAATCGGGCTGTTCAATTAATTGCTCGTTCAAAAAAAAGGTTTTTTTTGGTTCTTTACGGGTTTTTTCGTGTTTTTGGGTTCCCGCATTTTTTTCCCAAAAAACAGTCTGTGCAGTTTGGCTTGCTGGCGCAGAACCTCTTGGCGTGCTCCACCAGCAAGGCATGATATTCGTTGAACAGTTCCGCGTTTTTGGGCAGCTGAGTTTCAAAGGATTCTTGCGCTTTTTTGTAATCCAGCTTTTTGTTCCAAAACCTTTCCACAAACCTGCGCGTGTATGCATCCACCACAAAAACAGGCTGGTTGGATGCGTACAGAATAATGGAATCCGCGGTTTCGGGTCCAATTCCGTGCAAGGAAAGGAGTTCGCTCCGCAGTTTTTTCGCGGGCTGCTTCAAGAAGCGTGCAATGGTTTTGTGGTTTTTCAGCACGTGCCTGCAGAATGCCTGGATTTTTTTGGTTTTTTGGTTGTAGTAGCCGCTGGAGCGGATTGCCCGCGCAATTGTTCCGGGCTTGGCGTGGCTGATTTTTTCAAGCGAAAACAGTTTTTGCTGTTTGAGGTTTTCAATGGATTTTTCAGCGTTTTTCCAGGAAGTGTTCTGCGTTAAAATTGCGCCCACGCAGATTTCGAATTTCTGGAATTCTTTCAGTTTTTTCCGTTTTTTGTACACGGCTTTTTCATTGGGCAAATCCGCTGCCGGCCACCAGCCGGTTGTTTTGAACAATCGTTTTTATAACGGCATTTATGCCTCGGCTTTGGACGCCAAAAACGTTTTTGTGTACGCGTACGGGGATTGGATGTGGGAACCCTACGATGACCAGGAGGCCTATTGGAGTTATTCCCTTGGCGCGGACCCCTATCAGCGCAGCTATGAAAATTTTGAATTGATTGTGCCTTCCTGGAAATCCGAAGTGTACTCTTCTCTGGCATTGGAGTCCTTGCGCGAAGGAATCGAGGATTCGCGCGTCATTGCAACCCTCAAAAAAGAAATCGGTTTG
>JAZDJR010000009.1:0-5865 GCA_043803815.1 Microcaldota archaeon | reverse complement strand
TGCCGTTCTTGACCGAACGGTAACACCGTTTGGCAACTCAGCCAAAGCCGATGTGCCAGTGAAATATGTGGGAAAAAGAGCCTACGTGGTTATTTTGGGGTAATGCCAACCCACCCCAAAATAATCGTGCAACACAGCAGTTTTTTTGATAAATCGCTTTTTAGTTCACGCTTTTTTTTTCGGATGAAATGGCGCATCCCGCGCAGTTGGTTTGGCCGCAGTTTTTGGGAACAAGCGACCATTCGATTCCCCATTTTTTGAGGGCGGTTAAGGCGCGATGCAAACCCCTGCCTTTTTTGGTCAAAAAATAGTGGCTTGTTTTTTTATTTCCATTTGGGGTGTTTTGGGTTTTTTTTTCCATTAAACCGTGTTTTTGCAGTTCTTTCAGGCGCTGGGAAAGCACTTTGGCGCTGATTTTTTTGAGCTTTTTTTGCAAGGGGGTAAAGCCCGTGCCGGGTTCGAAAAAAACCCCGTCCAGGACGGCAAAAACCCATTTTTTGCCGAGCAATTCGGCGGAACCGATGACTTGGCAGCGGCCGGGGGGCATAAATTCTTTCACTTTCCGTTTGGTTACTATGAGTATTAATATCATCTTTTTTTATTAGCATTCACCGCTAAAATAAAAGCGGTTTGAAATCCGAACCAAGTTCTAGGAGTTTTTTTTGGAGGGTGAAGCATATGTTGCCAAAGATGATTCGAAAGCGTAACGGCCAGATTGTCGAGTATGAGGAAGAAAAGATTCGCGGCGCGATTGCCAAGGCGTTTGAAGCGGTGAACGAGTCACGGACGGATTTGATTGATTCGGTTGTCAAAAAAGCGGTCGCACACTTGCCGCAGGAAGAATTATTGGATATTGAAGTTATTCAGGACGCGGTAGAGCAGGCCTTGGTGGCGTCCAACCTGTATCGTGTGGCCAAAGCGTATATTTTGTACCGCAAGCAGCATCAGGATTTGCGGCAGATGGGCTTTATTCTGGGTTCGAACGAACTCGTTGACAATTATATTAATTTGCTGGACTGGCGCGTCAAGGAAAACAGCAACATGAGTTTTTCCATGCAGGGCCTGAACAATCACGTGTCCGGCATTATTACGTCGAATTATTGGCTGACCAAATTGTATCCTGAAAACATCCGCCTGCACCAGGAAAACGGCGACTTTCATATTCATGATTTGGGAACTTTGGGCGCGTATTGCTGCGGCTGGGATTTGGCCGACTTATTGACCCGCGGTTTTGGCGGAGTCAGCGGAAAGCTTGAAAGCAAGCCGCCCAAGCGTTTCCGGACGGCCTTGGGCCAGGTTGTCAATTTTTTTTATACTTTGCAGGGCGAATCCGCTGGCGCCCAGGCGTTTTCGAATTTTGACACGTATCTGGCGCCGTTTATTGCCAACGAAAACCTGTCGTATGAGGAAGTCAAGCAAGGCATTCAGGAATTCGTTTTCAACATGAATGTTCCGACGCGCGTGGGCTTTCAGACGCCGTTCACGAATCTGACGATTGACCTGACCTGCCCAAAAACGCTTAAGGACCTGCCTGCTATAATCGGTGGAAAGGCATACAAAAAAAACCTCGGCGAGTTTCAGGACGAGATGGATATGCTTAACCGCGCGTTTTGCGAAGTCATGACCGAAGGCGACGCGCGGGGGCGCGTATTCACGTTTCCGATTCCGACCTATAACATTTCCAAGGATTTTGACTGGGACAATCCAAAACTTGAGCCCTTGTGGGAAATGACGTCCAAATATGGAATTCCTTATTTTGCGAATTTTGTGAATTCGGATTTGACTCCGGAAGATGCGCGCTCGATGTGCCTGCATCCGGAAGAAGAAATCGTTGTAAAAATGGACGGCCATATCCAGCGCACTACATTAGGCGAACTGGTTGATTCCCGCGGAGTCGAAGGATGGGCGCCGTGCGCGGAAAAAATCGAAGCGCTTTCCCTGAATAATGAGTATAAAATCGAGTGGGCGCAGGTAAAGAATTTTTTGAAGGTCCGCGAACGGGGAATGCGCCTGATTCGTACGCGGGACGGAAAATTCGCGCGTTATTCCCTGCATCATCCTTTGATGGTTCTGACTCCGAACGGCTTGGAACAAAAATTGGCCAAGGATGTTGTTTTGGGGGATTATTTGGTCAGCCTGAAATCCGCGGAGCGGGCCTTGCAGGATAACCGGCAGTTTATCGGCTGCTTTGAACTGGATGAAAAGCTTGCTTTTTTGCTCGGCCTTTTTGTCGCCGACGGCAATTATTTGTTCAAGCACAAAACAAAAAGCCTTCTTGGAATGCAACTGACTTTTAATGAAAAGGATGTTGAGTTGCGCAACAAGGTAAAAGAAATTGTCAAGGAACTTTTTGCACATTCATTGAAAGAAAAGAAAGACCCGCGCTATAACACCCATTATTTGTATCTGTACAAAAAGGACTTGGCCTCCCTGTTTTTTTCGGTCGGATTCAAAAAATACGGGCGCCTTCCTAGCATAGTATTTGACTCTCCCAAGGAAGTCATTGGGGCGTTTTTAGAGGGTTTTTTTGCGGGCGACGGATATGCCAAGCGCCAAGAGATTCACATTAACGATAAAGTGCTGGTGCGCGACTTGTCTTTGCTTTATTCTCTTGTTGGAATCCCCAATACAATCAAGTTCAGGGAAAACTCCCAAATTCTGTATTTGCAGCACAAAAAATCTTCCCACAACACGCTTTCCCAGCCGGTTAATTGCCTGAATGAGATGGTTCCGGGTTTTCTGGCCAAATCAACCTATGCGGTTCCGGGGCTGAGCAAGAATCGGATGGTGGGCTTGGCTACCTTGCAGAAATACAGTGCGGTTACTGTTCTTTCGGAAAAAATCGCTTCAAGCGACATTTATCCCGTACCCGTGATTGAAATTCAGGAGTTTGACTCAGTTCAGGAATTCTATGACATTGAACTGGAAAAAAACAACCTTTTTGTCCACTCCTTAGGAACCCTTTCCCATAATTGCTGCCGCCTGCGCCTCGATAACCGCGAATTGCGCAGCCGCGGAGGCGGATTGTTCGGCGCCAATCCCTTAACAGGAAGTATCGGCGTGGTCACCCTGAATTTGCCGCGCCTGGGATTTTTGGCAAAATCAGAAAAAGAGTTTTTTGAAAAGCTGGATGAGTTGATGGGAGTTTCCATGCAAAGCCTTATCATTAAGCGCAAAGTGCTGGAAAAATTCACTTCTTTGGGATTGTACCCCTATTCCAAGCATTACTTGTCCCATATTTTCGAGCAATCGGGAACGTATTGGGGCAACCACTTTTCCACCATCGGACTCGTGGGAATGAACGAGTGCCTGGAAAACCTGCTGCATTGCAATATTGCGTCAGTGCAGGGAAAAGCGTTTGCCGAAAAAACTCTGGAGCATATGCGCGAGCGCATCCGGATGTTTCAGGTGCAAACCGGCGAATTGTTCAATCTGGAAGCGACCCCTGCCGAAGGCGCTTCGTATCGCCTGGCGCAGCTGGACAAGCAGCACTATCCCGAGATTCGGGTGGCCAACGAGGATTTTTGGCAAAAAGACCATGCGGTAGCGCCGTATTATACGAATTCATCGCAATTGCCCGTGCAATTCACCGAAGACGTTTTTGAAGCATTGGATTTGCAGGACTCTTTGCAGACCAAATATACCGGCGGAACAGTCCTGCATTTTTTTGTAGGCGAGCAAAAACCGTCCAGTCAAGGCGTCAAAGAACTGGTGCGAACCGTCACGGCCAAATATCATTTGCCGTATTTTACCCTTACGCCGACGTTTAGCATCTGCCCAAGCCACGGCTATCAGGCCGGCGAGCACTTCGCGTGCCCGCAGTGCCAGCGAGCCTGCGAGGTTTTTTCGCGGATTGTGGGCTATTTTCGCCCCGTGCAGAACTGGAATGCGGGCAAGCGCGAGGAATTCAAGGACCGCGTGCTCTACAAACTCGCCAAGGTCCGGTGAGGCGAAAAAATGGTTGCCATTTTTTCGGTTCAAAAAACCACTTTGCAGGATTTTCCGGATAAAATCGCGGCCATTGTTTTTTTGGCTGGCTGCAATTTTCGCTGCGTGTACTGCCACAATCCAGCGGCGATAAACGGAAAGCCGAACGTGTCCGAAAAAGAATTTTTCGCTTTTTTGGAATCGCGGACCGGAAAGCTTCAGGGCATCGTGGTGTCGGGCGGCGAGCCCACCATTTATCCCGATTTGCCGGAGTTCATTTCTAAAATAAAGCAAATGGGTTTTTTGGCCAAGCTGGACACCAACGGCAGCAATCCTGAAATGCTGGAAAAACTGTTTTCGCGGCGCCTTTTGGATTACGTGGCCATGGATGTCAAGGCGCCGTTTGCCAAGTATCCCGCTATTTCGGCAGTCCGCGGCATGACGGCAAAACTCAAAAAGTCGATTCGCCTCGTGATGCGTTCCAAAGTCGATTATGAATTCAAAACAACGGTGCATCCGAGCCTTTCGCGGACCGATTTATTGGCCGTGGGAAAGTATATCAAAGGCGCCAAGCGTTTTTTTTTGCAGCATTACGTGGACGAAGTCACCCTGAACCCGCAAAAGCACCTGGCGGTGTACGACGATTCCGCCTTGCAAAAAATCGCATTGGAACTAAAACCGTTCGTGGGCGAAATCCATGTCCGGTAAAAATCGGGTAAATGGTCAAAAGTTTATTTGATTGACCGTATAACGTTATACATTAGTTCATGAGCTAAAAATGGCTAAACGATAACGATTTAAATGCTAAACGATAACGATTTAAATATGTCGCTATACGGTTCTTTTGGTTTTTATGACTGAAAAAGAAAAAAACTCTGACGGGTTGGATTTGCCGTATAATGCAGACTATGCCCTTGTGGATCAAATTGTCGAAGCAATTGGGAGATCTAAGGGTGGCTTAAACGTTTCTGATTTATTTGAGCAACTGATTAGCGCAAAAAATTCTCCCCAAAAGAGTTACAATCTTTCAATGTCAAAGTTTCTTGGATTGGTCGAATCAACTGGAAGCAGCCTTAAACTCACTAGTTTTGGTCGGGAATACCATGTCCGGCAAAGAAACGAAAGGAAAAAGTATTTGGCGTTGAATTTGCCAGAAAAGTACCGTACAATTCTGACTTGGATTAATTTCAAAGGCGACTCCATGACAATTTCGGACATCAAAGCAAGTCTTGTCAAAGACGCGCCCGATGCACCAAAAAAGGAATTGTTGCAGTCTATGGTCAACAATTTTGCTCGCTTTGCTTCTGAACTTCAATTGATTACCTATGTGAAAGGTGGTCAGGGCCGATGCGACTTGACTGAATTTGGTCGTCAAGTATTGTCAAATTCCTCTTCGGTTCCGTCAGCGTCTACCGAGACCGAAGAAATAAATCCAAAGGAAAGAAAAGCGAGCGATGTTGGTATCCGAGAAAATTCTTCCATTTTTTTCGTTTCAAGTTCAAAAAATGCAATAAAAATAGTTGCAAAAATAGATAATGAATTGTTAGCGCCACGAGAATTCGAAGTGCATAGTGTTGAGGATTTAGATCAGTTAGAAGCTTTCAAGAATATGTACGCACGGAGATTGTCAAAAAAATAGTAATTTAAAAGAAATTGCGGGTTGGGAAATGGCAATCCGCCGGGTTCCAACCGGCACCGGTCATCCGATGCCGAACCCCGGAGATGGCGGTTCGATTCCGTCACCCGCAAATCAACATATTTTTGGGACAAGCTGATTTTAATCCTTTTTATTCAGTCTTTTTGGGGACTCCTGACAATGGCGGTGGGTAACCACCGCCAAAAAGAAAGGGTTTCTTGTAAGAGTTGGGCGAATCGTTGTTTGATGCTGGTTTTTGGCGGGTAATGAACGTAGCCGAGCCTAACGGCTGGGGGTTTGCG
>JAZDJR010000008.1:0-38236 GCA_043803815.1 Microcaldota archaeon | reverse complement strand
GCTTTATCGAGGAGGTGTACAATAAAAAAAGACTGCATTCGAGCATCGACTACCGGTCACCCGACCGGTTCGAGCAAGAGTGGATTTTAAAAAACCAAACAGGTTATTCTAGTTGAGCAAAAAAAAGGGTTCACTCCAGACAGTATTTTAAGGATAATTCGCTTTGCAAGCCTCATTGCCGGTAAATTGGTGAGAAGCCTCCGGTGGGATTCGAACCCACGACCTGCAGTTTACGAAACTGCCGCGCTGCCGCTGCGCCACGGAGGCACACCTTAGAAAACGTTCAAATGCTTCTTTTAAATGCTTTATTAAGGTTGAATAATTAATCACTTAAAGCCAAAGTAATTTAATTATCTGGGTTTTTGAAATGACCAAGCCAGACTCCAAAAACGCGTTTGCCGACGAATTAACCACTTTTTTGGCGGACAAGGACTTCGTGTACGGACCCGAACCGGAAATTTACGGCGGAGCCGCGGGATTTTACACTTACGGCCCATTGGGAAAACGCCTGAAAAACAACGTGGAAAACGCGATTCGCAGGGTATTCAACCAAAACGGGTTTTACGAAATCGAATACCCGATTGTTTCCCCCGAAATCGTGTGGAAAGCAAGCGGCCACGCGGACTCGTTCAACGACCCCGTCATCGTTTGCTCCAAATGCGCCAACAGCTTTCGCGCGGACAAACTGCTCGAAGAAAACGGAGTTGAAAACGCGGGACACTTCACCGACGACCAGATGATTGATGAAATCGAAAACAAAAAAATCGTTTGTCCCCACTGCAAAGGAAGACTGGTCCTTGAAATCAACCGCCACTCACTCATGATGAAAACAATGATTGGCCGCGACCAATTGGCTTACAACCGCCCGGAAACCGCGACCACCACGTATTTGCCATTCAAGCGTTACCTGAATTTTTTCCGGCAAAAAACACCCTTTGGCGTATTCCAAATCGGAAAAGCGTTTCGCAACGAAATCTCGCCGCGCCAGCATGTCTTGCGAAGCCGCGAATTCACGCAAGCCGAAAGCCAATTGTTTTTGCACCCCGACAAAAAAAACCAATGGGACAAATGGGACAAAATCAAAACCGCCAAACTGCCTTTTTGGCCCGAAGACCACCAAAAAAAAGAAAAAAAAGTCGAACACGCAACCCTTGAAGAAGCGTTAAGCAAAAAATGGATTCAAAACCAGGCATTTGGATGGAGCTTGTGGCTCGCGTTTGAATTATTCATCCAAATGGGAATTCCACACCACAAAATCCGATTGCGCCAGCACTTTTCCGACGAACGCGCATTTTACGCGTCCGACGCTTGGGACTTGGAAATCGAACTTCAAAGCTACGGCTGGACCGAATGCTGCGGAATCCATGACCGCGGAGACTACGATTTGAACCGGCACGCCAAATTTTCCAAGCAAAAACTCGTCGCCAAAACCGAGGACTCCAAAGAATTTGTTCCGCACGTAATCGAAATCGCATTCGGAATCGACCGCCCGTTTTTCGCCTTATGCGACTTATACTACGACAAGCGCGAAACCGACGAAAAACGAACCATTTTTTCGTTTCCTCCCCAAATCGCGCCGATTCAAGTCGCGGTTTTTCCGCTGGTGAACAAGGACGGCTTAAACGAATTCGCGGAAAAAATCTACCAAGACCTGCAAACCCAGTTTTTGGTTGTTTTTGACGACACCGGAAGCATCGGACGCCGCTACGCGCGCATGGACTCAGTCGGAACCCCGTACTGCCTAACCATTGATTACGATTCCCTCAAAAATAATGATGTAACAATCCGCGAACGCGATTCCATGAAACAAATCCGCGTCAAAATCCCCGAACTTCCCCAAAAATTAAACGAATATTTGCAGCACGGATTCAACGGTGAAAAAAAATGAATCCCGAATTATTATCCCTGAGAAAAAAACTCGTTTCCGAAACCAAGCGCCGCGTACGCGAAGACATCGAGCAAAGCGACGTGCACATCGTGCGCTCGGTAAACGCACTACAAGACCTGGACGCAACCGCCAACCTATTGGCGGAAAACTGCCGCGAATGGTACCAAACCGTTTTTCCCGAACTCGAACGCCAAGTAACCAACCCAGATACTTTACTGAAAATCATCGCGGAACTTGGGGAAACCAAAAACTTTTCCGAAAAAAAACTGGATTCCTACGGCCTTGAAAAAGACCAAATCGAAAAAATCGTTTCACTTGCAAAAGAAAGCGCGGGAACCGCGGCGGACAGCCAAACCATGGAAAAAATCCAGACCTTGGCCCTCCAAACCGTTTCTTTGCGCGACGAACGAAAACAACTCGAAGCATTCATTGAAAAAAACGTGCTTGAAAAAGCACCCAACTTTGGCAATTTATGCACCCCTATCTTAGCCGGCAAAATGATTGCCAAAGCAGGAAGCATCCAAAAACTCGCCGAACTGCCCGCTTCCGCACTCCAAGTTCAGGGAGCCGAAAAAGCGCTTTTTGCCCACCTCAAAAACAAAAAACAAGTCAACCCCCCAAAACACGGATTCCTATTCAATCATCCATTGGTTCAAAAAACACCCGGATTCCACCGCGGAAAAATGGCACGCACACTCGCAGCCAAACTTTCCATCTGCCTTAAAGCCGACGTGTACGGAACAAAAAAAACAGTCGTATGGAAAGACCTGCAAATTCAGCTTGAAAAGCGCCTAAGCGATATCCAAAAACTCAAATTCAAGCCCAAAAAAGAATTTTCCCGTCCAACCGAACGAAACGATAGCCGCTTTTCACCCCGAAATAATTTTCAAAAGCCATTTGTTCGAAACGAATTCCAAGACAGGCCCAGAAACGATTATCAAAAACCATTTGTCCGAAACGATTTTGCTCCGACACCCAACCCGCAGTTTCAAAAACCGTTTCCAAGAAACGAATTCCACCTCCGACCCAACGGCGGATATCAAAAGCCGTTCAACAAAAACGGATTTCGCCCCGCGGGCCGAAATAATTTCCAAAAACCGTTCGGAAGAAAAGATTTCTCGCCCAACCGCGAGTTTTCAAAACCCAAGTATCCGACACCCGATTTTGTCCAAGCCGATTATTCAAAACTCGAATATATCATTCCGCCTTTGTCCGAACCGCAGGCCCAAAGACCAAAAGAACCAAAACCCGCGGCCCCAAAAGAAGAATTTTCAAAATCCGAATCTGCAAAGCCGGTTTTTTCAAAAACCGACCGCTCCGTTAGCGGAGGACACAACCCCCAGCACCCCAAAAAGCCGTTTTACAAAAAATTCCAATCCAAAAAATTCAAAAAACGATAAAACATGCCCGCCCCGAAAAGAACGGAAGACCCGTTTGCATTCCCATTCTCCAAAAAATGGCTCGCCAAAAAACAGCAAATAAAGCCGCGACACCAAAAACTCGTGCAAATAAGCCAGACAATTTACCAAGACACCAGACGACTGGATTTAGATATTAACAGTCAGAAGTCAACACCTGAAAAAGTCCGCGAATGGATGAAAAGACTGACAGGCCTCCAAACACGTTTCTCACAATGCCACCATTTTGCCAACGACTTGTTCGAACGCTTTAACTTTCGGAAAAGCGGGACCGCTGGCAGCCATAATCTCTTAGCGGTGAACCTGCACGAAACCGGATTTTACCTGAATCTAATTAATAAACAGTTAGTTGTACGCTCAGAGGCCCACGATTTGGGTAAAAAAAAATGAATGAAATTTTTCCCGGCGTTTTCCGGCTGGACAACAAGCTCTGGACACAAAACAAGGTGCCCGGCGTTCGCGTATACGGCGAAAAACTATTGAACCAAAACGGAATTGAGTACCGAAACTGGAATCCTTACAAATCAAAGCTCGCCGCGGGAATCGAAAAAGGACTAAAGCAATTTCCAATTGAAAAAAATTCAAGTGTGCTGTATTTGGGCAGTGCGGAAGGCACAACCGCTTCGCACCTATCCGACATTTTAATTGAAGGGGTAATCGTCGGCGTGGAATTCAGCTCGCGCTCGATGCCCAAATTTTTGGAACTATGCGGACAGCGCGAAAACATGATTCCTGTTTTGGCCGATGCCAACCAGCCCGGCCAATACCCTCTTGAAATCCAAAAAACCATTTTTGACGTGCTGTTTCAGGACATTTCCCAAAAAAACCAGGCTGAAATATTCCTCAAAAACAGCGAATTGCTGAAAAAAAACGGATTCGGCTTTTTGGTCATCAAGGCCCCCAGCATCGATTCCGCCAAAAACGCGGAAACCGTGGTAACCGAACAAACCAAACAATTAAAACCCGCTTTTGATATCATTCAAACGGTTTCGCTGGAACCATTCGAAAGCAAACACGCATTAATTCTAGCCAAAAAAAAATAAAGGAAATTTCATGGACCAAGAAATCAAGCGGCAGGGAATTCATTTTTTGATGGGAAACTTCGGAATCCTGTTTTTTTTAGCTGCGGGCAAAATATTCACCGTTGCCGTCGGATTATTATTGCTTTTATTCGGATACGCGGTCGCCTTATCCCTTCAAAAAGGAAAAAAAGTGCCGTTTGCCGATGAAATCCTAAAACACGTCGAGCGAAACCACGAGCAGCACCTGCCCGGAAAAGCCGCCTTGCTGTTTTTAGCCGGATACATTCTCACCATCGCGATTTTTACCAATCCCTGGGCCACCTTGGCCGGAATCATTGTTCTGACCTACGGCGACAGCGTAGCCACATTAGTTGGAAAATACTTCGGCTCGTTCAAACTCATCACCAACCGAACCCTGGAAGGAACACTTGCCGGAATCGTTTTTTCCATGGGAATGCTATCCCTGTTTCCCGCCATTTATCCGTTTGCCATTGCATTTGCCATCGCAACAGTTGGAATGCTCGCCGAATACTTGCCCCTGGATGACAACCTCGGGATTCCGATAATCGCGGGGCTTGTAGCCAGCGTACTGCTCTAAGACCCAATACCGAATAAAAATACGTCAAGCCTAATTTTGATAAGGACCCGTAGCCTAATTGGAGAAGGCATCGCCGTCCTAAAACCTTTTCGACACATCGTTGAAAAAGTTGAAGCGAGGCGAAGACTGGGGGTTCGAGTCCCTCCGGGTCCGCAAAAAAAATGATAAATATGCTCCGAAAAAGACCAGCTGTACAAACCAGGCTAAGACCGCGCATTGCCACTATTCCACAATTAACGCACGAACAGCGATTGCTCAGCCATTTGAGAAACGCGCTTGGATGCAAAGCGGGAACCAACATTCCCGAAAGAGAAATCGCCGCGGCGTTTTTGAGCCGGTTGGAATGGCTGGGCGGAGCCACCAATGTCCGAAAGTTCGAATTTGAAGGCATTCCCGTGGCCATAAAAGATACCCGCGGAGAAGCCCAACACGGACTTGAGTATAAAAAAATCCGGCAAACAATTCTGGCGCACCAACTAGCCGTCCGAAACAAGACCATCAAAGCGACAAAATACCAGATACGCTCTCCGCACATCCTTGGCAAAATCGAAAATTTTTTAATCATGCAATTTGTCCACGCCAAAAAAATTTCAGAAATGGAAAAAGCGCCGCCGCAAGAAAAAAAATCTTTCGAAGAAGCGCTTGAACAGGCCACCGGCAATTTTGAAACGCTTTACCAACAAGGGCACGCCAAGAAAAAATTGCAGGGCAGGCACATGATGATTTCCAATACCAATCCAAGCAATCCAATCCACGGAAAATGGATTTTTTATTTTCCCTACGACCAATAAAGGAAAAACCATGAAAAAATTCTTCGTTTACCTGCTCGAATGCCGCGACAAAAGCTATTACTGCGGATACACCAATAATCTGCCAAAACGAGTCGCCATGCATAACACCGGTACCGGAGGACACTACACCAAAAGCCACCGCCCCGCCAAACTCGTTTATTTCAAGGCATTTTCAACCCAAAAAAAAGCCATGCAGGCCGAACGCCGAATCAAAACCTATTCGCGAAAACAAAAAACAGCACTCATCCAAAAAGTGAAAAAATGAACATCGTTTCGTGGAACGTCAACGGCATCAACGCCTGCGCCAAAAAAGGGCTCGTTTCCTTCATGCAAACCGAAAACGCGGACGCCTACTGCTTTCAGGAAGTCAAGGTATCGCCACTTAAACTCGACAAAACCGTACAGCACGTTTTGGGCTACGATGCCCAGTTCCTTTTTTCCGAAAAAAAAGGACGAAGCGGAGTCGTCACTTACGCCAAAACAAAACCGCTGAATATTTTTCACGGAATCGGGAAAAAAGAATTCGACAGCGAAGGCCGCGTACTCACCTTCGAATTCAAAACGTTTTTCCTCGTAAACGCCTACTTTCCGCACTCCAACCGCGAACTCTCCCGCTTACCATTCAAGCTCGAATTTAACAAAGCCTTTGAGGAATTCTGCGCAAAACTTGAAAAACAAAAACCGGTTATCCTTGCCGGCGACTTTAACGTGGCTCACGAACCCATCGACCTTGCCAACCCGAAACAAAACGAAAAAAACGCGGGGTACACAAAAGAAGAACGAAACTGGTTCGGTTCTTTCCTCAAAAAAGGATTCATCGACACCTTCCGCGAATTCACCAAAGAAAACGGCCATTACACCTGGTGGACATTCCGCGCCAACGCGCGAAAACGAAACATCGGCTGGCGAATCGACTACTTTTTAATCAGCCAGTTACTCAAAAATCGCCTGGAAAAAAGCGAAATTTTGCCCCAAATTCGCGGTTCTGACCACTGCCCAATCCGCCTGACAATAAACGAATAATAACCTTCTCCGCCCAAAAATACATGCAGAGATGGCAGAACCTGGTTAATGCGCCGGTCTTGAATAGCCTTTTCAAAAGCAAAAAAAACAGGGGCAACTGGCTTCGCGCAAAAGCGCGAATTTTCTTTTTCCCAGGTTTTTCTTTTGCCAAAAAGAAAAAGCTGAAGGCGAACCGGTGGGCGAAAGCCCGTAGGGGTTCAAATCCCCTTCTCTGCGCTTGCCCGATTGCGTACGGGCACTCCGCGGACTTTGTCCCATTTAACAATGGGACAAGAGACCTTCATTTTTCCCTGGGCTTCCCGTTTTTTGCGAAAGCGAAAAAGGGCCCATTCAAGCGCGCTTGAATCGGGTTTTCGCAAAAAAAGGCCGGTTCCTAAATCCCCTTCTCTGCGCTTATCTTTTTCTTGTCATTTCACAGTTAGCAGTTCTATCACTTTTGGCGGCTTTCGGCGATTGCATCCATACGTTTAAAAACATATGATATGTGTTTCATATGAAATAAAATAAATGAGGGGGTGAGAATATGAAAAAGAGGGGTGGAAGAAAAGAGCGGGACGGCTGGCTAATAGCCGCCTTTCTTAATTCAAGCCGCCAACCAAGGTCGCGGGGGCCGGCCTTAATTGCCCCCAAAATCAAAAAACCCGCAAAAAACGGGTGCATTGTCCAAATCGTCCGTGCATCAGTCTAAAAAAACACAAAATCAAAATTCGTTTTTACCCTTGACAAAAAAACGCGAAATTTTTGAAAAAACCGTTTCATTTACTCTAATTTAAAAAAAGATGGGGTAAAAATAGTAACAATGACCCTGCAAAAATTGGCTATCGGAATTATTCTACTCGCATTACTGGTTGCCGGCTGCACCCAAAGCCCGCCCGCCAACCCGAATCCAAACCCAAACAACGACAACAACCAACAGCCCAGCGGAGGAAACACTATGGCCGACACAGCTCAAAACGGGGACACGATACAAGTCAATTACAAAGGAACCCTTGCCGACGGAACCGAATTCGATTCCAGCCTAAAACCCGGACGCACGCCGCTTGAATTCACGGTCGGCGCGGGACAAATGATTAAAGGATTCGACGCCGCTGTAGTCGGGATGAAGCTCAACGAGGAAAAAACCGTAACGCTTTCACCCGCGGACGCATACGGCGAAAAAAATACGACACCGCAAACCGTTCCCAAAGCGCAATTTGGAAGTTCATTTGACCAATTGGAAGTTGGAAAAGAATATTCCTTGGCTGATGGACGCATAATGGCAGTCATAAGCAAAAACGCCGATAGTGCAACAGTAACATTAAACTCCAAACTCGCAGGCCAAGCTTTGACGTTTTGGATAAAAATTGTTTCTATCCAAAAGAAAACAGAGTAAAAAGAATGAATTCGGACTGGCCGGCTTAAGATTCCCAGCCAAATCAAAAAAAGCGCTAAGAATAATCTTTTGGATTCAATAAACGGGTTCTCATTTCGACGTGTTCAATCCAGCACAAGCCATAAAAGCGTCTGTACAAGACAGGCACTTATGACAAAAAAATCCCCTATCCTGATAATCAAACTGGTGGGACATCCTGCAATACGGGTCTTCGCGCAAAGCAGCGGCACAATTACACACAGTATTTTCATAATGTCCAGTGCAGTAATCCTGTGCTTGCTCTAAACAGGTTATCGCCTCGGCAAGACAGTCTTTAACTTCAGCATCAGTAACACTTGCAGGTGTTACGGATTGCTGTATTCGATTAGTAGCGCTTCCAACAACAGGGAACCCCGAATTTCCAAACAATGCAACCACGACTAATGCAAGTACAACAATGATTACCGCATAAATAGTTGTTTTTGATTCCATCAAAACCAGAGTAATAAAACCAAAAAGTACTATTTAAGGCTTTCGGGCACCCAGGCTCCGTTGAAAGTCTCATTTTGTGCCTCCGATGTTGAGGTTGTCGGCTATCATGCGTAGCAGGACTTCTTTTCGTTGTTGGCGGGTTTGGCGGGAGTAGAGGAACCCGCCGAACAAGCGTTTGAGTCGGCTGATGGCCGACTCGATAAGAGAGCGGCGGTGGTAGGTGCGGGTTCGCCAGAACTTTCGTGCACGGTTTCGGTAGAATCCGCGGTGCGTGTTTTTTTTCACGGGAATGATGGCTTTGATGCCTTGACGTTTGAGAAACTCGTGGAATTTGTTGATGTCAAAACCTTTGTCACCCACCAGCGTGCTGACGATGGTCACGAGTTTTTGCATGGCTCGCGTGGCGAGTTTGTACTCGCCGATTTGTTTTCGTCTGGTTTGTACTCCCAGCCATTTTTTTCTGCGCGTGTCATATACTCCGACGGATTGCGTTGTTTTGCGCGGCAAACCGCGTTTAACGCGTTTTAAGTAAGCAAATGATGGGTTAACTTGGGAAAAATACAAACCGTCCGTTGCAGCGACAAGCGTTTTTTTGAACTGGTTGGTGGCCTGCAACAACAATTCGAGTTGTTTGACGGTTAAGCGTTTGAGGCATTTGCATAACGCGGATGCCGTTGGCGCGGCAAAGCCAAGGTCACGCAAGAACTCGGAGACCCGTTCGTACGACATTTTACATGCCTGCTTGATGAGCAGGCAGAAAACGTGCTTCCAAAACGCGTACGTTTTGGGACCAAAACGATGCAGGTACTCCGGCACACTCGCCTGCCGGAGCAGGCGTTTGATTTTTTTTATGATACGACTTTCTTTCACGGGGAACACCTCCAATGTGTTCCCCACCTCTTACTTTTGCCCAATAACCAGCAAAAACAATGTTTTACCTTAAAAAACCGACATTTTCAATGAAGCCACTCGTAGCAGGTGGAAATTTCTTTAAAAATTTGGCCAAAGTCTGGCGTGCGCGACGATTCCTTACCAAAGCAATTTTCCTGCGCAGTTCCGGCCTTCGCGCGGGTTTTGGGGGTCGCGGTCTTTCAGCCATTTTAAATCAATAGTATTCATTGCCAGAGAAAATTTAATGATTTCGGCCAAGAAAACCGGAACCAAAACAAGTTTAAATGCCAGCAGACTCTTTCTTCATACTAACGATTTTCATGCTTGATTTGAACGCCATTATCACGGGATTATTGCAATCGTTCGGCTACTCCGCCTTGTTTGCGATTGTTTTTGCCGAAAGCGGATTATTCTTCGGTTTTTTTTTGCCCGGCGATTCATTGCTGTTCACGGCGGGTCTACTAGCTTCGCAGGGAATTTTTAATTTAGCCATTGTTTTAATCGGAGTTGCATTATCCGCGATTTTAGGCGACCAGGCCGGATATTGGATGGGAAGAAAATACGGCCGCGGATTTTTCAACAAACCCGGCTCCTTGTTTCGCGACCCCAAGCATATTGTTCAAGCCGAAGAGTTTTACCAAAAACACGGCAAAAAAACCATCGTGCTGGCGCGTTTTGTTCCCGCGGTGCGCACCTTTGCCCCGATTGTTGCCGGAATCGGGGAAATGGAATACAAAACATTTATCACTTATAATATCGCCGGCGGAATCCTGTGGACGGTTTTGTTTGTCGGCCTCGGATTCGGGCTTGGAAAAATAATTCCAAACGCGGGAGACTATCTGACCCTCCTGATTTTGGCAATCATTGTTTTATCCTTTATTCCAATCGGACTGGAATACATGAAAAGCCGGGAAAAAACGCCCTATCAAAGTAAATAATTCAAACAGCAATAGCCAAAAGCCAAGAGCAAGGATTCAATCGAAGAAAAAAAATCCAGCATGGCAATCAGTTCCTAATCCAAACTAGTTTTTCGATTTGCTCTGCAAATCCGTCCACCATGAAAACAAACGGCACACCGATAATCGGGTTCGGAATCAAGCGCCCAAGATTTAACACCAAAAACAAAATAGTTGTAATAACTGCGCCCAAAAAAAATCCAACACTCGAATAGGATTCGCCCGATGTGCGCTTTTCGAACTCCTTTTCAAGCCCGAAAAGATCCGCTCCCCGGATAAGAACCAACAAGACAAAAGCCTTTAGCAAATAAAAAACCGAAAAAAGCGCTACAAATGCTTCCCATAAGTTGTTCATGCTAAATGAAAAGAAACCGTACAAGAATTCTGCAATAACTGCTGAAGCCAACAAGACCGCAGAACCCGTGTACAAAAATAGCCCGCCGTTTTTAGAACCGCGAAAAACAAACAGGTGGGCAAAAAAGACGAACAAGATTACAAAAACGGGATATGCGATGTCTTTCCCGACAAATTTCAGAAACGGTTCTGGTTGCCACAAGAACGCCCAACAACCGTAAACAATCACATTAATAAAATCAAGTTTGGAAAAATTGGGCAAAAAAAGTTCAGCAAAAACCCTCGCATCGAACCAACAAAGCTTCCGACCGAGTTCATGCAACCAAAACGCCTTCGGAATTTAAAAAGTCGTTGAACGAATGAGGTTCAGCGAACGTAGGTTAATCCGCCGGGCCCGGGCTTGTCCCCCGCGATCTGGGCTTCCTGCTGTTCTTCCAGCTGTTTGGTCAATTGCGAAAACGCAAGCTCGATATTTTTGGATTCGGTTTCGATTGCTTTCATGTTGATTTTCCAGCCAAAACGCCGGGTCAATAATTCCAAAACTTTTTTGGCTGCGCCGTGGTCGCCGTACACGAGCGAAACGCTGGTTTCGCCCATCAGGCAAACGCCTTCGATTCCGTGCTCCTTTCCAAGGCCCAGCAACAAGCCCGCGGCGCCGGAAATCAATCCGTCGCCTTTGCTTGAAAAAGCGCCGAATTTTTTGAATTCGTCCAGCAATTTTTTGGAAGTCGCGGACACCACGACATGCGGCTCGCTGGTCAGGCGCTGGTTGCCCACGTTGATTCCTGCCAAAGTAAAAATCTGCCGGACGCCGAGTGCATGAACCGCCTTAATCAGGCTTTCGGAAAACTCGTAATGCTCGGCCGACGCGGTCGAGCGCGCGTCCAGCAGGGGCTGCACGGGCCCCGCCAAAAACAAAAAATCGCGCTGGCTGATTTTGCAGTAAAAAATCTCGTCTTGAATCACGCCAATCAGGCCGTTTTGCGTGTGCACGCTGGGCGGAAAGCTGTCGGACATCACCAAGGCGATTTTTTCCGGCTTGAACTGCTTTAACAGGTAGTCCACGCAGATTTTGCCGACCAGGCCGATGCCGGGAAGGCCCGTAATCAGCACGGGATTTTTGAATTTTTTTTTGGAAACAATTTTAACGCGCGTCGCCATTTTTTCACGAACCGATTCAACTTTTTAACGAAACTCATTTTCCTTTTTTTGCTTTTTCGACTTTTTGGCTTAAGCCTTTGCCGCCCTTGGACCCGATAGCTGAAATCGCCTTTTGGGTAATGGTTTCCAGGCCTTTTTCTGCGTCTTTAAACGTGGACGCGGTCACGCGAACCGCAAAGTGGCCGCTTCCCTTGTAAAAAATCTCGGGAACCCATTTTTGGCCTGCGGTTTTGGCTTCAGCCAAAGCAAATTTGATGTTTTCAACGCCGTCGGACGCATTCGAGGACAATTCCAGGTCCGCTTCCAGGGTTTTTTTGGAAACTTCGATATTGGACTGGCACAATTCCACCAAAGGGCCAATCCATTTTTCGGGAACTTTTTTGGCCGCGGATTTTCCTTCCAGGGCGATTTTGGAAAACGCCTCAAAAACGGAATCATATTCTTCGTACAGCGGTTCGACGATTTCGTTCCAAACCGCCACAAACTCCAGATTGCTTTTTTTGGCCAGAATTTCAATCAGTTTTTGGCAGCGTTTCTGCTTTTTCCACTCGTCGATGCGCTGGCGCTGCTGGCCCTCCGACACTTTGGTCAGGGACAAATCCACCTGATTTTTGTCGCGCTTAATCGCCAAAACCTTGGCGGCGCGCACCTGGTTTTCTTTCACGTGATTGCGGATATTTTTGACCCAGCGCGACGCGATTTCGGAAATGTGCACGAATCCCGCGACATTGGGATATTCCAACAAGTCCGCAAACGCGCCGTAATCCAAAACGCGCTTGACGTTAACGACGACGACTTCGCCGATTTCCGGATAGTCTTCCGCCGCAGTCCTGTTTTCATTGGGTTCCATAAGCGATTCCAAAAAATTCAATTCAGGATTCAGGTTTAATCCGAATAATTTATCCGTTAAACGGTTTTAAAATGGGCTGTTAAACGGGTTCAGTCTTCTCCGCCGGGCTCACCGAGTTTTCGGTCAAAAAAAAGTTTGGCCACCTTAAACGGCAATTCCACCTGCTGGTTCTGCGAAAACGGGCCGTATTCGTTCATGTCGGTTCCGATAAACGCGGGCACTTCGGTCAAAATTTTGACTGCAACAGTTTCCAAGGAACGGCCGGATTTGGATTCCTTTTTGGAAGAGCCGCCGGACGCGCAAAACATGTCGGTCAATAAGCCGTGCTGCTTTTCAAGCATGGAAACAACGGAATCAAACACTTTTTTTTCAGGGGTGGCCAGCTGCAAGGCCGGATTGTCCCCGCTTCGGCTGGCAATCAGGGCGGCATTCAGGATTTTTCGTTCGCGCAAAACAAAAATTTCCTCGATCATTTTTTTGAGATTGGCAAAATCGCGGGCTTCTTCAATCGAAAAATCCTTGAGGTTTTTGATATACTTTTCCTTTTGTTCCTGCACAAAATCGTTCAGCAGATTGTAAAATTCTTCCGGCAATTCAACGAGCTTGGACGTGTTTTTTTCCAGGCGGTAAATGCGGCGAATTTCGTCATACGACAATTCTTTTATTTCATGAGCCATCCCAAGCACCGCTTCCCGAAAAAATCCTTTCCGACTTAATCCATTTCCAATCAATATAAAACATTACTTTTTTTCCGCCGATTGCCCGAGGGTTGCCTTGCCGCGGCCAACCAAAAAAACCGCCGCATACAAGGGCAGCTTTTGGGTTTCATTGTCAAAAGGCCCCCACCATTGGTTTTTAAGCCAGAAACGCGGGGTTTTGGAAACTGCCAGTTCAACGGGCGATTCGTCAAAAACAACGCCTTGGGTCAAGCCGTCAAAGCCGGCCAGTTCATCGATGGAAATCGCTTTGGCGGACAGGCCCGTCGAGCCGTGCAAGGTGCCGGCCACGCGCACGATTTTGTAAACATCAACCGAGGTCTGGCGGTCCACGTCAAGCTTAAGCTCCCCGATGGCCGATTCAAAAACGCTTTTCCAAAACAAATTGCTTTTAGAAGCGGTGACTGCCGGAAAAAAACCTTTTTTGATTTGCTCCGCGGCGGATTGTTTTTGCAAAACGATTTTTTCTGCTGTCCGGACCGAAATGTTTCCCGCAACCGCGATTTGCTCCGCGGAGCCGTTCAAAATAAGGCCGAGTGTTTTTTCCAAAATGCGCCTGTTCCATCCTTTCGCGTTTTCAAGGCGCGGCCCAAGTACGCTTTTGTTTTTTTCGGCAAAGCCGACCGATTCCAGTTCCAATCCGTGGCCCGTCAAAAAATCCAGCAGTTCAATCCGGCCTGCCGGCGAAAGCGACTTGACGGAACCGGAGCGCACGTGAACATGAAAGCCTTTTGAACCAGAAAAATTCAGGGCAATGCCGTCATCCAAACCCAAATCGTTTTGAATCCAATCCAGCAAAACTACCGCCTGTTTTTTTACCGCGCTTAGGCATTCGGGGCATACCCATTCTTCCGCTTTCACGCCTTCACCGCAATTCGAACAATTTTGCACGCTGCCTTTTCCGGTTGTGCCGCAGTTTTTGCAGGCCCACGAATCGTGTTCGCGCTTGCAGTCGGTTTTGATGTCGTCCGAATCGAATTCAAACACCAGGTCGGCGCCAAGCCAGCCTTTGGCCTGCATGGGACGCGAGGCGGGCCTTGCATAATACGATACCGAACTGGACACAAACAGCGGCGCTTCTTTTTGCAAAAACAAATTGAATTCGCTTAGCGAGCCGAAAGCCAGGTGGCGCTGGCTGATTTTTTTGCCAAAACCGCCGATTCCGAATTCGCGCTGTTCCGGCCAGGGCGGTTCGGTGACCGGATTTTTTTTGTAAAACCGGCGGAAATTTTCCAGCAAAAACGATTCTTCGTTCATTACCAAACAGCCAACCGTTCCCCTAAAAAAACAAGCGCCATGGCTTTCGCTCGGAAAATCAAAAAAAAGAAGCAGAAAATTTACAACAATAATTTTTTCAAAAACAGCGATACGCGCAAAAAGGCCGAACGCCTCATCGCTAATTATCGAGCTTTTTTCTTTCTTTTCTTGGCTGCCAAGTGTGCACCCCCTTTTCCTTTGCGCAAGAAAAAGGATTTTTTTATATTTAAAACTTTTGTTTGAAAATCGGGCCTGAAAAAAATCGGGAAAAAGTTCAAGGAGCCGTTGATTCGGTTTTTTCGGGATTTTGCGAAACCGTTTTGAGGCTGCGGCGGTAAAACGAAATCGGATGCCCGGTTTTTTCTCCGGAATTGCAGGGGCAATCGAACTGGCGCAGGTCCAAATCCGCCAGTTTGGCGCAGCTGGAAGGCGAATATTTCGGCTTTCCCTTGCCGACAATGCGTTCGACGTGATAACGCGTGACTTTTTCGTCAAAATTCGGGGTTTTGGCGTACAATCGGATGATTTGCTCGGCGGGCATTCCGGTTGCCGCCAAAAAAGTGGCGATGTTAAAACGGCCGGCATGATTTACATTTTTTCCTGCGCCTAAATCCGCAAAAATTTTGGCCATGCACGGCGGAAACGCGTTGGGCTCGACCGCCGAGTTGGCGATTTGAAACGAAAACTCGCGGACCTGGCGCTCCACCAGCTGGTCTTTGAGGTTTAACGCCGCATCAATCAGGGGCTTTGGAACGTTTTTGAGGTTCACGGGCAGGCTTTGGCGGGTTTTTTCGCGGCTGATTTCGGACAAGAACCTGGCAAACTCGTTTTCGGACAAAAACACGCGGCCTTTTTGCAACCGCTGATTGACCAGTTTCATAAAATCCTGCCGAAAATCCGCCTTTAAAAATTCCAGCACGGGAACCGTAACCAAAGAATCGGTTTCTTCGGACAACTGAAAGGAAACTTCAAGGTCACTGGCCAAATCCAATAACAATTGCCGGCGATTCGGGTCGTTGGACAAATAAAAAAAAGTGTTATTGCAAACGAGTTCGCAAAATTTTTCCAATAGTTCCGGCCGGTTCATGGCCGAAACCAAAATTTTGGCCAAAGGAAACGCCTGGATTTCGGCTACAAGCACCGAAGAATGGCCGAGGAACTCCTGCACGAACGGTTTTCCCTTGGCTGCGGCGCTAATCATCAGAGCTGCGCGGTTCAGCACGCTTTCCGGCACCTTGTTCAGGTCGAATGAATGATGCTTTAGCACTTCTTTGGATTTGCCGGAAAACGGAAACCGCTGGCAAAAAGCCAGCTCGGAATTGGAAAACAAAACTCAAAACCCTATTAAATTGGGGAAAAAATCATTAAAAACCGCACCAAGCCCTTTTGCCTGCCAAAACGGCCAAAAACCAATCAAAACCTTTTTTTAGGCATTGGTGGCTTATTTTGTTCATATGGCAATCGAAGTCAAAAACCTGGCGAACTGGCAAAAAGCCATCAGCGCGATTTCAACGTTCATCAACGAAGGCAATTTTCGGTTTAACAACCAAGGCGTCTTTTTCAAGGCCATGGACCCAAGCCAGGTATTGCTTGTGGACTATTTTATGGACAAAAAACAATTCGACCAATTCTCAGTCGAACCGTCCTTTGTCGGAATGGACCTAGTCGAACTCAACAAAGCCCTGCAGCGCGGAGCCATCGGAGACAAACTCGTCATGGAACTGACCGACAACGAACTGACCTTGCAATTGGAAGGCGAACTGACGCGCAAATTCCACCTGCCATTAATCGACGTCAACCAGGACGACGTGAATTCGCCCAACCCGCATTACGACGCGTTCATCCAAATCAACAGCAAAACGCTCAAAGAAGCGCTTAAAGACGCGGCCCTGTTCGGCACCAGCGTTGTTTTCAAAGTCAAGAACAATTCGTTTTGGATTGAAGCGCGCGGAAACAACGGAACGCTCAAAACGGTCGCGCGCGACCCCAAAAGCATTTCCGTCAAAAGCACTTCGGAAATCACGACCAAATACTCCTTGACTTTCCTGCAAAACATTGTCAAAGAATGCGAACCCGACAAGAAGATTTCCATCGAACTCAAGACCGACGCGCCCGCCAAAATCAGCTATCCCATCGGCGAAACCACCATCACGTTTTATCTGGCGCACATGATTTTATAATTTTGAATTGGGAATAGTCAGCGCTTTTTTCATCGTCGACAATCCAAGAGTCGCGCAGCGAATCCGGGTTTGGATGACGCCGCCGAGTTCGGCAAACAATTTTTGGGGTTTGAGGGCCAGCGCGTCTTTGACGGTTTTTCCTTTTATCATTTCGGTTACAACGCTGGCAGAGGCGGTTGAAATCGCGCAGCCCTGTCCGACAAACGAAGCATCCGAAATCTTCCCGTTCTTGACTTTGATAAAAATCTTGACCTTGTCTCCGCAGGACGGGTTCCCAAGCTCCGCGGAGTTGGTTGCATCCTTAAGTTCGCCTTTGTTTAACGGGTTCTTGTACAATTCCAGAATAATATCCGAAAACAGCTGGTTATCGGACGAAAGGCTTGCCACGTCTTTTGGGGTCAAATTCAATTTTGGTTTCATTTTTTATGCTCCGAACGTTTTTTGGGTTTGCTTTAAGCCGTCCGTCAGGCGCTCGATTTCTTCTTTGGTGTTATAAATGTAAAAACTCGCGCGCACGGTTGAATCAACGCCAAGTTCGCGAAGCAACGGCTGCGCGCAATGGTTTCCCGAACGGCAGGCAATGCCGTTGGCGTCCAGAACGGTTGCCACATCGTGAGAATGGATTCCTTTGAGGTTAAACGAAAACAAGGCGCATTTTTTTTCCTGTGCCGGGCCATACAACGTAAGCCCTTTGATTTCATCCAGCGCGTCAAAGGCTGTTTTGCCGATTTTTTGCTCGAATGAGCGGATTTCATCCAGCCCGATTTTTTGCAAATAATCCACCGCGGCTTTAAAGCCCACGCCATCCGCAATGGCCTGGGTTCCTGCTTCGAATTTCCATGGCAGTTCGTTCCAGGTTGCGCGGTCCAAAAAAACCTCGTTAATCATTTCCCCGCCCGTCAAAAACGGGGGAAGTTTTTCCAATAATTCTTTTTTTCCGACCAGGGCACTGGCTCCGGTCGGGCCCAGCATTTTGTGGCCGCTAAACGCCAAAAAATCCAATCCCGATTTTTTAAAATCGACGGGATAATGCGGAACCGCCTGCGCGCCGTCGCCAATTACCAAAGCGCCGGCATCATGGCTTGCTTTTGCGATTTTGGCTATCGGATTAATGGTTCCCAAAACGTTCGAGCACAGTGAAACCGAAACCACTTTGGGTTTTTTTTGCAATAATTTTTCAAATGCGGACCAATCCAGTTCGGAATTGTTTTTCAACGGGATAAATTCCAAGGTAATGCCGATTTTTTCCTTTAATTGTATCCACGGCACGAGATTGGCATGGTGCTCCATTTTGGAAAGCAACACAATATCGCCTTTTTTCAGCACTCCTTGGCGGGAAAGCGAAAACGAAAGCAGGTTTATCGCTTCAGTCGTGTTCCGCAAAAAAACGGTTTCTTCCATGGCTGCGCCGACCAGGTTTCCGACAGTTGAATGGGCCTGTTCGTACAGTTCCGACGCTTCGTCGCTTAACACGTAGCGTCCGCGGTGCACGTTTGCGTTGTGGTTTTCGTAAAAATCCGAAATCGCATCGATTACAACCTGCGGCTTTTGCGTGGTCGCCGCGTTATCCAAATAAGCCAAGGGCCGGCCGTTAATTTTCCGATTAAGGATGGGAAAATCTTTTCTGATTTTTTCCGGATTTAAAGCCATTTTATTCAGTCCCAAATTATTTTTTATGATTTTAATGCGAATTTTTGATATTTATTGCGTTTGGTTTAACTTCTCCCACTTGTTTTCAATCGATTCCGTCAAAACCGGCCAAAAAACAACGGGCAATTCGTGAATCAACGCTTCCAAAAAACCCGTCGCAGCCATCTGCCGGGCTTTTTTATCCGTTATTCCCCGCGAGCGCAAATAAAACAGGGATTCGTCGTCCAACCTGCAAACCGTGGCCGCGTGTCCCGCTTTTATGTCGTCGGCCTCGATTTCAAGGCAGGGAATATTGTTGCTTGAGGCATTCGGGCTTAACAATACGCCATGCGTTTCCAGCCGGCTGCTGGATTGCTGTCCGGACGGCAAAATTTTAATCATCGCATCCAAAATCGAGTAAGCGGAATCCGCCAAAACTGCTTTGAACACGGAATTGCTTTTAGAAGCCAATCCCGCATGCAAAATAACCCATTTCAAATCCAAGCGTTCGGTTTGGCCGGCCAAAACCCATTCGCGGTGGACGCTTTGGCTTTCCGCACCGGACAGGACAATCGCGGAATGGCTTTTGACAAACGAACATTTTTGCCAAGCGCCGGCGGAATGCAAAAAAGCCTTTTTTTCCAAAATGCATTGGCGAAAAACCAGATTTTTTCCGGACAAGTCCATCAATTGAACCCAAAAAATTTTGGAATTTTTTCCTGCCAAAACGGTCTGGCTTAAGCGCCCGTTTTGGGACGACACCCTTTCCAATAAATGCACGTTTTGGCAGTTCGGTTTCACCAAAACAACGGTTTTTCCGACCGCGCCGGAAGAAACACTTGTTTGCCAGTGGACCAAAGAATTTACACCCATACTTTTTTCAATGACCAAAACAAAGCCCGAATTAAAGTTGGCGTTTACAAACGCCTCGAACTGGTCACAGGCCGACCGTTCGCTTTCCAACGCGATTTTTAGTTCGGGTTCGAACTCTTTCAGGGCTTTTGGCCAGTCCAGCACCCGAATCCCGCCAAGCCGCTCAAGTTCCTTCGGTGCAACAAAGGATTTTTTTTGCAACGGCAATTCCAGAATATTGTTTAATTCCGCAAGATTGGAATACTTGCTTTTTTTCAGCGGCTCGGACGTGACAATCGCCGCGTTCCGCTTTCGGTACGCCAAAAGCCAGCCCGGTTCCTTTGAAAAAACCCGCGGGGATTGAGTTTGCGATTTCATAACCATAAAAATTATCCGACCTTGTTTTCCATTTCCATTTCAATTAAGCGGTTCAGTTCAACGGCGTATTCCAACGGAAGCGACTTGGTGAACGGCTGAATAAAACCCAAAACAATCATGGTCAAGGCCTGGTGCTCGCTTAAGCCGCGCGACATCAGATAAAAAAGCTGGTCCTCGCCGATTTTTCCGACCGTTGCCTCGTGGCAAATCGTCGCGGTCGGGTTGTCGATTTCAATATACGGATAAGTGTCCGTCCGCGAATACGAATCCAAAAGCAATGCGTCGCAGCGCACCGTGCTTTTCACGTTTTGCGCGTGTTTGGCGACTTTTAACAAGCCGCGGTAGCTTGCGCGGCCGCCGTCCTTGGAAACCGATTTACTCGTAATAATGCTCGTCGTGTTGGATGCCAAATGAACCGCTTTTGCGCCGGTATCCTGATGCTGGCCTTTTCCCGCAAGGGCAACGGAAAGCACTTCGCCTTTGGCGCCGGGTTCCATTAAAAAAATCGCGGGATATTTGGAAGTTACGCGCGAGCCCAAATTGCCGTCGGTCCAATATACCGAAGCGTTTTCATACACAAAGGCTCGTTTGGTGACTAAATTGTAAATATTCGTCGCCCAATTTTGAATGGTCGTATAACGCAAATGCGAATTTTTTTTGGCGATTAGTTCAACCACGGCAGCATGCAATGACTGCGTGGTGAATTTTGGGGCACTGCACCCCTCCACGTAATGAATTTGACTCCCTTCATCTGCAATGATTAATGTTCGTTCAAATTGTCCGACCTGTTCGCCGTTAATCCGAAAATATGCCTGCAAGGGGGTGTCGACCTTTACCCCTTTGGGGACAAAAACAAAACTTCCACCCGACCAAACGGCAGTATTAAGCGCGGCAAATTTGTTGTCGTTAATTGGAATGACGGATGCAAAATATTTTTTGACGATTTCAGGATATTGTTTGAGCCCCTCATCCATGCTCAAAAAAATAATCCCTTGTTTCCTCAAGTCCTTTCGAATGTTATGATAAATAACTTCACTGTCATATTGCGCCCCAACGCCCGCTAAAAACTCTTTTTCGGCTTTCGGAACGCCGATGCGGTCAAACGTTTTTTTAACGTAATCCGGAACGTCTTCCCAATTGGATTTGCTGTCTTTAGTCGCCCGCAAGTAGTAAATAATATCGTCAAAATTGATTTCACTTAAGTCCGCGCCCCAAGTGGGCATGGGCCGCGCTTGAAACGCTTTTAATGCTTTCAACCGAATGTCCAGCATCCATTCCGGTTCGCCTTTTAACTCTGAAATGTCACGCACGGTTTGTTCGGTTAAGCCTTTATTCATGACCACGTCGTATTTTTTGGTGCCGGACGAAAAATCGTACTTGAAATAATCGGTCGCCGCCATCGTTCGCTCGCGTTCGCGCGCCACGGTGTCGATTCGGCTTTCCTTTTGCTTTCGGGTCTTTTCCATTCCCATTTTTTCACCAAATTAAAAAATTTTTATTTTTTTAAATTTAAATTATTCAAACTTTTTTAATTTTTACCCAATTTTTTTCTTAATTTCCGATTTCCCATAATTTTAATTTTTTTTCCGGAACTATCCGCACAACGGCCTTCGGCGGCTGCTTTGGGTATAATTTTTATTCCTTAATTTCGTCCGGGATTGCGATTCCTTTTTCGGCGAGCAGGACCCGATAGCCCTGCTGTTCCAGCCGTTCGGCCAGTTCCGCACCTCCCGATTCCACGATTCGGCCGTCATACAGCACATGCACAAAATCGGGCTTTAAGTAGTTCAGGATGCGCTTGTAATGAGTAATCACGACCGCTGAAAAGTCCGGGGAACGCATCGAGTCCAACGATTGCGCCACGAGCTTTAGCGAATCGATATCAAGCCCCGAATCGGTCTCGTCAAGGACCGCCAATCGCGGACGCAGCAGTTTTAACTGCAAAATTTCCGCGCGCTTTTTTTCCCCGCCGGAAAAACCGACGTTTAAATCGCGCGTTCCAAAACTCGCGTCCATATGCAGTTCGGACAAAATCGCCTTGAGCTTTTGCTGAAAAGCCAAAGGAGTCATTTTTTCTTCCGGAAAACGCGCCTTGTATGCCGCGTACAGAAATTTTCCCATGCCAAGGCCCTGCACCTCGAACGGATACTGAAAACTCAAAAACAAGCCGAGCTTGGCGCGTTCATCGGGGGACAAGTCCGCCAAATTTCGGTCTTCAAACACAATCGAGCCTTTGGTGACCTCGAATTTGGGATGGCCCATCAAAACGGACGCGAACGTGGATTTTCCCGAGCCGTTCGGACCCATAATCGCGTGGATTTCCCCCGCCTTGACCGACAGATTGAATCCTTTTAGGATTTCTTTTTCGCCGACTTTGGCATGCAGGTTTTTTACGATTAACGAATGCGAAACCATTTTTCCACTTCCAAAAATCTTCACTTTCAAAAAAAATCAGCCAACTACGCTTTTTTGCATTTCAGATTGCAGCAGCTTGTCTTGTGAAGGTCCACCCAGTCAAAAATCGTGGCGTTGGATTTTTTTCCTTTCAGCCCTTTGGCCAGGGACGGGTGAAGGGAATAAATCCGTTTTTTCCCGTCCTGCGAAACGCGGACATAATTGCAGGTGCGCAAGGTAGAAAGCGAATGCGAAATCTTGGACTGCTCTTCCCCGGTTTCCTTGCACAATTCGGACACGGAGCAGGGGCTTTTTTTCAGCCGTCTTAAAATCTGCAGGCGCAGGTCGTTGGAAAGCGTTTCAAAACACAGGCGATAAGGTGTATTCTTATTCATATGAATAAAACTTCATATAATATTATTTAAATGCGTTGGTGCAGGAGTTGCTTAGTATGGCCAAAAAAGAGGATGTCATCAAGGCGCTGCGCACGGTTTTCGACCCTGAAATTCCCGTGAATGTCTGGGATTTGGGGCTGATTTACAAGCTGACGGTCAGCGATAAAGAAACGGTTTTTATCCAATTCACCATGACGAGCCCCGCCTGCCCGTTTGCCGATATTTTAAAAGCCGATATCGAGGAACGGATAAAAAAGGTAAAAGGGGTCAAAAAAGTCGAAATGACCCTGACTTTTAACCCGCCTTGGGACCAAAGCAAAATGACCCCCGAAGGCAAGGCCCAAATGGAAATCGGACTGTAACAACTATTTTTCGGAACGATTATTTTTTGGCGGCAAAACCGCTTAGGGTTTCTTTTTGGCTAACAAGGTCTGCTCGAGTTCCTTGTTGAGCCTGATGCGGTTGGTTTTTCCAAACGGCTCGATTATGATTACGCCGCGGTCGGACAGGCGCTGAATAATGCGGTGGCTTTTGAGCTTTCCGACTCCTGCGATTCGGCTGACATCGGCTTGCAACACTTGGCCTTGGCTGTCGAGCAGTTTTTGCACCACGAGCTTTTCATCTTTTCCCAAAAACTGGACCAAGGCGCTGGTCACTTTTTGGAGCTCTTTTTCCTTGTTTTCCATGCGCGAACTCATGAAAAAAAATACGATAGCGCCGATGATAATTCCAATCAGGATGAAAACCGGAATAAGACTGGTCAAAAGGTTTTCCCGCACCTCGTGCTGGCAGACGCCGTCAATGGTGCAAACCGTCGGGTTGGTCTGGGAAATAATAACGGGAGAATATAATGCCAATGCAATAACGCAAAGCAGAATCAGGAATCCCGCAATCGTCCTGCGATTGGAAAAGTCAATTTTGAAGTCCATAAACTATTCCTTTTGAAAAGGAATTTAAAAGCGCTCGGAAAACAACGGGGCAAACGGCGCTTTACGCCAAATAGGACGGTTTCAAGAATCGCTATATATGGTTTCAGTTGCTATGATTGCAGGAAAACCGAAAAAAGGAGACCAAACCATGATTTCAGAATTTAAGGTATCGGGAATGCACTGCGACTCCTGCATCGCCCTGATTCGCATGAACCTATCCGGAGTAAATGGAGTAAAAAAGGTTTCCGGCGACCCCAAAAAAGGGGTTGTATTGGTGGAAACGGACGGAAGCAATGTCGACCTAAATGTGCTCGTCAAAAAAATCGAGGAAGACGGATACAAGGTAATCGGCAGGAAAACAAAAGGTGAATGAATGGAAAACCAAAAAATATTTTTTAAAGTAGACGATATGGTTTGCGAAAGCTGCGAAAAAATCATTGAAAAATCGCTTTCCCAAATCGATGGCATCAAGCACGTTCGCGCATCGTACGCGAACGGAACCGCGGAAATGACGATTAACACGGAAAAAGTAACTGCGGAGCAGATTACTGTGGCAATCGAAAAAGCGGGTTATCACGCTACCGAAACGGAAAAAGAAGAAACCGGTTTGAAAAATTTCGCAAGCCAAAAAAGCGAATCAAGCGGTGACGGAAAAAAATTATTTTATATCTTAGCCGGTTTAACCGCCTTGGCCTTTTTGGCGGTCGCCTATATGGTAGTGTCTTCAATGGTCGGACCCTTGAACATCAGCGTTCCGCAGCTGGATGCCAATACCAGCATTGCGCTCATTTTTTTGGTCGGGCTCCTGACAGGATTTCACTGCATCGGAATGTGCGGCGGATTCGTGCTTAGTTATACCGCCAAAAGCAAAAAGGAAAACCCCAAAGGACTGAACCTGTCCCTGCATGCCCAGTACGCGGGAGGAAAAATAATTTCATATTCCGTCATTGGCGGAATATTCGGCTTAATCGGAAGCGTATTTGTTTTTACCCCCCAACTAAGGGCCGCGATTGCAATTCTCGCAGGAATATTTTTGATACTATTCTCCCTGCGATTGCTGAATATCTTTCCAATCCTTCGAAAATTCAGCCTGCCACAATCCTGGTTCAGCAAATTCAGAATCGGACCGCTCAAAAGCAAAAACAACAGCCCGCTCGTCGTCGGACTGATGAACGGACTGTTCATCGCCTGCGGACCCTTGCAAGCCATGTACGTCCTTGCTGCCACAACGGGAAGCTTTGTAACAGGCGCATCCATGCTATTGGCGTTTGCCATCGGAACCCTGATTCCCATGATGGGATTCGGCGTATTCGCCTCGTTTTTGAGCCACGGATTCCAAAACAGGGTTGTGCGGGTATCGGGTGTAATCGTTTTGGTCATGGGACTACTCATGATTAACAACGGCTTGGCCCTGACCGGAAACGGGTTTTCACTCAACCCCGTTGCCAATGTTCCGGGCGGTAATGCCACGCCGAACGGAACAACCGCCAATACCGAAGTGTTGTCCAATTACCAGCAAATCAATATGGACGTGCTAAATTCGGGCTGGAGCCCGAACAGTTTCGTGCTCAAAAAAGGCATTCCCGTCAAATGGGTCATTAACGGAAAAGAACTCAACGGCTGCAACAGCGGAATCAACGTTCCCGCCTACAACCTGCAATTCAAAATAAAGCCCGGCCTGCAAACCATCGAATTCACCCCCACCACGACCGGTGTCATCCAATGGAGCTGCTGGATGGGCATGATACAAGGAACATTTGTAGTGCGCGACGATGTCGGAGTGGATGCAGCCGGAAAAGTAGTATTGGACGCCCAAATCGGACAGCAAGTAAACCAGCAGCTGGCGGCGACCCCTAAAAAAGCGGGGGGCTGCGGCTGCGGAGGAGGTGGAGCAAACAGCTGCGGCGGATAACGCCGCAGCTGTCCCGATATATTTAAAAGGTTGAGCAACCATTCAACTATTATGGCTAAAAAAGATTCGGTTGAAACCGACAAAAAAGTCCTGCGTTTTTTTTCCGCGATTGCGGACGAGACGCGCCTGAAGATGCTCAAAGCCCTCACGAACGGTCCTTTGACCGTGAACGCGGTGTATGAACAGGTGGGAAAGGATTCCATGACCCTGTCCGCGGTCTCGCATCAGTTGAAATACTTGGAGCAGGTCGGAGTCGTTGTTTTTGAAAGAAAAGGAAGGGAAAAAGTCTTTCGTTTGTCCGAAAATTTTTGCTGGTGCATTTTCCGGGACGCTTTCGAGCATTTCGGCAAAAAAACCGGCTGTGCGCAGTGCCGAAAGGCAATGGGATAAAGATAGGAGTAATGAAATTTATGAACGCAAAAAAATGGCTTGAACGGGAAAAAAAGGCGATTGCTTTTTCGGTTTTAGTCGTAGCAGTGGTCGGTTTTGCCTACTGGTCGGTTCCAAGCGCGGGCGCTTCAACGGCTGGCATGGCTTCCGAAACTCCGGATTCTTCGCTTTCCATTTATTCCGGCCTTTCGCTAAAACTGGCGTTTACCGACGCCGGGGAAGCCAAGGTTTTTGCTTTGGCCAAAAGCAACGCATTAGCCAAATTTTCGGTCTTAAAAGGAAACCCGCTTCCCGAAAAGGACTCCATGGTTTTGGGTGAAACCGAAGCACGCCTGATGGAGTCGGAAAACCTGTTTTCAAAGCCCGGCGATCCGATAAAGGATTTTTTCGGACTTAACCCGACCGTGGAAGGCATTCTGGAAAAAACCAACAGTCCCGCGGATTATTTTCATTTTTTGAGCTCGCCTGAATTCGACCGTGTAACCGGAAATCCTGACGCGCTGTTTATCAAAATGTCGGACGATTCAAAGCCTGCGGTTTTTTACCAAAACCAATTGGACCGACCGCTTTTTGGCTCTGCAAGACTCGCGGAAGGAAACCTTGCCGATTACCAGGAACACACCATTGTCGGAACCGTGTATTACCCCATTATTTTGGGTTCGCAGGAAGCAAAACTCCTGCGCGCCGAAAAAACATTCCAAAACTTGGGAGACACGTTTGAAAAATTCGGCAGGCGATTTATTGTAGTCGGAATTCTTGAAAAAAACAACTCGATTCTGGACTTGGCTTATGTGACTCCGCTTGGAAAAAACGATTGGACGGCGAACAAAAATGAGTAAAGTAACGTTACAGGTCGGCGGAATGCATTGCGCAAGCTGCGCACTAATCATCGACAAGTCCCTGCGAAAAGTTCCCGGAGTCAGGGAAAGCAACGTTAATTTTTCAACTTCGAAAGCCACCATCGAGTTTGACGAAAACCAAACCAAGGAAAGCGATTTGATTTTCGCGGTCAAAAAAAGCGGGTACAAAGCCGAAACCATCCTTCCCGGAGCAGACCCTGAAAAAAAGGCCTTGCTCCAAAAAGAAGAACTGGACAATTTCAAAAACACGTTTTTGTTAAGCCTTGCTTTTGCGCTTCCCGCGTTTATTATCGGAATGGTGCTGATGCCGTTGGGCGTCGAATTGCCGTACGCGCCGTTTATTTTGTTCCTGCTTTCAACACCCGTGCAGTTCATTGTCGGAAAACAGTTTTATTTAGGCGCCTGGGCCGCCTTGCGCAACAAAAGCGCAAGCATGGACACGTTAATTGCGCTTGGAACAACCGCGGCGTATGCCATAAGCGTGTATAATATCCTGTTCAATTCCGCGGGCGGCCAGTATTTTGAAACTTCCGCCATCCTGATTACCCTTGTAGTACTGGGCAAGTGGCTTGAAGCAATCGCCAAGGGAAAAACCAGCGAAGCCATTAAAAAACTCATGAACCTTGCCCCAAAAACCGCGACGGTTATTCGGGACGGAAAAGAAATGATTGTTTCTGTTGACCGCCTGATAGTCGGGGACCTGGTTGTGGTAAAGCCAGGAGAGAGAATTCCGGTTGACGGAATCCTTGTTGAAGGATATTCTTCGGTTGACGAAAGCATGGTCACAGGAGAAAGCATTCCCGTGGAAAAAAAAACCGGTGCCGCGGTCATGAGCGGAACCATCAACAAGAACGGTACGTTTACCTTCAAAGCCGACAAAGTCGGAGAAAACACGACCTTATCGCACATTATCAAATTAATTGACGAGGCCCAGGGAAGAAAAGCACCGATTCAGCGCTATGCCGACCAAATTTCCGCGTATTTTGTGCCCGCCGTAATCCTAATTGCAATCGCCACGTTTGTGGCGTGGTATTATATTTTTCCAATGGGAATTGCGTTCGCGCTTTTGACCAGCATTGCAGTCCTTGTGATTGCCTGCCCCTGCGCTTTGGGACTTGCAACCCCAACCGCGATAATGGTTGGAACGGGAGTCGGTGCCAAATACGGAATCCTGATTAAAGGCGGCGACGCACTGGAAACCGCACATCACCTGAAAAAAGTCATTTTTGACAAGACCGGAACCATTACCAAAGGAATTCCGAAAGCAACCGACATCATTGCCGTCGGAAAAATGAACGAACAAAAGGTTCTGCAAATCGCCGCAAGCCTTGAAAAATCATCCGAACACCCATTGGCGGACGCCATTGTCAATGCGGCCAAAGAAAAAAACATTTCACTTGTGCCGGTTCAGCATTTCAAGGCCGTTCCGGGGAACGGAATTCAGGCCGAAATTCAAAAGAAAAAATACTTTTTGGGAAACGAAAAGCTGATGAACAAAAACGGGCTTTCTGTCGAAACGTTGAATGCCCGAATTGCGGAACTTGAATTGCAGGGAAAAACCGTCATGGTTCTTGCGGACGAAAAATCGGTTCTGGGTTTGATTGCCGCGGCCGACCAAATCAAGGAAACTTCCAAAGAAGCGGTTTTGAGCCTTCAAAAAATGAAAATCGAAGTTTACATGATTACGGGAGACAACGAGCGCACCGCCAAGGCAATCGCGCGCCAGGCGGGAATCGACGAGAAAAACGTTTTCGCGGGGGTACTGCCCGAAGACAAGGCCAAGTATGTCAAGGAACTGCAAAACGGCGGAAAGGAAAAAGTCGCGATGATTGGCGACGGCATCAACGACGCACCCGCACTCGCACTCGCGGACATCGGGATTGCAATGGGTTCGGGAACCGATGTTGCCATGGAAACGGGGAACATTGTTTTAATGCAAAACAACCTCACGGATGTCCCCAAGGCGATTCAACTGAGCAAAAAAACGATTGCCAAGATAAAACAAAACATGTTCTGGGCATTGATTTACAACGTCATCGGAATTCCCTTGGCCGCGGGAATACTGTACTCCTCGTATGGAATCCTGCTGTCCCCGATTATTGCCGCAGGCGCAATGGCGCTTTCCAGCGTATCCGTGGTCACCAACTCGACTTTGCTCAAAGGAACCAAACTGTAAAAAAACCGGTTTGTCAAATTTTGAAGAACACCACAAGCATTAAAAAAAAGTTAAGCCGGAACCGGAATTTGAATCGTGGTTGTCAAGCGGTTTTCCTGGCGTTTTCGGATTTCATTTAACTCGCGTGAAGACAAACATTCCAAATGAAGTTCAAGCGCTTCTTTTAGGTTGGTCAGCGATTCTTTGACGGTTTTGCCTTGCGAAGCCACGTCAACATCGGGGCACCAGGCGGAAAACGATTTTCCTTCCGGAATAATTACTACCGAAAAACCCATCATCTGCATATCTTAATTAATATCAAAAACCCTATTTAAACCTGATGAAACCCCGAGTAATTTCCGGAAAAGAAGTCGTCAAAATTCTGTTAAAAAATGGCTTTGAAGTCAAACGCCAAAAAGGAAGCCATGTTCACTTAGACAAAATCATCACCGGCAAAATATTTCATGTTACTATTCCGATTCACGGAAACCAAGACCTGAATCCGTTCGTGCTGCGCTCCATTATCCGTCAATCGGGATTAAGCCCCGAAGACTTTTCAAAATAATAAGCCGAATATTTCGAATTTAAATAGTTTTGTTCCAAATCAATAATGCACGCACTTCAAGTCCAAAACGCTGCCAAAAAATTTCGCCAGAACCGCGAAACGATTCTTGCGCTGGATAACGTTTCGTTTTCAATCGAGGCCGGCGAAATATTCGGCTTACTGGGCCCCAATGGCGCGGGAAAAACCACTTTGATTTCCGCGATTTGCGGATTGCTTGAACTCGATTCGGGAAAAGTGCTCGTATTCGGGAAAAACGCCCTGACCGAACACGACCAAGCCATCTCCAACACCAACCTCGTCACGGGCTTTGCGGGAGTATTGCGCGGATTAAGCGTCGAAGACCTGCTGACCTATTACGCTTATTTGCACGCGATTCCGGACAAAAAACAAAAAATCGACGAAGTGCTCAGCCAAACCGGCTTGACTGAAAAAAGAAAACAATTCGCTTTTACGCTTTCTTCCGGCTTTCGCCAGAGGTTTTACATTGCAAAAGCATTATTGTCAGCCCCCAAATTATTGCTGATGGACGAACCGACCGTCGGCTTGGATGTGCATAGCAGCCGAACCATCCGAAAGCTGGTCTTAAAGCTCAAAAAACAAGGCATGACGATTTTATTAACCACGCATTACATGCAGGAAGCCGAACAATTATGCGACCGCATCGCGTTTATCAATCACGGAAAAATAACTGCTTTGGGAACCCTAAGCCAGCTTCGCCAAAAAGCGGAGATACCCAAGGGAAGCCTGGAGGACGTTTTTGTCAAGCTGACCAGGGAAAACTGGGAAGGCGATGAAGATAAATAAATCGATTCAGCGCGCCTACAGCCAGTTTTACAAAAACACCAAGTTATTGAGCCAAAACGCATTTCGCTGGTTTGACATCACGATTTATCCGGTTATCCTGATGATTTCGCTCACGTTCTTTCTATCTTATCTAAATTCACCCCCTGAAATTTTCTCGCTGGTCATCATGGGAATCATCGGGTGGCGTGCGGTATACCATGCGGAATTCGAAATCAACGTCAACTACATGGAAGAATACTGGGACAACTCGCTGACGCACCTGTTTATCACGCCAATCCGGCTGGCCGAAATGATTTTAGGCGGATTAATGTCCGCAATACTCAAATTCGCGTTTGTCACCCTGCTATTGTACGGCATGACCTCTTATTTGTACGGATTTTTTATTCCGGACATCGGAATTTTTTTAATCACGGTTTTTTTCCTGTTTATTTTCGGAATTACCCTCGGAATGCTTACGTTTTCCATGCTGTTTTATTTCGGCTCCAACGCGATTTCACTGGCTTACGCCGTGCCGGACATATTCGTATTGTTTTCCGGCGTGTACTATTCAATCAGCGTGCTTCCCGAACCGTTGCACTCGATGGCCCTGCTTTTGCCCAGCACGCACGCGTTCAATCTGCTCAAATCTTCCCTTGGGTTTGCAACCGTTGACTGGAACGCACTCATTGGCCTAAGCGCAGTCTGGTTTATCGGCGCGGCCCTGATTTTGAACTACTCGTTTCGCCAAGCCAAAAAAACGGGAAGGCTGGTTCGCGTCGCGTAAAAAAAAACGAATCGGCAACTTAACAAAATTGAAAATAAAAAAAATAGATGGGAAAATTAATTCCCTGTTAATTGAATTCTAGCAGTAACCGCAACCAGGTCCGACCATTGAGTATCACCCCGTAATAGACCTATCGTGCGTCCAATATTTAAATGATTGGGTTTTTCAGGGTGTTTTGACGCCGAACAGGGCGCCGACCAAAAAGCCCGCGGCCGCAGCCAAAAGTCCGATAACCGCGATTTCAAGCCCGTTTTTGAGAATGCTTTGCTGGGTAATTTTTCCCTTATAGGCGCCCATCACAAACAACAGCAAAGCCGACAAAACCAGGCTAATCCAAAACGCGGTTTGAATCGAAATGAGCGGAACCAAAAAAAACGCAGCCAATGGAATCAAAGAGCCGATAAACGCGGAAAAGCCGACAATGATAGCCTGCTTGATTGGGTGGTGGCGCTCCTTGTTCAAATGAAGCTCGTCTTGCATCATGGTTTCCAGCCACACCTTTTTGTTGGAAGTAATCGTGTCCACGACTTGTTCCAATAATTTTCCGGAAAATCCTTTTTGCATGTAAATCCGCCGGATTTCCTCGCGCTCCAGTTCCGGAATATTCTCAATTTCACGCAGTTCTTTTCTTTGCTGCTGGCGGTAAAAATCCGCCGTTGCTTTCGAGGAAGTATAGCCGACCGCGGCCATGGAAATCGATTCCGCAAAAGTGGCGGCCAAGCCCGCCAAAATCACAATGCTTGTGTTTCCGGTTCCCGCGGCAACACCCAAAACAATGCCGAGGACATTGACAATGCCGTCCTGGCTGCCCAAGATGAATTCGCGAAGATAAGAGCCCCTGTCCACGCCATGGGTTTCGCGATGTACGGGTGCAGTGTTGGAAAATTTGAACTGCATATCAATGGCCTTTGCACCAGTCTACGATTTTTTGGCTTAACTTGGGCCACAAATTCAGCATGTACGTTCCGTGCCCCACGTTTTGCAGGCGGTAAAACTCATGCTCCGCGGCAAAAACCGCATCCAGTTTTTGGCAAGACTCAAACGAATATGAATCGTCGGAACTGGCGACCAGCAAAGTCGGAACGGCTGTTTTTTCGGCAAAAGAAAGCGGCTGCAGAGACTTATAATCCTCGCCCGGCGACAAGGCAACCGCTGCCTTAAATCCCTCGTTTTCACTCGGAAAAATAATCGCCAAATTCGCGCCGATGGAAGCGCCCACAATATAAAATTCGCTGAAACCCTTTTTTGTTAAAAAATTCCTGGCGCCTGACAAATCCCAATTCATATCTTGAAAATCGGCAGGAGTCAAGCGTTCGGGGGAAGAAAGCGATTTTTTTCCCGCGCTTTCGCCGTGGCCCCGCAAATCCAAAGACAAAACCGCAAAACCGTTTTCATTGAACAAATCCGCCAGAACCGAAAACGCCTCTTTTGAACTTCCCAACTGATGGACCAAAATGACAGCCTTGCTTGAATCCGAAGTCAAAAAATCGGCAACAATAACCACGCCGTCTTTGGTTTGAAACGAAACTTTTTGCACAAAACCGCTCCTGCCAGTCGAACCGAATGAAGTACAACCAAAGAAGATTAAAAACATGACGAAACTGCCGCAAGGAACCCCGGTTCGATTGGCCAAAAAATAAGGGGTTCGATTTATAGCAAAAGACACAAATAATTGAACAACTGGAGTGCCTTTTGCATATAGCAAACAACTGTCAAATGTTCAAAAAATATTGTCGTTTGCCATAATCAAAAAAAACCGTTTAAACAAGCCCTCCAAGCCGAACCAAGCCCAAAACCCACAGCAATCCGACCAGCAAAAACTGGTGCGCAAAATAAATCCAAAGCGAATTGCGGCCCAGCCAGGCCAAAGCACCGGCCAAAGGATTTGCCGAGCTTAATTTCAAGTTCAGCAGTGGCTTGGCATTCGGATAAAACAAATGTCCGATTCCGATTCCCATCCAAAAAATCCCCAGCCAAGGCAGCAAGGGAAAATAATCAAAAGTTGAAAAAGACAGGGGAAAAACACCAACCCAAAACGGCGGAACAACCCCAAACCAGTTCAGGGAAAAACCCAAACCCAAAAGGACAATCAAAAAACCGAATGCCAAGGCCAGTTTCGGGCGGTTAATCACAAGCACACTTGCCAAAGTCGCAAAACCGATTAAGTGCAAAACGCCAAACCAAATCGTGTACTGCCGAAAAAACAAATAGGTGAAAAGCGTAATCAGCAATCCGAGGCCGAAAACAAAAACAGCACGTTGCCAAAAATCAACCGCCAGGTTTTTTCCGGCCAGCCGCTTGCGATGCAGCCGCAAATGCAGGGAAAGCCCCGCAATGGCCACAAACAGCACGGCAGCCAAACGCCCAAGCCAAAACCACGGGCTTTGCCAGGAATACAAATCGGCTGTTCCGCCGCTGAAAAAATCATAGTCAAACAAAAAATGAAAACCAATCATGGCCAAAACCGCAAGGCCGCGCAAAAAATCGATTTCGGCAAGACGCGGCTGGTTTTTTTGAATCATCAAAAAAGAATGAACCAAATAGAACAAATACTTTTCCAATCCGCGATCCAAACCGGAAACGATTAATGCCAAGCGTCCAGGCTGTCAACGAAAACGCATCGCCAAACCGGCAAGGCGAACCAAAATCAGGAATCCGAATTTTAGTGTTAATCCTTGAGTTTTAGGATTTCCTTAATTTTGTTGCGGTTAAAGCCGACGATAATCCGGCCGTCGATGTCAAGCACGGGAACGCCGGTCTGGCCGGACTTTTGAATCATCTCGTCAACCCTGTCCTGACTGACCGACAAATTAACATCCTCGAATTCGACCTTGTGCTGCTTTAAGTAATCCTTGACCATCACGCAATACGGGCAAGTCAATGTGGAATAAACAATGACCGTCATTTTTTCCCTCCGATTTCAACCAAGGCCGAATGAACTTAAAAACTTCACCAAACCCCGTATATATCGGGTACCCAATATATTTAAGCTTTTTGGAAAGCTCAAAAGCGAAAATGCCGGAAATAACCCAAAAACAGAGCGACTTAGGCGGGGTTTCATTTTATTTAAGGCGATTTTCGATTTCGGTCTTAAAATGCTCAAAGGAATAATCGCCGTCGATTTTTTGGCCGTTAATATAAAACGCCGGAGTCGCGGCCACGCCGATTTTGTTTCCCAAATCCAAGCCAGCCTGCACCGCGGGCAATCCTTTGCGGTTTGTCCAGCAGTCTTCGAATTTTTGCAGGTCCAAATTTAAGTCCTTAAAAAGTTCGCGGATACCGGACGGTCCGTACGTCGGACTTTCCTGAGTCGTCCAAAAAGACTGGTTTTCAAACAGCAAATCATGCGCCTGCCAAAATTTTCCCTGCTGTCCCGCACACTCCGCGGCTTCGGCGGACGTTACCGCCAAAGGATGAAGCTGGGTCAGGGGAAAATGCTGGTAAACAAAACGAACTCGGTCGGAATACCGGTCCTGGATTTGCTTGGCCGCGGGATACGCCACTCCGCAGGCCGGGCACTGGAAATCAGAAAACTCGACAAACGTCACTTTGGAATCCGGCTTTCCCGCTGTTTGGCCGCCCAAACTCAAATCGGCACCAATCGTATTGGTCGGCGGGCTTTGCTGGGAAAACGCAAAAATTGAAATGGCAATCAATACGACCAGCAACCCACCGATTACATACGACAAGGGAATTCCGGATGCTTTGGCTTTGGGCTGGCTGGACTTTTTCAGGGTTTTTTTGCTCACGAATTCACTTTCCTTAATCCGCGATTAGCCGCCCGCGGGCTGGCCGGACGCTTGGGGCTGCGCTTCGCCGGCTTTCACCGAATTCGAATTCAAGTCGAAATAATTCAAAGTAGTCGGCAGCAAATCCTGGCGATCAAATACCAAATGGCCGTCAGGCGTTGCAAAGCCGCGCAGGTTCCAGTTTTCAGCCAATCCCTGGTAAGCCGACACGTCGCCGCCAATCACAATGGTTGGAACGCGTAAAATGGAATATTTTTTCACCAACGCGTTTCCATTCACCGAAGAAATATCCAGCGTCTGATTGCGGATAAGCTTTAAGCCAAAAAAATTAATCATGGAATTGGCCAGTTCATTGACATCAAAGCAGGTGGCGCAATTGACATCAGACAACTGAGTCAGCTCGATTTGTCCGCGCACTTTGTTCTGGTTCAAATCAAAATACAACGGGACTGGATTTCGAAGCACCCACGTGCCGTCGGTTTCAGTAGAACCCAATTTTTTCTGTTCCAATAAAGAAAAAAAATCCGAATAATCCGCAACTTCTGGGGACAACAAAACCGCCGGCAATTTGGTAATCGCATACTGGGTAATCAGGCGCTGCCCATCCGCGGAAGAAGCCAAAACTGTCGAATCGTCATCCACAAAAACGCCTTGGCCCTGATTGATTCCCGACATTCCGGTTTGATTTAACAAATCCGAAGTCAATTGGGTTGCACAATCCGGGCAATTCGCGGGCTCAATCGTCGTCAATTTTACCAGGCCGATTGTCTTTTGGCTGACCACATTCAGATACGGCAGGGGAATTTCCCGCAGCACCATTGCATTGTCGTCTTCCACGGTTCCAAAGCTTTGCCAGGGGGTCCTGAGCTGGTCTAGCGCGTTTGCGTCCGGAATTAAAACCAAAGCAGGCAGTTTTCCAATCGAATATTGGGTTACCAGTTCCTGGGCTTTTGCGTCAATTCCCAAAGTCAGGGTTTTTTCGGTAAACGTCATATCCAATGTTTTGATTTGGGAAACCAAAGAAGCAATGGAAACGCATTTGGGGCAGGAAGAAGGCAAAATCGAAATAATTTGCAAAGTGGCTTTGGAAGGCGTCAGAGGCTGCTGCGAATTTTGGGGGTTCGGATTGGGAGAAGCCGGGTTTTGAAAAACCAAAACGCCAATTACCACGACCAAAAGCGCGATGATGACAATCATTCCGATGACAACCGGGGAAAACGCAAATTTTTTTTTCGGCATAGCAAATCCTTTTGACAGTCGCTGTTTATTTCTGTAATTGTTCCAGGATTATGTTTTTAAGCTGGTCATACGAGGTCGGACCCGTCAAAATTCGGTTCCCGATAAAAAAAGTCGGGGTTCCGTACAAATTCAGCTGTTTTCCCTCGGTTTCGTTTTGGGCAATAAGGCCGCTGAATTTTCCCGAACCCAGACAAGAGGCAAACATGGGCTTGTCCAGGCCGGTTTGCCCCGCCAAATCGTTAAACGCCTTTAATCCTTCATCCGAAAACAACAATTGGTTTTCGAACAATTTTTGCCTGTATTCCAAAAACTTGTTCTGGTCGTTGGCGCAATACGCCGCCAAAGCCGCTTCGGTTGAATACTTGTGATTGGATAACGGAAAACTTTTCCAATACACGTTTATTTTTCCGTCAAATTCCTGCAACGCCTGTGCAACAAACGGCTCGGCCCGTTTGGTAAACGGACACGAAAAACAGCCCAATTCGATAATCGTTAATTTTGCATTCGGATTTCCGATTAAAATTCCGTTTTCCAAAACCGGCTTTCCCGTAATCTGGCTGGGGTCGCCTTGGCCTGACAACCCCCCGCCAAAAGCGTTGTACAAGCAAAACTCGCTTGAGTTCGGTCCGTTGCAGTTTCCAAACGCCCACCAGTTGTACACGCCGATTCCGATCAAAAGAACGCTGACAATCGTAATCAGCACCAAAACCCAGGAAAGCGCGTTAAAATTTTTGAAAACAAAATTTCCAAAGGACTTGTTGTATTTCAAAAGGCCGACGGAAATTTTGGTTTTCATTTTCTGGTCAAAATTCGAATCGCACTTGCGGCCGGTCGCGCTTTTAAAAACGCAGTCCCAAGCCTCGATTGCCAGCTTGCGGTGCGAAGCCGAAAAAAGGCCCATAATGCCGAAAACGACCAAAGCAACAATGCAAAAAACCAAAAAAACCCACCCAAAGAAGTATCAAAAACTATTGGGCGTACGATTTTTAAAACCGGTTTTATGCAAAGCCAACCAACAGGCAAAACCCATTCAATAGCCCTGCATTTTTTTCCGGAGTTTTTCAAGCGTTCTCAGTTCGACTTGGCGCACCTTCTCATGGCTTATTCCCATTTCCGCGCCAATTTGCCTGTATTCCAGGGGGGTTCCGCTGCTTAACCCATAACGCCGATCAATAACCATGCCCTCTATCGGAGTCAACGAATTCAGTACTAAAGCAAGCCGCTTTTTTCTCTCTTTTTCTGACAGGATTATATCCGGCGGAAGCTCCCGCGAAGAAACAAGAACCCGCAACAAACGGGACGTATCCCCTGCTTCGGGGTTTGAATCCAGCGAACTTTCCTTGGAATAACGGGACTTGTGATTCCGCACCGCGGCCAAAACCATCTTCTTCCACAGGCTCGTAACCCATAAATCAAATTCAACATCCCCTTTTCCCTTAAACCGCATTGCACGGGCAAGAGAACGTTCAAGCACATAATCCTCAATTTCTTGAAATGAAATTCCGCTGCGAAGATAGGGTTGAGCAATGGTAAAAAGCAAACCCTGATTTTTCCGAAACAGACCCTGGACTCGCAACCGCGTGGGATTATCTATTTCAACCTCCGGATGCTGGCGGCTTTTAAAGGAAGTCCCCAGCCTGCGCCTGGCCTCCACTAAGGCTACGCGACCCAACCCGGAGGATTTCACACGCGCGATAAGTTCTTCCCTGCTGGCAGGAGGATTGCGAGCAACGCTATCAAGAAAGCCATCCAGCTTTATCTGATGCCGGCCTAATACAATTACCCTCTTTGGCGGCTTGGACACAAAATAGAAAAAACACACAAGTCCTAAAAAAGCATTGCCTTTTTCATTTCTTTATGTGCCTTGCTTTGCCGGCCCAGGTAATCCGAGAAAACGGATTTTCAGTAATCGTGCGGATTGGAAAAACCAAGCGCACGGTTTTGAACGCAACCCAGGCAATTCAGGGGGAATGGGTGCTCGTTGAAAACGGGGTCGCAACCGAAAAACTGGACCAAGAAGAAAGCCAGCTGATGGCCAAGGCATGGAACGAAACCAAGAAAAAAAAGAAAAAGCGATAAATATCTCACCCCTAAAGGGGTGAGTTTTGGGTAAAGACGGATAGTTTTGTTTGATGAATGTCGGCTTGGTTGCGCACGTAGTTTCGTGCGACGTCCAAGTCAGCCCCAACAGTTCGCACGAAACTACCTTGCGACCACAAATGTCCACCCCAATATCTCTTCCTCAAGTTTGGATGTTTTTTGAAAACTTCGTAC
>JAZDJR010000007.1:0-21024 GCA_043803815.1 Microcaldota archaeon | reverse complement strand
ACCAGTGAGTTAGGCATGACGCAAGAGGCAGCCATCAAGTTCTGGGCGTACCAAAAAGTCAAAAGATACGGAGAAAACGCATAACTGCACCGGGTTTTTCAGAAAACCCGAAAAACTTCAGAATCATGCAACACAGCATTTTCCACATCTAAAGGTTCGACATACAAACTTCCAAAATTCAAGTTCTGATTTCAATTAGTTTTACCAATTTGCAACCCCTAAAAACCCTTTTGTAACCAATTCTCTCGTGGGCTAGGTCGGGGCGGTAGCAGTGCCCTGTCACTCCAAACCCGCTTTTAAACACCAAAGCCATAAATATAACTTAGAATATAATTATATTGGTGGTATAATGACGGATATGGTAGTAACGGCACGCAAGTGGGGAAACTCGGTCGGCGTGACGATTTCGCAGGAAGTTGTCGAACGGGAAAAAATCAAGCCCAGCGACCGGCTTATAATTTCGGTTCGAAAAGTAACTCCTTTGTCAAAACTGTTCGGAACATGGAAAACCAAAAAAACCGCGCAGCAAATCAAAGACGAACTAAAAAAAGGGTGGGATTAAGGTGTGGTTTTTTGCCGATACATACGCGTTAATCGAATTTTTTAAGGGAAATTCGCATTATGAAAAATATTTCACGGAATACGAATTCATAACTACGCGCCTTAACCTGCTGGAACTTTATTATGCCAAACTATTGGAAGAACGGGCCGACCAAGCGGAAGAATATTATAACGGCCTTTTGTCCAAAACCGTTGAAATCGACGACGATACCATCAAAAAAGCCGCGCAATTCCGCTTTGAACACAAAAAACAAAACATTTCCTATATCGATGCAATCGGTTATCAAATCGCCAATGCCAAAAAAATAAAATTCTTGACCGGAGACAAAGCATTCAAAGAACTATCCAACGTAGAATTTGTGCGCTAAAAAACCGTTTCGGTACCGCTAAAAAACCTTTGCACCCGATTCTTCTTCGTGGGCTAGGTCGGGGCGGTAGCAGTGCCCTGTCACTCCAAACCTGCTTTAGGGAGGATCCAAGCTTTTGAGGCGCGACCATTGGTATTATCGGTCTTGACCGGAACGTTGACCGCTTGCCCTCAAAGGCCCAAACCAGTAGCCAACCCGCCAGATTTGGAAGAAAGCAACGGTACCTATTGTTTTGAGTGCTTTGAAAAACGCAGGCGCGAGAACCCTTCAAGAACCAACCGATAATACGAACGGCTTGCCACTCAAAGGCGAGCCCACACTCTTTATTCAATTCTTTTTCGAATCTGCCGGAACCAAATTAAGCAGGGCAAATCCGAATTCGCCAAACCAAAAAAATAGAACCAACAAGCAGAGCAAAAAAACACCCCGTACAAAAATAAACGGCGCTTTGAAAATCCGGATTTACCGCTTCTTTTTCCGCACTTCGCTTTGCAAAGCTTTAAGCGCATCTTGTACCGCGCTTAACAGTTTCCAGTTCTGCGCGCTGGAAGAAAGTTTCAGCCCGGGACCGTTCATGTGGCAGTGAACATCGTGAATCTGGTGGGTTCCTTTTGCCAGCTCTTTTTTGAAATGAACCGTCAAAAGCAATTCCGAAGAAAAACGCACGGACATCTTGTCGAAGAAATCCGCAACAGTCTTGTCCAAGACCGCGCCGTCGATTTCATCCAAAGCCGGCTTGTCCACAAACGAAATGTTGCGCTTGGTTTCCTTGGAGTTCACCAAAAGCTTCAGCAAATCGCGCGTCGTAATAATTCCGCTGGGCTTGGAGAGTTGGTCAACCACCACGAGGCTTGACACGCCGTTTTTTCCCATTTTGGAAAGCACCGCGGACATGGAATCATTGGGCTGGCACACAAATGGTTCGCTTGAGGCAAACGATTTTATCGGAGACTGCAAAACGCCGGAATCCGCGCTCCGCGCACTTTCGCTTCCTTTTCCGCGCGGACGAGTATGCTCGTGCAACGCCACGTTTTTCATCAAATCCGAAAAGCTAAACAAGCCCGTCAATTTTCCACTAGATGAAACCAGCGGCAGGCGATTGACTTTTTTTTCCCGCATCAAAGAAATGGCCTGCTCAACCGACGCAGTTTCCAAAATAATCGTCGACGGAAAAGACGCGACATCCGACACATGCAAAGAGCCCGCGGAATCAAGGCGCTCGACTTGCCTAATCACGTCGCTGGCAAACACCGCGCCAAGCAGTTTTTTGCCTTCAAACACCGGAAGCACGCGCGCTTCGGAACTAAACATCAGGCCGGCAATATTTACCAAGGAATCGTCCGCATACAAAACCGGCGTCGACTTGACAACGGATTTGAGCTTGACCCCCGCAAAGTCCGTATGTTTTTTCAGCAAAAAATCCTTGGTTGTCGCGCCCAAATATACACCCGATTCGTCAAACACCAAGGCATGGTTCTGATTTTTTTTCAAAAAAACGCCGGCCAATTGGGACAAGAAATCCGAGCCCTTGGCGGAAATAAAATTCTGAGAAACCAAATCGGACGCCACTATTTTAGAGTTCATAATCAACAAAATAAAAAAGCAACTACAGTATTTAAACACCGATAGGCAAAAAACCAAAAACCCAATCCAAAGCCTAAATATGTTTTCGGTTTGTAGTTTCATAATGCAATACGAACACTATACCGCTACGGAACTTAAAAGTAGGTTCAAAAAACAATTGCCCGATAGCCACACGGCAACTCTTGAACTGGCCCTGCAAAAACTCGATTCTCCCGCCATTACACCGGCCAGCTACCAGCTCGCACTGGACACCGCAGGATTATTGCTTGAAAACGGCTTTGGCGAAGAAACCCTTTGCGCCTCACTCATCAAACCCGTTTTGGACGACTCATTAGTGCGCCAATTCGACCCGCAAATCATCGACTTGGCCAAAGCAACCATAAAAATCACCGCGGTTCTCCAAAAAAATGCCGATATTGTTCCCAGCGAAACGCTTTCCAAATTGCTCATTGCAACCGCGCATGATATTCGTGCCATTGTTATTCAACTCGGCCGCGCACTCATCGAACTGCGATTTGCCGCCGTAACTCCCGCCAACCAGGAAAAAGCCAAAATCGCGCTAAACGTGCTAGTGCCATTAAGCGCCAAACTGGGGCTGCAACAGTTCCGATGGGAACTGGAAGACTTGGCATTTAAACAACTCGAACCCGAAACCTATTCGCAGCTCAAACGCCAGCTCAACGAAAAACGCCACCAACGACAGGAAAAAGCAAAAGAATTCGAAACCCAGCTCAAAAAAATTCTGAACAAACACAACTTCAAAGCGCTTGTTTTTTCCAGGGTAAAAAACCTGTACCGAATCCACAAAAAAATGCAGGAACAAAATAAAAAACTCGACGAAATTAACGACTCAATCGCCGGCCGCATCATCTGCAATTCGATTCCCGAATGCTACCAAATCGCAAGCGCCATCCAAAACGAATTCGACGAAATCCCCGGAAGCTACACCGATTACATCGCCAAACCCAAAAAATCAGGCTACCAATCCCTGCACATCGACGTAAAATGGAACAAAAACCCCTACGAAGTCCAGGTACGAACATGGGCCATGCACAAAGAAGCCGAAAACGGCCTGGCCGCACACTGGCAATACAAACAATTCGCCAAAGACCCCCAATTCGACCCAGGCTTATCCGTTGCCAAACAAATCACCGAATGGATGGGGCAGGAAAAAAACCGCGATCTCATCCAGACTCTTTCCATCCAATTTGAAAAAAATCAGATTCTGGCGCTAAGCCCAAAATATGAACTGATTCAGCTACCCCGCGGAGCCACCTGCCTTGATTTTGCATTCGCGGTCCACACCCAGCTCGGGCAAACCTGCGAAAAATCCAAAGTCAACGGAAAACTGGTTCCCCTAAACCACGAACTGGAAACAGGAGACGTCATCGAAATCACCACCAGCCCCCATCAAACCCCCAAACGACAATGGCTATCCTTTGTCAAAACCGAAAAGGCCAAACAAAAAATCCGCGCCGCGCTTTTTCTCCAACGCGAATCCAAATCCGCCAAACCCCCGAAAAAAAACAAAACAGCCCAATTATCCAAAAAAAGCCAGCGGCATATCCTGCTGGCCAAATGTTGCAGCCCATTGCCCGGCGACGACGTCATCGGCTACAAAACAACCAAACGAAAAATAACGATTCACCGCACAGACTGCGAAAACATGAAACAGGTGCCCGAAACCAAAAAAATCGCGCTGACCAACGACCAATTCCCCAAAGGCGAATTCAACGCCACTATCAGCGTCAACACCCACCAAAACCCGAGCACGATTGCGGAAATCCTTACCCTGCTTTCCCATCACAAATACAAAATCACGAGCACCACAACCAAAACCGAAAACAACGGCGTCCAATGCGAATTTAACGTCAAAACAAAAAACCCAAAACAACTCGAAAATACCATCAACGAAATCAAAAAAATAAAAGGCGTCAAAAGCGCCAAACGAGAATAGGGCGAACCATCAATGCCAAACGATTATTTGACCAAAGCCGAAGTACTTGCCTTAACCCAAAAATTAACGCAACAAATCAATGAAAGCGGATTTAAGCCGACCCAAATCGTTTTTATCGCCCGTGACGGGGAACCCGTTGCACGCCTGCTACAAAACGATTTGCAAATCCCAATCCAAAAAATACGATTATCCCGCTCCAACAACCAATTGGCCCACCGATTATGGAAACGATTCCCCGCTTTTTTTGCGCGCACCCAATCAGTTTCAGTCCCGCTTTTCAGAACAATCAACAAAATAAGAAAACCGCGCATAACAAAACGACTCCAAGAACCAGTAACACCCCAAGAACGAATATTATTAGTCGATGATGTTGTAGGAAGCGGACAAACCCTTGATGCTGCAATGCGATACCTTGTCGATAACGGATTGAAAAAAAGCCAAATTCGAACCGCTACATTGCTAAAAAGGCCCCGATACAAAGGAAAAGACCCCGATTTTTTTGCCGCGGTCAGCCACAAAGTAACTCGTGGTCGGAATACAAACAAATCATTCAGTTCCGAAGAATACAACAACGGGGCAAAGGTAGACTTTTACGAAAAATTGCCGAACAACGAACCAAACGAAGAAAAGGATAAAAACAAAGCAGCCCGCGAAAGCGGCGAGGAAACGGATGGCTAAAAAAAATATCGCTGTCCAATCGCCAGATGGGACGACGTATGCGGCCGCCGAGCACCGGCTTGGCTCAAGCTTATTAAACCAGAAACCGCCAATAATACAGGTAGCATGAACAACCCCAACCGCACCAAAACAGGAATAACCGGACTGGACGAACTAATGGAAGGCGGCTTTCCCGAAGGACGAAGCGTACTGGTTAGCGGCGCCACCGGAACCGGCAAAACCATCTTTGGACTCCAATATTTATACAACGGCGCCAAAAAATTCAACGAATCGGGAATATACGTAACACTGGACGAAAGACCCGAACTCATCCGCCAAGACATGCTGCGGTTCGGATGGGACCTGCACGAACTCGAACAGCGAAACCTATTATATATCATCGACGGGTCGATTGTCAAAATAGGAATACCCAGCGACGAACAATTTTCCCTGCCCGTCACCGGATTCGACCTGGACAAACTGCTGCTTGAAATCATGCGCATCGCCAAAAAAATAAACGCCAAACGCGTCGTCATCGACTCGATACCCGCGCTGGGATTCAACTATGAAAACGAAAACGAAATCCGAAAAGCTGTCCTGAAAATATCCTATTTGCTGGCACGCACCGGAGTCACCTCCATCATGACCAGCGAAATCGACGAAACCTCCAACCGATTCGGAAAATTCGGAGTCGAAGAATACGTCGTCGACGGAGTCATCCTGCTCCATTACATGGGCGTCGGAACCCAGGCCAACCGCACCCTCCACATCCGCAAAATGCGCGCCACCAAGCACTCCGAAGACCTGCACCCCATCCAAATCGGGGAAAACGGAATCGAAATCCGCAAAATCGAAGAAGCATACCAATAAACGAAAAAAAAGTCCAATTAAAAAATCGTTTCCTTTTCTAATTGATGGACATGGCCGAACAAGACCTAATTCAAAGCAAATTGGCGCATCTGGAACAAATCCGAAAAATGGGAATAACCCCCTATCCCTACAAATTCGAACGAACGCACACCGCCAAGCAAATCCACGAACAGTTCTCCAAACTTATTAACGGCGAAGAAACTAAAATCCAAGTTCGCGCGTGCGGAAGACTAATGACGATCCGAAGCTTTGGAAAATTATCCTTTTTAGACGTACACGACCAAACCGGGAAAATCCAGTTCCAAATCAAAGAAAACGAAACAAAACCCCAAAGCAACGAACTCGCCACTTTGCTTGATGCCGGCGATTTTGTCGGCGCTTATGGGCGTGTAGTCCGAACCCGGCGCGGCGAAATCACCATACTCGTTTCCGAACTCCAAATTTTAGGCAAGAGCGTTTTGCCGTTGCCCGAAAAATGGCACGGATTATCGGATGTGGAAACGCGTTACCGCCAACGCTACTTGGATTTAGCCATAAACCCCGAAGTCCGCAAAGTATTTGAAACACGCAGTCAAATTATTTCCGCCATGCGCGAATACTTGGAACAACAAGGATTCATCGAAGTGGAAATTCCGCTGTTACAACCCGTGTACGGGGGGGCCAATGCCAAACCCTTCAAAACGTTTTCCAACGCGCTAAAACAAGACTTATTTCTCAGCGTATCCCCTGAACTTTATTTGAAACGCCTAATTGTCGGTGGAATGGAAAAAGTTTACACCATCGGCCACAATTTTCGCAACGAAGACATCGACAAAACCCACAATCCCGAATTCACCAGCATGGAAAGCTATGCTGCCTACTGGGACTACGAAGACGTGATGCGATTCACCGAAAACGCCATTGCGTTTATCGCCCAAAAAGTACTGGGCACGACAATAATCAATTACCAAGGAATCGAAATCGACTTGAAGCCGCCGTGGAAACGCCTTGCTATGCTTGACGGGCTCAAAGAAATAGCCAAAATCGATGTTACCACGCTAACCGATAAAGAACTTGAAAAATTAGTTAAAGAACACATTCCAGAATACGACGGCCCCAAAATCCGCGGATTATTAATTGCCGAATTATTCGCGGCTCTTTGCGAAGGCACCTTGGTTCAGCCCGCATTTTTAATCGATTACCCCAAAGAAACCACGCCGCTTTGCAAACTCCACCGCAATAACCCAGAATTAATCGAACGATTCGAAGGATACATTAACCGCTGGGAAATATCAAACGCGTACTCCGAACTCAACGACCCAGCTTTGCAACGAAAATTCTTGGAAAAACAAGCAGGCGAAGGACGCGCCGGCGGAACCGCAGAACCCGTAGACGAAGATTTCATCAAATCTATCGAATACGGAATGCCCCCAACCGGTGGACTCGGCATTGGAATCGACCGCATTGTAATGCTTTTGACCAACCAGGCCACAATCAAAGACGTCATTTTGTTTCCCCAAATGAAAAATACGGGAAGCACAACCAGCAAGCCGGCTGAAAACAAAAAACTGTTTCCGATACGGCAAAAAAAACAAATCCGAAAAAAGAAACCCAAAAAAACCTCAAAAAAATAAAATTCGCCAAAAACATTTGAAAAAAAATACTTTTGCGGCAAAAAAAACAAAAAGCGGCAGAACAACGCCGTTTCTGATTGTGTACGTTGTATTTAAACATGCGTACCCTGCAAAACTTTAAAAGAAACTTTTCGACACTAATTATTCAGTGCCTATTCAAACGGCATCGGAGTTGAAAAAACAAATGGCAACCAAACGAAGAACTGCGAAAAAAACAACCAAACGCACAACCAAAAAAAGAAAACGCTAAATTTTTTCGCAAAAAAAATTCGGGTGGCGGCGAAAATTTTCCGCCACGATTTTATTTTCTGATTCTGAAAAAAATAAAAAAAGAAGTGGGACTGGGGAGACTTGAACTCCCGATCCTCCGGTCACTTAGGCACGATAATGCCACTTCAGCCGGATGCTTTCCCAGCTAAGCTACAGTCCCAATTAGTACACATATCTTACAAAGAATATTTATAAAGCATTGGACTTTAACAAGAGAAAATCCGCAGTCTTTGTAAGCCGCCAGCGCTTAATTGGATGCAAAAATAGCACATTTTTGGATAATTCACAAATATCCGAAAATCGTTCTATTTGAATGTACGCCGACGCATTATTTTTATCAAAATAGGGGCCGTTTACGTGCATGTTAAACACTTGCTCAAAAAGCATTTTCACTTCCTGCACAAACGAAATGCATTTCATCCGCAACTTCACACGCGGTGCGGAACGAAAACCCGCTTCAACCGCTCTCGTGTCCCCATCCGCATCAAACAAACCGCGCAAAAACCACGCTTGAAGTTCCCGAGGTGCGAACCAAATAACTTTTGGAATGTGCAAATCGGACGTTTTGGAACCCTTTGGAAGTTCAAAAACAGTTGTCAAAAAAAGATAAACGCGCTTTGAAGTCGGGTTAATATACAACGTTCTTTCGCCTTTTTCTATTCGTTCATACCGAATTGGTGGAATAACGCCAAACAGTCGACCGTACAACCGCTGAATAAGTTTCATTTGCAATTCAAATTCGTCGGCAATAATTAATTTGTATTCTCGATGGTCGGTCTTTTGAAACGATTTTTCTACATCTTTAAGTCCGCCGTCGCCAAAAAAGTATCCGACAAAATACGCCAGTTCAGGATTCAATTCAGTCGGACAATTTTCATGAAGTACCGGCAAAGGAACGCTTGGCAAACGTGAAAATACCGGCTCTTGCAATTCCGAGTCTGATATTGCGCCATAAGTCGTTTGAACCATTAAAACAAATCGAATTTTGCAGTTAAGGTGCTTTGCAAGCCCGTCATTGCCGGTGAAACGCCCAAGAAAACAGGAATAAACCAAAAAACCGATTCAGCAATTATCGTTTTTCAATCGTATCCGGAAAATATTTTTTATTAAAACAGTCATCGCACATACCGGCGTGCCAATCTTTGTTATGCGCGGATATTTTTGTGTTGCATTGTTTACAATTAAAATCCAATGGGTCATCCGGCCGCTCTTGAATCGTTTTCATTTTTTTCTTCATATCGTTTGAACTCATGGTTTCCGCAAAGGAGCCTTCCGCCCAAAAGGAGTCTTTTGAATTTTTTATTTTCTTATTTTTCTTCATTATAATCAACTTGACGCGAAGCAATTAAAAAAGGGTTCGGTCTTTTATTCAGCCGTGAACTGCGCAGTCTGCGGAAAAACCGCGACCAAATACAACGCCAAAGGAGTGCCCGTTTGCTCCGCACACGCCCTGCAAAAAACCAAAGAACCGCTTTGCCCAAAATGCAAAATTCCGATGAAACTTGCCGAAAGCAAATACGGCAAATTCTGGGGCTGCACGGCTTTTCCCATGTGCGACGGAATGCAAAAAATCTGATTGAAAAGTGAAGCGAGCGCGGAGGGGATCGAACCCTCGACACCTCGGTTAAGAGCCGAGTGCTCTACCGCTGAGCTACGCGCCCTATTTTTTGTTTTGCAAAAATTCCTTGTTATTGGATAATTTTCCAAACCAATATCCAATTTTGTTTTGCTTTTCTTTTTTGGAAAGAAAAACAAAACGAGGGCGATGGGGCTCGAACCCACGACAACCGGCTTAAAAGGCCGGGGCTCTACCAGCTGAGCTACGCCCCCTTGCGGGAAAAAAACTGTTCAATAAAAACAGTAAAGATAATTGCCCCAAAAAGGCATTTAAAGATTCGTGTTTAAAGATTGCGTTTCAGTCAATAATGCATGCAAATCAGCGTTATTCGCCTCGGGCACCGCGTCGGACGCGACCTGCGCACGACCACTCATGTATCGTTAACCTCCCGCGCGTTAGGGGCAAACGAAATAATTTTGTGCGGAGAACACGAGCCCCAGATTGAAAAAACGGTTCAAAGTATAACCGAGCGATGGGGCGGTGAATTCTACATAACTTATTCCTCGAATTGGAAAAAAACCCTCCGCGAAAAACAAAAAAACGGATTTACCCTTGTTCATTCAACCATGTATGGGGAACCGATTCAAAAAATCGCGAAAAAACTGCAGACAAAACGCAAAATTTGCATCGTGGTGGGCGCAGAAAAAGTACCGTGGGAAGTTTACCAAATCGCCGATTACAACATAAGCGTTACGGGACAACCGCACAGCGAAACCGCAGCATTGGCCATTATCCTGCACGAACTGCAAAAAGGAAAAGAACTACGGAAAAAATTTTCCAACGCAAAACTGCGCATTGTCCCGCAAAAAAAAGGAAAAAAAGTTTTACAACTTTGAAATTCCACTGCAACCGTTTATAAATTGTTTTTTACAGGTTCCAATATACCATGGCCAAGCAGCGCACGATAATGAATTTACCCATCGCCCAGGAATTCGTGCGCAACATCGGCGGAGAATTCGCATTACAAGTCGTCCAGTTCTGCGACAAAAAAGGCAAAGAAACAACGGACGAGGAAATCGCCAAGAAAATCAATGCCAAAATCACCGAAATTCGGACAACGCTTAACCGCTTGCACTACCGGGGAGTGGCCTGCTACCAAAAAACCAGAAACAACAAAACCGGCTGGTACTCCTACACCTGGACCATCAAGACCGAGCGCATTGCAGAACTGATACTCGAGCAACAGGCCGAAGAAGTCTCAAAACTCGAAAAAAAGAGGGATTTTGAACAAAATTATGTTTTTTTCAACTGCAAAAAAGGCTGCGGAAGCCACCCGTTTGAAATCGCGGCCGAATACCAGTTTAGATGCCCGGAATGCGGAAAAGAGCTGGTTTCGACCAATAACGAAAAAAAATTGAAAAATGCCAACCAAAACCTCGAAAAGCTGAGAAAAGAACTTACTGAACTTGAAAAAATGAACTAAAAAACACAAAAAGTAGGACAAGTTTGGAACCGAAACCAATCAAAAAAAGAGCAATAAATAAGGACAAATAGCAGTTTAAACAAAAAACAAAAGAAAAAAATAAGTTAAATTATTGAAAAAACCATAAATTTTACTTTAAATCCAAAAATAAGCCAAATTTAACCGTTTTTGGCATAAAATAGCGGGGTAGGGCAGCTAGGAGTGCCCGCTGGGCTCATAACCCAGAGGTCGGAGGTTCAAATCCTTCCCCCGCTATTCTTCAAAAAACTGCTTCTAAAACAGTATGGAAAACGTCGCGAAGCAATAGTTGCAAGTCTAAAAAGACTGTTTAACTGGCCCACAAGAGCAAATGCCAATTTCACCCCTGAAGGTTCTTTCGAATTCTTGAAAAAACGACCGTGGAAAAGCACGAACCCCGTTCAGGGCCGCATTTGGTTTTGAGGAAAAAACAGGGTAAAAACGACCAAAGTCTTGACGACGTCAAAAGCCCCTAAAAATGGCCATGTAAAACGTCTCTTCCAACTCATGCCAGCGATGGCCACCTCAAAAAAACAGAATAACTACTAGTGAAAACACAATTTCAGGTAATTACTGGTAATTACTGTCTTTATGGTAATGATAGTAATGTTTTTAAGTAATTACCGTCATGATAATACTGATGAGCCTTAAATCCGCAATAAGAACGTTTTTACTGAATTTACTCGGCGATGAACCCAAAAAGCCCGAAAAAGAGACCAAAACCGCCGAAAGTTCCAAACCAACGGCTCAACCCATACCAGACGTTGTTTCAGTCTGGGACCTGGTCGACTTTAAAGATAACACCCAAGCAGCCCATCTTAACCAAGTCATTGGTTTTGACGAATGGATTGACATGGAAGAAATCCGACGGCGCATAATGGAACTTTTCGGTATTCAGTACAAAAACGAACGAAGTTTATACCCTCACCTCAAAACCCTATGCGATTTGGGCTTTTTTGAGACCAGCGATGCCGGCGGCAAGCGAAAGTGGCGAAAACGAGACCTTTTGGTTAACCTGGCCGAGCGGCAAAAAAAGAAAAAACAGGCCGAGAAAACCGTCCCCGAGTCGAACGAGACGGCAACGGTCACCAACCAAAGCGCTTAAACCGACGTGAAAAAATGACGAACCTAAAGAAATTTGCGATTAAATTGGCTAAAGACGGTGGGAAAATAATCAAAAAGAATTTTTCCTTTTTGCATGATTTATGATACGACCGCTATGAAAATTGTTATTGAGGAAGCCAGCGGAAAAACACCCGATCTTTTTGGCAAAAAACAAGTTTATAACCGAAAAATAAACGGGTTTGTGGGTTCCAATGGAATCGATCACAAAAACCAGCTTTGGGTGATTCGAAAAATAAAAAATCGGTAATGGAGATTAGTTACGCCGATTTTAACAAATTGGTCAGGTTGGCAAACTTTTTCAGGCGCGGAGATTTGGACGTACACAACGCGAACCATTCAAAAGTAGTAATTTTTTGGGCTTCGGCCAACAGCGCTTTTTTGTACGCTTCTTCAACGGTTTGATTGTTTTTAACGCTGTTTAAAACGCGGTCAATTTCGGATTCTAATAAAGAAAACGTTTCTCCCGGAGCGCCGATAAAAGTCCGGTCCAAAAGTTCTTCCAGGGGAGCAATCAGTTTTTCCATTGGCAATTCTTTTTCATTCATGTAATAAACCGCTTTCCAGTCGCCTTTGCCGACCCAGCGATGAGTCGGATTTTTGCCGGTCTTAAAAAACTCGATTAGCGGAGAAAACACTTGGGGCGGGATAATCACGCAGTTTTTGCCCGGGCGAAGATAGGGAACTCCGGACAAAACGCCTTTTCTGTGGTATTTGTAGGATTTTCCGTTTGATTTGGAAACGTTTTGCATATAGCCGTACAAGGCACGAAACAGTTTTTGATAGGTGTACGAGGAATGTTTGATGGTTTCAGGCACCATAAACTTGTACTGAATGAAATACGCTCGAACCACAGACCCCACACTTCCACTAATACGATATATATGATAAAAAATCGTATTATGTAGATAGGAATATAATCAAATAATTTAAATAGAAAACGGTAAAAAAGAAAAGAAAAAGGAGAAAAAAGCAAAAACCGCTTTATTTTCTGTAACGGGTCAAATAAGCTGCTTTAGGGCGAATAGGTACTGATTCGGGCTCATCTTCGTCAACAGGGTTAGTGGGTGTTTTGCCGACCAACATAATGTCCTTGACGGCCCGTACGTTGCGGTAAGGCACGCTTTTTTCTGTAATGATTTTTTTTGCTTCTTGTTTGGATTTAACGCGCAAAGGCTCCGTAGTAATCGTTTCAACTCGGCCTTTTTCCAGGTTAATTACGAGGTCAAAAACCTTGCCGCGATACTCGGCGTCCGTGGTGTAAATATCCAAACCAAAAAGCCTTGAAATGTTTACGGTCATGTTATCCCTCCGGAGAAATAAAACTAATCAATAACCCCAAATGATATATTTAAACTTAATGTTTTACAAAAAACCTCCAAACCCGAACTAAACCCCAAAATTAACCACAGTCTACATAACTTTCTCTTGGGTTTGCAACCAATTTTTCAAAAAATTTCTTGGAAAAAACATCGAAACATAATTTCCAAAACATTATTAGTGGAAGAATCGGGGGTATATGTTTCCTCCAAATGATTCACAGCTGGTCAAATGGATTCTTGATTTTTTTCAAAGTATCAGTACTGATGTGCGTGTAAATCTGGGTGGTAGCCAGGGATGCATGACCCAGCAATTCCTGTATCGCGCGGATGTTTTCCCCCGACTCGAGCAGATGCGTTGCGTAGCTATGTCGTAAGGTATGTGGTGTAACTTCTTTTGCAATGCCTGCTTTTTCGCAGGCTTCGCGGATAATCCGCTGAACGGTATCCGTTGAAATCGGGTCTTTGGTTGTTCGCTTGGAAAACATATATTCGCTTTTGATTTTTTTCTTTTTCAGGTATTTTTTGGCGTCCTTGCACCAGTTTTTGGACAAAATTATCACGCGGTCCTTGTTTCCTTTTCCGCTTTTTACGCGCCCGATTTTTTGAGTCAAATCCAAGTCATCGGCTTTCATATGAACGGCTTCGCTTACGCGAACACCTGTTGAATATAAAAATTCCACCAGCAATCGGTTTCTTCCGCGCTTGACCGCAGCAATCAGTTCTTTTACCTCGTCCTTGGTCAAGACTGACGGCAATTTCTTGTCTTTTTTCGGCGACTTAATTTCTTCCATCAAACTCAAGTGCAAAAAGTTTTTGAAAAAAAACGTCAAAGCGCAATGAACCAACGCCAAAGTCGTCGGTGAGACCTTGCCGGTCTCTTTTTTCTGCACCATAAAACCGACCAGGTCCGAACGGTTGGCATCTCTCGGATTTTTTTTCAAAAAAACCAGAAAATCTTTTACCAAAAACAGATACGTCTTAATCGTGCGGGGAGAATAACCCGCAATCACAAGCTCCTGGCGAAACGATTCCAACACCGCTTGGTTTTCTGCTGAAAGTTCGTTTGGGTGCATTGCAACGGGTTTATTCGCCTGCGGAGCGGGGTTTTCAGCCATGACTAAAAATCGGATTTGAAATTAAAGAAACTATTGGTCTTCTTCGTCGTCTTCGTCTTTTGGTTCGGCTTTGGCGTTTTTAAGTTCTTTTCGGACTTCTTCCAATTCGTTTTTATCCTCGTCCGTCAAGCCCAATTTAGCCAGGTATGCCTCGTGGTCTTTTTTGCTAAGCGTTTCGTACCACTGTTTCCATTCCTTGTCTTCCGGCTTTTCAATTCGGTCATTTTTGGGTTTTCGAAGCGTTCGAACCATAACCAACCAACGGACTGGAAAGCTTAAAAAAGTTTGCCTGACAGTTCTTGCTTCAAAATTGGCCTTATTTCGCAACCCTTAAAATAGTGTTTTGGCTTATCTCAATTATGGCTGATTCTTCCAATCGATTCGTATTTTTTTTCGGCAAAAACCCGGTTTTATCGCTTGCGGAGCTGGCCAACTACGCCAAAACCAATTCGCTTAACTGGATAATCGAACCGATTTGGCCCAACGCGGCTTTGGTCAGCGGAACAATTTTTGACCCATCCAAAATAACGCAGCGGCTGGGGGGCACTTTCAAAATCGCGGTTCTAAAACACGCATTGCCGTCGCTTAAGCCTGCGGACTTTCAAAAAATTTTGAACGAAAAAACATGGCTTAATTTATTGCCTGAAAAATTCGTTTTCGCGGTTTCCTCGCTCGGATTAACTCCCCAGCAGGAACAAACCGCAAACGAACACCTCAAAATCATTTTCAAAGCAGCAGGCTACAAAAACTCGCAAAAAAAAGGCTCGAACCGAAAAACAATCACTGAAAACATCGCATCTCCGAGTGAAATCCTAAAATGGAACCTGCTGAAAAATCAAACAGACATTGTAATCGCCAAAATTCTCGCCCAATTTGAACTGGGATATACAGTCGCGGTTTCCAATCCCAACGACTGGAAATTCCGCGACGAAAACCGGCCGTTCAAGGACTCCAAAGAACTCGTCTCCATCCGTCTCGCCAAAATTTTGCTCAATATTGCGGCCACCAAACCGATTCACACCGTGCTTGACCCGTTTTGCGGATACGGAACCATTTTGCAGGAAGCGATGCTGCAAAACTGGAACGCAATCGGAATCGAAAAAGACCAGCAAAAAGTCCGGCAAACCGAAAAAAACCTCAAATGGATTACGGAAAAGTTCCATCCGAAAGCGGAGTTCCAAATTTTTTTGGGCAGCGCGGAAAACGTAAACCGCGTAGTGCAAGTGCCGTTTGATTTGGTCGTAACCGAACCGTATCTGGGGCCCTATCGGACCAAAAAACCAACCATAATCCAAGCAGGCCAAATCATTGTTGAACTGCAAACGCTGTACCGGGCATTTTTCGATTCCTTGGCCCAAAAAATGAAAACTGGCCAGACTGTTTGCGTTATTTTTCCGGTTCTGGTTCCGTTCCAAAGCCCAAACCAAAAAATTTCCACTGCTGTTTTTTCCAATCACTTTGAACCCGTCAATCCGCTTGCTTCGTTTGGCGAAAAATTCGCAAACTCTTTTCCTTTTGAATACCAAAACCCGAACAACCTGATGAAACGCCAAATATGGTTACTGGTGAAAAAGCCGTTTTCCGTTCCAAAACCAAACCAATAAAAACGGTTTTCAGGGATTTTTAGTAATGCAAGCCGAAATTACTTTGGACCAGGAAACCTTCAAAGCATTGGCCGGCGAAAAGCGAATTCAAATTTTAAAAGAGCTTGGGCACCAGCGAAAGACCCAAACCGAACTGGCCCAAAAACTGGCATTGTCCGCACCCACCATTGCCGAACACCTCCAACTCCTCAAAAACGCGGGCTTGGTCCAAATCGAGGACGACGGCCACAAATGGAAATATTACGCCTTAACCAAAAAAGGAGAAAAACTGCTTCATCCGGACGAAACCAAAATCATGGTTCTGCTCGCCACTTCCGCCCTGGCTTTTTTGGGCACAGCCGCCCTGTTATTCCAGCGGTACTGGTCGATAGGTGCCGAAAATGCCGGCCAAACCCTTTCATCCGTTGCGGGGGCCACTGCTCCAATAGCAAATGCGGTCACTCAATCAGCAGCTTCTTCAGCAGCATCATCTGATGCTGTGTCAGCGCTTGCCAGCGCCCAAATGGCCAACCAACAGGTTTTACAAGATGGAATTACCCAAGCAATCCATACAACCTTCCAACAATTACCATCCTCTTTTATTTCTCCGAGTTTTGGGCTGGAGACCCTAAAAAACGGGGCTAGTGCAGTTGGCCAAACAGCCATTGACCAAAATGCCCGTGACTTGAATACCTGGATTTCCGGAGAAACCATTAGGAATATTGCCCAAACAGCCAGCCAAGAAATAGCGCCCCACCTGACCATAGTTACCCCCTCGGCCGCACCTTTGGCAAGTCCGATTACGGTTTCTTTGATCCAAGCTCCTGAACTCCTGTTCTTGGTTTTGATAACCCTCTTATTCGGCTTATTGATTGGCTATTATGTATATTACAAAAACAAGGTTTAGCGCCCTATAGCTGATTACTACATAACTGTTTTTCGTAGATTGATTTTGAAAACGAAAAAGAGTATTTAACGCATATTTTCTCACCAATTATTGTAAATAGTGACAAATTCTTTCCGGTTCGTTCGGAAACCCATGTTTCTAAGCACTTTACGAGCTCCGACCCCTATCTGAAAGCCCCTTTTTTCCAAAAAGAAAAAATTTGGTATGGGTTTGGCCAGTTTTTCCAAAGAATTTGTTGTAAAAATGAATAAAATCGACTGAAAAAATTTGAATTCCAAACCATTGGTTTTGGTTGATTTTTGCCAAGTAGAATTGGCGTTTTGAGGCTGTTTTGGGCTCCCGAACAGACCGAACCGGTCAAGTTGGGGTTGGAACCTGCCCCGGTCGGTTAGTGGTTGCTTGGTTTGGTCCTAAAAATTCCAAAAATATCATTTCAAAGAGTCTTTTTGAAAAGAAAAGAGTTTTTTTCTTGCTGATGTTGACTTAACACATCAAAAACTTCGATTTTTTGTTAAATTTAAAAAACTATTTTTACGGCAAACGACGATATTACATCTTATACATAACTACTTTTGGGTTTTTGACCTTTTTCTTCCCGTTCCTTTAACAGTTTTTCCTTCTTTCAATTTTGTTATGAAACTGGGTTCTTTATCGATTTCAGGTAGGCTCTGGCTCGCTCCCATGGTTCGGGTCACGGACCCTGCTTTTAGGGTGCTTTGCCGGGAACAAGGCGCGGCCTTGGCTTTCACCGAAATGATTAGCGCCGAGGCATTGGCCAGAAAAATCTCCAAAATAGTGGAAGAGACCAAAGCCCACAAATCCGACCGGCCTTTAGGGGTTCAAATCGCTGCCAATAACCCCAAAACCGCGGCTTTGGCAGTCCAAAATGCAGACCCTTCAGCCGACCTGTTTGACCTGAATTTGGGGTGTCCGGTTCGAAAAGCCACCAGCCAAGGGGTCGGTTCGGCGTTATTGTCCGATCCTGTCAAAATCGGCGAAATCATAAGTGCCATGCGCAAAGCAACCGATAAGCCCATAACCGCCAAAATGCGGGTTCCGTACAAAGTCGAGACCGCGGTTGAAATCGCCAAAATCCTTGAAAAAAACGGCTGCGACGCGATTACCATCCACGCGCGAACCCCAAAGCAATTCCACACCGGAATCATCAATTTTGATGCGGTTAGGCTGATTCGCGAATCCATCGGGATTCCCGTTATCAATAATGGCGGAGTGCGCGACAAGGAAAGCCTGGAACTGATTTTTGAAAAAACCGGGTGTGAAGCGGTAATGCTTGCACGCAGTGCCATTGGAAACCCCGGAATTTTTGCGGAATTATCGGGCAAAAAAGGAATTTCAAAAATCGACGGCCTAAAGCGCTACCTTGTCCTTTGCCAAGAACTTGGTTTTACCCATAGCGGCCGTATCAAGCAGCAGGCCATTCGGTTTGCAAGCGCGAACAAAAGCGCGGATTTGGTGAAAAAACTCGAAAAAGTCCGCTCGATTGAAGACTGCACAAATTCAATAAACACATTGTTTCCATAATTTTAGAATTATGACCTACACCCGGCTTTTTTCCCGCGAATACAGCATTCAATACGCGGATGCCTGCATGCGAATGGCTGGGTCAAAAAACAAAAACGTCATCAGCAATCTCAAAGATAATCGCCTGATAACTAATAGCCCGATAAAAGTAAACGCAAACACCCGAACCATTTATCTAATCAAAACAACGCCCCAAAAAAGGAAATTTTAAAATGTGCGGAATCATCGGCTTGTTCAATGACTCCAACGCGGCGAAAATTCTTTTGGCGGGAATGCAGACTATCCAAAACCGCGGAGCGGACCATTACTCGATTGCAACTGAGAACACCAAACTTGATTCGAAAAACTTTGCCGGAATTTCAAAAAAGGTTTTTCCAAAAACCGCCAATGTCGTCGGCCACTGCCTGCACTCCGTAGTCTCGTTTTGTCCACAGCCGTTTGTCGGAAAAGGAAAACTCGTTTCCAATACCGAAATTTACAATTGGAAAGAATTAACGGAGCATTACAAATCCAAATTCAAAAAAATTCCCCAAAACGATTCCGAAACGTTGTTTTTGCTCTTGGAAAACACCAAATCCAAAGAGTGGCCAAAGGTTTTGGAAGAACTTGACGGCGACTTCGCGTTTTCCTATTGGCGCGGACACACCGTGCTCTTGGGTCGCGACATTGTGGGCATCAAACCGGTCTGGTATTCCCATGAAAAAAAACGCTTTGCATTCGCCTCCGAAGCAAAAGCCTTGCACGCAATGGGCTTTGCCAAGGCCACCGAACTCAACCCCCGTCACTTCCTGTTTTTTGACACCAAAAAAAATACTTTGAAATTTGAAAAACGCCCGTTTTTTTCCATTACTCCAACACTGGAAAAAAGCGACGAAGAACTCACCCGCGAACTTGAAAAACGCCTGCTATCCGCGGTTGGAAAACGCATTCCGGAAAAAGAATTCGGATTGTTGTTTTCCGGAGGAATCGACTCCGTACTCTTAACCGCGGCCTGCCTTCGATTTGGAAAAAAACCCGTTCTCGTGCACGGGGCCATTTTGGATGAACACTTTTTGGAACCCAAAGACTTAAAGCAAGCCCAAAACGCGGCCAAAAAACTCGAGCTTTCCCTGCACGTAGCCAGCGCCTCTTTGAAAGAACTCCCAGAAATACTGAAAACCGTTTGTTCGACCATTGAAACCGCGGACCCGACCAAAGTCAGCGTTGGCGTGCCGTTTTTTTTGGCAACAAAAAAACTTTTGGAACTCAAAATCAAAATTGCTTTCAGCGGCCAGGGTTCAGACGGCCTGTTCGGCGGCTATTTGCGACAGCAGCAAAGCCAGAACCCCAATCGCGAATCCCTGTCGTATGTCATCAAGGCCTATGAAAACGACCAGTACCGCGACGACACGATTTCCATGCAAAACCAAGTCGAGCTGCGCGTACCCTACTACGACCCAATCGTCGTTGATTTGGCGGTCCGGTTGCCGTTTCGCTTCAAACAAAATCCTAACCAAACCAAGGGGCTTCTTCGAATGCTGGCCAAAAAATGGGGGTTGCCCGAAGAACTGTACAACCAGCCAAAGCGCGCGGCGCAATACGGTTCCAACGCGGACAAAGCTATTGAAAAACTCGCCAAAGAACACGGTTACCGCACCAAATCCGATTATTTGAACACGTTTTTTCAAACCCAAAACCAACGATTGGGCGCGCTTGTCAGCGGTGGAAAAGACGGCTGGTACGCGGCGCTCATCCAAAAAAGTAAGCACTATACAATTGACGCCTTGATTACCATCCAAAGCCAAAACAAGGATTCGTACATGTTTCACACCCCTAACGTGAAACTCGTTAAACTTCAGAGCAAAGCAAGCGAAATTCCTTTAGTCCTTCAAAAAACCCGCGGCAACAAGGAAATCGAATTAAAAGACTTAAAAAAAGCGATTCAAACCGCCCAAAAACGGTTCTCACTCGACGGAATCGTCAACGGAGCGCTCTTTTCCAATTACCAGCGCGAAAGAATCGAAAAAATCTGCGACGAACTCGGCCTCAAAATATATTCCCCGCTCTGGCACAAAAACCAGGAACACGAACTCAAAGAACTCGTGCGAAAAAAATTCGAAGTAACGTTTTCTTCCATCGCCTGCGCTGGTTTGGACAAAACCTGGCTTGGAAAAACACTTACGGAGCGCACTATTTTAGAACTCCAAAAACTGCACGAAAAATTCGGGATTAATATGGCCGGCGAAGGCGGGGAATACGAAACTTTGGTTTTGGACTGCCCGCTTTTTAAGAAAAAAATTGTGGTTCAAAAAAGCGAAACCAAAATGCAAAACGAATGCACGGGCGAATGGGTTGTAAAAAAAGAGAAGTTAATTGTTACGTGACAGCGGATATGACTCCGCTTTTTCGTTTTTCTTGAAAGATTTTGTTGGGTGTTTGGTATTTTATTCCTGAGTGTGGCGTTTTGTTGTACTCGCGCTGGTAGCGCGCCAACAACACGTTGGCGTGCGCTACA
>JAZDJR010000006.1:0-7564 GCA_043803815.1 Microcaldota archaeon | reverse complement strand
TGGTCGCAAGGTAGTTTCGTGCGAACTGTTGGGGCTGACTTGGACGTCGCACGAAACTACGTGCGCAACCAAGCCGACATTCACCAAACAAAACTATCCGTCTTTACCCAAAACTCACCCCTTTAGGGGTGAGATATTTATCGCTTAAAAATCGTTGTTCCGCCCTGCTCATCAATCACATGGGAACGCTTGGGCAGTAACTCGTTTTCCCTGTTAATCGGAACCAGATGAATGCAAATATGCGGAACTAAAAATCCTTCGATTGAAATTCCGATTCTTTTGGCATTCGAATTTTTTTTCATGACCGCGGCCACCTGCTTTGCGGTTTGAAACAATTTGGAATACAACGGTTCCGGCAAATCAAACACATATTCCACATGCTTTTTGGGAATCAACAAGGTGTGCCCGGGCTTGAGCGGATTAAAATCCAAAATAGCCAAAAACTCGGAATCTTCCCAAACAATATGGCTTGCCATCCGGCCAGAAACTATTCCGCAAAACACGCATTTGGAAGGCATAATCTTACTTACCATATTCAAAGAATAATAATAATTTTTGGTTTGGATTTAGTCGGAGCCGAATATTCTTCCAAAAATGCCTAAAAATCCGCTGTAGCTTTCCGCGTTTTGCGAGTATTTTTGCTTGGCTTCCTTGATTTGGCTTTCCAGCTCCGTAATTTTTTGCGGGTCGACGCCCTGCACGTTGCTTTGTTTTAACGTGGCAAGCAGGGCTTCCTTGCTGTCCAAATCCTTGATGGCGTTTGAGTACGCGGAAGAAACTTCCGAGGAACCCATAATGGCTCCCGCAAGGCCGGCTTGCGTTTTTTTCTCCTGAATTTCCTTTTCAGATTCGACCATGTCCGCGGCGGCTCCGCCCATGGCGGTTCCAACGCTTCCGGTGCCGCTATTTTCAAACAGGTCAAACATGTTGGCCCCGATTTTAGCCAAAAGACTGGCCTTGTTTTGCGCGGATTGGCTTTCGCGCAAAGAAACAAACTTGCAGTGCAATTCGGCAACTTGTCCGGCAAACGAATCCACATTGTCCACTATTTTTTGGCATTCGCCGGCCATTTCTTCTTTTATGGTGCAGCTCATTTCCCGCTTGCTTTTGCACATTTCTTTTTGAAGTTCGCCCTGCTGGATTTGCTGCGCGATTTCGATTCCGCGCAGTTTGGCTTCCTGACTGCATTTAAGGGAAATCATTTCGCCAGACCCTCGTGTTCCGCCCATTTCTTCAATGGTCAGTTCCCTGATTTTTTCAGGGGTCTGTGCACATAAATAGTCCGAACCGTACGGCCCCAAACCGGGAATATTCGGGCCGTTGCCCCGATTTTGTCCCTGCACGTTCATCGGACCCTGTCCCGGGTTTGGACCCATTCCCTGGCCACCGGAACCCGTGCCCTGCATTCCGCCGGCATTTGTTCCCTGTGTTGCGGTTCCCGAATCGGAACGAATGCAGCTATTTTGGCCTTGGTCGTTGATTCCATAATATTCGCCCGGCGGGCATTGGGATTGTCCGTTAGAACCGGTTCCAAAATCCGTATTTTGAAAACCGGCCAAGCCCAAAAAACCTGTTGTCGAAAACAAGGACCGTCCAAATATTTGATTGGCAATGCCGGAAAGCCCGCCGCCTGAACCGCAATCCGCGGGACAGGTTGTTGCGTCCTCACCGCTTTCACATATGCTGTTTCCGCATTGCGCTGCGGGCGGCGTTTGCTGCCCGCAATCTTCAATGCAAGTAGAAGCTTCCTCGTTGCAGATTCCGTCGCCGCAGTAAGGGCCTTGGGGTTGTCCGCCACCGCCTGCGTTTGAAACACAAGTATTCGTATTCGGGTCAAAGTGCTGTCCTTGCCCGCATTGGCCGGACAGGTCGTTGGGTTGGCACATGGTTCCGTCCCAATGCGCGTTGGATGGACAGTTCTGGCCGCCGGAAACGCATGACGATTGGTTTTGGTTCCAGTATTGTCCGGGCGGGCAGGAGGATCCTCCTTGTCCGCCGCCGTTATTGTTCGGGACACAAGTCCATTGATTGTTTTGATTAACAGGTGTGGTTCCCATGGGGCACGGCGTAGTGGGACCGTTGTTCGGACCGTATCCTTGCTGGTTTTGCCCAGGTTGCCCGCGCGAAGCTTCCATTTGTTTCATTTTTTCGCAACCCGAAATGATTCGATTCGCAAAATCATCGGCGCGCTTGGTCTGGCTCTGAGCCTGATAATCCGATTCGGTCTTGGCCATGCTCAGGCACAGTTTTTCAATGGCCGAAGAAATCTGTTCAGGGTCCGCGTTCTTGAAATCCAAAGAAATTCCTTCCGTTTCTGCAACTCGTTTTGCGGAAGCCGGCATCATTTTGCCAAAATCAAAACCGGTTTCGCAAAAATCCGCGGACGCACAGGTTTGTGCTTCCTGTTTTTTCAAACTGCAAACCCGGTCAATGTTCTCGCGATTCGAATTAAATGCATTAACCAAAATATCCGCGTTTTTGGAAACCTCGTTCGCCAAGCAATTCGCTTTCATTTCCTCGCGGTTTTTGAACGCCGCCGCCTGAAGCTTGGCAAAAATAACGGCTTCCATAAAATTGGTGGCTTGGATTTCGCCGGCTCCGCCAAAATCCCCCATGCTGACGTTAAAGCCAAAATCCATTCCGCCAAAACCCGTGCCGTTGTTGCCCGGCGAACCCGCGGGTCCGTTGTTTCCCTGCCCGTTTCCCTGTTGCGAAGGATTTGGATTATTTCCTTGAAACGGCTGGGGTGAACCTATGCCCTGTTGCTGTTGCATACCTTGCTGCGGCTGCATGGGCAAGGAATTGGAGCCACCCGTAGGCTGGGCCAACGCCTCGCTAAAAACACTCAAAAAAAGCAATGAAACCAAAAACCACTTGAAAAAACCCAAAGTCATTCAACATAATAAACAAAACGAGGTATAAAAACCTTTTGCCAAAGCGGAGGTCGCTTCAAAAGCCCATCCTGCTTCAAAAGCGGGCTAAAACTCCTTTTGGTGGTTAAAACCCCATTTTTTGGATAAGCTTTAAGGCCACCTGCTTGGCGGTTTCCGCGTCATTGGTGTCCTTTATGATGATTTTGCCGCTTCGAAACAGGGAAATTCCAAAGCCGTTCAGCCGAAAAACCAGCAAAAACGGCACCTGGGTCTCAATCATGACCCCGTTTTTTTTGAGGGTTTCCGCCAAAGAAATCAAATCCAGCATCTGCAGGGCTTTGGGAATAAACTCAAACGCAAGCCTTGATTTGCAGGGCTGGCCGACAAAATCTTTTAGTTCCATTTTTTTCCTCGCTAATTTTGCCTGAACCAATCGGGTTTTAAACAATAAAAGAAGGGTTATTAATAATTCATCCTTTTTGCAGCGGAAAGACCCTATGGCAGCCATAAAAGCGATTTTTTTCGATTTGGACGACACGCTCTTTGACTTAACGGGCACGATTGGCATAACAGCCCGAAAAAAAGCGATTATAGCTATGATTAAAGCGGGACTTTTGCTTTCCAAAGCCAAAGCCCTGCAAAAAATCGACGATTTTTACCGTTCCAAAGGCCCCAACGCGCCGGTATTTGAATTGCTTGCCAAAATCGGAACCAAAAACCCCAAAAAACAATGGAACCTGACCCAAACAGGGCTAAAAGAATATTACTCTTCCGAACTGCCCAGCCAACTCAAGCCGTTTGACGACGTGATTCCCTGTTTTCGCCAACTGCAAAAACAAAAAATCAAGCTTTTTTTGGTTACCATGGGAGCCAAAAAACGCCAGTTGCAAAAAATAAAACTCCTCAAACTAAGCCGTTTTTTCGACCAAATCGAGGTCCACGATCCGCAGGAAAGCGACTCCAAAGAAAACCACTTCAAAAAAATACTCAAAAAATTCAGGCTAAAGCCAAGCGAATGCGTTTCCGTCGGAGACCGACTGCACTCCGAAATCAAAATCTCAAACCGATTGGGCATGCACACGGTTCACATGCAGCACGGACGCTACGCCAACCTTGCCGCAACCAACGAATTCGAAGAAGCCGACTATTCCATTAAAAAAATTTCCGAATTGCCGGGACTTTTGCCCAAAATCGAAAACCGCAAAACAAAAAAACCGCAAATCGTATTAATCGGCGGCGGAACTGGGCTCTCCAATTTATTGTCGGGACTCAAAAAATTTCCCTGCGAACTCACCGCAATTGTCACTGTGACCGACACGGGAAAAAGCTCGGGAAAACTACGCGAAGACTTTTGCATGCTGCCGCCCGGCGACATCCGAAACTGTTTGGCCGCTCTTTCCACGCGCGAAGAATTCCTCAAAAAACTTTTCCAGTACCGGTTTGAAAACGGAAGCCTCAACGGCCACTCGTTTGGCAACCTGTTTTTGGCCGCGCTAACACAACTCACCGGAAGCTTTGAAAAAGCCGTAACCGAAGCCAGCCGAATCCTCGCGATTCAAGGACGCGTAATTCCCGCAACCCTGGAAAATTCCCAAATCGGCGTCGAACTTAAAAACGGCGAAAAAATAATCGGCGAAGACAACATTGTCGCCAGAAACGAACCCGTTCACCGGCGCTCGCCAATCCAAAAAGCGTTTTTGGTTCCCCAAAACGCCAAAGCGTCCAAAGACGCCGTTGCATCCATCCAAAACGCGGACCTGCTCATCATCGGACCCGGCTGTTTGTACACCAGCGTTGTTTCTAACCTATTAATCAAGGACATCTCCAACGCGGTCCAAAAAAGCAAAGCCAAAACCGTTTACGTCTGCAACATCATGACCCAGCAAGGCCAAACCGACCATTTTTCAGCCAGCCAGCACGCGCAAATCATCGCCAAATACCTCCAAAAATTCCCCGATTATGTTTTGGTGAACACCCGCGTTCCGCCTTCCAAAAACCTTGCGGCCTATGAAAAAGAACACGCGTTTATGGTCCGCCAAGACAAAGAAGTGCTGGCGGATTTGCCCAGCCGAATCGTTTACGCGGACTTATTGCAAAAGCACACGAAAAAAAAATCGGATTGGAATCGAAGAGACTATTTACGGCACGACTCGGACAAAATCGCGAAAGTGCTGATGAAACTGGTGTAGTAAAAGACTATTTGGCGATTGCCGAAAAATATATCCTTTAATATAGTTCAGCCGAGTATTGGATATGATGAAAACTTTTTCCGCAGTCATTACCAAAGGCGAAATCGCATTCGTTGCCTTATGTCCCGAATTGGGCGTTGTCAGCCAAGGAACAACTAAAAAATCCGCGTTAGCCAACCTCAAAGAAGCCGTCGAATTGTATTTGGAAGACGAAGACGTCCAAGCCCAGCTCAAAAAACGCATGGTTTCCCGTGCCCAAATCGCCTCTTTAGCCGTCACCATTTAACGGGTCTTTCCTATGAAACTGCCCGTCCTTTCCGGCCAAAAACTCCTCAAATTCCTGTCCAAGCAAGGCTTTGAAGTCGTAGGCCAAAAAGGAAGCCATCTCCGCCTCAAAAAGAAAACACCCGAAAAAACACTGGTGACGATTGTTCCGCTGCACAAAAAAATCGACCCCGGAACGCTCCTTGAAATCCTGCGCCAAGCCGAACTAACCAAAGAACAACTCTTGGAACACTTCCAATAAACCCAAAACAGCCGCGAAGCGCGACAAGACGGATAACTTATGGGGCTATCCTGCCAATTTTTTTCTTTTTTTAATTTCAGGCGCATCTAAATAGTTATCCGGCGCGGCAATTTTTTCTCCGGATTCGAATTCGAGTTTTTTTCGGGCGTCACCGGCAATTTGACCGCCCAATTTGGCGGCGCCGCGGTTTTGGACAAACCCTTGCGCGTCTTTGGCTTTGGCGATTTTGGTAGTGGAGGCTTCGCCAAGCATGGTAAAAATAAGCTCCAAGTCGTTCATGTGATCGCGCAGGTTTTGTTTGTCCAGTTTTTTGAATTTTTTGTATTCTTCAACGGTTTTGCCAAAAGTGGCTTGGCTGATTTCGTTGGTTAAAATCGCGAATTCTTGGCTTTCGCGGACGTTGCGCTTTTTCCATTCGTCCGTCAATTCCTGGCGAACCGCAATGCCACGGACTCTTTTTTCAATCCAGTCATCAGAGTATCCCTTGGCTTTGTATAGTTCCTTCATGCGGGCTTGGGACAATTCGGGGTTCTCAATTTCTTGGATGCGTTCATACCCGACTTTTGCAAGCCAGAGCTTGAACGGTTCGGCTTTGGGCGAAGGAATGGACTGGATTATCCTGAATAAAAACTTGGTATTGGCACAATCCGTTGAATATAATTTTCCGTCATTTGAAGGCAGTTTCAGTTGTACACAAAATGTGGACAACTCAACTCCGTGTTCCGCTTCCCTGGCTTTTAGCATGTTCCAATAATTTCTTGGATTAGTACTATCTGTCAATGCTTCAAGGACATCAATAACCGAAAAAAACCATTCATTTTCATGCCAAATTCGCCGAATCTTTCGGTCCTGAAAGACAACTAATGCGTTTTGCTCATCCATGGGTTTCACGTCTAAGAATCAGTTAATCGCATAGCTTTAAAACAAATAACCGGCGCCATTTCCGCTGAAACCGCCTTTTATGGCCGATTCGAACCGCCGCCACCCGAAAATAAAAACAAAAGCAGCCGCCGAAGGCGCGGAGAAGCGGATAGTCAGTTTTCTCAAAAAAACGGAAATGCTTTTTTTGTCCTTTTCTTTCCGGTGTCTCGCCGTTTTTTTCTCCAACGGCCCCCGGTAGTTCTTGCGCGGGGTACTCGTCCAACATGCGGAGCATTGTCAGAACCCGCTCGCCGATCAGTAGATTTTTTCTTGCGTTTTCTTCCAAAACCCAAATCAAACATTTTTTTCACCTAATAAAAGATTGGATTTGTTCGTTCGACACGATAATTTGATTTTTCTTTTTTCATTTTTCTTTGTAATTTGGAAAGTTTTGCACCACCAGTTTTAACTTCGATATGTTTAGTTTCAATCACTCTTCCAGTCCACACACTTCGCTTTCTGACAACGAAATCTTTTCCGTGGGGAGTTCGTTCAACATCATAACCTTTTATTTGATAACGCATTCGAACGTCTTCTTCACCGGCTCGACCTTGCACTTTATGCAGGCGGCCGAGAATACTGCTGGACTGAAAGGCCAGCAGATGAAAGGCCGTACTATTTCTTAATGTGAAATATCTTTTTTTGTCTGTCGCGCGTGGCGGGGCTAAGCCCCGCCCTTGGTAACGCGACAGGAGACTGTTACAGTATGGAAGAAACGATTAGCGTAAGCTCTAAAAAACCGCATGACACGAGATGCAACTGGTTAACGTTCATGTTTGCATCCAAGTGCCGTTACAACGTGTTTCGAAAGCAAAGCACCATCAATGCTTGCAAAACCGGTTTTTTGGAACTCGAACGGTTCGGGTTTGAGTTTGCCGCATTCGGGTTCGCTGGCACGCACCTGCACACGGCGGTGGAGTGAACCCCTTTTTTTGTGCTTGAAGTTAAGCACCGACCCCCTTTAATATTTTTTGTTCGAACTCGGCCGGTGGCTGGTAGCCAATAGCCGAGTGCAACCGTTTTTTGTTGTACACTTCCTCGATGAAATGCTCGAT
>JAZDJR010000005.1:0-39544 GCA_043803815.1 Microcaldota archaeon | reverse complement strand
TGGTCGCAAGGTAGTTTCGTGCGAACTGTTGGGGCTGACTTGGACGTCGCACGAAACTACGTGCGCAACCAAGCCGACATTCACCAAACAAAACTATCCGTCTTTACCCAAAACTCACCCCTTTAGGGGTGAGATATTTATTTTAATTTTTCAAGCCACTGGCGGGTCTTTCCTTCCAAAAAAAACCGCGTTTTTTTCAGTTCGGACAGATTTTTGGCACCGACCAAAAACATTCCCGTCCGAAGTTCTTCGGCCATTCGTTCAAACAAATCGGTTACTCCGGCGCTCCCATTTTTTTGCTGGCTTAAAAAAACAGGCCGTGCCATTCCCGCGAGGTCCGCCCCCAAAACAAACGCCTTAACCGCATCCAAGCCGTTTCTGATTCCGCCGCTGGCAATAATCGGACCCTTGAATACTTTTCTGCAATTCACGATTGAAACCGCGGTCGGAATCCCGAAATCCCAGTACGCTTCTCCCACGTCGCTTTTTTTTCTTAAAACTTCGACTCCCACCCAGCTGGTCCCGCCCGCCCCTTGCACATCAATCGCGGCCACCCCCGCCTTGGAAAGTGCGCCCGCGGTTTTGGAATCGATTCCGTTTCCCACTTCTTTTACGTACACGGGATATTTTCCTTTCAGTTCCCGCACGGTTTTTTTAATTTGTAAAATTGCTCCCTTAAAATCCGTATCTCCTTCGGTTTGCACGGCTTCCTGGCCGGCGTTCAAATGAACCGCCAAAGCGTCCGCATTGATTTGGTCCAGCGCATGCTCTATTTTTTCCACCGGATATTCCAATAACTGCGCAATTCCTATGTTTCCAGCTAAAAAAGCGTTGGGCATTACCTTTCGCACGTTGTAGGTTTCCGAAAGCTTCGGGTTTTCAATCATGGCGCGCTGGCTTCCGACGCCCATCCCGATATGCAATTTTTCAACCGCAACCGCGATTTCGCGGTTTATTTTTTGGGCTTCGGCCGTTCCGCCGGTCATTCCGCTGACAAAAAAAGGCAGTGCAAATTTTTTTCCCAAAAATTTGGTTTCAAGCGTAATTTCTTTTTTGTTGATTTCCGGAAGCGTTTTGTATTCGAGTTCCACGCCTTCAAACCGAACGTCCCCAAGCCCCGTGGGCTTATTGCGGTACTCCACGTTTTTTTCAGCCACAATTTGCAAATGCTCGTTCTTGCGGGATTCGGTCTGTTTTGAAAATGCTTTTGTCATACCTATACTCAATGGGAAATGGTTAATTTTAAACAAAATGCTACGGCGATTGACCCCCTTTTTCCCGTTAATTGCAGTTTTTTTATCTTTTCCGCCTGTTGGCGACAATCGTTTTGCCCACGGTTTTTTTGGGAACCCGAAGCTCTTTTTCCGCCAAGGGAAAAAAATCGCGGTAATGCGACTGCAATCGCTTTTGGGTTTTAGCCAGGGTGGAAATACGGTTTAAACGCGCGCCGCGCAGTTCCTCAAAGCGCTTGGGCGTCTTGTTGATATCCAAAACCATTTTTTGCAGGCGTTCAAACGGCACTTGAACCAAAAAAAAAGGAAACTTGAATTCCTGCGTGTTCTTCTCGTGTAGCAGGTACCTGGCCGATTGTTTTCATGCTCAAAATCTCCCGCGGTTTTAGTTCTAGTTCCTCGTTTAGTTCGCGAAGCATCGCGACTTCCGGAGTTTCCTTTTCCTTGATGTGCCCCGCTCCACCCAGCATGACTTGGCGGTTCCATTTTTTAGTATTCGCCCGCTGAACCGATAGGACATAGCGCTGCCCGTCTTTTTCGGCAAAAACGATGGCTCCTGCCCCACGGTTGGTATTCGCCCCACGGTTTTCCAGAATAGAACCCATTTTTTCACAGCCCGACTAAAGTCCCGATTTTTTTCCCGCTAAGCGCGTCAAAGGTGTTTCCTTTTTTGGTCGCGTCAAAAATAACGATGGGAATCCCGCGGGTCTTTTCCGCGAGGCGGCCGAGTTTTCCCTTCATTCCGCCGCTGACGTCAAGCGCCGCGGATTCACCCACTCCAAGTAAAACAGTTTTCCAGTTCTTTTTCGAAATCAAATGAATTTGTTTTGCGTCCGAAAATTTTTTGGGGTCGCGGGTGTAAACCCCGTTCACGTCGGTTCCAAACAAGACTTTTTTAGCGTGCAGTTTTTTGGCTAAATGCGCAATCGTGGCGTCTCCGGAAACCACGCTTCCGCCGATTTTGTTATCTGCCACAAAAGTTCCGTTTAAAACCGGGATTAATTGTTCGTTTTGTCTGAACAATTCCGAAATAACCGCGGTATCCTGATGAACAATTTTTTTGTTTTTTTGAACCGTAATTGCCGACGCCGGAACGGGATACGCAAGCAATCCTTCTTTCCAAAACAGCTTTGCGATTTGCAGGTTTAAGTCCGCGCAATCGATTGCGGTCCTGCACATCCCTTCAAAGTCTTTTGGAAAACGAACACCGTTATTAATCCCGTACTCGTGCACGTTGGTGTGGCCGAATGGGCCCGCGCCGTTGACCACGATTAAGCGGAACTTCTTTTTTTTGCGGGCGGACTTGATTTCGCGGGCTACGAGGCGGACGATTTGTTCGTTGACTTTAAAACGGTTGTTTTGCTTGTCCGTGCAAACCGAACCGCCGAGTTTTAGTATGTATAATTCCGTCATTTTTTCACTTGGTTTCTACGGTTCCTTTTTCCGCGTCTACGCTTGCTTTTTTTCCGGTTTGCAGTTTTTCAATATCGAGTTGGTCAATGCAGGGGATTTCCGCGATAATGCAGCCTACCGCCACTATTGTTTCGCAGTTTTTGTTGAGTATAGCTAAGGGGGCTTTTCCGTTTTTTTTTAGGCGGTATAGGATATAGCTTCCAACCGTGCTTCCTTTTCCTTCTGGAAAAACCAGTATTTTTCCCGCGATGCTTTGTCCTTTGAGTTCGTGTCCTTCCTGTTCGATAATTCCCGTGTCGCCGTTTACTCCGCCATAAAGCGAAATTCCCTGGCTTGTTTTGAGGATTTCGCCTTCGGTTTTTCCCTTGTAAATGGTTCTTCCGTTCAGTTTCATTCCAATGCCTCTTGAATGCATGCTTCCAGGCTTTTTAATCGCGTTTTGAACTTGTTTTTGCTGGCCGCATAAAAACAGCCTTTGGCGGAGTCGGTTGTCATTAGTTTGAACCGTCCTTTGATTGGAGCAACGACGCAGCAGGTGTCCGCGGCAAATTTTGCGCCGGATTTTTCAATCGTTTGAGTGTATCCCATTTGGTCGGAAATTTTTTTGGTTGGCCGTGCCGTGGTAATCCACACTTCTTTTTTGACGGATTTTCCTTCCAATAATCCTGCGATTTTGGCTATTTCCGCGATGCTGGCGTGGGGGCAGCCGATGCTGATAAAATCGGAGTTTCCTTCCATGGTCAGGCTTGCAATTGCATTTTCAATTTCTTTTTCTGTTATCACTATCGTTTCTTTTGGTTTTTTGGTCGGACTGGGAGTGATTCCCTGCATGTGAAACATTGCGGTTCCGCCATAGGTGGCAATGCTTGCGCTTAGGCTTTTCAATTCTTCCAAAGTGGCTGTTTTTTGCCCGACAATTAGCGGTATTTTGTTTCCTATTTTTTCTCCAATCGCTTTTCCCAATGCACCAAAGCGGAATGTTCCTCTTAACGGTTTTTCCAATTGCACCAACACTTGCGCCTGGCGGTTTTCTTCCAGGTGCATTCCGTATTCCGGTGTTTTTCCGGTTAAGGCACTTGCTAACGCGCTGGGTCCGCCTTCGCGGTTTGTGTACGCGCCCAAAACGGAATTCGCGTAGCATACCGCGCTGGACTCGCTCCACGCAATATGTTCTCCAAAATGCGGGCAGTTTCCAATCAAATACGGGGTGCAGGTGCAGGTCGTTATTACGCCCATGGCCTTGAATGCATTGATTACTTTTTCCTGTTTTTCCGCAAAATCTTTTGAAATTCCAAGCTCTTTCCAGTTTTCCAAGTCCATTCCCGCGGGATTCAAGGTTGTCAATACCTTGGTTTTTCCGTCTTTGGCCATCTCCGCCAGAAATTGCAATCCAGGGTCCCCCAAATTGTCATAGCTGACTCCCGCAATCTGCACGCTGGAAGCCGCAATCAGCCGTTTGGCGCCATAAATCTTACCCAAGGCCACCAGCAATTCCATGCTTTTTTGGCAGGCATTTCCTTTTTTGCCGTCCAGCATTTCCTGTTCTTCAAGTGTGAGCTTCATGCGTTTTTCTCCGTAAATTTTTTCAAGTCTATTTTTGGGTATTCCGCTTTTTCAAAGTTTTTTCCCTTGGCAACCAACGGTTTGGTCAAGTCGAATCCGCATTTGGTGGTAAGGCTTGTTTCGGGTTCCGCGCTGGGGTCCAGGCTTGAGCCTTTTTCTTTCGGTTTTATTACAAAGCCCATATCCGCCTGAAAGCGGGTTGCAAAAGCCCATTCCATGCTCGCGGAATCGTAAATGTCGATATCCTCGTCCACGACAAAAACGTGCTTGCAGCTATGGTGCCCCTCAAAAGCCGCCTGAATAGCGTTTTTTCCATCGTCTTCGCGTTTCTTTTGGATTTTGATTCGTGCGTGCAGCCAGCTGCAGCCTTCGGGATTCACGTTCACGTCCAGGCATTGCACTCCGGCTTCGTTTACTTTTTTGAAAATCGTGGGTTCGCGGGGCATTCCCATCAAAATTTTGTGTTCCAGTTTTCCCGGCAAGAGCGCTTGCCAAATTGCGTTTTTGCGGTGCGTGATTTTGGTTACTGTAAAAACTGGTTCCTGTCTTATCACGTCCTGGGTTTCGGTCAAATCAATGAACGGCCCTTCCTTTGCTTTTTCTTCCAAGGAAACAATTCCTTCCAATACGAATTCGGATTCCGCGGGAATCAAGGCATCAAATGTTTTGGCTTTTGCCACTTGCAATGGCTCCAAAGAATTGGCGATTTCCAATTCGTTTTTTCCGAGTTCAACCGAGGTTGCGGCTGCCACGAGTATGTTGGCTCCGTTGCCAATGCAGACTGCCATTGGCATTTCTCCCTGCTTTTGCAAAAACTCGTCAAAGTGCCTTTTTTTCACGATTCGGATGCTGAATTTGTTTTTTCCGATTTGCATGCAGCGGTGAAAATCCAGGTTTTGCCCGTATGTTGGGTGTTTGGCGATTACGACTCCGCTGCTGATGTAATTGCCTCCGTCTTTTGCCGCGTGAAAAAGGATTGGCAGTTTGTCCAAATCGACGGTTTCCATTTCTACTTCCTGGCACGGGGCTTTTTTGGTTTCCTGCGCTTCGCTCGGGTTTTCAATCGCTTTTGTAATGGTTGGAATCAGTTCGCTTACCTTGCAATTCAAATAATCTGCGATGGATTGTTTGGTTGGAAAAATGTTCGCGGCGACTCGAAATTCGGATTCCGCTATTTTTTCAAACAAAACCGCTTGGGGCTCTATTTGGTTTAGGATTGCGGATGCTTCCAGTTTTTTGCTGACCGGTTTTTGGATTTTCAGCAGTTTTCCGTTTTTTTCGAGTTTTTCCAATTGGCTTTTAAACGACATCATTCCCACCGCTTGAATTTTTGGTTCGGAATTCCAAACAAGTCAAGGATTTTTCCGCTCATAAAATCATACAGTTCTTCGGCTTTTTTTGGCTTTTGGTAGAACCCCGGACTTAAAGGCATTACCACTGCCCCGTACTGCGACAATTTGACAAGATTTTCCAAGCAGGGCGTGCTCAAGGGGGTTTCCCGGATGCAAACCACCAATTTTTTTCTGGTTTTTAACATATTGTCGGCAGCCCTTGAAATCAAATTGTTGGCGTTTGCGTGCGCAATTTCGGAAACCGTTTTTACCGTGGCCGGGCAGATAATCATTCCATCCACCAAAAACGAAGAGCTGCTGATGGTTCCGGCCAAGTCGTTGTATTCATAGCTTTTGCCGGCCAGTTTTTTTACCTGCTCCAACGTCCAATCGGTTTCTTCTTTGACCAACTCTTTGCCCCATTCGCTTAATACCAAATGTGTTTCCACTTTGGCTTCCTTTAACGCGCGCAGTAAAGATATTCCGTATCCGGCCCCGGAAGCGCCGCAAATCGCCACAATCAATTTCATGATTTAACCGTTAAAGTTTCGGTTGGAAACTCCTAAATAAGCATGGGGGCAAGGACTATCATTTTCCGTTAATTACCGTAGTTTCGGTTTTAAAGCCGAATTCTTGAATCGCTTTTTTGATTGCCTGCCGGCTTTTTTGGTCTTTTGCCAGGCAAATCGCCAGTCCGCCTCTTCCGGTTCCCGTCAGTTTGGCTCCCAAGGCGCCATTCGTGCGCGCGGTTTCAGCGATTGAATCCAACTCCTTGCACGAAATCCCTATTTGTTGCAGCAGAGAATGGTTTTGGTTCATCAATTCGCCGATTGTATTCAAGTCGTTTTGTTGAATCGCTTGTTTTGCGTTTTCAATCAACTGTTTGTATTCTGAGACAATTTGTTCAAATTTTTTTGGGTTGTTTTCTTTCCATTTTTTTACGTCTGCTACAACCGCGCTGGTATCGGATGTTTTTCCCGTGTTGGCAACCACCAAATGCAATTGAATATTCGTCGAAATCGGTTGCAATACAATCGGCGGCCCTTTCTGGAACCAGATTAATCCGCCATAGGTTGAAACCGTGTTGTCAATCCCGCTTGGGGTTCCGTGGTAGCCCATTTCCCCTTGGTACGCGATTTCATTGATTTTTTCGTTCGAAAGGTTTTTTCCCTGGAATTTGGAAATGGCGCGGGCGATTGCCACGCAACTTGCTGCACTGGCCCCGACCCCGGAAGCAGCCACTAGTTTTCCGCCAAGCTCGATTCGTACGGGTGTTTTTTCCGGGTCAAATTCCACGGCTTTGAAAATGAGTTCCAGCGATTTTTGCTGCTGCTCGAATTTTTCCTTTTTATAGCCGGGTGTTTCGGGCCGATTGTCAATCAATTCGAATTTTTTGGCTTTGGTAACTTTGGCAGTCGTGGTTTCGCCGAGTGCCGCGGCAATTGCGGGCAGGCCGTAAACCACAAAATGCTCGCCGAACAGAATGACCTTTCCGAATCCGCTTCCTTGAACCATTAAATCACCCCTTTCTTACTTTTATTTGGTATAACAGCGGGCTTTGTGTTGAATAAATTGTAAATGGTTTTTTGTTTTCTCCAATCAGGCCGACATTGCGCATCGCATCATGGTATAATTCTGGCGGTCGGTGGCCTTCCCAGTATTTTAGTTCTGCTCTTGGCATCCCTTTTTCAAGTTGTGCGCCTTCAACCCTTTTCAAGTACTCTGCAAAATTGATTGGTTCTCCCCGCAGTGCTTTTCTGTCAAACCATTCCAAAAACCCTTGTTTTCTTTCTTCTGAAAAATGCAACAATTTTATCCATGTTGAAAGCATTTCCCTGGCCGTTTGATATTCTGTTGGCGCCCGACCCCCTGAAATTCCCGCGATTTTTCCCCTGCTTACAAAAGCAGTTTTTTTTCCGGCTTCGGTTGTTCTGGTGCCCTGCTCATAAAATCTTCCATATTTGTCAACTCTTGCTCCTTCCGGCGCAATAACTAAATTCGGCGCTCTCCAGGCCGTATGCCCCCAATCCCAAAAAATGAATGCGCCGTCTTTTTTCAATAATCTTTTTACTCCCTCAAAAGTTGGTTCTATTGCCGAAACATGGTGCAGTGCTGCTCCGCTTGTTATGATGTCTGCTGTGCCAAACAAGCGTGCAATTCTGTCATTGCCCATTAGTTTTGAAATGTTTTCTTTTATTGCAATTATTTGTCCTTTTCCAACCAATCCCCGGCGCATTAATTTTCTTGCAGTGCTTTTCAAGCCGGTCGGCATTACGTCAATCAGCACTACCTGAATTTTGTGCCTTGACTCTTGTGGAATGGAGTCAATTATTGGAATAATTGTTCCGCCGCCACCACAACCAAGGTCAAAAATTGTAACCATTTTTCCTTTTTGCAGCCGTTGCATTGCTTCCTGCGCAACCATTCTTGCATTGTGTTCATTGGCAAGTGCTGGTGTTGGCTTTGAAGCGGTTCTTTTTGCTCTTTCAATCAAAGTAGAAATTGTTTTTGGTGACAAAGCAGACCATTCTTCAGAATATGCTTTCAATGCTCTTTCCTGCAGTGCATCAAAAATTGCTTTTTCAAATTCTATTCTTGCAATCGGGTCTCTTGCTATTTGCCTTGCAATTGCGGGGCTTTTCAATGCGTTTTGTAGGAATTCCGTGTGTCCCCATTGCCTTGCGCCAAATTCCATTGGAACCCTGCTTGCATCAGCAGACCTGTTTGTTGGATACTGCTTTGAAGAAAAAGGCTCGAAATATCTTTGCAATCTCGGCTGTGTTCCTTGCACAAGGGGCCCTCTTCCTAAACCCATTGCGCGGAAAACTTTTTTCCTAATTTTGCCCGGCGTTAGAATTCTCGCCATATTTTCTCAAATATCCTATTCAACAACCTTGAATTTATACCCGTACGCAATCGCTCCTTCGGGGTCGTTGTCCTGTATTTTGCGGAACATTTTTTTGACATTCGCGCCGGTCCTGATTTTTTCCCGCGGAGAATCCACAAGCTGGCTTAGGATTTTGCAGCTGTTTCCCAAATCAATGAGCGCCAAAAAATACGGGGTTTCGTTTTCGAATCCCATGGGGCCCACGAACACTTCGGTGAAAGAAATTATTTTGCCGGTCCGCGGCATTTCCTTGGAAACGAGTTTTCCTTTTCTGCGGCAGTTCGGGCAGAACAACCGCGCGGGGAAATAATCGGTTTTGCACGTAGTGCAATGGTTTCCCTTGAGTAAATATCGTTCGGGGTATCTTCGCCAATGAAGCGCAATAGCATTTTCTACCATTTTTTTCCGCCAGTGATAATGTTTGTGATGAGCGCATGTTGCCGTTCAAACTTGTTTTTCGGGGTTTTGTTCATCGTTTTCCCTCTAGTTGTTTAAGGATGTGCACAACGCAAGTGGCTCCGCTGCCCCCTAAATTGTGCGTTAATCCGATTTGGGCGTTCTTAATTTGCCGTTTATCGGCCTGGTCGGTGAGCTGCCAAAACATTTCAACCGCTTGTTTGACCCCTGTTGCTCCGACCGGGTGGCCCATTTTTAATCCGCCGGACGGATTAACCGGAATTTCGCCATCCAGCGCGGTCTTTCCTTGTTCCGTAGCCTTTCCGCCTTCGCCTTTTTTGAAAAAATCCAAATCTTCTATTGCAAATATCTCGCTAATGCTAAAGCAATCATGAAGTTCGGCTACGTGAATATCTTTGGGTTTTAACTTGGCTTGCTCATACGCCTGTTTTCCCGCAATCCGAGTAGCGGCCAGTTCGGTCAGGCTTTTTCTTCCGGTCAGTGCCAGCGAATCGGATGCTTGCGTGCTGGCTAATATTTCAACGGGCTGCTCGCAAATTTTTCGGGCTTTGGACGTTTCCATTAAAACCAATGCGGCGGCGCCGTCGCTAATCGGAGAGCAATCCAATAATTTTAGCGGGGACGCCACATACCCAGAACTCATCACATCGTCCACGGTAATTTCGCGGTGAAACTGCGAATAAGGATTTAAGTTTCCATTGTGGTGGTTTTTGACGGACACTGCCGCCATTTGTTCTTCGGTTGTTCCAAACTGTTCCATGTGCATCCTGGCCAAAAAAGCGTATAATGCGGGAAAAGTCGCGCCGTGGAACAATTCGGTTTCCTGGTCCCCAGCTCCGCCGAGTGCAAATCCCGCCTCTTCAACGGAAATTTCCGTCATTTTTTCGATTCCGCCAACGGCTACGCAATCGTACGCGCCTCCAGCCACCGACAAATAAGCCTGCCGCAATGCCACGCCGCCCGACGCACACGCGGCTTCAAACCGCGTAGCCGGAATCGGGTTTAATCCGAGCTGGTCTGCAATCAACGCCCCGATATGTTCCTGCCCGACAAACCGGCCCGAAGCCATGGTTCCGCCATAAATCGCTTCAATATCTTTTCCTTCGATTTGGGCGGATTCAAGCGCGGCTAAACCCGCTTTTCCGATTAAATCGCGAAAACTTTCGTTCCAATGTTCGCCAAACGATGTGCGGCCGCAACCGATGATGCTGACGCTTCTCATTTAGGCCACTCTCCGTTGCAGTTCCAATCGGCGGGCGGGACGTTTGGCCGAGCGCTGGAGTTTAACCGGACCGCGTTGGACTTTCCAGCGGCCGGCAATGCGGTTAGCCAGCCATTGTTTTAAGCGCGGGTTTTTGGTTTGGCGCAAAACCGCGGCCGCGTTTTGCGGGCTTGAAAAAATCAAGGACATTACTCTTTTTTGGCGCGCTTTCGGGTCTTCGGTTCGGGTGGCACTACTCAACGAAACCAGTTCCCCAAGCACGGGAACCAGTCCCGCGGCTTTCGTTGAAAAAGTCCACAGCGGCGAGCGGTTCGAGATTTTGTATTCCGATTCCAAAGCGCGGGCCAGTCTTTCTGGGGTCGGGAACGGGATTGTTTTAGGCATTTTTTTCACAAACTCTTCAATTTTTTCCTGTGCTTGGCGTATTCCGCGTACGAAACGTATTCTTTTTCCTTTATCATTTCAAAAACCGGAACAGGCTGCCGTTTTTTCAAAATGTTTTTGGTAACCGTTAGTACAAACGCGTCGCTTCCCGCGCCCGAACCGTAACTGACAGCCAAAATTTTGTCATTGGGCTTTGCAGCATCCAAAACTGACGAGAGGCCGATCATGGTGGCTCCCGAATACGTATTGCCGATAAGCGGCGTCAATAATCCCTGTTTTAACTGCAAATCCGAAAACCCGAGTTTTTTGGCAACGATTGCGGGAAACTTTCCGTTGGGCTGGTGAAACACGACAAACGCGAAATCTTTCGGGCAAAGCCCGCTTTTTTTGAGCATGGCCGTGCACGCGTTTTCCACATGCTTGAAATACGCGGGCTCTCCGGTAAATCTTCCCGCGTGGCGCGGAAAGTCCGCGTGCTGCCTCCGCCAAAAATCCGGCGTATCCGTGGTAAACGAATAGGTGTCGTCCAAAGTCGCAATCATTTCTTCTTTTTCTTTTCCGATAATCATTGCCGCTCCGCCGCTTCCCGCGGTGAATTCCAAAGCGTCATTCGGCCTTCCTTGCGCGGTGTCGGCTCCAACCGCCAATCCGTATTCAATCATGTCGCTGGCCACAAGTCCCATGCAGATTTGTATTCCCGCGGTTCCTGCTTTGCATGCAAACTCTAAATCCGCGGCCATGCAATCCGGACCCGCGTTTAATGCGTCCACCAGAATCGTTGCCGTTGGCTTGACCGCGTACGGATGCGATTCGCTTCCGACAAAAATCGCGCCGATTTTTTGCGAATGAATTCCGGAAACCTGTAGCGCGGTGCGGCTTGCTTCCACGCTAATCGTTGCTGAGTCCTCGTCGATTGCGGCCAGGGCTTTTTCCTTTAATCCCAAGCCCGCACTGATTTTGGCTCCGTCTTTTTTCCAGGTATTCGCGATTTCCTGCACGGTAATGCGTAATCTGGGCACAAAAGCCCCATATCCTACGATTCCAACGGGTTTCATAAATAACTTATCAACCATGCGCCTTTGCATTAAAAAACGCTTCGTTAATCCGCAGGGTAAATTTCGACGATTGACTATCCAAAACAAGTATCCTTTTATTTTGCTATTGAGTTATTCATATATTATGATTTCAGAAACTGTGACCATTCCAAAATGCGAATACGTGGCTTTAAAACGGGAAGCGCGCGTTTTGCGTTCATCCCAATTATACAAACGCCTTTTGGAATTCGAACAAAACATTGCCAACGGAAAAAAATTCACCCGAAAAGACTTAGGGTTTTGATTTTTCCCTGATTTTAGCGATGGTTCGATTTTGTTTTTCAGGGCTTGTTTTCATTTCAAATTCAAAAACATACGCTTCTTTGGCCAGTTCGTTGATTTTGTAGTATAACCGAATCGGCGGGTGCATTGCCTTGACTTCGAACAAATGAAGCCTTGAATCCAGCAATTTTCCGGCCATTGGGCCGTTTTCCTCGATTTTGTCAAGCATCTTGGACAAAAGTTCCCTCGTTGGCTTATCTTTGCCGAGTTTTTTCAATTGTCCCAAAATAACTTCATCGAAAACAAGCACATAGTTTGACATAGCATCACAAAAACAAGTTTTCCTTTTTTACCTATTTCCCGACGGTTTTGAGCAAAGGCAAAACCTTGGACAAAGCGTACAACAAAATAATCACAATCAAAATTGCCAAAAACTTCCAGTCTTTCGGTTTTTTGGATGCCTGCATTCCCGCAACATTTACACGCGCCATTTTTTACCCTTCAGAATTTCCTGCGCCGCGGATACGCTGACGTTTTTGTTTTTGACGAGTTGTTCCGCGACTTTTTCGATTTGTTCGCCTTTGGCGCCCGCCATAATAGCGATGTTTTTGGCGTGCAGACCCATGTGGCCGCGCTGGATGCCTTCGGTTGCGAGCACGCGCTGCGCGGCAAAGTTTTGCGCCAAACCGACAGCCGCCATGATTTCCGCAAGGTCTTGTGCGGTTTTGACTTTTAATAATTTCAAATTGATTCCGGCCAATGGATGTGTTTTGGTTGCGCCGCCGACCAGGCCGACAGCCATTGGAAGCTCGATTTCGCCGGCCAGGTTGCCGTCTTTATCCTTGTAGTACCAAGTCAGCGGCTTGTACTCCCCGTTTTTGTAATTGGCGTAAGAATGCGCCCCGCTTTCCAATGCGCGAAAATCCTGCCCCGTTGCGATAGCGACCGCGTCGACTCCGTTCATGATTCCCTTGTTGAATGTGGTCGCGCGAAAAACATCGTTGTCAGCAAAATAATACGCGTCCAAAATCCGGTCCACGACTTCGTCCGGAGAAATTTCCATATTTTTGATGCTTTCCGCAAGCTCTTCTTTTTTCCAGACAGCCTTGGCGGTCGCCAGGCGGTAAACAGCCAGATTGGAAATGATGCGCAAACGAACGGTTCCGCCGGTAATTGCTTCGAATTCGGGTGCCAGGCGTTCGCACATGGTGTTGACCGCGTTGGCGCCCATCGCGTCGCGCACATCCACAATCAGGTGCACAATCAGCATGGAACCGCTTTGGGTCTTGATTTCGCGGCTTTCAATCCGTCGGCAGCCGCCGCCCAGTTTGATTAATACGGAATCAAACGAATTGGCAAATTCAATCAGGCTTTTTTCGTTTTGCTTTATTTTTTGAATGGCTTTTGTTGAATCATTTACATTGACCAGTTGTATTTGGCCAATCATTTCCGGCGCGGTCGCGCCGGCCGTAAATCCGCCGGTGGATTGGCAAAGCCGAGCGGCGTTTGATGCCGCGGCAACAACCGACGGCTCTTCAATGGCCATCGGAACCAGGATTTCTTTTCCGTTGACGATAAAATTGGTGGCGATTCCAAGGGGAAAATTAAACGTTCCAATGACGTTTTCAATCATGCGGTTCGCGGTTTCAAAATCCAAAGACCCGAATTTTTTGAACTGTCCGATTTCTTCTTCGCTTAATTCCGCAAATTTCCGGACGATTTGCAATCGCTCGTCCAGGTTTTTTTTATAAAAACCAGTTAGGTCTATTTTTGGCATGCAAACACTAAACCAACAATTGTATAAAAACCGTTGGTCAAAACCGCTTGGGAACGGCAATTGCCTTAATTTCCGTTTTTTTCCGCGATGGTTTTTTATTCAAATTGTTAAACGGTTAGTTGGATAAAAAAACAAAATTCAGGCGAATTTTCGGGTTTTTTCAGAAAATTTTTTCGGGAAAGTGAAAACTATGGCCGAACAGCTAGTATTTTCGTTCAAAGACCAAACCGGAAAAACAAAGGAGGAAAACCTGTTTTTATTGGGCAATAAGGGCTGCCAACTCGCGGAAATGACGCGGATGGGGCTGCCGGTTCCGCAGGGATTTACGATTGCAACCGGCGCCTGCCGCTATTTTTTTGCCAATAACAATCAATGGCCAAACGGATTAATGGACCAAATCAAACAAAAAACCGCGGAACTGGAAATGCAAACCCAAAAAAAATTTGGGGACACGACCAATCCGCTGTTGGTTTCGGTTCGCTCGGGCTCGTTTGTTTCCATGCCCGGCATGATGGAAACCATTCTGAATCTGGGATTAAACAACCGGACCGTCGAAGGCCTCGCCAAAAAAACCGGCAATCCCCGCATGGCCTACGACAGCTACCGCAGGCTCATCCAGATGTTTTCCGATGTGGTGCTTAATGTTTCCATTTCGGAATTTGAAAAAAAACTGTTTGAACTGAAAAAAGAAAAAAAAATCGAATTTGACTACCAATTATCCGCCAACGACCTCAAGCAATTGGTTTTGGATTACCAAAAAATCGTTTTGCAAAAAACCGGAAACCCGTTTCCGCAGGACGCATTTGAACAACTGCGATTGGCAATTAACGCGGTGTTTGATTCGTTTAATTCCGAACGCGCCTTATCCTACCGCAGAATCAACAAATTGCCCGGAGACGCGGGAACCGGAGTCACGGTGCAAGCCATGGTATTCGGAAACACAGGAGAAACGTCAGGCACGGGAGTTGCGTTCACCAGAAACCCATCGACTGGCGAAAACACGTTTTACGGCGAATATCTGGTCAACGCGCAAGGCGAAGACGTGGTCGCGGGCATCCGGACGCCGCAGCCGATAGCCGAATTGCAAAAAACAAACGCGCCCCTGTACGCCGAACTGAACCGCATCCGCTTATTATTGGAAAAGCATTACCGCGACATGCAGGATTTTGAGTTTACGGTTGAAACAAAAAAATTGTTTTTATTGCAGACACGCTCAGGAAAAAGAACCGCGCAAGCCGGCGTAAAAATAGCGGTTGACATGGCCAATGAAAAACTGATTACCAAAGAAGAAGCGGTTTTGCGGGTAAATCCCGACCAGCTCAATCAGCTATTACACAAGCAATTGAATTCCTCGGCCAAAAAAACCGCGGTTAAAATCGCAAGCGGACTTGCGACCAGCCCAGGAGCCGCGGTTGGAAAAGCCGTTTTTTCAGCCGGACAGGCGGTTCACGAAATTTCAGAAGAACCCGGCGCCAAAGTCATTTTGGTGCGCCCCGAAACATCGCCCGAAGACATCGAAGGAATGAACGTCGCGCAAGGCATACTGACTTCCACGGGCGGATTAACTTGCTTTGTTGGAGAAACGATTATTTTGACAAATCAAGGTTTTATGTCGATTCAAAGCGTTTTTGAGAATATTGAAAAAGGAAAACGGCTATCGATTTTGTCTTTTGATTCTAAAAACCTTAAATCGCAGTGGAAAAAAATTGTTGCTGTTGGCAAAAACAAAAAACCGACTATTCAAATAGGGATATCCTCCCGAGGTATTACCCGCCAAAATCTTTTGACCCTGACACCCGACCACAAAATGTATTTTTTTGAAAATCGAAAACTGGTGAAAAAACCGATTACCGAGATTTTAGCCAAAAAAGGATTTGTGACAGTGGTGGACAAGATTCCAACAACGGCCCCCTCGATTGATTTTGGGTCTAAGTTTATCCCTGAATTGCCCTATTTGGTCGGAGCTATTTTTACGGATGGTCATTTGGCATTGCGAAAAACCAAGGGAACAGTTATTTTTACGCAAAAGCAGACCGTTGAAAAAGAGGATTTTATCGCACAGGTTAAGCAAAACTTTCAGACGGTATTCGGATACGGTTTTTCACTTGAAAGGGTCAAATGCACCAATTCGGTTTTAAGGGGAAGGCAAATTAGCGGAAGCGCAACCGATTTTATCGCGTCTAGAAAAGAAGCTGCGTATTATTTGGCGCACATTCGTGAAAATATTGAACAATTCATTTTCTCGTTGGATGAAACCGGATTGTGGAACTTTTTGGCCGGCGTAATTGACGGAGATGGCTCTTTTCACGACAATCGCATCCATATTTTTACTGGAAAAGGACCAGTAACCAAAGGGGTTGTATTGGCCAGTCTCCGTTTGGGATTACTTGCCCAAGTAACCAAAAACCGGACAATCGCCCATATCCAGCTTTTGTCCGAAGCCGCACGGGTTCTGCAATTTACCAAACGGGTTAAACACGAAATGCACAAAACAAAATATGGCCGAAAGCTTTTTGCGGTTGAACAATTATTCGACGATATTTCACTGGAAAAAGACTTAGAAGGAAAAATAAAACAAGCCATCAAAGGAAAACGAATGGTAAACGCTTCATTAATGCTGGAAAAATGGCTTTCAATATATCCAAAAAATAGCCAAGAAGAACTAAAAAAAATTTTGAATTCCGATGTTCATAATAACCGAGTTGACTTTGTTCAGGACTCCGGGGAAAACATTGTTTACAACATTGAAGTGGATTCTACTGAAGAACTGGACAAAAACTTCGTTGTTTTTACAAACAATTACACCCCCGTTTTGGTTTCCAATTCCCACGCCGCCGTCGTAGCGCGCGGAATGGGAAAATGCTGCATTTCAGGGTGTTCCCAAATCCAGGTCAACGAACACGAACGGTTTTTTACGGTCAAAACCAAAGAAAAAGAACTCAAAATCAAGGAAGGCGACTTTATTTCCCTTGACGGCTCCACGGGAGAAGTTTTTTTGGGCTCTTTGGAATTATCCGAACCTACATTGTCCGGCGATTTTGAAACCTTGATGTCCTGGGCGGATTCGTTTCGCAAACTCGAAATCCGCGCCAATGCCGACACCCCAAAAGACGCCAAAAAAGCCCGCGAATTCGGCGCCCAAGGAATCGGCTTGTGCCGCACCGAACACATGTTTTTCCAAGCCAGCCGCATCAAAGCGGTCCGCGAAATGATTTTAGCGGACAATGTTGTTGCCCGAAAACTGGCATTGGACAAATTATTGCCGTTTCAAAGAGCAGATTTTGAGGAATTGTTTACCGTAATGAACAAACAGCCCGTCATTATCCGCTTATTGGACCCGCCTTTGCACGAATTCTTGCCAAAGGAAGAAAAAGAACTGCAGGAAATTTCCCGCGAAATGAACGTTCCGTTGGAAAAGCTCCGCAGGATTAACGACGAGCTCCACGAATTCAACCCCATGCTCGGGTTTCGCGGAGTACGGCTTGGAATCGTTTACCCCGAAATCAACGAAATGCAGATACGAGCCATTTTTGAAGCCGCCTTAAACGTTTCCAAAAAAGGCGTTGTTCCTGTTCCCGAAATCGAAATTCCGCTTGTCGGATTTGAAAAAGAATTTTTGATTTTAAAAGAAATGATTGAAAAAATCGCGGTGCAAACCAAAGCCAAAGGAAAAATCGCCTACAAAATCGGCTCCATGATCGAAGTTCCGCGCGGCGCATTAATGGCCGGCGAACTCGCCAAGCACTCCGAATTTTTTTCTTTTGGAACCAACGATTTGACCCAAACCACGCTCGGCTTTTCGCGCGACGACTCGGGACGATTTATTCCTTTGTACTTGAACAAAAAGATTTTCGAAACCGACCCGTTTGTCTCCATCGACCAGGACGGCGTCGGGCAATTAATGAAAATGGCGGTCGATGCCGCGCGCAAAACCAACCCCGACATAAACATCGGAATCTGCGGAGAGCACGGCGGAGACCCCGAAAGCGTCGAATTCTGCCACAAAATCGGCCTGAACAACGTCAGCTGCTCGCCTTACCGCGTGCCGATTGCACGGTTAGCGGCCGCCCATGCCGCATTAAAAGAGCAACAACAAATTCCAAACCAAAAGAGTATTTTGGTTCATTAAAAGACGTTGGCCAGTTTACTCAAAAAGACGAATTAAAAACCCACGATTAACAAAATTTTGGCCGGCGGCTCATATTTTAAAGAAAATCCAAATGTCAAATTTTTGGATTAAATTGGCGTCCGTTCGATTAGCGGCAGCTACCGGCCCTGAACGAAAAAAGAAAAAAGCAGTTTCAGCCGTAGAACTGGAATTCCCTGCAAAACCCTTGGACTTCGGTTTTGATTTTTTTCAGTTCGCTTTCGTCACTTGGTTTGTCCAATGCGCGGACCATGAATTTCGCGACTTCTTTCATTTCCGCCTCTTTCATTCCGCGCGTGGTCAACGTGGGGGTTCCTATGCGGATTCCGCTGGGGTCCCAAGGGCTTCGCGGGTCAAAAGGAATCGTGTTTTTGTTGCAGTACATGCCCGCTTTTTCCAAGGCGTTTTCCGCGGTTTTTCCCGGAAGGTTTTTGCTGTTCATCGTGTCGATTAAAATCAAATGGTTGTCGGTTCCATTGGTCACGAGACGCAAGCCGAATTTCATCAGTTCTTCCGCCAGCACGCGAGCATTTTTGACCACTTGCTCGGCATAATTTTTGAATTCGGGTTGCAACGCTTCCCCAAACGCGACGGCTTTTGCCGCAATCAGGTTTTCAATAGGGCCGCCCTGCAAACCTGGAAAAACCGCCTTGTCCACGGCAACCCCAAGTTCTTCCTTGCACATAATCATTCCGCCGCGCGGACCGCGAAGCGTTTTGTGCGTGGTGGTAGTTACAATGTCAAAATATGGAACCGGATTTTCGTGCGCCCCTGTTGCGCAAAGGCCAGCGATGTGCGCGATGTCCGCCATGCAAATCGCGCCGACAGAGTCCGCAATTTCGCGGAATTTTTTAAAATCGATTTTGCGCGGATACGCGGTGTAGCCCGACAAAATCAGTTTCGGCTTTTCTTTTTCCGCCATTTTTTGGATTTCGTCGTAATTCAGCATGTCCGTTTCGCGGTCGACGCCGTACTGGACGCTTTGGTATAATTTTCCCGAAAAATTCACGGGATGCCCGTGCGTCAAATGCCCTCCTTCGGTCAGCTTGAGGCCCATGAATTTGTCCCCCGGCTTTAGCACGGCATAAAACGCGGCCATGTTGGCGGGAGAACCGGCGTGGGGCTGGACATTGGCATGCTCCGCATTGAACAGTTTTTTGGCGCGGTCAATGGCCAATTGTTCGATTTGGTCGATGAATTCGTTTCCGCTGTAATACCGCTTGCCTGGATAACCCTCGGAGTACTTGTTGGTCAAAACCGTTCCCATGGCTTCCAGTACAGGCCGCGAGACCAGGTTTTCGGAGGGAATCAGCTCTAACCCCTGCATTTGGCGGTCCTGCTCGGCCAAAACAAGCTCGTAAACCCTAGAATCCGCTATTTTTAGGGCATTAAGGCTCATGTTATGAAGCGGTTTTTTCATGCCTAACTTTGGCTACAAAAAGGCTTTTTAAGAAAGGGTTTGTTTTCGTCATAACGGGTTTTTTTGAATGGATGAAAAGCGGCGATATGCGATAATGGGCCTTGCAATCCTCCTCGCGTTTGTGGCCTATGGTCTTCCCTTATCCCTGCCTTCTTCCGCCCAAACCGTTTTGGCAATTATCGTTCTGGCATTTGTCCTTTGGATTTCCGAAGCGATTCCTCTGCACGTAACCGCTTTATTGGCCGCGTTTTTACTGGTCACAATCGGCGGTTTTGGCCCGGACAAAGTATTCGCCCAGTTTTTTGACAAAGTCGTTGTTTTGGTGCTCGGCGGCTTTGTACTGGCCGTTGCCTTAAGCAAGCACAAATTAGACGAATATTTGGCCAACAAATTATTGGGGCGATTTGGTTCCAGCGCTTCGATGGTTTTATTGGGAATGCTTTTTGTAAGCGCGGCGTTGTCTATGTGGATGGCCAATTCCGCGGCCGCCGCTATTTGCATGCCGATTGCGCTTGTCGTGCTGTCCAAAAACAAGTGCAAAGCGGGCAACTCGCAGTTTGGAAAAGCGATGGTAATCGCGGTTGCGTACGGCGCTACTATCGGCGGCATCGGAACTTTGATTGGAAGCACGCCGAATGTTTTGGCGCAAAAGTTTTTGGCGGAAAACGGCCTGTCTTTCGGGTTTGTCGAATGGCTGATTCGCGGCTTTCCGTTCATGATTGCGCTGCTACTAGCCGCGTGGCTGGTTTTGAAAACGGTTTTCAAATCCGAAATCAAAACCGTCGAACTCGACCGGCACACGAATCCTTTTACACAGAACCAGAAAAAAGTCGCCGTTATTTTTTTGTTTACTGTTTTGCTTTGGGTAACGGAAAGCATTCACGGCATCCACAACAGCGTAGTCGCGTTGATTCCCATCATCCTATTTTCGGTTTTTAATTTGCTTGAGCCGAAGGATTTTCAAAAAATAGACTGGGGCTCCCTGATTTTAATCGGCGGCGGAATCGCGCTCGGCCTTGGAATTACCTCGTCCGGCCTTGCGGATTCCTTTTCATCAGCCCTTGGAACCGCTTTGGCCAACCAACCGTATTTTGTCGTTTTGCTCGGCGTTGCAATAATCGGGATTTTACTCACGAGTTTTATTAGCAACACCGCGGCGTCCGCGGTTTTGATTCCGATTATTACCGCGCTATCCGTTGTATTGGGCGTAAACATGACGAATCTTGTGGTGGTCTCCGCCATCGGCGTTTCCATGGATTTTATTTTTCCAATGGGCACTCCGCCGTCCGCTTTGGCCTATGGAACGGGTTATATCCGCGTCAAAGACCTGATTAAATCGGGAGTTTTGCTTTCGATTGCAGGGGCCGTTTTATTGGCGATTTTTGCTTTTTTGGGCTGGCCGGTTATCTGAAGCTTTGGAGTAACCAACCCATCGGACGCCGGCGTATACCAACGGCGTTCCCAAAATTGCGACGCAGCTTTTGAGTATCCAATAGGGAATAATCAGGACTAAAATATACCAAGCATCGAACTTCGGGGTTATCCCGTAAAACGCCAAAAACAGGAACACCGTGGTGTCCACAAACTGGCTGATAATCGTGGAACCCGTGGCGCGAAGCCAAAGCATTTTGGCTTTTGTAAAATCCTTTATTTTTTTGAAAATTTCGATGTCCGCGAGTTCACCCACCAAAAAAGCAATGAGGCTGGCTAACATTACACGTACGCTGACGCCAAAAATTTTTTCGTATTCCTCGGGAAAAAAATCGCGCTTTGCGCTTGGCAAAGAAGTTGAAATCCAAGTGATGACCAGCACATAGGCAAGCACGAGCATGGCGGCCCAAACGATTCTGCGTGCGGTTTGTTTTCCCTGCACTTCCTGAATCACGTCCATGGCAAGGTACGAAAGCGGGAACACCATGATTCCGACCGCGGAATCGAAAAATCCGAACGCCGCGATTTTGTTTCCCATCAGGTTTGCGGCAATCACGCTTCCGACAAAAATTGCCGCCAAAATCCACAGCTTTGTTTCGCGTTCCATAAAAAAACCTTTTTTTGCTTTTGCTTATTTTTGCTTTGAACCCTTTATTATTTTTTTGAAGGCGGGCGTCTGCATGGCTTCGCCGGCCAGATAAATGCTTCCGCAAACCAGAATCGGCTCGTTTGGTTTTGGGTTTTCAAGAACAAGTGCGGCCGCGTCTTTTAAGGTGGCCACAGTTTTGGTTTTGAAAGTCGGAATAAACGGCTGGCTTGCTTTTTGCAGTTCAACCGCGGAAAACCCGTGAAAACTCGCCTGTGAAAAAATCATTTCACTCGCCAGAGGTCCGATGGGTTCGACCATTTGCCCGGGATTGCGGTCCAAACCGATTCCCATTAATACCCGAAATTTGGTGCCGGGAAAAACTGTTTTTAAGGTTTCGGCCAGTTGGTTAACGCCTGCAGGATTATGGCAGCAATCGACGATTACCAGCGGCTTTTCGCTGATTATCTGGAATCTTCCCGGCCAGGCGGTTTTTTCAACCGCTTTTCGCGTTTTTTCCTCGTTTAGGCGGACGTTGTTTTTTTCGTGCAAAACCGCCAAAACCGCCAATGCCAGTCCCGCATTGTGAACCTGATGCTGTCCGGTCAAACCGGTTTTTAACCCGGCCAAGTTGAGTCCGAATCCCTTGAAATCAAACTCGGTGTTTTGCAGTTCGATTTTTTTTGGGGTCACGCAGTAATCCCGATTCTCAATAAAAATCGGCGCAAGTTCGCCTTCGGCCAGTTCTGAAAACATTTTTACCAAAGCCGGGTCGGATTCCGAAGTCAAAAACGGCTTTTGTTTTTTGATGATTCCCGCTTTTTCAATCGCGATTTCGCGCCTGGTGTTTCCCAGCCATTTTTGGTGGTCCAATGCGATATTGGTAATTGCGGCGGCCTGGCTGTTCACTACATTGACGGCGTCTTGCCGCCCGCCCATTCCGATTTCCAGTACCGCCCATTGTATTTTTTGCCTGGAAAAAAGCCGCAAGGCCAGCACGGTCAAAAATTCGAAATGCGTGAGAATTATTTGGTTTTCCTGAAAAATAGTCCGCAATTCTCCCGCGGTTTTTTCAAAAATCAGATTGGAAACGGGTTTTTGGTTGATGCGAAAGCGCTCGGTAATATCCAATAAATGCGGGCTTGAATAAAAGCCGGTTTTGCAGCCGTTGGCCGAAAGCATGTGCGACAAATACGCGCACGTGCTTCCTTTTCCGTTGGTTCCGGAAACCAAAACCGATTCAAAATCGTTCTGCGGATTATTAATCAATTTCAGCGCTTGGGCCGTGCGCTCGAGGCCGGGATTGATTCCGTATTCCTGCAAGGACTCAATCCACTGCCGGATTTCACTTTCCGCCATAAGATTCCTTCCTTAAACCGTCCGCGATTTTTTTCCCCAAGTTTCGGCATTCCCGCAAAATTTTGGCTTGCGCTAAAACCTCTTTCGGTTCTTCTGCGCTGGTCAAAACGCTTCCAATCACTTTCATATGCAGTTTGGAAAAAAAAAGCCGGAGATATTTTTCGGCATGGCCGATGCGTCTCCTTGGCTGGCCTCCGCAGGTGATAATCGCGGCTTTTTTTTTTGCGAAATGCTTTTTGCGCTCCATCCAGTACGGCGTCAAGCGGTCCAAAAAATTCTTGCACAGCCCCGACACGTTCATCCAGTATTCGGGAGTAGCGACAATCCAGGCCTTTGCGTTCAATAGTTTCGGATAAATTTTTTGCAAATCGTCGTTCACTCGGCAGCGATTGTCCTTTTCGCATTCGGAACAGGCGTCGCACGCCTTCATGTCGAGTTTTCGAAGTGCCACCAGTTCAAACGAAACCCCTTGTTTTTTCAGTTCGGACAGGCACTCCGCCAGCATTTGTTCGGTATTGGCGTTGTTTCGATGAGAGCATGAAATTGCTATTACTTTTGGGTTTTCTTTCATAGGCGCATATTTTGAACGAAAAACAAGGTTAAAAACCATCCAAATTATGTAGCAGTAACCTTGGTTTTTTAATGATTTTTTGGCGGGTTGTGTCTGTTTTGATGCCTGAAATTTTTTCCGATTCCGAAAAACAGACCTTGCTTTTGTATTGCTCAAACGTGGACAAATCAGTGTTTGTGCTCAAAAACCTGCCCGAGTCAGTCAAAGGAGCCTTGTTTTCCCGCTATTCGCGAAGCACCAAGTCACTTCGCCGCCTATTACTCGACGAATTCATCCAAAACAAGGACTTAAACCTGGAGGATTTGGCGTTGCAGCCCAGAACCGATTCGGCTGTGTCCGAACAAAAAGCCGATGCGTTTTATCAGCGCGTGCTCGACGGCTTTGGCGACGATTCCGTCGGCGAACTCGGCGGCTGCCACTTGGCCATTGAAAACGTCAGCAATTTGGCCACCAAACTGATCGAAGACCGCAGATTAGGCGGTTCGCCGCTGGAGAAATCCTCGCGCTATGTTTTTTTCGACCAAAAAATCGACGGCGATTATTTGTTTTACAAAGAACCCCGCATTATGGCGTCCCGTTTCGCGGACGATTACCTAAAAGTCAATCGTAGCCTGTTCGATACATATTCGCGTCTCGTGGAACCGCTTTCCAAGTATTTCGAGGAGCGCTTTCCCATTGAAAATTTTTCCTTTATGACGGACTTTTCCGCCAAACAGGAACAAAAATTCCCCGAAATTCGCGACCCTGAAATCCAAAAGCGCGCGCAAGCCGCTTACAAATCCAGCCTTCGCGCCAAGACCTGCGACGTGCTCCGGTATTTTTTGCCGGTTTCCACCTTGACCAACATGGGCGTTTTCGGAAACGGCCGCTTTTTCGAATATCTCCTGCGGCAGTTATACTCCAACCCGCTTTCGGAAATGAACAAACTTGCAAAGGTCATGCACGCGGAACTCGGAACCGTCATCGGCCCGTTTGTGCGCAGGGCAAAGGCCGACGAATTTCTCGTCCAAAATTCCAAAGAAAATCGGCTGGTTATTGAAAAGCTCGTGCAAGGCCAAAAACCGGACACAACCGCTTCCGTCACGCTTGTGGACTTTGACGTGGATGCCGAGGAAAAAATTTTGGCGCCACTTATAATGGAATTTTCATCTCTTTCGTTTTCACAGGCACAAAAAATCGCGCATAAACTTTCCGAAACCGAAAAAGAAGCCTTGCTTAATACCCTGCTCGGAAAGCGCAGGACAAGGCGCGACAAGCCTTCGCGCGCTTTTGAAAATACCGCATATACGTTTGATTTGCTCGGCGATTACGGCATGTACCGCGACCTGCAGCGCCACCGCGTCCTTACGCAGAGCCGTCAGCTCATCACAATTAACAACGGCTTTGACATTCCAAAAGAGCTTTCCGAAGCGGGCTTTGAAAACGATTTTACTTTTGCAATGGAACAGGCCGCGCAGCTGAACCGAAAAATCCGCGCCACTATGCCATTGGAAGCCCAGTACGCGGTTCCGTTTGCCTACAAAATCCGCTGGTACATGAAAATGAACCTGCGCGAAGCATTCCACTTCATCGAACTGCGCTCGCAAAAGCAGGGCCACATTTCGTATCGGCGCATGACGCAGCAAATGTACCGCGAAATCCAAAAAGTGCATCCACGCCTTGCATCCTTGCTGCAGTTCGTAGACTTGAACGATTACGATTTGAGCCGCCTGGATGCCGAGATGCGCAGCCAAAACAAGCGGCACTTTCAGGCACAAAACAGTTCCGGCGCTTCGCAAAATCCAAATGCCTAAAATTTCCTTATTTTCGGTAATACAAGCGCGGTTTTTTTCTGCGGCGCTTTTTGTGCATTGTAAGCAGGATGTACAGAACAGTTCCTCCGGCAATAACTGCCAGGATATAAAATGGAAAATTCTGCGTTTCCGCTATCGGCGCATTTTCGATGCTGATCATTTTGGTTGCGACCACATACCCCGTATTTTTGGCCTCGATTTTGATGTTTCCTATCAGTTCGGTCTGAAGCAGCACAACTCCGTTCTCGTTGGTTTTTAGGGTATACTGCGTGCCATCCGGCATGGTGAGTACGACTTCCTTGTTTACCGCGGGCCTTCCTTTTTCATCCAGCACAAGGATTTCGGTAGCCGTTCCCTTGTAAGCAATCTGCGGAGCAACCAGGCTAAGCTGTTCAATGACACTTAGGGTTAGTCCGTCGGAAGCATACCCTTTCTTTTCCGCTTTTATCTGCACGGTTCCCGCGGCTAAAACCGTTTCCATTTTGGCTATTGAAAGCAGGTTTTTTTCAGAACCAATGGTCAAGGTGACATCGGTCGCAATATTTCCGTTCTCGTCAGTGACCGTAAAAGTCACGCTTTGGCCGCTGACTACCACGGACGGAACGTGGGTTATCACAAGTCTTGGTCCTTTGGATGCAACGCACGAATGCGAATCAGCATTGCAGGTTTTATCCGCTGCGCAGTCGGAATTGGAACAGCATTCATAGGGAATAAAAACGTGGTTTTCGATTTGTCCGCAGGCGGGCGGGATTTCCAAGCACAAGTGATTTGCGGAACAAAACTCGTTTGCAGCGCAAGTCGCACTACTCGTGCATTCCGAACAGGTTTTTTCAATGCACTTTTGGCTGCCGCATTCGCTGTTATTCGTGCAGGCTTCCCCAAGGCCTTTTAGCCGTATGCCACCGCCGCCCCCGCTTCCTCCGCCGCCGCCTCCATCGCCTCCGCCGCCGCACGGACCGCAGTCGCTTGGGCAATTGGAGCAGTTTTCACCGCCGGCGCACGAACCGTTTCCGCAGGTTTCAACAAGTGGTGGAAAATAATCCACGGTAACCTGCACATAGGCGATGTTGGAGTTCTGGTCGAACAAGTCGGTTGCTTTCGCATAGTACATGTGCACGCCGTTGCTTTGGCTTGTGAAAGAATAGCTTGTTTCGGAAGTGTAAATCCAGTTTCCTGTATCCACTTTTACCCAATAATTCTTGATTCCGACCTCGGATGCAGCGCTATAATTCAGGGTTACGGTTGTCGTGGTTATTGTGGAACCATCCGCAGGGCTTGTAATGGAAATTGAGGGGGCTTCATTATTCACATCGGCATGTGCAAAGCCGAGCCCTTCCCCGTAATTGCCGCTTGCTGCCGCGCCCGCGGTCTGCTCGTTTACCCAGTAAAAATCCCCGTAATTTTCAGAATCCGCGCCCATTCCCGCGGGCATATTCCCGCCGATTTGAAGGGAATAGTTTTCGCTTGTTGAAACCGAAGCAAAAGCAAAAGAGAAATTCAGCAGAAACAAAAAAGCCAACAGGAAAAAACAAACAACCGCTTTTTTGTTTTGCATACTATCATACACTCTCAGTCATTGCTGATTATTGCTCCGCCTGTTCGGGCAGGTGCTGCCGGCTGCCCCAGTTACCAAGGGCAAGCGGCCTTGGATTAACCGCCTTGGAAAACGCCGGATTTATGTTGTTGGTCTGTTTGTTGGCGTTATTTTCCAATAATCTATCCAAGTGTTTGCCACTGTTGTTGGGCTTCTTGCTATTCCTTCCGCTACGATTCCCATTTGTGCTGTTAGAATATTAGCCGTGTTTGTTGTGGAACCCACGCTAACATTGTCAATGAAAAACTCTATTTTTGTTGATGAAACCGAAATTTTGAATAAATGATAACTCGTGTTTTTCGCTATGTTGGTATCCCGCAATTCGTTGCTATTGGTGTCCCCAATATTAATAAACCAGTTTTGGTCGCCGTCATCCGTGTCAAACCGAAAAAACATTCCATTATTTGAATCGGAAGTAGCCAGTGAACCAACTCCAAATCTTGAAAACATGGATGTAGTATTGTCTACTTTTGCTCGAAAAGTAATGTCAAACGGAGCAGTCGCATTCAACGCCAAACCAGTTCTTGCGCTTTTTCCTATATTGTCGGAAACACTGCTTCCGGTTGAACCGATTAAAAACACGCCGTTTGGTTGCGTTACTGATACCCCCGCTTGATTACCCATCACTAGAGATATGATTCCAAACCAAACACTTACTGCTCCGCCGGTTCCCGCTGCACTTCCAGGCATAAAATCCTCAAAAGTAGAATCAACATTTTGGTATCGTTGGTCGCCTAACGAATTGAAATCGCTTTTTTTCACCAAAACCGCGTTAGCATCTGCCTGTTTGTAATACGACAAAGCCAGATTCGCGTCCAATAAATTGAACGAAGTCTGCCAATTCGTATCCGTTCCCGAAACGCTTGCGGTTGTCATGCAGGTTGTGTCTGGAAAACAAAAACGAGAAGCATTCACATCGCTGGTGGTAGTGAGGTTGCTGTCTTTGAAATCTGCCTGCGATGAAGTGAATTGATAATCTAATTGTCCGAAACCAATATTAAAACTGTCCTGAATATCAGTTGAAAAATCCCTGCCAAATACTAAAACATTAGGATTGGTCAAGGCATTGACATTCATTCCCATTGCAATGCTTCCAGTTCCTTCAGCCTTTAATGTTCCGCCATTAGAAGAATAGCCTAATGCAACTTGCCCATATCCAATGTTGGGTGTTCCGGTCCCCGCAACAAAGCTTCCCTCGGCAGAATCATAGTTATATCCTGCGGAAAATGCACCTTTTCCAGAAGCGGTTATAGTCCGTCCAATAGCAGTCGAAGCATACCCAGAAGCGATTGAGCTATCCCCTATTGATGTTGAGCTTGTCCCAGAAGCGGTTGTAGCCGCGCCCGATGCGGTTGCATAATCTCCAGAAGCAATTGACTGCGCACCAGAAGCAGTTGATGCATATCCCGAAGCTATTGACAAATATCCTGACGATTCTGAAAAATTTCCCGATGCTGTTGTTTCCTCTCCCATAGCCACCGAAGACTCCCCCGAAGCCTTATTATTATAGCCCATTCCAAAACTATAGCTTCCTATATTTGCATCATCCCAATTGCTCCCTGTAACTCTCCCCGCCCTAAAAGCCCCCTTGCTCGGTATCCACATCAATCTTATTCCTGCCCCTGAAGTGGGAGTAACTCCTGTAGTTCCATCCGACCAGATAGTTCCGTCGGCGGTGGCCTTGATTATCCCATTTGAAATCAATCCTTGCGCAAACGGTATGCTTGCGGTTGTCGTGCTCGAACCGTCGGTGCGGATGAATCGGTTGGTCATGTTGGCGTCAAAGGTTGTCCAGGATGTTTGCCAGTTGGTGTCTGTGAAATTTCTTAGGTAAACGGAGTTGAAGTCTGCGTCCCATATCCATGATGCTAAGTTTGTTGTTCCTTTTATGCCGTATCGTTGGTCGCCTAACGAATTGTAATCGGTTTTTTTGACCAAAACTACATTGGCGTCTGCTTGTTTGTAATAGGATTGCGAAAGGTTGGCATCCAGTAAATTAAACGAGGTCTGCCAGTTCGTGTCGCTTGTTGAGGGGCCGTTATAATTAATGGTCAAGGTGTCATTGCTGATGCTCGTGGCGATATTGGTTCCACCGGTAATGGTCAGGTAATCGTTGGGAAGGTTCGCGGCGGTTGAACCGGCATCCGCGTTAAAGGTCAGCCATAAGTTCTGGTTGTCGGAGCCTGAAGCATGTATTTGCCCGGCCATTGCTTCACTCAAAGTGGTTGAACCGAGCGTGATTCCGGTTGTTGGAAAAATCCAAGTGCCCAGGATTGTTTCCGCGGTGTCTTTTTTTGGAATATTGCTGCTTAGCCAGGTGTCCGCGAGCGTTCCGGAGGAAATGTTGCTGGCGTTCAAGCTTGTAATGTTCGCGCCATTGCCTGAAAAGAAATCGCCATAAATGGTTACCCCGAAAATGCTGCGCCATTTTTTTTCAAGAGAACCCAAATCATAATTGTTGGTAAGGTAGGGATAAAAGTCGCCGTTCACGTCAATCGTGCTTACCACGGCGCTATTGATGTCTCCTTTCAGGACAAGGCTTTGGACATACAGGTTTCCGTTTTCAATGGTTGCGCCGGTTCCGTTAAAGCCTCCCTGGAAATTGGTCGTATTGATGAAATCCCACAAGCCGGAAATGGTTTCAGTTTCAGCCTTGCGGGAGTACCAATTATTTCCATCCAATTGCTTGGTGAAAATTCCGTTGGCGTCATCCCAGTAAAGAACCGTGGAACAGGAGCCGTATGTTTCACAATTTGTATCCTGCTTTGCAACACCCGTGAGACCGCTTCCCGAACCGTAAAAGTTCCCGCCGTAAAAACTGTTTGCCTGCAACCGGTCGAAATTCACGTCGCCGTTTACTACGGAAAGGTTCCCGTCAATCGTTAATATCCCGCTTATCGAATCGCCGCTTTTCAAAACATAAATGTTCGCAATCTGGTTCGTGTCAAGGCAGTCTGTGCATTCAACCCCAAGGGATTTTTTGCTGACAAATGCATAGCCGACTGCGCTCAATCTCTGCCGCGGGGACATTTCAGAATCAGAGCCAATCTGGATGCTGAGCCAGTAATCGCTCATGAAATTCAAATCAAGGGTTGTTATGGAACCCAAAAGAACATTGAAAACACCTTTGTTCACGTCAACCGCATTCGCTCCGGCGTGGGATTCAAGGTAAAGCGGATTCCCGCCCGAACCGGAATCGTAAATCCGAAAGTTCATATCATATGTTCCGTTGAGCAATGCTCCCGAGCTGTTTGTCAGTTTTCCCTGCACCTGCAAATAGGACGGGAATGCGTAAACCAAAGAACCCAAAAAAAGGACTCCGATTAAAACCAAAAAAACTGGAATGACTCTTTTTTGCATGATTACCGTAAAGGATTGGAATAAACCTTATTAAACCGTTTCCCCGCCTTTTTTTAAAGGCAAGGAAAAAATGCATTCTTCGGACTTCGAATTCGACGGCCAATTTTCGGACCAATTAATCGGACAATTAGCTGTGCTTATCCGCGAAAGAATCGGGGAATTTGAAATCAAATCCTTTTCCCTTGGCTGTTCGTATCCCTATACGGTAACCGATGACGAAAAACAATTGCTCAAAAAAGAATTCCAGTTTGCCCTCGTCAAAACCCTTGAAAAATCACTTGGCATAACCGCGGAATTCGACAGGCCCGATTGCGTAATCACCCTTGACTTTAACAGCCGCCTGATTGCGTTTTGGGTCGCTTCCGCCTATTTTTCGGGGCGCTACAACAAGTTTTCCCGCGAAATCGCGCAAACCGTTTTTTACTGCCCAAAATGCAAAGGAAAAGGATGCCTGCACTGCAAAGGAACCGGAAAACTCGGATTGGAAACCGTTGAAGAACTCATCGGAAACGCGGCCAAGCCGATGTTTGACGCAAGCGGCTTTGCTTTTCACGGCGCGGGGCGCGAAGACGTAAATGTCCGCATGCTCGGAAGCGGACGGCCGTTTGTAATGGAAATCAAGGAACCGAAAATCCGGACGGTTGATTTGAAAAAAATCAGCCAAACCGTCAATGATTTTGCCGCTGAAAAAATAAAAATTTTCGATTTGGCCTGGTCGGATTCCAAATCCGTCGGAACCCTCAAGGAAGAGCGCCGCCAAAAAAAATATCTTGCCGTCATTTCGTGCGCAAACGAAATAAACCCTGAAAAACTGGAAAAATTAAGCGGAAAAACTTTTGAAGTGGAACAGCAAACCCCGCTTCGCGTGGCCAGGCGCCGCGCGGACATCATCCGAAAACGAACGGTTAAGGTGGAATCAATCAAGTCCGTTTCCAAAACCGAATTTGAAATCGTTTTGCTCACCGACGCGGGCCTGTACGTGAAAGAATTCGTTTCAGGGGAACAAGGACGAAGCATCCCGAGCCTTTCTTCCCTGCTTGAAAATTCGTGCGGCTGCAAACAGCTGGATGTATTGGAAATTCTGGAACCAAAGCCCAAGGATTAAATTTTTCGGTCGACCAGGTAATCCGCGAACGAATGAAGCGTTTGTTTGGCGTTTGTTTCGGACAGTTCCGTGTCGAGTTTTTTCCACGCGTCGCGCACGAGTGCCGTTGCTTTTTCCCGCGCGTACTCGATCGAGCCGTTTTTTTTCAGGATTGCAATCGCTTCCAGAATCGTTTTTTGGTCCTCGGGGTGGCTGTTCAGGATTTCCAAAATCCTTTTTTTGTCCGCGGGGTTTCCTTTCTGCAGACAGTGAATAACCATCAAAGTGCGCTTTCCCTCATGAATGTCTTCCCCGACTCCTTTTCCTTTCTGAAACTCCTCGCCTACGAGGTTTAAGATATCGTCCTGTATCTGGAACGCGACTCCGACGGTTTCCGCGAATTTTCCCAATGCCTCGATTTGTTTTTCGTTTCCGTTTCCAAGCACCGCGCCGATTTTGGCCGCAAGGCGCGCCAAGGTGCCGGTCTTGTACGCGCACATCTGCAAATACTCGTTTTCGGAAACGTCGTACTTGTGGCCTTGATGCCAAAAAATATCCATGGCTTGTCCCGCGTGGCACTTTAAGAGTTCTTGGGAAACCAAGTCGTGCAGCCGCATGCGCTTGTGTTCGTTTAATTTGTAATAATTGTTGTACAAAATCGCGGTGGGCAAGTAGTACATGGCATTGCCCGCGTTGACTGCAATGTCAACCCCGAAAATTTTGTGTATGCACGGTTTTCCTCGTCGAAATTCGGAAGAATCCTCAATATCGTCGACTAAAAGTGTTCCAGAGTGCGTTAGTTCAACCAACGGCGTGAATTTTAGCGCGGTTTCTTTTTTTCCGCCGACGCTTTCGCACGCCAAAATCAGTAATCCCGGGCGCCAGCGCTTTCCTCCGCGGTCAAGCAGGTTCCAAATCGGAACCGCGAGGGCTTTGGTGAGGGAATCCGCGTCGTAGCCAAAGTCGGGTTTGCCAAAGGTTTTGGACAGCCAGGCATTGGAAAATGCGCGGGGCACGATTTTTTCGATTTCTTTGTCAACCGCGGGCAAAATGCTTTTGAGATAAGCGTCAATGTCGATTTCCTGCGATTTGGGTTTTGTTGCCATCGCTTAAACGGTTTTGCAAAACCATTAAAAAACGCGTTTTTTTTGCCGTTTGCCCATAAAAACCATTTTATACCTGAATTGCCATTGGTCTAGTGCATGAATGAATCGCCCGTAAAACCGCTTTTGGTGGCCTATGCCTGGATTACGTTTGCCGCGCTTTGCATTGCGTTAACCTGTTTTTTGCTGGTGCAGGGGTTTTTGGTTCATGTCGGAGGAAACACGACCGGCGCCTTGTTTTTGTACGCGTTTGCCTGGATTTGCTTTGGGCTTGGCATCCTGCTTTTTTTGAAGGGAAAACGCCAGCTTCGATTCGCTTCCCTTCCCGCCTGAATAAAAAATCAAGCTAAAAAATGATTCGGTTTTAATCGCGAATTTTGGTTTTTTTATTTTTGTTATTTAATTTTTTTTATTTTTGTCAGTAAACTTTCGCTAATTGTTCCTTGATTTTTTCATCAAGCAGCTCCAAAAACAATTCCCGATTTTTTTCCGGCACTTTGGCCCCTGCCGCGATTTTGTGGCCGCCGCCTTCGTTTCCTTCCCCCATTTCCGCGCACAATTCGTGAAACGCTTTTCCAAGGTTTAATCCCCGCTGCACCAAATCGCGGGTGGCTCTTCCGGAAACCTTAATTTCGCCGCTCGGGTAACGGCTAAGCGCAATAATCGGCTTGTCAAAACCGATTGTTCCTCCGCCGTACAGCATTCCCGCGACAATTCCGACAATCGAATCATCGATATTTTTTTCCGCGTCAAAAAAATAAAATGTTTCGCGGGACTGCGTTCCGTGTTCCGTTACCCATTGGATTCCCGCGCGCAACTTTCGCCTGTGTTCGACCAAAAGCGACATGGCCGTGCTTAACGCTTCTTCACGGTCGCCCATGCAAACCGCGAGTCCCACGTCGGCTTTTCCCCAGCGGCCGCAGGCATTGAGCAAGGTTCCCATTTCTTTGGCGTCCGAAAGCGGGGAAAACGGCTCTTCTTGTATGCGCGAATACAATTCTCCGAACAATTCCTGAATTTTGTATTCGGAAACATTGTGCCGCGAAAGGTGCATCACAAGTGCGGAAACCAGTTTTTTTTGGCCCGACAGCGAAAGCATTTCAAACGAAATCCAGCGCTCGTTTTGCTTTAATTCAATTCCCAAAGATTCCAAAAAACGGATGCAGTTTAATTCGTTTCCCGTGAGTTCCGGCAGGTAGGGCGCGGTGCAAAACATCAGAAACTGCACGAGCGGCCGCGAGATTCGGCCGTACAAGCGCAGGCCCTCTTTTTTTTTCAATACTCCCGCGGCTTCCCCATCCGAAACGATTTTTGAATTTAATCCGATTAATCTTCCGGTCTCGTCCTGCATGTCCCCGACCGCGCCGACAATGGCCAACGACGCCAAATCCCTGTTTTTTAAATCAACCGCGGTTGAAAAAAAGTAGGCCATTCCGCTGGCCGAAATTTCGCTTCCTCCGTCAAACCCGAACAAAAACGGATTGCAGTGCCAGGCATGCTCTATCGGAAGCGGCTGGTGATGGTCGAGCACAAAAAAGTTTTCGCCGAATTCTTTTTTCAAAAAATCGAGCTGCCCGCTTCCGAAATCCGCAAAAAAAAAGTTTTTTCCCATGGATTTTATTTGTTCCGCGTGTTCGGGATACAGTTGCTTTAGCGCCAGGGTTTGGAATTTTGTGCCGCGCCGTTGTATGGTTAACGCGATAATCGCGCCGCTCGAAATTCCGTCCGAATCGTAATTGTATATTAACGCCCAGTTCTCTTTGCCCAAAAAAGCGGTTGCCATTTCAGACATTTTCTTTTGAAAGCCGGCCCAATTTTTTTCCATGCTTGAATTTGGTCAAATCGTTTTTTTAAGCCCCTGACACGTCCTTGCCGTTGAATTCGGGTTTTAACGGGCTTTAAGCCGTTTTTTGGTTTTTGATACCACGGTTTTTTTTATGGTTTGGTTCCTGTCTTTTTTCATGGGCGTTATCGGCCAAGTATTGGCCTTTTTCAGGCGGATGTTTTCTTCCGAAAATTCTTCCAAAACGGCAGGTGCCGTCGAACTGAACCGCCTGTCGGAATGGCTGAACAAGCAGGAAGAGCCGGTCTGGAGCCGATTTGAGTCAAAAGCCCAGAATAGTTTTTCCAAAATCCGGTTTGTGCTCGGCGAAATCGCAAGCCAAACCGCGGATTTGTCCAAGCAAAGCGTAGAGAACGAAAAAGGAAACGCCCGCCTGCGCAAAGTGGTGTCCTCAAGCCGGCAAACCGTTGTCCCCAAATTCAGGCAGCTGGTTTCCAAACTCGAGCCGCCCAAAGTCCTGATTCGCTCGGCTATTTTGGATTATTCAAAGCGCGCCTATCCGCTATTGCAAACCGAAATCCGGTCCACCCGCAAAAACCTCGCTTACACCGGAATTTTATTAAAAGACGAAATGCAGGAACTCGGAAAACATTTCGGCGAACTTGAACAATTAACCCGCGAACTGTACGGCCAGACCCAAGAACCGGTTTTTGTGCTTGCGGAAAACTGCCAAAAAAAAGCCGACGAACTGGGCAAACTGCTAAAGCAAATTCAAAGCGACGAACAAAAAGCAAACGCCGCCAGCCAAACTCGCGAACAGCTTCAAAACAAAATCAGGCAAACCCGGTCCGAGCTGGCACTCCTCTCCGATTCCGACGAATCGCGGGAAGCCGAGGAATGGCAGTCCGAACTTGAAAAAATCCGCGAAAACCAAAACCGATTGCAGGACCAATTCACCAATCTGGTCGGCAAAGCCGACAAGCCGCTTCGCCGTTTTTCCGGTGCCGTGCAAAACAACCAGTGGGTCTTAAATCCCCAAAACAAGGCGTTTTTGGAGCGCTTTTCAACCGCTCCGTGGCCTGCCATCCAGTCCGACCCAAAGGCGATTTTATTCAAGGAAATTCTGGTTGAAGTGCAAAGCGCTTTGGAACAGCAAAAAGTAACCGCCAAAGACAATGACGAAAAGCAAAAATGGCTGAATTCGATTCGGGAACTTTTGCAATTCGATTTTTTTTCCGAGTTTTTCTGGAAACAAAACCGGTTCCTGATTGAAAAACAAAAACTGGAAAAACAGCTGGCCGGTCACCCGCTTTCCAAAAAGATTTCGGAAACCAAAAAGCAGCTCGAATCCGTTTCATCCGAATTCGCTTTTGAACAAACCAATCTGCAGCAAATCCAAAGCCGCCTGCAAAAAAACAGGGAACTGGCGGAACAAGGCAAAGCCGAACTTGAAAAAACGCTTTCTAAAATTGCCGGACAGCCGATTGCGGTTGCTTTCTGATTACTCCGCCTTTTTAGCCAGACCGGCCAGTTTGTGCTCGATTTTGGCAACCAAAAGCTTGGTCTTGATTAACGCGTCGGGATTCAGCGAAATCGAGTCGATTCCGATCGAAACCAAAAACTCGACGAACTCGGGATAATCGCTTGGCGCCTGCCCGCAGATGCCGATTTTTTTGCGCTGGCGCTTGACGCGCAAAACCGCGTCTTTTATCAGGGAAAGCACCGCGGGATTGCGCTCATCATACAGTTCTGCAACCAAAGCCGAATCGCGGTCAAGGCCCAAAGTCAATTGCGTCAAATCGTTCGAGCCGATTGAAAACCCGTCGAACACTCTGGCAAAATCATGCGCCAAAATCACGTTGGACGGGATTTCGCACATGACAAAAACTTCCAGGCCGCGTTCCCCCTGCCGCAAGCCGTTTTTTTTCATTTCCTCGATTACCCGTTTTCCTTCCGCAACCGTCCTGCAAAAAGGCACCATTACTTTGAGATTGGTCAGCCCCATTTCATCGCGCACGCGCTTAACCGCCTCGCATTCCAAGCCGAACGCTTCCTTGAATTCCGGCGAATAATAGCGGGAAGCCCCGCGCCAGCCAATCATCGGGTTTTCTTCCTTGGGTTCAAAAACGGTTCCGCCAAGCAATTGCGCATACTCGTTGGACTTGAAATCCGAAAACCGCAAAATGACGGGCTTGGGATAAAACGCCGCCGCAATCAAGGCGATTCCGCTGGCCAGCTTTTCGACGAAAAAAAGCTTTTTGTCGGGATAACCCGCGCAAGCATCCTCGATTTTTTTTCTGACCGCGGGTTCCTTTACTTTGTCAAAATGAATCAAGGCCAAGGGATGAATCCCTATTTGGCCGGCAATGATAAATTCTTCGCGGCAAAGGCCCACGCCGTCGGTCGGCAAACGGCCGGTTTCAAACGCCTGTTCGGGGTTTCCCAGATTAACCATGATTTGGGTCCGCGTTTTTGGAACCGAATCCAGCCGTGTTTTTTTGACGCCGAATGCGATTAATCCTTCCAGCACTTTTCCGGTTTCGCCTTGCGAACAATCCACGGTTATTTTTTGGCCGGTTTTGATTTTGTCGGTTCCGACCCGAGTTCCGACAATGCAGGGAATTCCCAGTTCGCGCGAAACAATTGCGGCATGAGAGGTCCGGCCCCCGCTATTCGTGACTATTCCGCTCGCGATTTTCATAATCGGTTCCCAATCCGGGTCGGTCGAGTCGGTCACCAAAATCTCGCCGGCCTTAAATTCCCCGATTTCATGCACGCTTAAAATCACGTGCGCTTTTCCGCTGCCTATTTTTTCCCCGACGCTTTCTCCGGAAACCAGAACCGCACTTTCTTTTTTCGTTTTCAAAAAATACGTCTGCATTTCGTTGAGATTTTTTTGGCTTTGGACGGTTTCGGGGCGCGCCTGCACCATAAACAGTTCCCCCGTGTTTCCGTCTTTGGCCCACTCCATGTCCATCGGAACCCATTTCCCCGCTTTTTTTGAAAAATGGTCTTCCACAAGCAATCCCCACTTGGCCAAAGTAATCGCGTCGTCATCGGAAATGCAGAACTGTTTTCGTTTTTTGTCCGGAACATCAATCGTTTTGGTTGGATTTTTATGAGAGTATACCACCTGGTGCAGTTTGTCCCCGAGTTTTTTGGACAGCACGCTTTTTTTGCCCATGCGAAGAGACGGCTTGAACAAAATAAATTGGTCGGGATTCACGCTTCCCTGCACCACGCTTTCGCCAAGGCCCCACGCCGCGTTAATCAAAATGACATCCTTAAATCCCGTTTCCGTATCGAGTGAAAACATGACGCCTGCGGAGCCGATGTCGCTGCGCACCATTTTTTGGATTCCGACCGACAATGCGACTTTGAAATGGTCAAATCCCTTGTCTTCGCGGTACGAAATCGCGCGGTCGGTAAACAAAGACGCAAAGCATTTTTTCACCGCTATCAATAACGCCGCGGTTCCGGTAATGTTCAAATAGGTTTCCTGCTGGCCCGCAAAACTGGCGGTGGGCAGGTCTTCGGCTGTGGCGCTTGAACGAACAGCCGCGTCAAAATTTTTTCCATACGCAATTTCAAAATCGCGGTACGCGGAAATAACCGCGTTTTCAAGCTTTTCCGGCAAAGGCGTTTCCAGCATCAAATGGCGGATTGTCTTTCCCGCCTTGGCCAGATGTTCCACGTTTTTTTTGTCCAGCCCCCGCAATTCCCGGCTGATTTTTTCCGCCAGTCCGTTTTCCTTTAAAAAAAGCCGGTAACCGCTGGCAGTCACGCAAAAACCGTTCGGAACCCGAATCCCTTTTGAAACCAGGTTTTGCAGCAATTCGCCCAAAGCCGCGTTTTTGCCGCCCACCAATGCGACATCGTCTTTGGCAACGCGGTCCAACCGCAGCACCAATGCGGTTTCGCGGCCGCTTATGCCCATTTTGGAACTCATGCCAAGAACACGAATTTTGTTTTTTTAATCGTATGGTTTTGGCCAAGCCTGTTTTATTGCAGCAATTTTTGGAATTCGTCCGCGAAATATCGGCTTGTTTGAGAATGGATAATAAGGTTCCCGGAACGATTACCTTGTGATTGGGAACGGTAAATGCCGATTAAAAAATAAAACTCCTTTGTTTGGGCGGCAATTGCCGAAACCCGTTTTTCTACCGCGTTTTGATGTTTTTTTCGGATACTTCAATGACGTTGTCGCAGAACTGGCTGACGATTTCGATGAAATCCTCGTTTTCCCTGGTTCGAATCATCAAAAACACTCCCTGGTTTTTGTGCTCGTGCATTTTGCTGGATAGGTTGTGGACAAACCGCTCCAAAACTTCCGGCTTGTTGTACAATAAAAAAGTCGACAAAGAATCGACCAGGACAAACGGCGGGGCGTTTTGGCCGGACCGCAGCAGTTTTTCCATTTCCACGCTGATTTCCAAAAGATTTTTGGGGCTTTCTAGGTACTTGACGTTTTTGGCCGAATCGCCATGCCTATCGGAAGTTTCGGTGATGCAATCCACAAAAAAAAACCCGTCAAACGAAATTTCGCGCTTGGACAAAAACTCCCGCAGGTCGCTGACGGGCTTGTTCACCGAAACGATGATTCCCTGCCGCTTGGCGTTTTCAAACGATTTTAAAATCGCGGCACTCGCCCCCAAATAATGCGCGCCTTCCATTACGACCAAGGAAACGCTTTGATTCCCGACGCGGCCAAGCTCGGCTTCCAACGCGGCTTCCAATACGGCCTGCGGGTTCACGAGTTTTTCAACATCATCCATTTTGCCATAAACCATAATCAAACCTCGGATACAAAGTAAATAAACCTTACAATTCCTCGAATAATTCCTGCTTGCTCAGCACGCGGATTCCGTTCGAATCGATTTCCACGGGATGCAGCTTTTCGCTGGTCTTGGTTCCCCTCATTTTGAGCACCCCGATGCTGCGAATAAAGCGGTTCTCCAGTTTGGTGTGATACAATAATATCACGCCGTCGGCCACGTATTCTTCCAGGCCGTACAAGGAAGTCAATTTGTCCAGGCTTAATTCGTTGGTAATCATGGTGGTGGCCCCGATTTTTTTCAGGGTTCGCCCCAAAGCCAGAATCGTTTTTCGCGCTTCCAGCTCTTTTTCAAAAAACATGCGGAACACGACTCCGGGGTCGATGATGATTCGCTTGGCGCCGATTCGCTCGACCGCATCCTCAATCGCGTTTTTTAATTTGTCAAAATCGTACAGGTTCACGGCCGAAATCAGCAGTTTGCGCTGCTTGATTAAAGGCGCCAAATCCCAGCCAAAATAAGACGCTTCCTTGATGATTTCTTCCTCGCTTTCCTCCAAAGAAATATACACGCCGGGCTCGTTAAAGCGCGTCGCGCCGTAATACAAAAAACTCAGGCAAAACGAAGTTTTCCCGCTTCCCGGGTCCCCCGACACCACGACAAGGTTGCCGCGCGGCACTCCGCCGTTTAACAAATCATCCAGCCCCGGAATTCCCGAATGCGCGCGGTCCGGTTCCACAACCGCGGTTTGCGTGGTTTGCTCATTCATGCAATAAGAAAAACACGAACCCGTTAATAATTCCTCGTGAAAAAACCCCTTCCCTTTCTTATGCATAATATGCAAAAATCGCCGAATCGGGAACTCCTGACAAACTCGGTTGGTTTTTAAAGGTCTAATTTTTTAGGGGGCGAGCATTCTTATTTTGGTGATTGAATGCTTTGCCCAAATTGTTTTGGGGCAAAGGGGGATATAGTTCTTTGGGGTCACCGGTACAC
>JAZDJR010000004.1:0-66029 GCA_043803815.1 Microcaldota archaeon | reverse complement strand
TGGTCGCAAGGTAGTTTCGTGCGAACTGTTGGGGCTGACTTGGACGTCGCACGAAACTACGTGCGCAACCAAGCCGACATTCACCAAACAAAACTATCCGTCTTTACCCAAAACTCACCCCTTTAGGGGTGAGATATTTATGGCCGCCAATGTATAATTCATCCGAAAATTTATTGTCCAATCTAGAATCCGCTTGCGTAATTTCTTCAATTAACTTAAGGTAAATTTCTTTTTCAGGGTAATCACAGGTTCTAAATATTGAGTCAATTGTTTGCAGGTGTTTTATTGACCTTTCAAAATTTTTTAGTAACTCTTCCATTAATTTCACTTAATTATAATTTGTCAGTAATTGGTTTTAATTTTTTTTTAATTTTTGGGTAAATTTCATCTCGAACTTCTTTGATAATTTCTAATAACTCGCCATAGGTTCCTTTGCCACCTAAAAAGTCCCAAAATTCCTCTTGTAAGAGAATTCCCTTTTGTTTCTCAAACATTGGTGAAACTTTCCAATTGTCGTATTCTCCGTCTTGATTGTTATAATAAACTCCAAAAATAACTGCTACTTTTTTGTTAAGTTCAGAAAATGGGGTTGACCGTTTTTTCATAGCAATAACATTGAGCAAATCCTCTTTAGCGGCTCTTACTTCTTTTTTGTTTGGGTCCGGTCCCTTCATTTCAATGAAAAACTCTTTTCCCGACTTATTTTTTAAGTATAAGTCAATAGTGATTCTTGTTTTCCGCAGCGACGAATCTTTTGCATTATAAATCGCTTTCACTTCACCATTGTAGTTTGAGCCACCACCCGCTTCTTCCAAATCTTTAACGATATCCTTTATTACTGTCTTTTCTTGATCAGAAATCTTTCCACTAAAATCAAGTTTTTTTGCTTCAATAAACTCGGAGTTTGATTTGGCAATTGTGGTTGCAATTTTTTCATAAGAACTACCAAGGGTAGTGGCCATGCCGTGAATAAATGACTTTAAATTGGACAAATCTCCAAAAAGGATGTCAACAAATGGATTTCCAGATTTTTTTGATAAATCAGACTGATTAAGTTTTGTTTCAATCTTAGTGATCAAAATTTGTTTTATTTCTTTTCTTAAAGCGGAGTCCATAACTTAACTGAAAAACAAGGTTTTATTAAAGACAGCGAGCCATCCGCTTAAACGCGCCTTCGGCGGCTGTTTTGGGTTTAATGTGGTAAAAAAAGCCTTTTGCTTCGGTTGGTTTTTATGCGCTTGTTTTTTGCGGTCATGCTGCCAAAGGAAATCCAGGAATTGGTTGCCAAGCAATTGGTTGAAAAGGTTCCTGCGGTGGGGTATAACCGGACCAAGACGGAAAACCTGCATATTACCCTGCTTTTTTTGGGCGAAATCGAGGAAAACCGTTTGGAAGAAGTAAAATCCAAATTAAAAGAACTGGAAACGATTCCGGCTTTTGAAGCGGAATTATCGGGAATTGGCCAGTTTTTGGAGCGGACCTTGTGGTTAAAGGTTAATGGCGGAAAAGAGGAGTTGGAAGTAATCGTGAAAAAGTTGTTTGATAGCTTTGAATTCAGTTTGCCAAAGGTAATTTGTCATGTGACTTTGGCGAGAAAAAAGCCTTTTGTTAAGGATTCGTTGAAGGAATTGGCGGCGGATTTGGATGAATTGCCTTTTTCGGCTAAATTTAGGGTGGAAAAGGTGGATTTGGTGGAGTCGGTTTTGTTGTCCGGTGGGCCGAAGTATCGGGTGGTGTTTTCGCAAAAATTGGGGGTTTGACTGGTTTTTTTGGGTTGCAATCGGGTTTTGGGAATCGGGTTTTTAAAGGTTTTTAAGCCAATTAACTAGATTCCGATTGGAAAAATCGGTGTTTTTTTTTGAAATTGAGTGGTTATTGTGGGTCATCGCGCAAACGATTCCAGTAGGTTCAAAAAGACGCATGCGCGTCAACGCTGGAAATGGAAATTAAAGAAAATGCGGCGAAAGTCCCGCAAAAAGCGCTATTTGCGAAAAAGAGCCTTGCAATAAAACCGGTTTTTTTGCCGGTTTTATTTTTTCGGTTTTACAAACTACTTTTAGATATTTTTTTGCTTATTTTATAATTTTTTAATTAGCCGAATCGGTTTTACGGTCCGTAACGTTTGGCAAAGCTGTTAATGGCGATGCCTTTTATTTTTTCGCGTTTTTTCATTTTTTTGACAAACGATTCTTTTAATTCAAAGCCCTTGTCGGAAAAATGGGTTTTTTTGGATTGTTCCCATTGCCAAGCACTTGCCAAAATTTCGTCGAGGGTTTTTTCAGGTTTCCAGCCGAGCACTGAGCGAGCTTTTTGGTTGGACGCAACCAAGCGAGGCGGGTCGCCGGGCCTTTTGTCCTTGTATTCAAACGAGATTTTTTTCCCGGTTGCTTTTTCTGCCGCGGAAATGATTTCAAGGACGCTGTTGCCTTCTCCGCTTCCCAAATTAAAATAGTCGGATTTTTTTTCGTTAACCAAAAATTGCAATGCAAGCCAATGCGCTCTAGCCAAGTCTTCGACGTGGACATAGTCGCGAACGCAGGTGCCGTCGGGAGTATCGTAGTCGTTGCCGAATACAAAAAGCGGTTTTTTCGGGTTTTGCAGGCTTTGCAAAACAAGTGGAATCAGATGCGTTTCGGGAACATGGTTTTCGCCGGTTCCAAAGGAGGCGCCGCAGGCGTTAAAGTAGCGCAGGCAAACAAAATTCAAAATTCCTGTTTTTTGGCAGTCGGAAAGCATTTGTTCGACGATTAATTTGGAGTGGCCGTAGGGATTGACTGGTTTTAGGGGGTCGTCTTCGGTTATCGGGGTTTGGAGGGGATTTCCGTAAACCGCGGCTGTGCTGGAAAAAACGATTTTATCGCAATCGAATTTTTTCATTGCGTTAAGCAGGTTAATGGAACCAATGATGTTGTTGTGGTAGTATTTGAGGGGGTTGGCAACGGATTCGCCAACCTGAATGAAACCTGCAAAGTGAAGTACGCTATCGGGTTTTTCGTTGGAAAAGACTTTTTCAAGTGCTTTGGAATCAAGCAGGTCGGCTGGGTAAAATTTGGCTTTGGATGGAATGTTTGCTTTGGAACTGCTAACCAAGCTGTCCACAATGACGACTTCGGCTTTTTGGGTTAATAGGTAGTTTGCGACCGTGCTTCCGATGTATCCGGCGCCGCCGGTTACAAGTACTTTCATGGGGTTTTCCTTGGCTGTTTTTAGTTTGTAACAATAGCTATTAAATTTGACGGGTTTTTGTTGTATTGGTACGAAAATGAAAAACGCGATTTTTACGTGCAGCGATGCGAAATTCGGCGATTTTTTGGCTAATCATTGGCTGAAATCGCTGAAGGAAAACGTGGACTTGTCCAATACGGACGTGGTAATTCTTGATTATGGCTTTTCCAAAGAGCAATCCGACCGTTTGTCCAAGGAAAACGTGATTATTGTTAAGGGAAAGCGAGACGGCCATGTGACGTCGATTCGGTTTCGGGATATGGCCATTTTTCTGGAAAAGCATGCGTACGACCAGGTGTTGTCAACGGATGGCGGGGATATTATTTTCCAGGCGGATTTAAAGGAATTATTCGAAAAAAACAAGGATAGTTTTCGCGCTGTGACCGAGGATTTTAATTTGCCGTTTGGGGACCTGTTCACCAAAAACTTTTTTTCAAAGGAAACAGTTGAAAAAATAAAAAAAACATTGAAAGGAAAAAAAATGATTAATGCGGGAGTCGTGGTTGCTCCGCACAAAAAGTTTCTAAATTTGGCAAAAGAAATTAACGAACTGGTGATTGACAAGTCCAAGTTTGGTCCCGACCAGGTGGCGGTAAACTATATCCTGTATCGTGACGGTTTTAAGGAATTGGACAAGAAGTTTAATTTTGTTTTTACGACGTGTGCGTTGCCGTTTTCGATTAAAGACGGCGAATTTTTGCTTCCTAACGGAGAAAAAATCCCGATTGTGCATAATGCGGGAGGTTCGAATACGTTTCGTCCGATTGAAAACTTCGGTTATGGCAAGGATTTTAACCGTTTAAAGTGGTTTACGTACTGGGGCGCCAGGGTTTTTACCCGTTTGGTGCATTCGTTTAAGCGGTAATAAATGAAAAATGCGTGATTGAAATATGGTGGATAAAAAAAAGTTGTATCGTTTTGGAATGGGTTTTTTTGCGGGAAACGAGAAGCGCGAGGAAGAGGAAATCGTGGAATTGTTTGAACAATTCAAGGTTCCAAAGGACGCGGTTGTTTTGGAAACGGGTCTTGGAACGGGACGGTTTATTTCAATTGTAAAGCACTGTTTTCCAAAAACGGTTTGTTTTGGAACGGACGTGGTGCCGGATTTTGTGAACAACAAAATCAAAGGCGTGGAATTGTCCCTGCAAAGCGCGGAAAAATTGTCTTTTAAAAACGGTTTTTTTGACGTTGTGTTGTGCATTGATGTGTTGCATCATGTGCCCGACCGCGAGGCGGCGTTACAGGAATTGGGGCGCGTTACCAAAAAAGGCGGTTTGGTTTTGTTTCGCGATATTCGGCCGGTTCACAGCGCGGATAAAATCCGTTATCGTTTGATTGACATGAGTTGTTTGGCGTATAATTCGAATTTGCCCAGGTATTTTAAGAAAAGCGAGTGGCCTAAAAAATTAAAGGCTGTCGGCTTGTCTATTATTCATACCCAAAAGTTTGATTCGCAATTGGATTGGATTGTATGCCAAAAAGCCAAAAACTGAAAATCGCGATGTTTTCGGATTCTTTTTTTCCCAGTATTGACGGCGTTGTCACGAGCATTGCAACAACCGCGTTGGAACTTTCCAAGCAAGGCCATTCGATTTTGGTTTTTGCCCCAAAACCAAGGGATTTTTCAAAAGTCCCGGAAATTTCGGGTTTTGAAGTCGTGTGGGTGGCAGCGGTTTCGTTATTGCAATACGACCAGTACCGCGTTTCGCCTCCGTTTTCGTTATCCGCGCAAAAAAAGTTCAAGGCGTTTGCTCCGGACGTGGTGCATTGCCATACTCCGTTTTCACTCGGCTGGATGGGCTTGAATTTGGGGAAAAAATTCAAGGTTCCGGTTGTTGCAACGTATCACACATTGCTTCCGAATTTTTTGATGTACCTGCCGATTCCGATTTTTAACAAAACAAAACTTGCCAAGCAGATTACCTGGCATTATACCAATTTTTTTTACAAAAAAGCGGATTTAGTGACTACGCCTACCGAACCAATGGCAATCGAACTGAAAAAGCATGGTTGTCCCGCGTTGGCGATTTCCAATCCCGTGCAGTTTTCTTTGTTTAACAGGTTTTCCAAAACAAAAAAGCCGGATTTTAAAAAAGAATTTCGCTTGGTGTATTTTGGAAGATTGAGTTTTGAAAAAAACATCGAAGTGTTGATTGAAGCGTTAAAGATTTTGTTGTCCAAAAAAATTCCTGCTAAATTGGTTTTAGTCGGTGACGGTCCCGCCAAGCAGTTTTTGCAAGGCGTGACCAAGAATTTGGCTTTGGAAAAGCATGTCGAGTTTACGGGGATTCTTCGAAAAGACGATTTGGCTAAAAAAGTGGCGTCCTGCCACGTAATGGTTACGGCGTCAACCATTGAAACCCAAGGCCTTACCATTCTTGAAGGAATGTCCGCGGGATTGCCTTGCGTTGGAACCGATTTTTTGGGTATTCCGGACGCGGTAAAGGAAAACCAGAACGGTTTTTTGTTTCCGGCTTTCAAAGCCGGCATTTGTGCCCAAAAACTGGAAAAGATTTTCAAATCCAAAAAGCTTTACCAAAAATTAGCCGTTAACTCGTTAAAAACAGGCAAAAAGTTTTCTTCCGAACAGGTTTGCCTGGAATGGGAAAAAACGTACCGGAAACTGGCGAAAAAAAGGTGATGCATTGGCTCGAAAAAAACCGTTCTTTCCCAAACCAGTCCCGAAAGATATTCCCAAGGCTATTTTGGCAGCCAAAACCGTGGACGAATTGTATGAATTAAGTAGAAGTCTGTTGAACTTGCAGACACTTGCGGAGATGAAGTTGCAGGACTTAGCGGGCGTTGAATATAACAGCCGAGAAAAAGACATTCACTTGGTCGCCACTGAACGTAGGAAAGCAGTAATCGGTCAGCGAATTATTGCTGCTCGACTGCAAAGAATCAAAGCGGGCCGTTTGCCATTAAGAAAAGAGCCCAACAAAAGCCTAAGAAAAATTCGAAAAGGCAAATGAATTTCAAATTAATATCGCGTTTTTTTCGTTTTTGAAGTGGTTATCGCCGGTCAGGATTTTGGCGGAAAGTTTGTGGCTATGGTGAATTATGAGGCAGTCGATGATTCCGATGTCGGGCGTGTTTTTTCGTTTTTCGAATTTGATTTGGGCTGCCGATAACCAGTCGAGAACGTCGCTTGAAACAATGGTGGACATGCGGGCGATGTCTTTGAAGATTGGGTCAAAACTTTCCCCCGCGCGTTCAGCTGAAAATTTGACCTCTCCTACACCGGCGTCCAAAGTGAAAAGTTGGTATTTGGAATTATCCAAGTATTTTTTTGTTAGTTCTCCGCGCGGGGTTGACTTAAAATATTCTAACCATGCAAAGCTGTCAACAAGCAGGTTATGCGTTTCAGAGTTCGCGGTCACGGTCTCGCTCGATAGGCCATAAGAATTTATATTTTCCAAAAGCGCTGATTCGAACATTAGGTTCAATATCAATCTTCACCGATTGTCCTTCTTTAAGCCCCATTTTTTTCGACACTTGGCGATCGATAATAACGGCCTGCGAATTGCCCCATTTTTTGACTATGGCTGTTGTCATCATTTCATTTCACTACTAAACTATGGTCGAACCACTATAAAATAGTTATACATTTACGTCTAACTCTCTGGCTGCTCAAAAAACGCTCGAACTTGGCTGGTATTGCGGCTAAATTGGACAATTTGTGGTTTTGAAGCCTCAAAAAGGCGCTTTTTAAAGCCCTTTGGCTTTTTGGGTCTTGGCAGGGGTTTGGTACATTCGACGAATACCTTTTTATAGTTTAAAGGCCGTATAATGTATATTACTGCTTTGTATCGGCAAGAATAAAGCGGTCTGATTCGTCATTCACCAAAAAGCTCTAGGCTTGTCCTTCGGCTTGGCTTGGGAGAATCAAACAGAGGGGGCAACGGTTTCGTTGTTTGCCTTCGGCATGCTTTGCATGTCCTTGATGAGTACCCAAATTACGATTTGGGTATGACCAAGCAAAACTTTATCAGTAACGAGAAAGTTTTGGAAAAACAAAAAACACTTTGTTCGCTTCGGTGTACAAAATTTTTTGTTTGAATGATGAAACTTTTTTTTGTTCTGAAAAGGAAAGTTTTTTGCAAATAAAATGCGGACTTGTCCGTGTTTTGGATGCGAAAAGCTGTTTGTGGAATTGGGTTTTGAAACAATTTGTTTGTTGTTACGCAAAAAAACGGTTTTTTGAAAGAAAGACTGGTTGTGTACAAAAAGCAAAGGACAAAAAAGTAGTGAAGCAGTCAATATCTGTTTTTTCACGAGATTTTTTTGGCGGCGCAATTGATTCGGTTTTCCGGATTTTTTGCGAACGAAAAAATCGATGTCGAGCTACATAGGACGAATACGTTCCAAAATTGCTGACAGGCAATTGGAGCACTATACCTTTTTTGGTATGGTTATTCCAGCTGATCCTGCTGGCGGATACTGCTATCGAAATCCGACTTAGCCATGCAAGTCATACGATCAAGCATTGGTCGTGGCGTACGGCTCAGTAACACGTAGTCAACCTGCCCTAAAGAGGCGGCAATCCCGGGAAACTGGGGTTAATCCGCCGTAGCCAATTTCTACTGGAAGGTGAAATTGGTCATATGAACTCCGAATTGCAGGAGTCTTCGCTTTAGGATGGGACTGCGGCTGATTAGGTTGTTGGCGGGGTAACGGCCCACCAAGCCGACGATCAGTACGGGCATTGAAAGATGGAGCCCGGAGAAGGGCACTGAGATAAGGGCCCTAGCCCTACGGGGTGCAGCAGTCGCGAAACCTTTACAATGCGCGAAAGCGTGATAGGGGGATTTCGAGTGCCTCTTTTGAGGCTTTTGCCAAGTCTAAATCGCTTGGCGAATAAGAGGGGGGTAAGATACGTGCCAGCCGCCGCGGTAATACGTACCCCTCAAGTGGTATCCACTTATATTGGGCCTAAAGCGTCTGTAGCCGGTCTAACACGTCCTTGGTGAAATCCGAGCGCTTAACGTTCGGAATGGCCAAGGATACGATTAGGCTCGAGGTCGGAAGAGGTCAAGGGAATGTTCGGGGTAGCGGTGAAATGTTGTGATCCCGAATGGACCACCAGTAGCGAAGGCGCTTGACCAGAACGAACCTGACGGTGAGAGACGAAAGCTGGGGGAGCGACCCGGATTAGATACCCGGTTAGTCCCAGCCGTAAACGATGCAGACTAGGTGTCTTGTTACCCACGAGGTAACGGGGTGCCGGCGCGAAGGCATTAAGTCTGCCGCCTGGGAAGTACGCTCGCAAGAGTGAAACTTAATGGAATTGGCGGGAGCTCACTACAAGGGGTGGATGCTGCGGTTTAATTGGATACAACGCCAGATAATTCACCAGGGGCGACAGCAGGATGATGGACAGTCTGAAGGGCTTTCCTGACACGCTGAGAGGTGTTGTATGGTCATCGTCAGCTCGTACTATAAAGCGTCCAGTTAACTCTGGCAACGGGCGAAACCCACGCGATTAGTTGCGATCTTGCGAATTTCGCGGGAGCACTCTAATCGGACTGCGAAGGTAACTTTGAGGAAGGAGTGGGCAACGGTAGATCTGTATGGCCCGAATCTCCTGGGCAACACGCGGCATACAATGGATAAGACAATGAGATCCTAGCGCGAAAGCGTACGGTAACCCCCTAAACTTATCCTCAGTTCGGATCGAGGTCTGTAACTCGGCCTCGTGAAGCTGGAATCCCCAGTAATCGCGCGTCATAATCACGCGGTGAATAAGTCCCTGAGCTTTGCACACACCGCCCATCAAGCCAAACGAGTAGAGTTTGGATGAACTTCACCCTCGAGAGAGGATGAATTGATTCTGAATTTTGTGAGTTGGGCTAAGTTGTAACAAGGTGTCCGTAGGGGAACCTGCGGACGGATCACCTCCTCTAAAAATCTGCAATATCATTTGCAGGTTAAAGAACCAAACGGGGCGGGACTTCGGTTCCGCCTCTGTTTTGCGTTCAGCACTCAAATTTTCAAAACCCTTTTCACAATAAAAAAAAATTCGCGATAAAGAATTGTGGCAAAACCGGATTCCAGCCGTGAATCCTTTACCAAGGGCTCATAGCTCAGTTGGTAGAGCGCCCCGTTTGCAACGGGGAGGTCACGGGTTCGACTCCCGTTGAGTCCAACAGCCTTTTTTGCTTCGCAAAAAAGCCTGGGGAAAACTTGCGAAAAAGCGCGGTGTACGTCGTCCTTTTTTCAAAAGGACATCGGTACTCAAAAAAAAATTAAATTAAATCGAAAAAAGTTTTACAAAAAAAGTTTGGAAAATGTTTATGGAAAATTCGTTGGAAAGGCGCAGAAAGCGCTCGATAAAAAAATACAATTCGGAAAAAAAAGAGTAAAAGTTGCTTGGTCGAAAAAAATTATTCTTATCGTATTATTTGGATAAGAATCGTAACCAGTTTTTTGGTTACGGTTGGTGAGCGCAAGAAATTTTTTTGCGTGTATGAACCGTCATTGGGTGGCAACCACAAAAGTGTTGGTTCGAACACGATTAACGCCTGAACAAAATTAGTTGTTCGAATACTAGCCGAATATGCCGTATAGTGGATAACTCGGCTCAAGTCCCGAAGAAGAGCGTGGCAAGCTGCGAAAAGCCCTGGGGAGACGCATGCGGTCTTAGAGCCAGGGATGCTCGAATTAATCCGAAAGGATGGGGAACGCAGGGAACTAAAGCATTTCAGTACCTGCAGGAAAAGAAATCAACCGAGATGTCGTTAGTAGGGGCGACCGAAAGCGACAGAGGACAAACCGAATCCCGTATAGAAATGTATGGGAGATGTGGGGTTGTTGCGGCGTGGGTACAGCTTAATTTGACAAGCAAAAGTCCGTTGGAAAACGGCACCATAGAGAGTGATAGTCTCGTACGCGAAATCAAAAAAGCTGAGTCCTACTGTCCGAGAGTAGAATGCATTGGATTTTGCGTTCGAAGTCGCGGGTCATTAACCCGCAATCCTAAATACGCCTTGAGACCGATAGCATACTAGTACCGTGAGGGAAAGTTGAAAAGTACCCCTGGCGGGGGATGAAAGAACACTTGAAACTATGCGGCTACAATTGGGTAAGGCTCCAAAGAAACGAAGTTGCACGAACGAAGTTACCGCAAGGTGATTGTAGGAGTGCGATGGATCAGAGTCTTATCGTCCGTCTTGAGTCACGGGCTGGGGAGTTGTTGGTTGTGGCAAGACTAATTCCATAATGGAAGGAGTCGAAGCGAAAGCAAATCCGCGCAATCCCATTTATGGGACGAGGCGGACAGTATTCATAGTGCTGGATAGTCACAGCTGACAGACCTGAAACCGATTGCGAACTATTCCTGGGCCTGGTGAAGTCCTTCTTCCGAAGGACGGAAGCCATAACCAGTTCTAGTCTAACTGTTTGGATGATCTAGGAATAGAGGTAATAGGCTATTCGAGCTTGGTAATAGCAGGCTCCTCCTGAAGGATCTCTTAGGATCGCCGCACGCGAGTTGGCGTATGGGGTAGAGATACTGATTAGAAAGTAACGGGCCGAGAGGCTTGCCTTTCTTGTCAAACTCCGAATCTATGCGCAATGTAGACCGTGCGAGTCGGGGCCACCGGGTAAGCCGGTTGTCCTAGAGGGGAAAAACCCAGACGTTGGTTAAGGCCCATAAATGCTAGTTGAGTGTGAATACAAAAAGCGTCCGGTTTCAAAGACAATGGGGAGGTTGGCTTAGAAGCAGCCATCCTTTAAAGAATGCGTAACAGCTCACCCATCGAGAAGTCGGGCATTGAAGATAAACCGGGCTAAACTAGCTGCCGATACCAGCGGCTCGTATCTGTTTGGATACGAATGCAGTAAGGAGGTGCTCGGATGGAGATTAAGTACTTGCGTGAGCAAGTATGAATCCGTCTGAGATAAGAATCCCAGTGCTAGTAGCAACAAAGAACAATGAGAATTTGTTCCGCCGTAAGAGCAAGGCTTCCTTAGCGCTAATCATTAGCTAAGGGTTAGTCGGTCCTAACTTCACCCGTAATTCGGTGTTTGAAGGAAAGGGAAACCGGTTCATATTCCGGTACCATGTAACTACGTTCTCGGCAACGAAAGGTGTGTTTTGGACGCTTCGGGCTAAGCCAAGTGAAACCGTCGTTTCATTTAAAAGCCATAAATCCGCGGAGAATCGTAAAGATGAGAAACGGATTAAAGGTTTGAATAGCCGCAAGGTTTGGCTGATGCCGGGAGCCCTTGAAAACAAAACATGCAAGTATGTTAGATGACCGTACCTAGAACTGAGAAAGGTGCTCTGGCTGAGAAGGCTAAGGCGTGTTGGGATTAACGCTGTTATGGGAACTCGGCAAATTAGCCCTGTATCTTAGGTATAAGGGGTGCCAGCACGTGATGGTGCTGGTTTCAATAACAAGGGGAGTCCGACTGTTTAGCAAAAACACATCTGACCGCAAGTCCGCAAGGATTAGAATGGTCAGTGACTTCTGCTCACTGCCAGTACGTGAAACCCGGTTCCAACCGGACTAAGCGCTGGTGAAGAGCGGGCCTAACTCTGAGGCTCTCACGGTAGCGTAATACCTTGTCGCTTGATTAGCGACTTGCACCAAGGAAGTAACGAGATTCCTACTGTCCCTAACAGCGGCCCAGCGAACTCACTAAGTGGTGAATATGCCACTAACTCTCAACGGGAAGAGAAGACCCCACGGAGATTTACTACAGTCTGTTGTTGTGACTTGGCTTTGGCTGCATAGCGTAGCAGGGAGCGTCGATGCTTTACTTTCGGGTGAAGCGGAGCAAAAGTGTAACACCTGCCTTCCAAAACCGAGTTGCTTACCGGAAACGGGACACCAATAGATGGGTAGTTTGACTGGGGCGGTACACCCCCGAAAAAGTATCAGGGGTGCCCAAAGGTCTGCTCAGCCGAGTCAGAAATTCGGCATAGAGTGCAAGAGCAAAAGCAGGCTTGACCTCATTTCGCAAAGCAAGAATTGAGGAAAGGAAACTTGGGTCTAGCGAACATCAGTGTCCTCATTAATGGGGGCCTGGTCTTACAGTGAATTTACCCTGGGGGTAACTGAGTGGTCGTGGGTAAGAGTCCACATCGACCCCACGGATTGCGACCTCGCCGTCGTCTCAACGCATCCTGGCTGTGCATAAGCAGCCAAGGGTGGAGGTGTTAACTCATTAAAGCGTTTCGTTAGTTGGGTTAAGAACGGTGCGAGCCAGTTTGGTTACTATCTGTTGGGAGTGCGGATTGTCTGCGGGAAAGATCCATCTAGTACGAGAGGAACAGTGGGTCGTTGCCTCTGGTTGATCAGTTGTCTGACAAGGCATTGCTGAGTAGCTACGCAATAGTCGATAAGAGCTGAATGCATCTAAGCTCGAAGCGATCCCCAAAACGAGACAATCATAATCGAAAATCATTGCACTGCGGTGTAGTGGTCGTAGGTTCGAGAGCGTGCCCTAAAATAGGCGCTTGATAGGTTGCGTGTGTACGCACTAAGCTTCGGCGAGGTGTTCAGCATAGCAATACTAAACGCTCAAGCGGTTTTTTCGAACAGCACTAAAATAGAGTTTAGGCATATTCGTAATTCAAGCCGGCATGATTGTCGGTTGCCATCCAATGACGGTTTTACTTTTCTTTTCAAAAGTAAAACAATTTTTTGAAAGCGGACGTCAGTTTCGCCTTCAATTAAATAAAAATTTTTTTGGGACTGGCGTAAGTCTCGCGAATTAATTTTGAAATTATTTCTGGGGGATAAGTGGGTTGAATTTTTATCGTGCGGCCGGAAATACTGCGTGGTCTGACGCTGCAGCGGAAGGCCGACAGATGGGGACTGCAATTATTAGTCGATTCTGCGTTTCTAAGGCGGCAGCCTATTTCAGGAGTTCGACTATTTCTTGTGTTGAGTATATTTTGACGGTTGTTTGTTCTTTCAGTTTTTTGTCGTTGCTCCAAATCGGAAGATTCAGTTTTAATGCAAGGGCAAAATAGTCGATGTCTCCTTTGTCCGGGCAAATTTTTTCCGCTTTTTTGATTTGTGTTTTGGAGTGAACCCCTTTTTTTGCTCAACAAGAATAGCCTGTTTGGTTTTTTAAAATCCACTCTTGCTCGAACCGGTCGGGTGACCGGTAGTCGATGCTCGAGTGCAACCGTTTTTTGTTGTACACCTCCTCGATAAAGCGCTCGATGTTTTCGAGCGCGTCATCGAACGTTTCGTATTCGTTTAGGTAAACCTCTTCGTATTTGATTGTCTTGTTGAAGCTCTCGGCAAAAGCGTTGTCGTACGGGTTTCCTTTTGCCGACATGCTAATGGCAATGTCGTTTTGTTCCAGTAAGGCAGTGTATTGTTGGCAGGCATATTGAACGCCCCGGTCTGAGTGATGAATCAGATTAGCAAAACCGAGGAACGATCGGTTTTGGATGGCCATTGTTAACGCGTTTGTTGCAAGACCGGATTCCAGTGTCTGGCCAAGGTTCCAGCCAACTATTTTTCTGGAGAAAACGTCCAAGATGATGGCGAGGTATGCGAATCTGTGTGCGAGTCGGATGTATGTGATATCGGCAACCCACAACTGGTTTGGGTGAATTGTTTTGAGTCCTTTTGCTTTGTTTGGATAGACGCGGTTTGAGTGATTGGAGTCGGTGGTTTTTGGTTTGAAGGTTTTTCGTTTCTTGCGCGTTAAATGGTTTTCTTGCATGATTTTGAAGACTTTTTTGTGGTTGACTTTGATGCCTTTTTGTGGGAGTGTTTTGGTGACGCGACGGTAACCGTAACCGGAAAACTCTTTGGTAATATCTTGGATTTCTTTCAACAGTTTTTTGTCTGTGATGCGAGAAGTCGCGTGTTTGGTTTGGTACCGGTAACTGGATGCGTTAAGGCCGAGTATTTGGCAGGTTTTGGTGGGTCGAACCGTTTGTTCTTCTTTTACAATCTCGTGCAACATTTTTTTCACCTCGTGTTTTTTTTTTGAGTCGCCCACAGTTCCTGCAGGCGCGTGTTGGCTTTTTTCAAAATGGCGTTTTCCAGGTATAGTTCGCCAATGGTTTTGGTTAACTCCGCGTTTTTTGCTTCGATTTTGTACGTGTTTCCCTTGCCGGCAAATGCATTTTTTTGGTTTTGTTGGTACTCACGTTTCCAACGCACCACCAAGTTGGCGGCAATATCATGCTCACGGCAAGCCTGAGCCATTTGCTTGCCCGCGTCTATTTCTTGTAAAATCGCGAGCTTAAAGTCCCGCGAAAACTTTCTCTTTTGCATACTTTTTCCCCCTATTTTTCATACAAAAATAGGCTTTTCTACCCGAGCAAATTTAGGGGTGCAGTCCATTTTGAATTCTTCTCGCGGGATTATCTTGGCGATTTTTTTGATGGCCGCCAGTATTTCTTGGAATTCTTCTTTTGTTCGGCTGGTTTTTTTCAAAATGTGCTGTTCATATTTGGAAAATTCCTGCAAGGCAAATTCCGGAATGTGAAGTTCCAAACGGGGGTCCAGCATTAATTCGGCGGTCTTACTGTCTTTGATGAGTGCGGCAAACAAAATGTTTGCGTCCAAAACCAGTTCCAAAAAATTACCTTCTTCCGGCTGCTTTGTGTTTGAGTTCTCTGCCCAATTTTAGGGCGTCTTCCTCCGTTAGGGCGCTTTTTTCGGTGAATTTTCTGAATTTTTCCATCATTTCCAGGCGTTCTTTTATCGCGGCCCTGGCGATTTCGCTCCAGTTCATTTCCGGAAACTGTTCCATCTCGCTTTTCATCTCGGTCGAAACCGCTAATGTAATATTGACCATGGCATGACCCCCCATTAGTATATTATGTGCATTATGTGAATAAAAACTTTTGTCTTTGCGGCGAAAGGGTTATTTTTTTCGGAGATCCGTTAATCGCGGTTAACCCAGATTTATTGGGGGTTTTTTCTTTTTCAAAAAGTAAAATTTTTTGGGCAAGACGTAAGTCTGTCCGTTTGTATCGCTTGGTTGCTAAAAAGAATCAGAGAAAAAAGAAAAGAAGACGCCAATTTGCGCAACGAATGGCACTTTTTTTAATTGCGCGTGCAGCGCTACAGTCCATTGTTGTTGCGTAAATTTTAGCGGCGTCTTGCTTTACTTTTCGTTGACCGGCGGGCCGTACTTTTGGTACTGGCGCGTCGGCTGGTACTTCTTCGAGCGCTTGAAGCGCGTCTTTTAGTTGCCATGTTCACAAGAAGCGTTTTTTGGTATTTAAATGTTTGTTTTGGGGGCTTTGGCGGTTTTTTTTGAAAAAAAGAATCCGGTTTAGCGGAAAAAGAAAATGGGTTGCGAAATTATTTTTGCGCAAAAATTATTTTTGATTTATTTTTTGGCCGAGTATTTTATATACTTTAATCCCATTATTGGTTAAAAGTGGAAAAATATGGACATTACGATTTTTTTAGCAAGGTTTTGGGGGAGTATATTTATAATTTTGGGCTTGTCTTCGATTGGAGCAAAACTTTTGGGGCGGGTCATTCAATATACAGAAGAAAAAGCCATAACCGTTTCGACGGGATACATTACTTTTTTGCTGGGTTTGGCTACTGTTGTCGGCCACAATGTATGGGTTGGGGACTGGCGGGTTGCGATTACTTTGCTTGGCTGGATTACCCTGTTTAAGGGAATCGAAAAAATTGCGTTTCCCGGCCGAATTAATAAATTCGCGCAAAAGTTCAAGAACCGCCAGGCATTGTGGGGTTTTGTAATTTTCCTCATCGGCGCATGGTTTTTCTGGATGAGTTTTAACCAATGAATTCCTTTCGCTCGGTTTTTTCCTCCTTCGTTAGTCGAACTGGTTGCACTTATTTTTTCGGATTGTTTTTTAGTTTTGCACGAGAGTCCATCCGGTGTTTTGCAGTTTTACGGAGTCCGCAAAGCTGGTTTGGATTTGGATGGTGTCGCCGCGCTGGCAGGAACAGGCTTTGCAGGTTGCGTATCCGTCCGGTGCGGGGATTGTTTTGTAATCCAGGATGGTTACGCCTTGCACGGTTTGGAGGTAATTGGTAAGAATTTCTTTTTCAGTCGGAGCGCGGAAATAGACGCGTCCGGAGGCCGCTTCCCATACTTCCCAGGGGTTTTGGCCGCATTGGATGGGTTTGTATTCAAGCCATTGGTTTTGGATTCCCGGCTGGGGGTTTTGGCTGGCGGTTTGGACTGAGAATAATATAAGTCCCGCCAAAATGACTATTGCGAGTATGAAGATGTTTTTTTCGTATGTCATGCTTTAATTGTGCTTGGCTTTGTTTTTATTCGGCTGTATTTGGTTAGGTTTTTGCCGAAGATGAATAAAAGTGCATTTGGTTTTTGTAACTGTACGGTTTGAAAAGTAGTTCTTGGCAGTTATTGATTGGTCGACACGCAGGCTGTTTGGCATTCTTGCAATGTCAAAAATGGGGGTGGATTGCAGCCGCTTCCGCCTTCAAATTCTTCGCAGGCACCGGTTTGCGTATTATAAAAAAACCGTCCTCGTGCGATTAGCATTTCGCAGCTTCCCGGTTTCCAATTGCAATTGCTCGGGCACGCTGCAAATTCGCAATTGGGAAGTGTTCTTCCGACGCTTGTTCCGTCGGGGCAGAGTTTTGCTTCCATGGTGCAGGCGACGGGTTCGTCAAAGCGGTTCAAGATTTCGTTTATTTTATTTAATGTTTGTGAAAGCGGTTCGGGTGTTTCAAGCAGGTAATACCATTCAAGGTTGGTGGGTGCAACAAGTAGTCCTTGGGAGTATTGGACATTGGGCTGGTTGTTTGTCGGATGAAATTGAATGGTTAGTTTGTGGCTTGGTCCGTCGGTTGGACAATCTCTTCCAACATTTTGACAGTCGTTCAAATTTTCTTGTTTGATTCCGGAAATGCCGGTGTTGATAAAATACAAAATTAATTGGTTCCATTCTTCCGAAGAAAATTCAATTGTTTTGGTGGCTAAAACGGTTCCGTTTTTTTCCGTGGTTTTGACCGCTTTTTGGTTTTCCAAAGTGAGAATTGTACTGCTGTGGGTCCATCCGCTGGCCACTTCATATTTCAGGAAAAAAGCGCTGGCGGGCAATTCGGGCTGGACACACCCAAAAAGGAAAATTCCCGCAATTACAAAAATCAATGCCGCGATTTTCAGGTTCATACAGGGGATACTGTGTTTGCTTGTCTTTTTAATCCCTATTTTTTTGTTTGTATTTCTGCTTGGATTTGGGTTATACATTTTGGTTTGGTGAAAGCGTTGGTGATTAAATAGTTGTTTTTGGAATATAGTTCGGTATGGCGGATTCGAAAAAGGTTTTGGAAGCGGCGTTGTTCATGTCCCCAAAAGCCGTTTCGGTTGAGGATTTGGCCAAGACAATTAAATCGGAGTCTTTGCTTGAGACGCATCGCCTGGTCAAGGAACTGGTACAGGAATTTAATTCGCGCAATTCGGCTTTGGAAATCATCGATTTGTCGGGCAGTTTTCAGATGCGCGTGCGAAGCGAATTTGAGGATGAGGTCCAGCAGTTTGCCGCGGGTTCGGATTTGAACAAAAGCGTGCAAAAAACCTTGGCGTTAATCGCGTTTAAACAGCCCATCAAGCAGTCGCTTGTCATCAAGCTTCGCAACAACAAGGGTTATGAGCACATCAAGGTTTTGCACGACAAGGGGCTGGTTTCCAAGCAGCCGTTTGGCCGCACGTTTTTGTTAAAGACCACGAAAAAGTTTTTGGAACAGTTCGGAAAGAACGCCTTGAAAGGGGAGTCCGTGGTCACAGTGGAAGAAGAGGCCAAAAAAATCGGCGCGGAACTTTCCGGCCGGACCGCGAATTTTGACGACAGCTTTTTGGATGGACCAAAACCGCCGTCTTCCAATACATAGTTTTTTATTGAATTTTCGGTGTTCTTTAGTATGCGTGAAGATGCAAGTAATTGGTTGAGGCAAAGCGAACTGGACCTGAACGCGGCCCGCGACAATTCCAAAATGGGACATTATTTTGTATGCGCTTTTTTATGCCAGCAGGCCTCCGAAAAAGCGTTAAAGGCGTATGGGCTCGAGCATTTGCGTGAAAATGTTAAAATGCATAATTTGCTTGCGTTGGCCAAAAATATGAAATTGCCTAAGGAAGTTTTTGAAGCGCTGATTGATTTGACGCCCGATTTTATCATTTCACGCTATCCGGATGCGGCAAACGCGGTTCCGGCGGACATTTATGATTCCAAAAAAGCGCAGCAAAAAATAGTGCTGGCCAATCGGGTGGTGGAATGGGTCAAATCAAGGATAAAATAGTGGCATCGTTTGCCAAAAGGCTTCAAAAAAACTTTTCGGTCGAGCGCCTGATTTTGTTCGGTTCGCGGGCCGGTCAAACCCATCTGAATGACAGCGATTACGATTTTTTGATTGTTTCAAGGGATTTTGAAAAAATCGGTTTTTTGGAGCGCATTCCGCTGGTGATTCGCAAAACCAAATCGTTTTTTTCCGCGGATTTTTTGTGTTATACGCCAAAAGAATTTTTAGCCAAGCAAAAACACATCGGAATCGTCTCGACAGCCATTCAAAGCGGCGTTCGGATAATTTGAATCCGCAGCCGCCGGTTTCCATTTGGGATAAAGCCAAAAAAATCGGCGCGGAACTTGCGGAGCAGACCGCTTCGTTTGACGATAGTTTTTTGGATAAAGGACCGCAGACGCATCTGCAATAAAAACCGTTTTTTTGGACATTTGACGGCTGTTTGCTGCCTTGTTCCATGCATGGAACGATGCTTCCACCCCATAGGTGCAAGGGATGCAAAAGACGTTTATTTTGTTCAATTATTTACGTCATTTGCCCCTACTTCATTATTGTTAAGCCCCTTTTGTTTGGTAGAAAACTTTTCGGTTTTTTGTTTTTTTGATTATTTTTTTTTCTTTGACGAGGCGATTGAGCGTATTGCGAATCGTGTATTCGGGAAAATCAAGTTTTGTGCGGAAGTCGGCTACGGTTCGGGGTTGCTGACCGAGGTGGAGAATGCTTTTTTCTAGGACGATTTGGGTGAGTTTTTTGACGAATGGAATTTGGGTAGGAACGGTTTTTTCGAGGGTTTCAAGATGTTCGAGAATCGTGAGTTCGTTGATTTGCTTGAGGTTTTTTTCCTGTGCCTTAACCTCGTTTTCGATGGTTTTCCAGTCGAGGCTTTGTCGGCGGAGGATGGTTTGGTTGTCAATGAGATCGGAGTCGCGCGAGGAAACGCTTTTGAGCAAAAAGATGTCTTCCACGCTCGCGTTGTAGAGCTGGAGGTTGGTGTCAAGCAGTTTTGCGCTGCGGGAAACCATTTTTGGGCTGTATTCGAGACAGTTGCAGATTGTTTTGACGAACAGGTCGATGCGGGGATAACCGGTTTTTTCGAGCATGTAAGCGGTTTCGAGTTGCTCGTATTGGCGTTCCTTGCGTGCGACAGGAGCAAAGCCTAGTTCGTGAAGCGTTTCGACGAGTCGCACGGCCTCGGGGGGTGATTGGACGACGATATCGATGTCTTTGGTGCTTTGCTTGTATCCGTAGTGCAGGAGTGCGCCTCCGCCTATTTGGTATACGTTGGTTTTGGCGAACAGTTTTTGGGAAATTTGGTCGAATAGGGCTTGGGTGTCGTTGAGCCGGTAGCGGGTTGGAAGCTGGACGTGGTAAATTTCGGCTTTTTCGCGGACTTCGTTTTTGGGCAAAAACATTCCGGGGTTTTTCAGGGGCTGGTCTTCAAGCCAGGCCACAAGGTCCTGCCATTGGTCGATTGCGTCTACGGTTTGGACATGTTTTTCGATTTGTTCGACCGAGATTTTGGGCTTGTTGTGCAAATAGAAGATAATGCAAAGGACGGTGTCGTTGGCGTTTTGGGCGAATTTGAGAGCGTGAACCAGTACCTGTTCGATGGAGAGATTTTGGGCGGGCTGGACAATGAAGTTTTCCGAGGTTCCGACGTCCACGCCGTAGTCGCTAAAGCGGGAGAAGCCGGTGAGCGTGCCTTCGAACGGGATTTCGCGGGGCAATCGCAAAAGCTTGAGGCTTTTTTTTTGGAAAACATAGCCTTGGTCTGTCGAGGCTTTTAAGTGCAAAAGAAATTTGCGCAGTTGGCTTGCGGTTTGCGCGACTTGGTATTTGTTTTCTATTTTGGTGAGAAATTGGGAAAGGCGGGTGACGAGTTTGTGGGTTTGGGAAAATGACAAGCCGAGTTCCTTTCCGAGTTCTTCCTTGGTTTTGGGTTCCAAAAGCACCGTGAGCGCATCGAGGCGGCGTCCTTCAAGGAGTTCGGTTCCAAAACCTGAAAATGACAATTCGCGTAAAGCCAGCATCAGCGGCGATTTTTGCAAAACAATTTGGCCTTTTTCGAACGAGACGATGCCCAGTTTTGCGAGACGGCGCACGAGCGAATAACACGCGTATGTTGAGCGGACGCTCGACTTAATCAACTCCGAAATGGATTGCTGTTCTTTTGACAGCACGACTCGCAGTATCTTCGAATCCATAAATCTCAATTAATTATCCAATATCAGAACAGGGGGTGGCTCTATTTAAATACTTATTCTGAAAGACGATAATTTATCATGCGGCCGGGAATACTGCGTGGTCTGAAGCCGTTGCGGAAGACCCGCAGATGAGTGGCCGCAATTATTTTTTCAAAAATAGTTTTTTTAGCGTCGGTGCCGAGCGGGAATGCGACAACCCCGAAGCCTCAGAGGCGTAGGGGTTGGCGAGGAAGCGAGGCGCACAGGGGGGTCATAGGGGGCGAAGCCCCCTATTTCACTTTTTCATAACGCCGAAATAATCCGTGTGTAAATTTCGGTCTATTAATTGGTGGGCTTGCTTCATTTCGTCAGGAGTGTAAATGTAAATAATTTTGAATTTTCCGGACGTGATTTGGTCCTTGAGGTTTTGGTTGACTTCTAAAACGTGTACGAGCCCCCAATACAGCCATTTGCCGTCGATGTTGTGCACAAGAAAGTTGCGGACGGGCGGGGGTTGGTAGACCCGGACTTTGGGTTTGTTTTTGAATTCAAATATTTTTCCCTTCAAATCATCCGCAGTAAACGGTTTTTTCCGGTGCTTTTCATAATTCAGTTCTTTTGGAAATCCCTGTTCGGAAGTGATTTGCAAAGTATCGTTTGTTTCAATTGTTCCGGCCATAGATACTACCTTGCAATTTTAACTATTTAAGTTTTTGTTTTGTTTTTTTAGAAAAGTTTTTGCTGTTTTTTGGCGTCGAGCATGTTTTGGGTGGTCATCCATTGTTTGCGGCAAAATTCGGGCGGGAATTCGTTTTTTTGGATGTATTCTTCCAAGAATTTTCTCGTGTCGGGGTCGTGGGAATAGCCGGAACCGATTTTTCCGTGGATTGCGGAGAGTTTTTTAATTTCCAAATCGCGTTCGACTTTGGCAAGGACGCTTGCCGCGGAAACAATCGGGTAATTGACGTCGGCTTTGTGTTCGCACTTGAGTTTGGTTTCAAAGTTAAGGTATTTTTGGATTCGTTTTCCGAAGTTTTCGGCAATCGTGTCGGGAGAATCGATGATGACGAGTTCGGGCTTGGTTTTGAGGCTGTTGAGCAAAAAACCGATTTTCATGGCTTCGATTTCGTTCAGCGATTTTCGGTTCATCAGTTTGTCAAGTTCGGCCGGATGAATGTGGCAGGTCAAAAATTCGGCCGCGATTTCCTTGATTTTTGGAAACTGGCGTTCGCGCTCGGCTTGAGTTAATTGTTTGGAGTCCTTGACCCCAAGTTCGATTAGTTCTTCTTCGCGGTTCTTGTCGATTGTGCAGACCGCAAGGACCATGGGTCCGAGTACGGGTCCGCGTCCGGCTTCGTCAACGCCCGCGATTATCATTTCAGAATTGGGTTCTAAATCATTAAAAATGCGATATTGTATGAAACGGGTTTTTCAGGCACTTTACTTGTCGTTTCGATTCGGAGGCTTATTTAGGTCGTGCAGTTGAAGGGACGCCTGCCCCTTTAGGGGCGGGTAGTTCACCCTTGGTTTGGGGTGTTGCCGCGATTTTACTACGCGCTGTTATAAGGCGTTACACGCTTATTGTTGCCGTAGCAAGGAGGTATCTTGTGCAAGAAAATTTAAATAAAAAAACCGGCGGCCTGTTTTTGGTTTTAGCTCTGGTTTTAGTTGTTGTAATGGCGGGTTGCCTCGGCCCCAATTCGGGAACGACAGCACCGCCGGCAAATTCGGGTTCGGGACGCGCGGTTTTTTCAATGACCGATGCGACCGCGGACATGGGTTCAATCAGCGAAATAAAATGGACCGTTGATTCGGTCAGCGTTCACAGCCAAACACAGGGCTGGATAACGGTTTCCACTTCTTCCAAAACCGTGAGTTTATTGGAACTCAAAAACAGCGGCCAAAGCGCGGTCTTGGCGGATGTGCAATTAAAGCATGGAAACTATGACCAGGTAAGACTCATGGTTTCAAACGTGCAGGTAACCGATGGTGCAGGAACGCACGGCACCAAATTGCCGTCGGGAGAAATCAAAATCGTCAATAATTTTGAAGCTAAGAGCGGTGAAATCGCAAGTGCGTCTTTTGACGTTTTGGCAAGCGAATCATTGCATGTCACGGGCAACGGCGAATACGTCATGGCTCCCGTAATTAACATGGAAAGCCGAAACGGCGTTGACATTCAGTCGCAAGGCAGCGACCGCATAAAAATTTCCGGCGGAACGGTTTTTACTTCGACCAAAGTCGGAATGACTGCGGACGGCGTTGTCGATGTCGGCCTTAGCATTCCAAACAATGCCGCTATCAGCATTGGAAATGACGGAAAGGTTCACGTGGACTCTATGATTGATGTCGGGGGGTAAAATCTCCCGCCCTTTTTCTTTTTTTTATTTTTTTAAAGCCGAAATAAAATTAGCGTTGCAAAAAAATTGTGTTAAATCGTGATTTTATTTTTTTATAGCGGACTGAAACTTAGACTTTTTTACTTTTTTTATTCCGAAAGCGGTTTGAGTTTTCCTATTTTGCGGTTAATGGCGTCCACGCTTCGGTCGCAGGCCTTGCATTCGTCGATTAAGTCGCGGCAATAAAAACGGTTGTCTTGCGCCATTTGGCTTTGATTGGCATTGGCATCTTCGGTTCGGCGCAGGAATTGCTGGCGGTTGGAAAATCGGGTCTGAAGTTCGAACAGGTCTTTTTGGACCTGGGTTTTGGCGCTCAAATCCCCGGGTTTTCGAAGGCGATAAGTGTTGCACATTTTGCAGTTTTTTTTGATTTCCGCGACATGGCTTTCAATCGGCATGATTTACCTTTTTGAGGAACAATTTAAACCACTTTCCTATATCTGGGCCGATTACCCCTGAATGCTTTTAAACGGGTTTTGCCTGTATTTTGGTTATGATGGACCCGCGTTGGAAGCGATTGTTATTGCTGTTCGGCTTTGTTGCGGTTTTGTTTGCCGCGAGCCTTTTTTTGTCCTCGGTTTTTTCTTTTTTGGGTACCAATGAACCCGTGCAAAAAACCGGCGCTTTCGAGTTCGGCTTTTCAACCCGGCAACTGGATGCATTAGGAAGCGACGCGGGTACTACGTACGAGCAAAAAATGCTTTTTTTGCGTGACCGCATGGTTTTTTTTGAAACCGGTGATGCATCGCAAAAGCCGGTCGCGGCAGCGGAAAATATTTCAATCGTGCAAAAAACCGCGGATAACCAAACCGACTGGTTTTTTCACGTGCCGGTTGTAGCTACGGAAAAAAATTATTCGTTTCGGATTGCGCTTGGGAATTCGCCCGACATTGTTTTTGATTTTCCGACGATAAAGGAAAGTGACCTGTCATGAAAACGGGTTGCCTGTGCTTTTTTTTGGTTGTGTGCTTTGGCATTTCGGTTTTGGCGCCGACTTTGGTTCCGATTCGGTTTGACCCGTTCCAGAATTTTTCGTACAGCGTAAGCAATAACCGGAACGAGACCTTGTCCCCGATTTTTTCAACCGACGAATCCGATACTATGTATGCGGCCGCTTTTTCGCAGAACGATTTTCCTATCCGGGTTTTTTACCGCGTCAAGTCGGGTGTTTTTTCCTGGAAAAACGGGTATTACGAGGTCGTTTCGATTCGCCAAAACAACCGCGAACAGGAAATATTTGTAGGGCCTCGCCAGTCGTTTTTCAAGCCCCAACTCATAGTGTCTTTTGCTCAAAGCGGCGTGCTTGAGAATGCGGATGATTCGATTGAAATTCCAATGCAGAACGCGTCGGAAAAAAATCTCCAGACTTTATTGGGTGGAAAAAATGCCTTGGGTTTTTTTGTCAGCCGTACCGGAACGCTTAAACCTTATTCCATCGACCCGAGTTCGGATTTGGAGTTCAAAGTCGAAATCCGCGACCAAAGCCGGAACAACAAAACGGTTTTGGATGGCTCGTGGCTGGAATTGTTTGCCGGAGCGCCCAAGTCGTTTCATGTGGAGCAGTCCCGCTTGACGGTTTTTGAAGACAAACCTTCTTTGTCCGATGCAAAACCGGTCTCGACGGTTTTATTGCAAAAGAAAAAACCGGTTACGGTTTGTGTGGCCGAAGCCAACCCCTCCCAAAGCAGTCCTGTACCGCCTGCTGCTACGGCCGCACCAAACCCAACGGCGATTGTTCCAAACCAGACAACGGTTTCGTTAGTGGTTCCACCCCAGCCAGCCGCATTACAACCGGTTCCGGTTGCCGAGTCTCCGATTGTGGCTGTGGAAACCCAGCCTTCAACAGTTTTTCGCGACCCGGTTTTTGGTACTGAAAACTGCTTTGAACTTTCCGCCGAAGATTTGGCGTCGGCATATTATGCGGGCGATTTGCAAGGCCAAACCGATGCACCGCAAAACGTTTTTGTAATGGCCCAGACAACGGACAGCCAAGGGCAGGTTGTTTCGCAGGGAAAAACAGAACTGGTGTTATCGCCGGAACCGGTTGCATCGGACGCTTCAAACGCAACGCCTTTGGCCGATGCGGTTTCTGAAGCGAATCCTGCCGATAATTCTTCTTTAACCGATTTGCAATCCAAAATCTCCGGCACGTTCCAGCCGCTGACCGATTTTTTCGCGTCGCTTTCGAAAAAACCCGATTCGCAAATTCAAGCCGATGAAAAACCTGGTGCGGTTTCCGGGGTTTCTTCCGACACTGCAACTCCCGCCCGGCAAAGGCCGCCCGCGTTAGAACCCGCCTTAATCCTGGATGCGAAAATCGCCTCGGATTCGCTAGTGATTTCTTTTACTCCCGACCGGTTTGAGTGGGAAAAAGCAAAATCCGTTTTTGGTTTTATCAATGACACTCCCGTTTTTTTCCTTGGCCCCGGTTTTCGGTTTAACGGTTCCGACATGGTTACAATTACTGTTCCGTTTGACAATGCCCAAGCGATTACTTCAGAAGCCGGGGATTCGGTGCAGCGCTTAAATGCGCCTGAAATTTCTTTGGACAAGCCAATCCGGATTCGCGTTTTGGTCGGAAACCTTGACGGTGTCGGGATTTTGACCGGGGAAGAAACCGTTATCAAACCGCAAACCGCGCCGCAGGTACAGGAACCCAATCAATCTTTTGTTTCAACTGCCGACTTGTTTATTGAAAACCCCGCTACCGAAATGGAATGGGAAAAAATTCCCGCAACCGATTTTAAGGCTTCTTTTTGTTTAAGCAACGTGGGCCAAGTGGCTGAAATTGACCGGTTTGCCGGCCCTTTGATATTGACCATGCGGTTGGGCGGTTCGGCTTCGGAAAAATCGTTGGTTTTGGGACAATGGACTTTGGATGAAGCAAAAGCGGGCGATTCGTGCAAGCTTTTTGAGCCAAGCGCATTGCTCAACGCTTTGGGCCATCAAACAACTTTTGAAGTTACTGGAATAAAAAACACCGATGAAAATCCCCAACTTGTTGTATTGGCGAAAAAAACTTTGGAGCCGGAAGGATTGCCGGTTCAATTGGCGTTTTCGCAGGTATTGGACAAGCAGGATAAAATGCTTGGCCGGTTCCTTTTGCCGCCGGCACCGGTTATCGTGGAACCGGTTCAACCCGTTGTTTTAGAGCTCCAAAACATCAATCCGAACCGGCGTTTGTTTGTGTTCGCTTCCCCTGTTGACAACCCGAAATCCTGCTATGATTTGGGTTTGGCGATTTCAAACGTTCTGACCGAAAATTCGGAAGAACAGCGTTCGCGCTTAGAAAATTATCTTTCGGGTTTTAGCCGAAGCGAATTAAACAGCGCCGAACAAAGCCTTTTGACCAATTCCCTGATGGATTTTTCCGACGATAAAAAAAGCGCGGGTTTTGTTTTCGGCGAGTGGAAGCCGGTGGTGCAGGCGATGATTGCCCCGAAGTCCGACCTTACGATTGGCGGACAAAATCCTTTGGTCACGATTCCAAACGCGGCCGCGGGTTCAACGGGATATTCCCTGCAAATCGAATTCAAGCCGGCATCGGCCGCTGTTGCCGACTGGAGCAAACTGGTTGGAAAGCGGTTTGTTTTTTCAGCTTGCCAGTTTGAGTTTGCAGTTTCCCGCAATCCGGATTTTTTCTGGGCGGCCCCAAGCGCGGAAACAGCGCCGGTTCAGGTCCAGTTTGGAAAAACAAATCCCCAAACCTTGCTGGACGCTTTGCTTTTAGTGGACAACCGTTTTATGGATCGGCTTTTTTTGACGGCTGCGGAAAAAGATGCGAAACTCAAACTCGTTAAGGATGGAAAAGAACTGGACCAAGTGCCTTCCCCAAATGATACCGGAAGCGCGGCCGCCTGCATAAAACTCGGCGGAACGGAAGATGACCTTGCTTCGCTGAAGCTGAAAGCCATCAGTTCGCTTGGGCAAAAACCCCTTACAGCCGTCAACCGGAAAGCCGCGGAAGAAGGCACGTGCGCTTCTTTCCTTTTTGATTCCTTGCTGGGTTCGGCGTCTCCCGTTCAGGTGCAGCTCGTCGGAACCAATGCATCGGGAAAAGAAAAAGTCATTGCCGAAAAAACTTTGGCGCCGGCAAACGGAAAACTTTCCGAAGAACAAATCATTCAGACCGCGCCGGTTGCGGACCTTACTGCGATTATTTCAAATCCGGCAGAATTTAACGGAAAAATACTGAAATTCAGCGGCTTGGTTAAAGAAGCGGAAAAGATTTCCGACGGCTATTCCTTTGTGCTGGTTTTGGCTCCTTTGGCAAAAGACGAAGCCAAAGTTTTGTACTTGGGTTCGGAAACAACTCAAAACAATACGCTGGTTGATGTCTGGGGAACCATCGAAGGCCCCGCATCGGTTTCAAGATTGATTACTTCGAGCATTGCACGAAAAAAATAGTTGCAGCCGGTAAATTTCTTAATTTTTTTACGCCGCGGCTGGCTCGGACAGCAAAGTTTTTACTTAAAAATCACCAAAAGCCATCATTTTGTACTGAGAATAAAACAAAATGCGTGCATTTTGTATTCGCCCTAAAACAAAATGTTGTTATGGCCACATATCAATTTAAATTGATATGTCAATATTTATTGATAGGTGGTTGTTGTGGTTAATTTAGCGTCCAAACAGACGTTCAAAGTCGTGGAATATATTCTTGAGAAAAGGGAGTTTACCCAGTATTCGGTCAAAAAGGAATTGAAGCTGGCCATGGGGACGGTTAACAACTGCTTTGGCTATCTATTGGAAAAAAACTTCATAAAAAAAACCGACAAAAACTATGTTTTAGCGGACCCCGTCGGCTTGACTGATGCGGTTTCTTTTTTTCGCAGCATGAAAGACCTCTTGCTGTTTGAATTTCATTCATCGTATGAAAAAGTGGACTTGGAAAAAAAACTGCCCCAAAACGCGGTTTTTTGCCTGGAGTCCGCACTGGCCCAATATTCCAATTATTACGTTTCCAGCACGGTTTCGGTTTATTTGCCGAAAAAAGAGGCTGCAAAACTCCAAAAAAGCCTTGGCGTTGGAATCGGGAATAAAACCGTTTTAAAAGTTTTCGAAGAAACGCCCGTTCTTTCCAAAAAAACGGAAATCAACGGAAAACTATTTGCGAGTAAAATCCGGACGATTATCGATTTGGCGTGCGACAAAAAAGGCGCAATGGCGGACAAGCTGATTGAACAAACCTGGGGCGTCTAATGAGCGAACCGATTACAAATTATTCAAAGGATTTTCTCGAACGCTTTTTGAAATACTGCCAATCGCGCAAAGTATTTCCGATTATTGTCGGCGGCTGGGCGGTCTATGCATACGCGCAGTCCGAATATTCCGTGGACGTGGATTTTGCGCTTAAAAACAAAAAAGAACTTGAAAAACTCGAGCCGTTTTTTGAAAAAGAGGGATTTACGAAAGAAGTTAACGGCGGCGTCAGTTTTGTAAAACAAATCAGCAAAGAAGGATTGGGCGAATACAAGCTTCAGCACATTATTTTTGACGTAACGTTTTATTCGGACAAACACACTCTTGCCGAAAACCAAAAAATCGAGGTTCCGTGGAAATTATTGGAGAACAACACGATTCAATCAGCCATCGAAGGCCTTGCCGTTGAAATTCCAAATCCCGAATTATTGCTGGTTTACAAGGTAAAAGCATTGGCCGACCGCCAATATCGGCAGGCAAAACTTCACTCGTTTTACAAAAAACTCAGCCGAAAAAGACTCGAATTCAAAATCGAAAAAGACAAACGCGACATTTCAAATCTCATCAAAAAGGGCCGGTTAAACCAAAAAAAACTCGGTGAAATCCTGGCCAAAACCAAATTCAAATCCCGATTCGACCAAACAATTCAACCCCTGCAATAAAATCCGCAAACCCAACCGCTATCAATATTCCTTTTTAATGGCGGAAATTCGCCTTGGCCAAACGATAAGCCGCTTTATGCCGCGGCTTTGGATTGTTTGCGGGTTTTCGGATTTAATCCGGTTTTTTCCGCATCCGATATTAATTAAAGTCAAATTCGTTGATTACGGCGCATTTTGCGAAAAAACCGCGATGGCTGCAGACAGTGCGGCTTTGGCTCTTGCAGGATTTGCGTTTTTTCCGAGAATGCTTTGCTTGATGATTCTTAATTGCACGTCGGCTTCCAGTAAGCAATAGGCCGCGGTTTTTTTGTCGGCGGCGTTTATTTCGGCTTGGATTTTGGCTCGAAGGTCGTTGATTTGGGTATTGTCTAATACTTTGGGTGCCGGTGTCGGAGGCGTCGTAGGAGTTGCGGTAGAATCCGGGGGGTTTACTCTTTCAATCCAATCCAAGTTAGCTTTCAAAACCGGTTCGAATTTTTTTAATTGCTGGGCAACGCGGCTCAAATACATATCTACAACTGCTTTTGGTTTTGCCGTTTTGGCCTGCTTTTTTGCCACGATAGCCTGGTATTCCCTTTCGTGGGCTTGTTTTACGGTTGCCTGATTTTGTTGGCGTGATTGTAACACGGTTTGGGCTCGCTGCAATTTTGCATTGGCTTTTTTGAGCCGCCGGTTCCAAAACCATCGCCGGATTTGTTTTAATCCCGAAAAGCTGGATTCGGCAATAATCAGGTTGGCTTCGATTCGCGCTTTTTTTGCTTCAACAATCGTTTTTTTAAAATTTGCAGCAGCGGTTCGCTTGGCGGCTTTCGCAAAGGAACGCTTGCCGCCGACAAAAAGGTCCTGCGTAACGCGGTTTTTATAATTCGTCAAACGGTCGTCTTTTTCTTTGAGTTTTCGAATGGCGCGTTTCGCCCGCATTTTTCCAAAAATCGGCATTTTTATTCCTTCTTTTTTGTTAAATTGTTTTAACCAGCAAAACGAATAAAAAGCCGGCGAAGCGGTTGTTTGGCCCGTTTTATTAGTTAATAACAGAGCATTTTCAGAAAACTATAAAAACTGGCCTTGGCATATTTTAATCGGTTTTGCATGAATCGCGGCGTTTTAATTCTAATTGTTTTGGCTTTGTTGGCGGCGGTTTTTTGGTTCGGAAACGCTTTTTTTACCGGTCAAAATTTTGACAAAACTGTTTTGGGCATCTTTTCCGCAAAAGGCGTGGAATTGGATTCCATGAATTTTGACCAAAAAGGCCTTTCGAGTCTTTCCAAGGCGTCCTTGGAAGAACTGGGTTCGGAGTTGGAAGCGGTTCCCGCGGCATCAGAAGAACAAATCGCGGCCAAAAACGCGTTGTTGTCCTTTGTGCACTTGTCGCTTTTGGAAAAACAGTATTTCAGCGTTTCTTCGTCGATTTCAGAACTTAGCTTTTCCGAGTATTGCGCAAAATTAAGCTGGTTTAACCAGCGAAGCGATTTGGGAATCCAGATTTTGTCGGAACTGAATTCGTTTGACGGCTGGGCAAAAAAAGCCGGCGGAAAGTTCGGCTTGCAATCGTTTTCCAGCAAGCAATCGCTTTACGAGAGCATTTTGGGCGGACAAAAATCATCGGTTGAGGAGTTGAGGACGACATGCCAAAGCGCATCCTTTTCGCCGTAATCCTCGTTCTTTTTTTCCAGTCGGTCCTCGCGGACTGGTCGGTTTGGACGCCGGGCTTGCTCAATCCAGGTGCCACGCTGAAGAGGACGCTGGATGTCCAAACCGCTTTTGACGGCGGAACATTGGACGCCACGTGCCGCAAATCGTACGGGAATTATTTTGAATGGAAACTGGAACCAATGGCTGGCACTTCAGGGGCGGTGCGGCAAAGCGGTGAAAAGCCGATTCTCCAGATTTGGTGTGATACGTATAATCCGGGTCTTAAACAGATGAAGTTTAAGGTGCGGACGCTTGGAATGCAGTGGGCTGAAATCGCGGAGGTTGTGTTTCCGGAAAACGTTTCGGAATATTATTTGCTGAATGTCAATGCGCTAGATGACAAAGGAATAAAGCTTAATATTATTCATAACGCCTGCTGGTGGGCGGAGAATTGCACGGATATTTTCAAAATCAAGGTTCAAATTACCAAAAAATACCTGGATATTTTGAACGCATATTTGGAAAACGAGCAGTATCGTCGTCTCCAGACAATCAGCGAGACGATTCTTACAGAACAACAAACCCCTTTTTCGGTTCCGGTCAAGCTTGAATCCGGGTGGCAAGGACTCACGGTTTCAAAACAGGACGGTTTTACTGTGAAAAGCGCGATTACTTTGGATGCGAGTGTGAATAACCAAACAAAGCATCTTGTGGACCTTTTTGTTGAAGACTACGTGAACACGTATGCTAGCGGGGAAGGCGACCACATTCACCTTGCCTTGTCTGACTTGACAAGCAAGCAAACCATAAGTATTCCGGAAAACGAATCGATTACGTATCGTTTTATGGAAAGCGGAAACCAAATCCAACTCAAGATTCGCTTTAACAAGCATTTTGTGTATGGGGATTTTTTTTATGTGGATTCATTGGCCGTGAATTTTTCGCAGGAATACATCAATGCGGTGAAGGGAATTGTTCCAAAATCGCCGCTTCTCGAAGCCCGCGAAAAATTTGATTCCACGGTTTCGGATTTGAAAAACCAGGCCAACGCGTTGCCCGAAGAGGCACCCGGCAAGGCGGGTTTGCAAAAAAGGGTAACGGACATCAATGCCGATGGAACGGAAAGTTTTTGGTTGAACGCAACGGGTGCCCAAAAAACCGCTTTGACGGGAAAAGTCCAGTCCTTGAAAAAGGATTTGGCGGTTGCCGCGCGCGTTCCCGGTGCCGTGGGCTTGCAGTTTGACCAGGCCAGTTTGAACGCGCTGTATGCCAAAGTCAAAGCTTCGGGAAAAGCGGATTATGCATTCAGCGACTTTGTGAAAAACTTGTCGTTTGAACCCGCGGTTTTCAAAGTAACCGCCAAAAAGGATTCTTCCAACATCGTGATTTTGTGGAACGTTATGGAAGGAACTTCGTACAATTTGTCGCTTAAAATCACGGGCTTTAACCCGCTTTCGTTAGGTTCGGTTACCATGCCAAAGACCGATCCCGCATATTCGGAGGGCTCTTAATGAAAGCTTCGCGATACGCGTTTTTTTTAGTTTTCTTAATTTTTTTTGGCTGTTTTGTTTCCGCCTTGGAAATCGTGCAAGTATCTCTTCCGGGAACCCCTGCGACGGGAACACCCGCTTCGGGTTCGAGCATTATAATTCCAGTCGGCCAATTAACGCCCGTTGGTTCAGGGCCGGTTGTTTCAACTGTTGAAAAACCGTTGTCGCTTTCGATTCAGGGTTTGAGCGGCGCTCCTTTGACTGTTGATTTGCTTAAGAAAAATCCGCAGGCTTTTGAATTGGTAATCGGGGATGTCAACCAGCAAAAACCCTTGGTGCTGGGTGTCGGCGCGAGTTTGTCCTGCGACAAGATTGCAAATCTGGTGAATACAAACAAATTAAAACTGGATGAATCGTGGTGGGACAAGACCAAGAAAGTGTCGTTGCGCGGTTGGTACTGGTTGAAATTCTTGGTTGTGGGTGATTCTTCACAGGTTCCGGAAGGAGTTAAGAGAATTCAGTCCGGGGCCTGGCTTGCGGGCGGATCCCAAGTAACGGGTGCCGAATTCGGGCGTTTATTGGTTGGTGCCGGAGTGATTGTCGTGTACGGCGTCAAGGGTGTTGTAGTGAGTGTAGTGGAAGGCGTGAAAGCGGCATATTATGAAATAAAAAGCGCGGTGCAGGCTCCTACGGGTCCGGCACCGGTTCCTGTGGAATCCACGGGCGGCATTAATGTGAGTGACTTGGTTTCAGCAACGGGCACGTTGCCTCCCGAAGATTATTTGCAGGTGAACGCGGAAGATATGAAACTGTATGTGATTGGAAACCAGGATTGGGTTGACCGGCTGGGAATGAAAAACGTATGGCACATTGAAAAAATCGACAATATTTCGGTTTCGGAATTGAAAAATGACAAGACTGTTCACGTGATTGCCTGCCAGTTTTCGCAGGATGCCGCGGGCAACCTGTCGTCCCCTTCGAAAAACAAGGCCGAATTAATCCTGCATTTTGGCGGGGTAACCTGTTCGACGATTCAGGAATGCCTCGGAATGGTCGACGATATGTTCATGCGAATTTTTTCCGGCCAGTAAAGCAGGATTGAAAAATAGGTTGAAAAAATTCGATTTGGGTTAAACGTGAAATTCTTTTTTTTTAAATTGCCAGCGCGTGCAGGGCCAGTGAAATCGCAACTAACGTGATTCCGACGAATAGCATTCGCTTGTAGAGTTTCATAATTAGTTTTCCTTTATTTGGTTTGCGGGCGTACGGTTTCGTGCCATTTTTTTTTCTGGAGGTGCCAGACTTCGTGGCGTTTGCTCCAGGAAACCGCAAGCAAAAAGACCACTACAAGCAGCACGACCAAGGCCCAAAAGGCATAGATTGAATTCCAGCTTAAAATGGCCAGTAAAATCGCGATGAGTAAAACGATTCCAACCCAGGTCGAGTGGTCCTTGTTTTCGGAAATAATCATGAAAACAATCAAGGCCAAAAGGATTAACGCAATCCATCCCTGGTTTCCGGCTCCGATTCCAAAGAGACCCGTGATGATAAAACCAAACGGGTTTTGGGATTGATTGGAAGTTTGGGAATTGATGCCGTTGACTTGCACGCGGACGACCTGCGTATTTTTGTAATCCGCGTTTTGGGCAAGCAAACGCACGTTCACGGAAGTGCTGACCGCGTTGTTTGCGGCTGTGATTTGTCCGCGCATGCTCAAAATTTGATTGGCGTCCAATGAAAAGCGCGAAGGCGGTGAAAAGCGCACGCTGGCGGGGAGTCCCGTAAAAGCGATTTCCAGATTATCCAAGCGGTCATTGCTTTTGTTTTGCACGATAAAATTGAGTTCCTTGGTTTCGCCGTTTGCGATTTCAATTACGATTGGAAAGCTGATGATTTCGATTTTGGCTTCAACCGGGCCGTTGTAAGGCGGCTGGGGCGGAGTATTTTCCGCGAAAACCGTGAAGTTCACGGTGGCAAAATACGTTTGTTCTCCCGAGCGGATGCGAAGCGAAGCCGCTTGGGGGCCGAGTGCGGTGTTGGAATTGGTTTGGATTGTTACAATCGTGTTTTGGCTGCGGTTGCCCCCGATTGAAAATCCGGTTTGGGAAAATGAAACCGAAACGTCCGTGGTGGCGTTCGATGTGCTGATTTGGACTGATTTGGTCAAAGAAGAATTGTTCTGTACGGTCAAAACGGTTCCGATGCTGTTGCCGCGGATAACGCTCAAATCGTTCGGTGCAATGGACACCTGGCTTTCGGGTCCCACATCGATGCAGGCTTCTTTATTTTTGGTTAAAAATCCGTTGGAAACCGTCAAATTGACGGTGTATCGTCCGTTGGGAACCGAATAATCGGGCGAGACGCGAATCGAGATGCCTTGGCTTTCCTCGTCGCTTAATTCGACGGGAGAGCTTGTGAGAATGTTGATGGGTAACGCGCTTTGTGCGGTAAAAGAGAACAGGTCGGTGGAATCGTTTTTGTTTTGGATGTTAAACGAAATGACTTTGGTCTGGCCCTGGCTGATTAATTGGCAGACGTTGGACGTGGTAATCGAAAAGTTGGTCGTGTCTTCTTGATTTGTGCAGGTGCGGACTTGGAATTCGCCTTTTTGTACGCTGGTGGACGAATCGGTGCGGGAAAAAACCAGGTATTTGTAATGTCCGCTTTGCCGGCTCGTGGAAACTTCAAAGTGAGCGGTAATATCCTTACTTTGGCCCGCATCAAGTGTGAATTCGGTTTGGTTAAATGTTATGTCCATTCCGTTGGTGCTGGTTTCCAATCGAACGAATTGGGTTTGGCCGGAATTGTTTTGCACTGAAACGGTTTCGTTTCGGTTTTCGTTTTTGCACAGGCTCACATCGGGCAGGTTCAGGCTGATGTCGGGAGTCTGGTTGACGTGGAATGAAACGGAATTTTGGTCGGTTGTGTTATTGTAATCCAAATGCAAAGTAAGCGTGTAATTTCCCGAGTCGCTGTTCGAAGTCGCATTTGCGGTAACGGTTACGGGCGTGGTTTCGTTCGCGTTTAAGCAAAAATCGTTTGGTGCAACGGTTAAATCCAAATCGCTTGGGCTGATTGTTGCGGTTGGAACAAAGCAGACTTTTTGGTTGGTTGAATTGTAAACGTCAAAGACAGCGGGCAAGGCGGTGTCGGTTTCCAGGTAAAAATTGGAAATGTTTTTGGTCAAAAAAATCCCGTTGGAAGCCAAAATGCCGGGGGCTAAAAGCAAAAGCAGCCCGATAATAAGCAAAACCGAATTTTTATTCGTCATTTTTTTTCACCGCTTTTCGCGTAGTGGTAAACCCTGACAAAAAACGCGACCGCTAAAATTGCGACTAACCCGATTAGGAATAACTGCAAAATGCTGATGGTCACGGGCGTGGTAATGACTTTGGTATTAATTGTCCAGGAAAGGCCGGTTGTTCCCCAAGCGGATAGTTTGTTCCATGCGGCGGAGCCGTTGGCCAATAAGAATCCCGTGAATCCGATGCTGTTTTGGTCGTTGGCAGGCGGATTCGGGTTGTTTTGGTCTTCTTGCCGGGTTTTGGGGAAAACGAAGCGAATTTGGTGGATGGATTGCTCGTTTCCGATTTTAATCGTCAGGCGGGATTTGTAAACCGTGTTTTGCAAAAAGAATGGGTTATCCGCGGTTGCAAGTAAGGTAATCGACTGGTTTGGTTCTATTGTTGCGGGAGCGTTAATTGAGACGTTGTTAGGCGAAAAAAACCGCAAAGATAAGGCTTGGCTTGTGTTTAAAGTGTTGGTAATGGTAATCGGAAACGCGGTGTTTTGGCCTTGCAAAACGACTTCTCGGGGAACTTCCGCAAAAATGGCCAAGGCCGAGCCGGCAAGCAATACCATCAAAACTAAAAGGATTGTTTTCTTCACAAATTCACCATTAACTAATTAACTGAAAATAAAGATGGTTATAACTATCTCCGGTTCTTAGATTATTTAAACCTTGCGTTGACGGCTTTGGATTATAAATAAGCCAAAATGTCCGTTAAACCGCGTTTTTGAAGGTTTCTGGGCGATTTTGGCGTTTGGAGCGGTTTCGGGTTTGAACTGCTGTTTTGAGAAAAAGGAATTGGACATTTTGAAAATCGGCAGCTATCCGCACCCAGCCGCCGCCGGCCTTCTTTGGGTATATTGAGTATACAATATATTGGATTTTGTATGAATTAGAAATCACAGATAATTGCTATAGTCTTTCTTTCTCACGCAGTACAGCGATTGCTTGGTCGCATAGCGCAAGGAAATCGGTTACTTTCGTATGGCTTTTTTCGAATGGTTCGACAAAATCTTTGTAGTATGCCTCTCGCGATTCCGGAACCCATTCATAATTGATGGTTCGCACGAGTTTGACAAATTCCGCCAGTTCCGCTTGAACAAGCTCCGCGCTTCTGCGCAACGCTAAAGCATTTTTAAGGTTTTTTTGTTTGAACGGGTTTTGTTTAGCAATTTTTTCCCACCCCTTTAAAAATTGTGTAACGCGTCCGTGATGGTAAGCGTATCTTTCTTGGAATCGGTCCCGGCGCTGGTTAAACCAAGCTGCTGCTTTGTTTTCCATTTTTTGTTCAGACAGAGCCCTTTTTTGGGCAGGGGTCTTGTTGGCAATAAAATTTTAGGTTATTGGATCGAGTCGCTCACGGCCAGCCCTTAACAAGTCGATATGCATGCGATTGAGACTCCGTTGTAATGCCCTTGCACCCCTTCGTGTGGAAGGTTTTTTCCAAATCCTTTTACTCATATAAAAACAACCGATTCCGCCTATAAAAATACTGCGTTTGGCGATTGGGGTTGGCAGTATAAAAATTGTTTTGGTTGCGGTCCGCTAATTCTTGATTATTTGAGAAGTAATAAATCGTATATTTCGGGTTGATTTGGCGAGTCTTTATAGGTTACAAAGCTGAATTCGAATTTTTTGCCACCAAGTCGTGCCAGTGTTTGGGCTAATTGATCGACCTTTTTTGTTAAACCTTTTTTCTGGCTATGGATGGATTTGACTTCCGTGGCTCCCTGATGATTCCCAAAAGCATTCCGAAACAAACTGATTGAAATCGGGACCTGCTTAAAAGATTTTTTCGCTTCTTTTATTTCAATCTTTACTTTGGCGCCGTCCCGATAAACTTTTCCAATTGTGTGGTACTCTTGTAATGCTCGCAATGGATGAACAATATAAAACAGGTTTCTCGTGTACCCAAAGTATTCCGTCATAAATGCACGAATTTCGTTTTCAGTTTCTTTTGGGTTGCGTTTGTTCACGTAAAATGTCCTTCGCGGCATTATATCCCAAGAATAAGAACCTCTGGAATTGGCTTCATCGCTTCGCACCAGTACCCTTTCCGGAAGAGGATGAAATGTCGCAAGTGAAAACGTTTCGGGTTTGCGAACAATCCGGTAGGGTAAAAGACGAATGCCGGGGTTCTGGACTAAAACCCGTTTTAACAACCCCAGTCCGGCCAGTTTCGAGGAAAACTTGGAATACTGTAATGCTTGTCTTCGCCGGATTGTTTGGCGGGCCCGTTGACGATTTTTTGCTGAAACGGTTTGTTTTTTTGGCATTTCAACTCCATCTAACGTTTTTTGATTTCAATTGGTTAAACCCAGGTAATTTTTTGTATTTGGTGGCACGCGGCCAGTGTTTTTTTAATGGACTTGAATTTTTCAGGCATCGCGAATTTTTCAATCGGTGCGTTGAGCGCCAAGGATTGGTCGCGTTTGGCCTGCCAAATCGAGCTGTTCAAGGCCTTGAGTTCGTCGGTTGAGAATCCGAGTTCTTTTTCAAGTTTGGAATCGTATTCGACAAATGCCTGTGCTTCGATGTTTTGCTGGAACAATTCAAAATACAATTTTGTGGTAATAAACGGATTGACGGGAAACCATAGCCTCAACATTTTTTCAATGCAGGCGTACAAGGTCCACGCCGCAGCATCCTGTTGTTCTTTGGAGAACTCGTTATTTTTGTTGTAGGCGCGGCTTTTGACGAGTTCCAAATAGTGCGAGGAAAACGTGTCCCATAAAAAGTTGGACAAGCGCGTCATGGGATTGTGGAAATCGTACTCGAAATAATGTTCGCCTGAAAATTTTGCGATTTGGTTGAGTTCTTTGAGTATCCATTCGTCGATGATTTCCGGTTTTTTGGGTTTTGCATTCGGCTTGGAAAACTGGGAGATGAATCGGCTGGTGTTCCAGAGTTTGGTGAGGGTTTTGGAAGCGCCTTCGATTCGTTCAAAACTGCATCGCAAGTCGGAAGAGTGAAGGTTTCCTTCGAGTGCGGTCCATAATCGGAAGGGTTCGGCGCCAAAGCGCTCCAATACGACTTTGGGGTCGACTCCCGTGCCAGCGCTTTTGGAGAATTTTTTCCCGTCTTCGCCGACAATGTGATGATGAATCCAAACGTCTTGGAAAATCGGCTTGTCGGTGAGCAAATAGCATTTGAAAAGAGTGTAATAGAGCCAGGTGCGCACGATTTCTTTTCCTTGCGGCCGCAAGGAACACGGAATTGCTTTTTTGAAAAAGTTTTCGTTGCGCGTCCATTGCAAAATGTAGAGTGGTGAAATCGAGGAGTCAAACCAGGTGTCAAATACGCGTTCTTCTCCTCGGAATTCGGAGTGTCCGCATTTGGGGCATTTGGCAATGGGTGCTTTTTGTTTCCAGGGCTGGTGGTATTTTCCTTTTTGGGGAACGATTGCGTGTTTGCATTTTTTGCAGTACCAAAGCGGTATTTCGGTTCCGTAATAGCGGCGGCGTGAAATCGGCCAGTCGATTGAGATTGAATCAATCCAATCGAGCAAAATTTGCCGGCTTTCTTCGGCAAAGAAATGCACGGACGCGGATAATTTTTTCATTTTTTCCCTGTAGTCGGTTTGCTTGAGGTATAGTTCGTTCATTTCGATGAATTCAATGTCGTCTTTGCTTCGTTCGCAGACCGGTGTGCGGTGAACGACGGGTTTTTGGTTGACGAGCAGTCCTTTGGCTTTGAGTTCGTCAATCATTTTTTGGCGTGCGGGTTTTACCCTAAGGCCTTGCAAAAATCCCGCGTGTTCGTTCATTTTTCCGTCGCTGTCAATTGCAATGATTGGTTTGAGTTTCATTTCGCGGAAAAACCGGATGTCGCTTAAATCGCCGGCACTGCACATCATGGCAAGCCCTGTTCCTTTGCCGATTTCGGCCAAAGTATGGGCTTTGATGGGAACGGTTTTTTCAAAAATCGGGGTAATCGCGTGCAAGCCGTCGAGTTTTTGGTATCGCTGGTCTTGCGGATTAAAAATTATCATTCCGCAGGTGGCAACGAGTTCGGGTCGCGTGGTTCCGATGACGATTTTTTCTCCCGTTTCTTTTACTGTAAATATGATGTCGTTGAATGTGGAGTCTTTGTCCGTGTAAATGATTTCCGCGTCTGCAACGGTTGTGCGGCATCCGGGGCAGTAGTTGTTGATGCGAAAGTCTTCGTAAATGAGGCCTTTGTTGTACAGTTCGATGAACGTGTCTTGCGTTAAACTGCGGTAGTGCGGCGAGTCGGTCTGGTAGATTTCTCCCAGTTCGTTTCCGATTTTATACGAATTGAAACTGATGCCGTGGCGGTAAAACGAGTCCACGCTTTCCGCGCTGGATTCTTCTAGAACTTTTTGGCACAACCCCAAAAATTCTTCGCGCGAAACTTCGTTAAAACGCTTTCCGAATTTTTTTTCAGCAGCCATTTCAATCGGCAAACCGTTTCGGTCAAGGCCGAGTGGGAACAGTACGTTAAATCCATTTTGCCGTCGGAATCGGGCGATGAAGTCCATTACGCAGTAAGTGGCGGTGTGGCCCACGTGCACGGCAGAGTTCACGTAGGGCGGCGGGGTATCAATGGAAAAGACTTTTTTTGGGGACTTTGGGTCAAAGCGATAATCGGTTTTGGTTTTCCAGTCCGCAAGAATTTGGGTTTCGAATTCTTTTTCCCATCGCTTGGATTCAATCGGCATGAGGTTCACATTTTACTTTTTTTAACCAAAATACATATTTTTTGTTTTTTGGGCAAATTCAATAATTGTTGCTAATAACGCTGAAAAGAAACCCGCAATTGACAAAACTAATGTAAGTGATGCTATTGTATGGAATAAATCTCTAAGTTGTATAATCCATGCATCTGTTCCAGATTTAAAAGTTACATCGTTAGAATGAATCCCAAATAGACTTAGTGCAAAAATGATTGTGCACATAAATGCAATAAGCCCATATAACAAAATTTTCCTTTGGTGTGTGGTGTCTTTTTCATCTCTCACAATTGGGTGATACGTAAATAGTCCTATGGAGAAAGTGAATCCAAAAAGAACTAATAAATTAATAACACTTAGATAATTGCTTGAGTTTTCGATATTTCCTGCTAAAAAAAATAAACTCATTGCCGTGAATACCCAAATGATTATTGGTAAAACTCCAATCCCGACATGTTTGAGAGATTCTTTTATACTCTCGTAAACGGTGTTGTTCGTTTGATTTTTCATGTTTAAATCAGCCTTTGGTGTTTGGTTATTTTTTTGCTTGCAACGGTTTTTAAGTAATCGGATTGCGAGACGATTCCGATTAAGGAGCCGTTTTGGGTTACCAAAGCCGCGGGAGCGTGTTCCAGAATCGTTCCCAAGGATTGGATGGGGGTTTCGGGAGGGACCTGCGGCAAGGCGGGTTCCAAAACGGTTTTGACTTGCGCGGAGTGGAGGTTTTCGCGGGATTTGGACTGGCTTTTTTCAAGCAAACCGTTTTCGGAAACCGTTCCGATGACCACCCGATTTTCAAGCACAGGTAGTTGCGAAATCCCGTTTTTTTGCATCAGGCGGATTGCTTTTTGAACTGTGTCGGTTGCATGAACGAAAAGCACGGGTTTTTTCATCAAGTGTTCGGCCAGCACCCTGTGAATCTGGCCGGTTTTTTCAAGTGCGTCAAAGAGTTTTTTGGCGTTTTCGTAGCTGGGAATCGTTTTTCCGGATTCGATTTTGGCAATCAATGACTGCGAAACCTTGGAGAGTTCGGACAATTGCACCTGCGTTAAGTTCAATTGTTTTCGCTTGAATTTGAGTTCGCTTAGTTCCGGCAGCATGGTTATTTTCAGCTCCAAAGGGTAAAAAACATTCATTCGAATCGGAATATTCCAATTAGAATTTTTTATGCACCAAAAAAGTATTAAAGGACTACTATGAAGTGTTCGTACTGGTGTTGATTTCAAAAAAGGAGGAATAACATGAGCATTTCACGAGAAAAATATTTGTTCACTTCCGAGTCCGTAACGGATGGACACCCGGACAAAGTGGCTGACAGAATATCAGACGCCATTTTAGACGCTTGTTTGGAACAGGACCCGAATTCGCATACAGGGCTTGAAACTTTGGTTACAACCGGCTTGTGCGTTTTGGCAGGCGAAGTCCGCACCAAAGCCAAAGTGGATTATGAAAAAGTGGCTAGAGACGCCATTAAAGCCATTGGTTATACCGACCCGAACATCGGTTTTGATTACAAGAACGTCGCGGTGTTAAGCGCGATTCACAGCCAGAGCCCCGACATAGCGCAAGGAGTCAACGAAGGAGAAGGCGACTTTAAGGAACAAGGCGCGGGGGACCAGGGACTTATGTTCGGTTTTGCCTGCAACGAAACTCCCGAGTACCTGCCCTTCTCGATTGTGCTGGCGCACAAATTGACTATGCGTCTGACCGAATGCAGGAAAAAAGGCGAAATCAAGGAAATTTATCCGGACGGAAAAAGCCAGGTAACCGTGGAATACGAAAACGGGAAAATCAAACGATTGGAAACCGTGGTAGTTTCCGTGCATCATTCGGAAAAATTTCCGATTGAAGAGCTTCGAAAGCAAATCAAGGAAAAAGTCATTGACCCAGTCTGCGGAAAGTGGTTGGACTCCAAAACCAAAATCTTCATCAATCCAACCGGGCGATTCGTTTTTGGCGGTCCCGCAGCGGATTCGGGCTTGACAGGGCGAAAAATCATCGCCGATACCTATGGCGGACACAGTTCGCACGGCGGAGGCGCCTTTTCGGGAAAAGACCCCACCAAAGTGGATAGAAGCGCTGCCTACGCGGCGCGCTACATTGCCAAAAACGTTGTAGCGGCCGGATTGGCGGACAAGTGCGAGGTCCAATTGGCATACGCGATTGGAGTCGCGGAACCGGTCTCGGTTCTTGTGCACACCGACGGAACCAACAAGGTTTCAGAGGAAAAAATCGAGGCTGCGGTGCGCAAATTGTTTCCCCTCAAACCAGCCGATATCGTGCGCGAATTAAGGCTCGCACGGCCGATTTACCAGAAAACCTCGGCGTACGGCCACTTTGGCAGAAACGACCCGGATTTTACCTGGGAAAAAACCGACAAAGTCCAGGCGCTTAAAGCCGCGTGCAAATAAATCGTTTGAACCAGGGTTTCGGCGGCAACGCCGAACCTCTTCTTTTTATTTTTTTTGCAATTGGGTCAGTGCATGCTCGACGATTTTATCGAAGCGAACAAATTGTCCGCCAAGATTTTGGATTGCGGGGAAGAAGTTCATTCCGCCAAGGCCGCAGCAAGACTGATGAATGTTCCTTTGTCCAAGGTGCTCAAGTCGATTTTGTTCGTGGACAAGGACCAAAACGGCGTTTTGGCATTGGTTCCGGGAGACCAGAACGTGGACACGGCAAAACTCCAAAAAGTTACGGGTTCATCCAAGCTTCGCTTGGCGTCCGAAAAAGAAGTGTTTGAAATGACGGGTTATGAAATCGGCGGCGTTCCGCCAGTCTCGATTTTTGGCGTTAAAACCGTTTTGGATTCGTGTTTTTCCCCAAGCGATTCGGTTTTTGCCGGCGGCGGGGACAACTCGCACCTGGTTTTGATTCCGATAAAGGAAATAAAAGAGTTCGGAACCGATTTGACCGTCGCGGACATTTCCGAACCGCTTTGAACCCAAAGCAGCCGCGAAGCGCGAGGAAACGGATGGCTTATGGCCGATTTTGGCCACAGAATCATTTTTGACAATCGCTTGGGAAAATGGCTGGTATTAAATACCGCTTTCTTCAATTATTTTCAAAAGGTCAGCACATGGTAAAAAGCGAAGTTTGGGTGGATCAGGTTATTGCCAGAAACTCTTTTCATGAACTGGTAACCAGTGCGCTTGAACTAGAAGAATCGTTGAAAGAGAGAAGCAACGCCCGTGATATCTTGTTTGCACAGCAACACAGACTGGCTTCTGCGCAGTCAGGTTCTCAAACCGACCCAACTGCCGCGGAAAAATTGCGCCAAGTTTCAGCAAATTTAAATGCGGCCAGAGTCAGTGTCAGTGAATTGGAGGTACTGCAGCTTCGGCTGATAAACCACCTGCTAACGCCGAAGTTTTCGCCGCAATTGAAAACGATTGCAACCAATGTGTTGTATGCCGATGACCCCCAACTGCCCAAATTGGTAAAAAAAATTTCTGAGCAGCAGAAAAATCCGCGCCCTTTGCCGCAAAGATCCGTGGCACCAAAGCCTCAAGCGGCACCGCTTCGCAGGGAACCTTCGCGACCACCCATTGCTATGTCCCCGCGTCCGCCGGCTGCTGCGCCTCAACCTCCCGCAAGGCCAAATTTATTTCAGCGATTGAGATTGCGGCTTACACGTCGCAGGCCCGGGAAATAGTTAATAAAAGTCAAGCGGTTGCGCAGGTTCAAAAAAAGTGATTACTGGAACGAACCGATGATTTCACTTATTGTGTCGGCAAAAATTTCGACTTCTTCTTTGGTATTGTAAATGTAAAAGCTGGCCCTTGCCAACCCCTGTTTGTTCAGCTTTTCGACAATGGGCTGTGCGCACATCATGCCCGTGCGGACCGCTATGTTTTGCATTTCGTCCAGGGCGATTCCGATTTCGTGGGATTCTAATGCGGGTGAATCAAATAGGATTACGCCGCCTTGTTTTTCGGCGTTTTTGGGGTTGTAAATCCGGATTTTTTTTCGGTTTTCCAGATCCGAAAGTTTTTCCAATGCAAATTTTGTCAGCTGTTTTTCGTGTTCGTGCACGTTATCCATTCCGATTTTGGAAAGGTATTCGACCGCCGCTTTCATTCCGTACGCGCCGGCAATGTGGGGAGTTCCCGCTTCCCATTTGTCCGGCAGCTTGTTCCATAAGGATTTTTCGTAGGAAACCGAGTGAATCATCGCGCCGCCGTATTCGAACGGTTCAAGTTTTTCCAAGAGTTCTTTTTTTCCGTACAAAACTCCGATGCCGGTCGGTCCCAGCATTTTGTGGCCGCTGAATGCCAAAAAATCGCAGTTTATTTTTTTGAGGTCGATTGGTATGTGGGGAACCGACTGCGCGGCGTCCACGATAAAAATGCAGTTCGGGTTTTTGTCCTTGGCGATTTTTCCGATTTTTGAAACGTCGTTAATCGCGGCAACGGTGTTGGAAACGTGCGGAACGGAAACGATTTTTGTTTTTTTGGACATTTTTTGTTCAAAGTCCGCCATGTTCAGCGAAAAATCGGGGTTTAATTCCGCAAATTTTAGTTTGGCTCCTGTTTTTTTGGCCAAAAACTGCCAGGGAACAAGATTCGCGTGGTGTTCGGCTCTGGTCAATAAAATTTCGTCGCCGCTTTGAACCAACCCGTTATTCAGAATCGTATACATGATTGCGTTCAAACTGTCGGTTGTTCCGCGGGTAAAAACGATTTCTCCCGCTTTTGCGTTGACAAATTTTTCGACTATTGTGTGGCTTTTTTCGTATTCTTCGCTGGCTTCCTGCGAGAGCTTGTGCAGTCCTCGGTGGACGTTTGCGGTTTCTTGGGAATAGTAGCGATTGACCGCGTCAATGACGGGTTTTGGTTTTAGGCTGGTAGCCGCGTTGTCCAGGTAAACTACCGGTTTTCCGTTGATTTTTCGGCTTAAAACCGGAAAATCGGGGCGCAATTTTTCAAAATTCATGCAAGAATTACCTTGTTTTGGTTTAAAAAACCTGTTTTTTCAGTATCTGTTTCGGTGATGGCGTGGAAACCGTTTCATTTTCGGATTTCAAAAAAATCGAGTTAAAAGTCGCCCATATTCTGGCGGTGGAAGACATTGAAGGAAAAGACAAATTGTACAAGCTTCAAATCGACATCGGCGAAGAGCATCCGCGGATTTTGGTTGCGGGATTAAAGCCGTTTTACACCAAAGACGAATTAAACGGAAAGCAAATAATCGTAGTCGCGAATCTGGAACCCAAACCCTTGGCCGGAATCCTTTCGCACGGGATGCTGTTGGCCAGCGGTCCAAAAGAAGGACCTGTGTCGCTATTGACTTTGGACAAGGAAATGCCTGCGGGTTCGAAAGTGGAATAAAAAAATTATTGTTAAGTCTTTTGTTAAAATTTTACTTTTTTTAGTTTGAACTTTTTACGCTGTTTGTAAACTTCTTCGATTGCATCGGCCAATTCGGGGTTTGGTTTTAGGTTCCGAAAAAACTCAAGTATGTTTTGATTTTTGTTGATTTTTTTCTTTTTCATTTTGTCACTCTTTTAAGCCAATAGGTGCACGAGTGTCGGAAACGCGATGATTACGCCGACCGTGCTTCCGAGGTTTGTGTACGCCGCGACCAATAGCAGGTGCGTGACGCGGTTTTTTTCAAAATCCGAATAGCTGTTTAAGGTATTGAGTTTTTCAAAATCGTTGACCGTCGGGTTTCTGTACTTGGCTTCAACGGCTGCCGCGAACCAGCCGCTGGCCAAAAGCGGGTGCAAGGTGGTTAGCGGGGCGGAAATAAAAGCGACTAGAATGGAAACTGGGTGGCTTTTGGCTAACGCCGCGCCGACGGCGGATAACCCGCCGGTAATCAATATCCAGTAGCCCAAAAACTGCAGGCTGGTCAGGATTCCTTTGTTGAAAAAGACCCAGCCAAGCAATGCGACGAACAAAAGCGGAATCAGCCATTTCAAAAGGCCCAGAATCGATTTTTTGTTGGGCAGTTGCATCAAGGGGGTCAAATCTACCGCTTCGTTTTGCAGCAGTTTTTGTTTGAGGCCGTTTAGGTGTCCCGCGCCGATTACAACGACCATTTTTTTGGCGAGCGTTTGGCGGATTCGTTCGGCGATAAAGGAATCGCGTTCGTCAACCAAAACTTTTTTGATTGTTGGCGCTTTTTTTCCGAGTTCTTCAATCAGTTTGGTGACCATGTCGCTTTGCTTGAGTTCCTCAATTTTTTGCGGGGTGATTGCTTCGTGTTCGACAAAAAAACCCGAAAGCAGGTACCATAACAGCTTGAGTTTTTCGCGGATTCCAATCAGGCCGGTGGCACGTTTCATGGTGACTTCGAGGTTGCGGTCCAAAAGCGCGATGTTTGCGCCGATTTTTTGGCCTGCGGTAATTGCTTCAATCATTTCTTCTCCGGGCTTTACCTGCACGGTTTCTCCCAGCTGTCGCTGGATGTTGGACAAAAAAATGTTCAGTAATAAGAGGTGGGTTTTTCCCTGCGAAATGACTTCGCTGACGTTGGTTTCCCGCCATTTTTGCTGGTTCATTAACTGGTGGAATCGCTGTTCGTCCAGTTCGACTCCGACACAATCCGGTTTTTCACTTTCGATAATTTGGCGGACCTGTTCTACGGATTCGCGGGAAATGTGCGCGGTTCCGACCAAAAAAACGGTTTTTTCCCCTAACTGGAGTTTTTCAACGGCCATTGCAATAGAAAAGAAGATTCGGTTTAAAAAAAGAGTTTTTTGGCAAGTAAATTGATTTGGTTTTATTTTCGTTTTGTTCTTCTTTCTTCGATTTTGAATGTTACGTCGCAGTGGGTTTCGGGAAATCGCTGGGGCGAGTCTTCAAGCCTTCTTCCAAAGCGTTCGGGATGGCTTTGGGCGTGGCCGACCCGCCGTGTGGAACTGTAATAAAATTTGTCGGTCAAAGGGTTGTACACGATTAGAAATGTCGATTCGTGTCCTTTAAACAGTCCTTGGAATTCCATTTCCCCTATTCCCGGCGGCCAGGCTTCCTCGGGTGCGGAACGCATTTGTAATCCGTGGTGTCTTTGGCTAAGGGCATTTTTGAATGCCTGTTCGTCGGTCATGTGGGGTTTGCCCATTTTCCATCTTTGGATTGTAGCAAGGGCGTTTGCTTTGACTTTGTCCAGCATTGCCTGCTGGATTTGGTGCTTTTCCAACGCCGGCAAAAAGTGGAGGTTTGTCCAGTGCGGGTCGTTCGGTTTAGGCATTACATCGGAATCTTTTCCTGAAGTTCGCAGTTCCCGAAAACTGGTTTTTCTGCGGCCCAGATACAGGATTTCATGTTCGATTTTTGGACCTATTTTGTTTTCTTTTTCGCCTTTCAATAAAACAGCTGCCCGAAGCGCTCGGCGGTCTGCAGGGCTTGCGGGCCTGCGTCGTTGAGCCCCATCATAAACGCGCCGATAAACCTGGATATGGTCGCTTGGGTCGCCGGGTTTGGCTTGTTTTCCTGAAGTCAATAACGTTCGTCTTGCTCCGCTTCTTTTCGTTGTCGGACGCGGTTTCATGCCACTATATTTCGTTTCGGAATTAATAATATTTTGGGCTATTGGTGAACCGCGCTTTCTTTGAATTGGCTTCAAAAAAAGTCGGTTTTAAATCATAATTGAATCATATTGGCTATATCGGGGTGTTTGCATGAACGTCAATTTGAGGGGAAAAACCAAGGCGATTGCCCAGACCATGGTCGAAAAAGGGTATGCCAGTACGCAGTCCGAAGCGATTCGATTGGCGTTGTTTAACTTTAAAAAAGAGCATTTAAGCGAAGTAGAACTGGTTAACCGCAAACTGGACAGGATAGATGATTCGATTCGGCAGGGAAAACGTAAATCGTTGACTGTCGAAAAAGCTTTGGGTTCTTACGCCAAACATCTCAAATGAATTGTAATGTTTGAAGCGGCGTTTGACGAGGACCGGCTGTTTTATTCGTGTTCTTTTTTGATTTGTCGAATCGCGGTTTTGAGTTGCGGAATTTTGTTTTGGACGATGTCCCAAACGATTTTTTGGTCGATTCCGGCGTACGCGTGAATCAGAATGTCGCGCAGTCCCGCGATTTTTTTCCATTCGACTTCCGGGGTGCGTGTTTGGTTTCGTTTGGGATTTTTTTGACGGCTTCGCCGATAATTTCCAAATTTCGAATCACGGCATCGGATATCAGCGAATTTTTGGAGAATTCATCGAATGAAACATTTTGGGTGTAGCGCTGGATTTTTTCGCAGGAATCCAATACGTCGGAAAAGTAGACGTTAAACTGCTTTGGCATACAATGCTTCCTTTTTGACATACCGCAAGTCTGGTTTTAATGCGGTTTCCATTACCAAATCCACTTTTCGGCCGAATATTTTTTCCAGTAAAAACTTGGTTTCCATGAAATTGTCATATGTAGGGTTGTCAAACGAAACCAAAAAATCCAGGTCGCTTTTAAAAGTCGCTTTTCGGGTTAAAAAAGAGCCGAACAATCCGATTTTTTTGACTCCGAATTGCGAAAGCTCGCGCTGATGTTCCTGCAAAATTGCCACTATTTTGTTCGGGGACAGCATTGTTTTTGCTTTGGCGACCATGTGATAATATACTGCCAAAAGCCCTATTTATTTATAACGAACAAGCAAACGAAGGGTATGTGCGATTTTGAGCCATCCGCGGTGCCGGCCTTCGGCGCTGGTTTGGGTATATTTTTCGACGTTGCAATTCGCTTGAATTAGAATCGGATTTTTTTTGGCGGTTTATCGCAAGGCCGATTTTTGGTTTGCGGTTTCGTGCTGTTTTTCGATTGCGGCTTTGACAAATCCCAAAAATAACGGGTGGGGTGAAAGCGGTCGGCTTTTGAATTCGGGGTGGCTTTGGGTTCCAACAAAAAACGGGTGGTTGGCTAGTTCGATGAATTCGACGAGGTCCGCTTCGGTGTTTTTGCCTGAAATCACAAGGCCCGCTTTTTCGAGTGCATCTTCGTAAAACCGGTTGACTTCGAAGCGGTGGCGGTGGCGCTCGACGATTTTGTCCTGTCCGTACAATTTGTGAACAAGGGTTCCTTTTTTGAGATTCGCGGTATAATTTCCGAGGCGCATGGTGTTGCCGTATTTGTTTTGCTCGATTAGTTTTCGCTGTTCGGGCAAAATGTCGATAACCGGATAGGTCGTATTCGGGTTGATTTCCGTGCTGTGCGCGTCAGACATTCCCGCGACGTGGCGGCCGTATTCCACAACCGCGAGTTGCATGCCGTAGCATAATCCCAAATAGGGAATTTTGTTTTCGCGGCAGTACTCGATTGCGTTTATTTTTCCTTCTACACCGCTTGCACCGAATCCGCCGGGAACGATGATTCCGTCAAAGTGCGAAAGCGTTTCTAGTGCCGCGGTTTTTGGTTCGAATTGCTTTGCGTCTATCCAGTGGATTTTGGGCTTGTGGTTTTCGCGAAAGGCCGCGTGTTTGATTGCTTCGATTACGGAAACGTAGCTGTCTTCGAGCGTGAAGTTTCCGCTGTCGAAGTATTTTCCGACTATTCCGATGTTTACCGTGCGTTCCGCAGCCTTGATTTGGTGCACCATTTTTTTCCAGTCTTCCAATTGCGACTTGGGCGGGTTTTTGATTTCGAATTTGGCAAGGATTTTGTCTCCCAGTCCCTGTTCCTCGAACAATAACGGTTCTTCGTAAATCGTTTCCAAATCGTGCGCGGAAATGATTTCGTCCTGCCTGACATTGCAGAACAGGGAAATTTTTTGTTTTCGCACCTCGTCCATCGGTTTTTCGCTTCTGCAAATCACAAAATCGGGAAAAATTCCCAATTCGTTTAGTTGGCGCACGGAGTGCTGGGCGGGCTTGGTTTTCATTTCTCCGAGGTTGTGAGGAACCAATAGGTAAACGAGGTGGACAAACACGACGGGTTTTCCTTCGAGGTACATTTTTTTGAGCGCTTCGATAAATAGCACGTTTTGGTAGTCGCCGATTGTTCCGCCGACTTCGATAATGACAAAGTCCGCGTTTTTTTCTTTTGCGCATTTTTCGATTCGGCTTTGCACTTCCATCGGAATGTGGGGAATGACTTCAACGCATTTTCCTTCGTATTTGAGGTCGCGTTCGTCGGCAATTACTTTGGCGTAGACCTGTCCTGTTGTGATGCTGTTGTTGCGCGAGAGCTCTTCGTCCAAGAACCGTTCGTAATTGCCCAGGTCCTGATCGGTTTCCCCGCCGTCATAGGTTACAAAGACTTCGCCGTGTTCTGTTGGGCGCATGGTTCCCGCGTCCATGTTGATGTAAGGGTCGATTTTGACTCCGGTTACGGTATAACCCCTGCTTTTGAGGATTCTTCCGATTGCGGAAGCGACTACTCCTTTGCCAAGGCCTGAAATTACGCCTCCCGTGACGCAGATATAGCGGGTTTTTGGGGTATCAATGGAGCCGTTTCGATTGGAATTTAGGGACATCATACAATTCGCCTGAAAAAGAATTCAATGTTGGTATAGCAACCCGAATAAATACGTTTCGGGTTTTTTTGGGGTAGAAAATTTTTAATACTCGAATCGCTTTGTTTAGTAGGGCACTTTTTTGTCTGCAAAAATGAATCCGGATTTATTGTTCAAGCTACTCGGCGTTGAAGGCATCAGCGGAAGCGAGGAACTGGTCCGCAACCTGATTCAAAAGGAAATCAAGCCATATGTGGATTCCATGCGGGTAGACAAAATGGGCAATTTGATTTGCGTCAAAAGCGGGAAAAAACCGCATGTCATGCTTGCCGCGCACATGGACGAAGTCGGCTTGATGGTCAAAGGCATTACCGAAGACGGTTTAATCGGTTTGGCCGAAGTCGGAGGATTAAATCCAAGCTCTTTGGTAGGCCAGCGCGTCAAAATTATGGGAAAAAAACCCGTTAACGGCGTGATTTCCACGAAAAAAATCTCGAACGACTGGGAAATCGAAATCGACGAAAAAATGGACTTGCACGACTTGTTTATCGACACGGGGCTCAAGAAAAGGGAATTAAGCAAAAACGGCGTGATGGTGGGTTCTCCGATTGCGCTTTTGCAGCAAAACGGCTTTTTGGGTTCAAAGGAAATCGTGTGCGGAAAAGCCTTGGATGACCGCCTCGGATGCTTTATTTTGCTTGAACTTGCGCGTCAGCTCAAAAAAAGCAAAACCGAAATTACCTACGTGTTTACGGTTCAGGAAGAAATCGGTTTGTACGGCGCAAAAACCAGCGTGTACCACATCAATCCAGACTGGAGCATTGTGGTCGATGTTTCCAACGCGCACGATGCCAAAAACGAGAACGCAACCAAATTTTTGGGAAGCGGCCCCACGTTGACCATCATGGATACCGAAATGCTCGGAAGCAGGCCTTTGAACGAGTGGCTTTCAAAAGTCGCGAAAAAAAATCGGATTCCATTGCAACCCGAAGTCAGTTCCACGGGAACAACGGACGCACTTTCAATCGCGTTTTCAAAAGAAGGCGTGCCGACCAGCATGGTCGGCGTAGCCGTGCGAAACCTTCATACAACCGTCGGCATTTGCCATCTGCAGGACATTGAAAACTGCATCAAACTGCTCAAAATCGCACTTGAAAAACCGGTTATTCTGTAAGAATCAGTTCCAGCAGTTTCGGATAAGGGCCGAATTGCGGTGCTGTAATATGTCCGCCATTTTTTTCGATAATTGGGACGATTCCAAGCCTTTCGCAGACAAACATGCTTTGGTAAAGCGGAACGTACGGGTCGTTGTCGGAAATAATCGCGACGAATTTTGCGCACTGCTTTTTGATTTTGTTCCAGTCAAACGGATGATTTACAAAATTCGCGATTTCGGGGATTTTCAAGTCGCGGCAAAAACCCGCAACCAAAATCGCCTCGCCGATTTTTTGGCTTGGTTTTAATTTTTCCAGGCACCGCAGGATTGTGGGAACGCCAAGGCTATGGCCCACCAGAATCGTATTTGAGTCCCATTTTACGGGCAGTTTTAGGATTTCGTTTACCCAGTCGGTTTCGATTGGGTCGTCCGCTTTTGGAAGCAAGGGAAAAAAAACCTCGTGGCCGCTTTTTTCCAGTTCTTTTTGAAGCCAAGCCTGCCAATGCTTGGGATGGGTTCCTCCCCAGCCGTGAACCAACAAAATCCGTTTCATGCAAAATCCATCTTATGATGTCTTGAAATGTGCATGCGAAGGTCAGCCAATGTTTTGATAACCATAAAGCCGATTAACAACATTTGTTCGCCTTGGGCTCCGGCAACCAATGCAAAACTGCCAAAAATAATTATGAAATGCAATGGCAAAACGCGCTTGAAAGGCGTCAATCCGACTTTTCCCAAATCTTTTTTCAGACTTTTTGGGTTTTTGATAACATGAATCCAGAATGAAAAAGCGTGATTGAAAAAAAAGACGGTTCCAATGAGCGCAACATTCACCCAATTTGGAACTGTGCTGGTGTGTGTTACAGCTATTATACCAAAGTAGGCGGCATAGACAAGATGGATTGTGCCATAGGCCAAAGTAAAAAGTCCCGCCAATATAAGATAACTAACTATGATATCTTTTTTTCCCGTCAAAGCTATTTTCGTTTTTTGATTGGTTTTTAAGCCAATAAATAGAATCTGTAGCAATCCAAAAAAACCGATTATGATGCTTTGGAGCCAGAAACCCCAAATTACGGTTAAAACGTTCCAATTCTGAAGAAGAGCCAATATTAAAATCAAAAGATTGCTCGCTAACAACAGTTTGGCAGAGTTATCGTTCCAAACGAGTTGCCAAAAACGAGTCATATGCAATCAAACTTCTCAATTTTTTTATTTTTGTGGGGCATGGGGGATTTGAACCCTCATCTCAAGAACGCTCTTCCAAAAAAGGAACCCGAATCTTGAATCCTGCCAGGTTAGACTAATGCCCCGGATTTTGATATGTACAATTTGCACCGTTGCGTTAAAAAAGCTTTTTTAGGTTAAAACAATAGGTTTGGACAATGGTTATTTTTGAAAACATTTCGGCTTTACTAGTCAGTTTTGGACTGCTTGGCCTTTTTGCAGTCGCGATATTAGAAAACGCCACCTTGTTTGTCGGGGTTCCATTGGAAGTCATTTTGGTCGGATTTGCTTTTGCAACCAAAGGAAACCTGATAATTATTGCCGTAGTCGCGGGGCTTGGCGCGGCAATCGGAGAAATGACGGGTTACTTAGTCGGCCGTGCAGGAGTCGGCTTGGCCCAAAAAATAAAAAAAACCGAAGTTTCCTTGTTTGACAAGCTCAAGGAAAAAGTGGACAAGCACGGACCCATCGGGGTTTTTTTGCTTTTGCTTTTGCCGATTCCGTTTGATTTGGTTGGAATTGCCGCGGGCCTTGCCAAGATGAACCCGTTAAAGTTTTACCTGGCGACGTTTGCGGGAAAATCCGTGCGCTATTTTATAATTTTGGTTGCCGCAACCGCTGGAATCAAAATGCTACTTTCGTTTTTTGGCGTTGGCTTGTAAATACGGCAATAAGGTTTTTTCCTTTTCGGCTTTTTCAATAAGCCCTTTTGCATAATGCACGCGCTGGATAAAACCGACTGCGGTAACCAAAAACACCAGCCATAAAACAAGCGGAATGATTTGGGATTGGTAAACCGGAAGCAAAACCGCAAGCACCAATCCGACGGTTAAAATCAATAAGCGGTCGCTTCGTTCGCCGATGGCCGGCCAGTCGTGGTTGTCGGTGATAATGACGAGCCCCACGCGCGGCTTGGCGAATCCTTCCAGCATGGTTCCTGCCAAAGCCAGAATCGCGGCAAGCGGGCTGATAAAAACGAATCCGACGTACAAAATGCTTTCAACGACTTTGTCGACGACCGCGTCCCAGTAATTCCCGAAATTGGTTTTTTGCTTTTTGTTTTCGGCAAAGCTTCCGTCCAAAACATCAATCAAAATCGACAATACGACAAAAAAAATGGAAATGCCGAACTGGCCAGCCGCGATAAAATACGCGGCAATAGCAGCCAGCGGAATGGACAAAAACGTGAATTGATTCGGTGTTATGGGCAGGAGAGCCAACGGCTTGGTTACCGCCAAAAGCGTTTTTTTGACCTTGGAGCGGAACTTGTTTCCCAGCATACTATAGCGATTGGACAGCCGAATCCATAAAAAAGAGGTTGCTTCTTAAAGGGTATTATGGGCGTTTTTGACCTGCATTTGCACTCCAAATACTCTGCTGACGGGTTTTCTTCCCCGAAAAAAATCGTTTTAAAAGCCCGAAAAGTCGGTTTGTCGGGCTTTGCAATTACCGACCACAATTCGGCTGCTTCTTTTGAAGAATTCAAAAAAATAAAAAAAGAATTGAATACTAAAAATTCAAAGAGTTCCCAAAACCCAGATTTTCTTATTATTTTTGGCGAAGAAGTCAAAATAATCGAGAACAAATCCTGCCAAGGTGAAATTTTGTGCTATTTTTTAAGCGAAAAAATTTCTCCCGGCCCTTTGGAAGAAATCCTGGACTCCGCAAAAAAGCAGGACGCATTGACTTCGATTGCGCATCCGTTTGATGTTTGGCGAAACCCGTTTGCAAAGGATTTGGAAAAAGAATTCAAAAAATTCGATGCAATCGAGGCGTTTAACGGCCGTTCCTACAAAAAAAAATACAATGAGCGGTCCGCTGATTTTGCAAAGCAAAAAAAGTTTCCTTTTACCGCGGGTAGCGACAGCCACTTGCTTTCCGAAATCCGAAAAACGGGTTTTGAGTGCGAAGCGGCTTGCGAAGAAGAGCTTCGAAAAGCAATTCTTAAGAAAAAAGGAACCGTTGTGCCAAGTAAAACCGCTTTTCCGCCTTGGCAATGGGTGGTTTCGGTTGCGGGCAGAGTTTGGCCGAAGTAAAACGAAGTTCAGCGCCGCAGGCCGACGAGACGGATGGTTTGGCTTTGTAGATTTGTTCTATTGTTTTGGTGGAATTTGGAAAAGCAAAGGGTAAAATAACCGGAAAGGCGTTATTTCTGTTTGTATGGTTTCGACAAGGCCGATTGTTGGCAGAGTCAAGCGAAAATGGGTTCCGACTCGCCCCTTATCGCAGGCTGAACACTGGCAATTAAGGGACTGGCGAAAAGGAAAAGATGTTCCAAAACCAGGTTTTGTCCGGTTAATGCGACCGGATGATCGATTGGCAACCTTGGTCGTTCGGCGGGCGCGATTTGGAAGGAATATTAAGATGCAGCAAATCGGTTCGGTTCCAAGAACGGGGTTTGAAAAAAAAGAATTGCGGCAAATCCAACAAGAAATCCAAGAGCGTTGGGGAACTGAGTTTGGTTCTAAAAAACTGGTTTCATTGTTAGCCAAGGCGCGAACCTTACGGATCAGTGTTGCACTTCGGGCCGCGTTAGGCGGGCGGGATCCAAATGTCTTCCAGGTTCTAGCCTTGACTGCCCTAAAAAACGGCTTGGACTCTGCAGAGTTAAACCAACAAGCCAAAACAATGTCCACATTATACCAAAGACACCGAACGAAAGTCACTTGGGAAGGAAATGTCAGCACACTTCGACAAGCAATTCAGCTCAGGTTACCTTCAGGACAAAGCCTGCTAGTTGGTGTAGAAAAAAAACTATTTCAGTCAAAAAACCAGGCAATTGATGCCAACGTATTGTGCCAACAACTTGGACTCGAATGGAACAGAAAAAACCAAATTTTGTTAAACGGCGGTTTGCAATTATTAGAAACTGCTGGTCTTGTTAAAAAAATGCCCCAGGCTTCTCTTGAAAAATCGTTTTCAATATGGTGCCATGCGGCACACTCCAATCCCGCTGTGGATTATCCAAACACACAATTCGACATTTTACGAAGACTTACTCATGGCCCCAAATCGGCTGCCGAATTATATAAAACGAGATCGGATAGCTACGGACGGAGGTTTGGAAATCCGAAAGCCGCATTTGGTCGTAACGCCGTCATGCTTGCATTAGAAGAGTTAGCTAAAGCGGAGTTGGTGACAACCGCCAAGCAAAAGAACCTCAAAAACGGCGTTTACGCCCGGGGCACAAGCATGGTTATCAATTCCGAATTAACCGGCCTGGGTCGGCGTCTGCTCCAAGAGCATGACAAAAACAATTCGCTTCCTGAATGGGCCCGAAAACTATTGCTCGGCGAAAAAGAAAACTGATTCAACAGCAGTTTGGTTTTCCGATTTTTTTCGGTTAATTAACTATCCGCTTCCCCGCCGCTTTCGCGGGCTGTTTTCGGTTTATGCCTGGATTTTGACGCTTGTTTTGAGCGCGTTTTGTACGAAGCCGATTTGGTTTTTTTTGGCTTCCAGTTCTGCGGGTGTGTAACAGAACGCTTCGAGCAGGCTGGGATTGTCCCAGTAATCGTACATTTTGCTGGCGCGCCTGAAAAACGGTTTTTGTTCGAACAATTGGCTGACAATCAAAACGTCAAAATCCGAAGTTTTCAAAAAATCTTTTCCTGCGCGCGAGCCGAACAAATAAATTTTGGCGTCCGAATAATCTTTTTTGACTTTTTGGGCGAAACGCCCCATTATTTTGAGATTTTGGTTTTGGACCATTCAACCACCTTTTTGGCATCCTGCAATAATTCTGATTTTGAACCGTCCGCATCCCCGCGCTTCGCGGCTGTTTTGGGTTTAACCTTTGACGAGGAGCACTACGCCGATGACGAAAAAGATGAGCCAGACAAAGGGCTGGAGAATTTGGAGAGGTGCGGGCAGGTTGGGAATAATGACTCCGATGGCTACTCCAATGAATAGCATTCCGAGTCCGTGCTGGTCGCCCATTTGAATCGAAGAGTATTAGGAAACTGTGGTTTAAATTTGTTTTGGCTTTCAAAAATAGCGGTTTTGCATGGTTACAGTCGCCGGTTTGGATTCAAAAAAGCTCAAAAAAACGTGCATTTTGTTCGGTTTTGAGGATGTGCTGGTTCCCAACGGAGCCAGCGGTGCGTTTAATGAAAAGCCGGTTTTGGAAATTTTAAAAAACTTAAGCGAATTGGAAAAAAAAGACCCGAATTTTCATTTCGGCCTGCTCACGGGCCTTCCCAAGGAAAAGTTCGATGCCAAGGTCGCGAAAACAAAACTGGCCGGTTTTTTTGATTCCAAAAAGATTTTTTCGGTTGACCAGTCTTATCTGGATTCCAAATCGAAAATGGATTTGGACTTGTACCAAAAAAATGTCAAAGCGAATCCCGAGTTTAAGGACGAGTATTTCAAGCAAATCGCAATCGATGAAGTCAGCGAGCGGTATTCGGTTCCAAAGGAAAAAATGGTATATGTCGGAAACGATTTGTTGTTTGCCGCGTTTTATACTTCGCGCTACTCCAAAATCGATGTTGCCCTGATTAAGGATTCGGTTTCGTTGCGCGGAGAAAAAACCGAAAATACGGTTTCCGGGCTTATTTATATCAACCGCAACTGGAAAGACATCCAAAAGCTTTTGCTTGGAAAATTTTCCCCCGTCGATTATTCTGAACTTACCAAATTTATCCAAAAGTGGCTGGAACAGCAATTGCTCAAGACCGACAGCATCAAATTGATTCCGGGAAACAGGAAAAAAACCGAACAGGAAAAGCAAAATGAAAGTCCTTAACCGCATCCAAAGCGTAAAAGCCAGAAAAATTTTGGACAGCCGAAGCGATTTCACGGTCGAGACTTCTATCCATACTTCTTTGGGAACTTTTACCGGAAGCGCGCCGAAAGGGGGTTCGCGGGGAAGCGGGGAAGCAGTCGAACTTTCGGCCCAAGCGGCGGTTAAGAGCGTGAACAAAAAAATCGCGCCAAAACTGGCGGGAAAAAACCTTGCCTCGCAAAACGAACTGGATTCTTTTTTGGTTGCACTTGATTCTTCCGAAAACAAGTCGAATCTTGGCGCGAACGCGATTTTGTCGGTTTCGATAGCGGGCTGTCGCGCGAATGCGGCTTCAAAAAAAAAGGAATTGTATTCTTTTTTGGCGGAACTTTCGGGAAACAAAAAATTATTGCTTCCGGTTCCTTTTCTTAATGTTTTGAACGGCGGAAAGCATGCGGATTTGAAAAACGACGTGCAGGAAGCCATGATTGTTCCGGTCGGGTTCCGTTCTTTTTCCGCGGCTTTGGGAGCTAGTACGGCCGTGTTTCATTCCTTGCGCGCTTTGCTGCACAAAAAGTGGGGTGCAAGCGCCACGTTGGTCGGGGACGAAGGCGGTTTTGTTCCGCATCAGGCCAAAACCGTTGAACAGCGATTGGAACTTCTTGAAGAAGCCGTTGAAAACGCGGGGTTTTCCAAGAAATTCGCCTTTGCTATTGACTGTGCGGCAACCGAGTTTTACAATTCAAAGAAAAAAAAATATTTTTTGGGCAAAAAGGCTTTTTCTGCGGGTCAATTGTCGGATTATTACGTCCGCCTTGTGAAATCGTTCCACTTGGTTTCAATCGAGGACGGGTTTGCACAAGACGATTGGGATGCTTGGCGCTTTTTCACAAAAAAAATGGGCAAAAAAATCCAGATTATTGGGGATGATTTGTTGGTAACCAATCCGGCGAGGATTACGCAAGGAATTCGCTTGGGTTCCTGCAATTCCCTTCTTTTGAAACCCAATCAGATTGGAACCGTTTCCGAATCCATTGAAGCCGCTTTGCTTGCTAAAAAGGCGGGCTGGAAGGTAATGGTTTCGCATCGCAGCGGCGAAACGAACGATTCTTTTATTGCGGACCTGGTCGTTGGACTCGGCTTTGGCCAGTGCAAGTTCGGCGCTCCCGATAGGGGAGAGCGGATTGCCAAGTACAACCGTTTGCTGCAGATTGAGGAAGAACTAGGAAAAAAAGCGCGGTTCGCAAAGCTATAATAATCTGAAAAGGGTTTTCTGAACATGTTTAGGGGAAAATCTGGAAAATCACCGCAAGAATTATTGGAAGTGCGGGACAGGCTGCAACGCGCCTTGGAACAAACCGGAAAATCCTTGGATGTACGGGCGTTCAATGCGTTCGTTGCATTTGCTTTCATTCACCATCAGGACTGGTCCTTTGAATTTGCCTTGCGGCAGGCCATTGCCTTGAGGGACCAGCGTCGGGAAAATTCTTTGCTCACTCTTGAAGAGCTTAGCCAAAAACTTCGCTTATCCCAAATTGCAACGCTGGAATTGGCACAGATTATTAAAAAAAATCCGGTTAATCCAAAAAATATTTTTGGACTGGAATATTACGACGCACGGCAGTATCGCACCCTTTTTTCCCGGCTAAACGACAAGCGGCTGGGAAAATGGATTTTGTGGAGGGATGCAAAGGCTTTGCGCGCAGCAATTGAGTCGCACAGACAAACCGAACTACAGCGAAAAAGACGGGCGGCTGTTACCGCGCGTGTGGCGGTTGCCTCGCAAAAGTTGGACGAAATACGAAGGAAAAAATGGGGAGCGGACGCTTTACACAGAAGAGGGCTAAAATCCCAAAGTCCCATTTGGCATTAATCTTCTTTTGTTTACTCCGCGTTTTTGGGCTTGAACCCGACTGGTTTTTTTGGAGACGGGTTTGGTTTCGGTTTTGCAGGGGTTTGGCTGAAAAAGAATTCGGCCAGCCGCGTATTGAAAAGCCTTTGCTTGTTTGTAGTAGAGCTCCGGTAAACTCCAGCCGGATAGGGAGCGCTAATGCGGCTATCATTGTTTTTTGGAGCTTGATTCTGTGAAGAGGGGGAGCAGTTGTTCCATTGGGTATTGCCTCCGAAAAGTTCCAGTTTTTGGATTGTGTTCATCCGCAACAAGGTGGCTTTGGGGGAAAAAGAAGGTTTGGTAGCAGGGTGGATTGCCACTCAAAACCGTTTGGCTTTTCGTTTGGGGCATCTTTTTTAAATTCGTTTATCGTTAGTTATGCAGGCATTCTTGTTCAACGGCTGCTAAACCAAATCGTACGAAAGTGAATCTGAAAAATGACTTCTAAACCTGATTCCGGGCGGTATTTGAGGTCTCGCTGGCCGTTTGTCCGAGCCAACCGAAAAGGCGAACTCGAAATCGACGGCATTGAAGCCGAAAAAATCGCCTCCAAGTTCGGCACGCCGGTGTATGTTCTGGTGGAGCGCGAAATCCGAAACCGCTTAAACCGCATGTGGAACTCGTTTTCGTATCCCAAGCTTCGCCTGCAGTACGCGGGAAAGTGCAACTCAAACCTCGAGATTTTGCGGGTGTGCCGCGAAGAGGGATATGAACTGGATGCTTCTTCGGTCGGCGAAATCATTCTGGCGCTCTTGGCGGATTTTACTCCCGAACAGATTACGTTCACGAATTTGTACAAGTCGGACAACGACATCGCGTTTGCCGCACAGCTCGGGGTATTCGCGATTACCGCGGACTCGTTTGAAGAACTCGAGCGCATGAACACGATTGGCGAACGCATCGGAATAAAGATGAAGATTTTTTTGCGCATCAATCCCGAAATCGAAATCGGAACTTATTCCACCAAGCACCACAATTACGGCATTCCGCTTAAGCAGGCTAAAAAATCCATCGATTTTGCAATCAAAGCCAAGTATTTGGACCCGATTGGCCTGCATTTTCACGGTTCGTACGCCGAGACCTCCAAGAGTTATTTTTTGGCCGCCGAAAAGCTGCTTAAGCTTTCCCAGTATGCCATGCAAAACGGCAAAATCATCAAAAACATCGATTTGGGCGGGGGCTTTCCCATCGCGATTTCGGACAACGTCGTGTTCGAGCCCGAGGATTTCGGGGAAGAGTTCTCGGTTTTTTTCGAACGCACCTGCCGAAAACTCGGACTGCCATTGCCGACTTTAATTTTTGAACCCGGAAAATTCATCGTCGGAAACGCGGGGATTGGATTGTTCAAAATCATCAGCCAAAAGACGCTTTCCGGAACCGAACTGTTGATTTCGGATGCGAGCACGTACGCGTTTTTGCCCGATGTTTTGATTTACAAGGAAACCTACGATTTTTTGCCCGCCACCAAGATGAACAAGCCGCGCATCAAAAAATACACATTGGCGGGAAGCACGTGCGACTGCATCGACATTATGGCCAAACAATTGTCTTTTCCCAAAATCGAGACGGGGGATTTGATTGCGGTCATGGACTGCGGAGCATACAGCCAGGTGCTTTCCACGAACTTTAATACTCTCAAGAAAGCGCCGGTTGTGATGCTGCAGGAAAACCAGAATTTGAAATTAATCCGCCGCCGCGACCGTTACTCGGAAATGTTTGCTCCCGAACTCGATGTCTTAAAGGTTGCCGATCCCGCGGAACTCATGCGGTACTACAACATGCACCGCGTCAACATCGACCGCATCTGGCGCGGCTCAAAGAACCAAAACGGAAAAAACGGGAACGGACACGCCAATTTCAAATTAAGCAAGGCTAAAAAAAGCGGCGCCAAAACCAAGCGGGCAAAAAAAGCGTTCAAAAAGAAATCCAAGTAACCGGTTCTATTTTTTTCTTCGCTCGACGGGAATTTTTTTGTTCAAGAACCATTTATACTGACGTCGGTCCGGTTTGGACGGTTCTGCGCTTCCGATTGTGGTATAAACTGGGTTGTGAACAATCCGCGATATGGGTGTGGAAAAGTCCGTCGTGGCTTGTGTTTCCGGAACCGTTTGCTTTTGTCGTCGCTGTGCTTTTCTTCGGTTCCACGGATTTATTCGGGGTCCGCGGCGCATCCAGTTCGGAACATCCGCTTCTTGGATTCGTTTTCTTATTTTTTGGATTCGTGCGCCCATGATTTCACAAGCAGTTGGCGGTCCTAAAATAAAAGCTTATTGGGTTCCAACGCCAAAAGTAGCGGCCGTTATTTTTCCAGCGCTTCGAAAATCGTTTGCTGTTTTTTGGAGTCAAAAACTTGGTTTTACCGGTAAACTTTTCCCCTGTGCTCGAAGGTATGAAAAATAATGCTGTTTTCTTTGGGTTCGAAAATCAGGCGGAATGGCTTGATTCGGATGCTTTTTTTGCCTGCAAGTTCGCGGCTGAGCCATTTTCCCTTTTCAGGGTTCGCCAAGATGCTTTCAACGGCTTTTTGGAGTTTTCGAAGCGTTCCAGAGTCCCTGATTTTTTGTTTTTGCCTGGAGAACTCGTCGGAAAAAATGGCTTCCAAGAAAACTACCTTTTGAAATAGTTATTCAACTCTTTTTCGGACTGAATTCGGATTATTTGGCCGCTTCGCACGTCTTCCTCGCTTTTTCGGATGCTGTGTGTCAGCAATCGGTTGTTCAGGATTTCCGCTGTTTCAATCAAGGAATCGAGTTCGTCGCGCAGTTTTTTGGCTTCTAAAATTGTTTTGTGCGGAATCGCCACGGTCATGCATTGAGCCATAGTATCACATAGTATTTATGGTTTATTGGAGTTTTTAATCCGAACGCTTCTGCGGTTTTCTGCTTAATGCCCGTCCAGCGCTTCGAAAAGCGTCTGCTGTTTTTTTTGCAGTCCCTTGATTTTGGCTTTGGGGTTTCCGATTTCAAAATCAAGATGGAAAAATTCGAGGCCGTAGCGTTCCAATAATTCGTGCGCGTTTTTTCGGATGTCGGGGGCAATCAGGATTCCGCGGGTTTCCTTGTTTTTCATGTTTTTGACCTGGTCCATGTAGCGCTTTAACTGCTGGACCGCGTTAAAGTCCGCTTGTCTGCGCTTGAGTTCGATTACCACAAGCCTTTTTTTGGAGTCTTCCGCCAAAATATCCACAAGCCCTTTTCGAAGCACGTCCTCCTGATTTAGCGGTTTCAAACCGGGTTCTAAAAAAGACAGGTCTTGCATGAGTTCATCGGATAATTGTTTTTCGCTTCCAAACAATCGGATGTCCGTGTTTTCGCTCATTTCATAGGCCTGAATGTCGTCCACGGAATAAAAAATCGTTTTGAGGCTTTCTTTGGGCTTGAGTTTTTTGGCGGTAATAACCAAAGTATTGTCCAATAATTCGCAGCCGATTGAGGCGTTCATCATGTAATTGGTCGGCCGAAGCAGGCGGTTTTGGTGAATCGCGACCGAACCGTCGCCTTTGAGCATAAGAAGCCTTTTTCCGCGGGGAAGTTTTGAAGCCGCGCGCCCCCAGTACTCGACATAGCACTCTCCCACAATATTGGTGAGGTGCTTGGCATGCAGGGCCGCTTCGATTCGTTGTTTGACGGAAATTAATTCCATTTTTATGCCTTTGGTTTTGTTGGTAAATGTTTTTTTAAGGTGATTCGACCGGTTTTTGGGCCGAAATTCGAAAAAAAGGAAAAAATAGCGGTGGATTGGGGTGGACAAAAAAAGGGTTAAAATGTATAGTAGGATAGTTTGACTTCAAAATCGGATGCGGCTTTTGCTTTGGCAATGGTTACGTGCGAGTCCAGGTCGTTTGGAATGATTTTGAGGACGCCGAATAATCCGCCTTTTCCGCATTTGAAGTAGCCGGTAAAGTTTTGCACGAGCGTGTTGTCAAAATTTTTGGTCATCAAAGAATTTCCGACTAAATAATTTCCGATTCCGCTTTTGATGTGGCCTTTGCAGTCCATGATGCTTGCTTCGCCGACTCCGTGTTCTTTCATGCCGGATTCGATTCCGCCTAAAATGTCGTCGCCTTCATCGAACTGCAAAGTCATGGTTTGCTTGCTTGCTTTTTTGGTCCAAACCATGGATTCCATTTGCGGGCTCATATTAATTCTTCCTCCAGATTATTTTTCGAAGCGGTTTGGACATTATCCAGATAACTGTTCATGCATTTGTCCGTGCAAAATCCGCGCAAAAATGCAAGCGAGCCGTCGTCGGTGATTTCTTTGGAGCAGCACAGGCAGCGCCGGTTTTTTCTGATGCCGAACTTGCTGTCATATCCCGTTGGCCCGGGCTTGGCTCCGTACTTGGGATTGTTTTGGGAATATTTTCCTTCGAATGAAAACCGCATGATTTCACCTTTTTTTTATTAAAAATCGGACTGACATATACTTGCCTTTTCTCTTTTTTAAGCTTACTAAAACACCCTCATTTCAAAAACAGACTTCAACATAACAAAAATCGAGAGCGTATTTTGGCTTTTTCAATTTTTCGAGTTTTACATAACCCGAAAATTAGCGTTTGAATGGTGTTGGATTAGATTTGAACCAATTTTGCGGGGCTTTTGGTCAGCCAATGGCATTTGGTCTTGGTGACTAGGACATCATCTTCGATTCGGATGCCAAAGCGGTTTTTGAGGTAGATTCCGGGTTCCAATGTTAGCACTTGGCCTGCTTTGAACTTCCAGTTTTCATTAGGTCCCATTCGGGCCGGATAGTCGTGCTCTTTGATTCCCAATCCGTGGCCTAATGCGTGGGGCAGGTGCTGTTTAAACTGTGAAAATAACAATCGGTCCGCGATTGTGAAGGGTTCAACCGCTTTTTTTTCGGGTAAAATCGTTTGGAACGCTTTTTGCTGGGCTTGCCGAACTACCCAGTAAGCCCAGTTCTGTTTCGCAGTCGGCTTTCCGACAAAAAATGTCCGTGAAACGTCGGAACAATAGTTTTGGTATTTTACCCCGAAATCGACCAGCAAAAAATTTCCTTTTTGGATTTTGGTTGGACCGCTTTCGTGGTGGGGAGTGGCCGCGTTTTTTCCGAATGCGACAATGGTGGGAAAAGCCAGTTCTTCGGCTCCCAGTTTTCGGCTTAAAATTTCCAGTTCAAACGCGAGTTTTTCTTCGGTCATTCCGATTTTGACGATTTTTGGGATTTGGGAAAGCGTTTTTTCGGTTATTTGGCAGGCTTTTTTGATTTTGGACAATTCGCTTGGGGTTTTGGTTTCCCTCAGTTCGGCCAGGGCTTTTCCGATATTGATAATCTTTTTGGGTTTGAATTTGCGGAGCATTTTCAGATTGAGGTTGGGATAATATTCGAAGTTAATTCCGGCTTTTTTGCGCCTGATTTTTTTTTGGACCGTTGTTTCGAACAATTTTCTCGTTTTGAGCAAAACCGCCCGGATTTGCCTGTTTTTTTTCGCGCTGTCGAATTCAAGCGGGCTGCAAAATACCAGCGGTTTTTTTCCTCGTTCCAATAGCATCAGGTTTTCGTTGTAGTGTTTTTGCGAGAGGCCCGAAAAATAGGCAAAGTTGGGGTCGGAGGCGTTTGGAAAACTCCGGATTAACGCGATGTCGATTCCGGTTTTGTCGAACAATTCGCGGATTTTGCTTCGCATGCACAGAATACGAATCGGCTGTTTTTATTCGTTTGGTCTTTCGGCTTATTTTCGGAAAGAACCGGGCAGTCTTCGGGCGGGATTTTTCATGAATTTTTTCCGCGCTTGCCTCATTTTTTGGTTTAGTTTTTGTGCACTCTTTCGCTCTTTGGGGGATGCCTGTTCCGGTGCGTCAATTTTTAACAAATTGGCCCGGCGTAATCCGAGGGAATCCAATTGTGCTTGGTTATATTTTTGCAGGTGTTGGACATGGCCAAGGCCTATAAAAGCAACCTCCGGATTATATCGTCGCAAGCGGCTTAGCATTCCCTTTTCCCGAAGGGGGCCAATGGCATAGGCATGCCGCATTTCAAGTTCTGCGCGTTGTTTTGAAGAACGACCAGCAGCCCTCTGTGTTTGTTGCTCGTATTTCTTGGCTGCTGCGGATTCCAATGGAACGATGCGGATGCCGCGTTGACCGGCGGTTTCCACTAACCGGCAGAAAATATTATTTTCCCGCACTATTTTTAGGAATCTCCAATAGGCATTCGGATTCTTTTCAAATCCTTCACATTCGTCCTTGATGATTTTGTTTGGAATTGCCGCGGTTTTCAGGACAAGTTGCTTTAATTCTTCCGGTTCTCGGCATTTTCCCGCCTGCACCAGAAAAGAGTAATATTCCAGTTCTTCGGGGGTTGCTTCAATTCCCACAGTTTCGCCGGGCTTCATTTGTTCAATAATGCGGGTTGCATTGTCAAGAACCTGCTGGGGAGGGGAACGCAAAATGCTTCCATGGTAAACTCCGACCAGCAATCGAACCATATCTATCTGTGGGAATCAGGAAATTAAGAACGTTTGCCTACTTTTTTTTGGGGACTCCTGACAATGGCGGTGGGTAACCACCGCCAAAAAGAAAGGGTTTCTTGTAAGAGTTGGGCGAATCGTTGTTTGATGCTGGTTTTTGGCGGGTAATGAACGTAGCCGAGCCTAACGGCTGGGGGTTTGCG
>JAZDJR010000003.1:0-6198 GCA_043803815.1 Microcaldota archaeon | reverse complement strand
ACAACCAGCAAGCACATCACAGCATCGAAGTCGTGTCAGACGTACCAGCGTTGTAGAGACGGAGATACCGCGTGGTCTGAGCCCAAAGCGAAGACCCGCGGTCGTGCAGGGGGTCATAGGGGCGAAGCCCCTATTGTCATTGTTGGAGTGTGCATTTCTAGCCAGGTTTTTGGCGCAAATTTTCCAATAAAAACAGGTGGCGTATGACGCCGGTTAGCGTGTTTTTTAGGGTTCCAACGTTCATACTGTCCGGTAAGAGCAAGTCGCCGTTCATCTTTTGGAGGCAGTCTTTTTCTTGGCAATCAATCACCCACTAAACAAAGGCGATTGAAGAATAAAAACATAGCCCCGGAGAGGCCAAAAAAAGAAAGTTTATAGTCGCAGGGTACTTGTTCCTTAAACGATTATTAATACGATGTTATTCCTTAAAAGGTTTTCGTCGAAAGTTTGAATCATGGATATTGATTCGGTTGGTTGGGGTGGTTCACTAAAAGATGAATTGCTGGATGACACGCCAAAAGCAAAAAAACTCAAATCGCTTTATCAACGAGAAGAAGAATATGCGGACGTTTTGGGGCCGATTGAAGGTTGCATTGCCACTTTTTATTTGGACAACCCGAATTTAACGGACAAAAACGTTGAAAACGCCATTAAAAATATTCGAACTAATTATAAAAAGGGAATTTTGTTTTTCAAAGAGCCGATTGAAGAAGCGATTTTTAAGGCCAGCAAGGTTGCGATTCGAAAAAGACCACTGTCCCACCATGAATATTTTTTGGTTCTGGGTTACATTTTATGGTCCATCGACAACCGCCGATGGATTGGAACTCCGCGAGCATACTTGGATTGGCTGATAGAATTTTTTGGACTGACAAACGAAAAAAAGTTTCCCGATTACACTGGTTTTAATCCGACTCAGGTAGAAGAAGCGCTTACCAAAATGGAAAGCGAGTATTATGCGTTGACTGGTGAGGAACAAAAAAAACTCGGGTCTGATGACAGCCAGCCAAATTTGGAATTGAAAAAAATTCTGCTTGACGTTGTTTCAAATCAATTGCGGTTGAAAAAACCGAAAGCGACCAAAGAAGGATTTGACCGTTTGGTAGCGAACGGAGATGACCGGAAAACCGCCAAAGAAAAAATTGCCGCAGTTTTGATGGAAGAAATTTTTTTAACGATTAAGAACAAAGATGAATTCAACGAAAAACGTTATGCGGAAAAGCTGTCAAAACTCAACTATGGTTTGTAGCGAGCTATTTGATTTTTGGCGAAGGAAGTAATTGGTTTGTTGGCTAAAAGGAAAATCAGGCATGGCAGAAAATAAGGCAAAAGAATGCGGTGTGTGGCTGAACGAGGCTTTAAGGGTTTTTCCCAATTTGGCGGGGAAGGACATTCGTGCGGAATATAAGGAAATGTCCGGGTTAGACACCAGCGTATTGAATTATTATTCAAAAAAAGACCTTGATTTGGATCCTGAAGGGTTGTTGTTAGGCGAAAATACAAACGTGAGGGAAACTCTGGTTGTATCGCCCAAATATGAGATTTTTGTTAATTCGAGATTATTAAGGGTTCGAACCCCGGCAATTCGAAAGCCGGTGGTCCAACATTCGATTATGCATCACTTGTTGGCGATTGAAGAGCGTGAAGCGATTGCGGGCGATGCAACCGTGGAAAAGAGGCGTTTGGTTACTCACAGCAAAAAGTTTGATGAAAAAGTGTTCCAAAAATTCAATCAACTACGGGAATTATCGGGCATTGCAAAAATTGAAAAAATAGAACACTTGGAAACCGCGATTCATAGAATTATGCACACGATTAACTGGTGGCAATAAAAAAGTTGAATTTTTGGTGGTAGCTTGCATGAAAGTAAACAGTTTGAGACTTGAAAAATATGGGAAAAATGCTTGGTTATTTATTTGGCCCGAAGACCCAGAAGAAGAAAAATATTTTGAAGCCGGACAATCCGCTCTGGATAACGGAGAAAATGAAAAAGCGAGAGTGTGTTTTAAAGAAGCGTTGCGGATTTCTCCTTGGCGGTTCGACATATTGACCAACTTGGCGTTTACGGAAAAAAATAGCTCAGATTACGAGAAACGTGTTCAAGAAGCAGTGAATGCGGGACTAAAGTTTTTTCCAAAAGAATTTGACTTTGATTCGGACTTGTTGGAATGGGGATTCCATGAAAACCGGCCTTTTTTAAGAGCCTATCACAATTTGGGATTGGTTTATTGGACTAAACAAGATTTTGCAAATGCAATCAAGTGCTTTAAACAAATCCTGGTCTGGAATCCGAACGACAATCAAGGAGTCAGAGGAATCCTGGCCGACATATTCGTTTTTACTAAAAACTGGCTTGAAATGATTGAATTGGCAAAAAAATACGAGGATGACTCGACACCTTCAATTCTGTTCGGAAACGCGCTTGCGTTATTCAAGTTCGGAAAAATTATTGAAGCAGAAAACGCAATCCAAGAAGCGGTCGAATTCAACCCTCTTTGTGCAAAAGAACTCCTAAAAAATAAGCATAAAAAACCCAAAAACGCATCAGACGAATACGTTACTTCGGGCGGAAAAGACGAAGCATTCGAATTTTGGGAACATCAAGGGCGTGCAAGCACCTGGCAAGAAAAAGACGTAAAAAAATGGTTAAAAACAAAAATATAGGGTGCCGAGAATGCGGCGCCTATGGACGCCTCGGCCCCTATCCCACACCAGTTCTTCTGTCAGAAAATATTCCAAATTGCACGATGAAAATCCATTAAGAGTCTATCATTTAATGCAAGTCCCAAAAATCAGTTCCATTGTCCTGCAACTGTTCAAATTGCCTCCAGAAAACGATTTTCTTTCGCTCGTTAACCGGAAGTTTGCAAATCTGAATTCCGCCCGAGTTCATCAATTGGAAGAAATCGCCGACAGAAATCGGTTCTTGCCCCGCAGTTTTGGTCAGTAATTCGAATTTTTCCCGGCAAGCCCCAAAAATTCCCGGATGATTAAAGCATTTTCGCGTGCAATTGTTCCCAACATACGTATTAATTGCCTTTAGAATTGGCGTTGAACGATTTTTCGCCTTAAATTTTCCGGCGGCAGTCAAAATCCACTTGATTTCGCCATACGAAACGTCCCGCGGCAGGCTATTTTTTATTTCAGACAGGCTTTCCGGTTTTTCCGGAATTGCTTTTTGAATCAACTCAATGCGTTCCGGCGAAACCAGTTCTTCAATTCGGATTCTCTTTTTTTCGATTAGAATCCGCAAATGGTTTTCAATGGTCGAAAAAGCAAGTTTTCGCTTAAACGCAATTTCGGGAAGCGAACGCCCTTGTTTGAACAATTCAAACGTTTCTTCAAAAGATTCCATCGTTTCTTACCGAATACAGCCAACTCCAAAAAGCTGAAAAACCCGAGTGAACGGCCGTTTTTTCCAATGACTCGACGGATAAAATTCAAAACCAGTAATCCCAAAAATTTTTTCTCCGTTTTTTTCTTTTTCTTCGCGGCATACGTTTTACCTATAAAAGAATTCTTTTTTTACTGTATTTTTTAAGTAACAGGTTTATTTCGCTTAACCGCAATAATCGGATGTCGTTTTGTTTGCAAAATTCTTCTAAAGTTGGCTTTATTCCGTTTAAACCGACCAGTATTTTATTTTTTTCTTTGCGCCCGATTTTTTCAAGTTTTTTAAGGAATTCTTTTGCGTCTCCAATATCCAAATAGGAGTCGGTCACTTCTACAAACCATTCTTGCTTGTTTGCTTGGGCAACAATATCAATTTCAACTCCTTGAAAATTAAAATTGGAAACCGAATCAAACTTTGGTAATGCATAATCGCCAATCCTGTCAGTCCCATCTAATGCTTGGAATAATTCTCGAACTCGAGCTTCGTTTCCTTTTCCGATTTCTGTTTTGTAGTTGCCCAAAATTTCAGTCATTTTTTTTTCAAAAACTTTTTTTTTGGTTGTAATGTCTGGAGAAAATGTGTCTTCTCGAAGCAAAAAAACGTTTTTGAGCCAGTCTTGAAACATTTCGTCAATAAACAAGTAGTTTACAGTATCTGGCCCATCGACTTTTTTTATAAAGTCAAGGTCGATAAGTTTCTTTACGTATCGCGGCAAACTGGTCAATTCAATATTGGATTCCCGCCCAATATCCGCAAGCCGGGTATTTCCTTTTGCAATCGCTTTAATCAACTCAACATACGTTCCAAAGCCCCTCTTTTCAAAAGACTGCTCAATTAGGGAAGTCAAATGCGTATATATACCCCCACCGGCCGTAAACAATTCAAACGTCAAGGCGGTTACAATTACATCGTCATTAACACGGTCTATGCCTCTTTCGGCGCATAAGTCTTTGATGCGAAATGAAATCAAGTCAAGATAATACGGGTTCCCATTGGTCAGTTCGTAAAAAAACGCGGTTTCTGTTTGGCCTATTTTGACATCTTTTAAGCGATGCTGAATCAACTTGACGGAATTAGTGAAATCAAACTCGCCAATCAATTGTTGCTCAAAATGTCCAAATAGTGCCGAATCCGACGAACTGACAATTTGGGTTAGCATGCCGACGGAAGAACCCGAAATAAGATACCAAATCAGGGCTTGTTTTGGAATCATTTCGCGAAAGCTATCAATCGCGTTTCCGTACTTTGGGTCTGCCAAACGCTGAAACTCGTCAAAAATAATGACAAGCGGTAGGCCGGATTCTTTTTGAAGCGCATCAAATAAGATCAAAATTCGCCTAAACGCTTCGGGGTCATCATCAGTTTCTGGAAAATTCAAGGCCACGTTTACGGTTTTTGGAAAATGCTCTCTTGCCAAAGCGATTACGTCGTTTAAATTCAGAAAACTTGACATTTTTTGGGTTTTGTGAAACACGGCCGCAGCCAGTAACTCTCCAATCGCGCGACGCATCAGAGAACCTGGACTGTTTTCAGGAATGTAAATAGGTACAAAAAGACAATCTTTTGATTTGTTTTTTTTAATGAATTCAGACGTTAGAGAAGTTTTGCCTATCTTGCGATGACCAATAATGGCAATATTGCGTTTTTGCTCTCCCTTTAGAAAACCATCCAGCCTACGCTGTAGTACGCCCAATTCTTGCTCTCGATTAATGAAATACTCTCCGGAAACGGGGTCTCCCAATCCAGCCATACTATGTTAATTAGAATATATGTTTAAAAACATATATGTTAGACGCCATAGTTGCCTTGGGCGTAACCCCACAAAAATTCCACGAGTTTGTCGGCCGCGTTCCCTTTTTGAGCGGCACAAAATCAATGAAAATGCTTAAAAAATACCGCATCTCCCGACAGCGGTACTTTTTCCAATATTTGTAATATCCCGTTTTTTCCGCCAAACGAGTCTATGCATTGCAAACAAACCCAGCGTCGTTGCGTGGACCGAAAAACAATTTTTTTTCTTCGACGGCCGGTTGAAAAGCACAAAAAGCATGGTGGCACAACCAAGCCCGGTTTTTGCCGGGTTAAAAGAACGGTTTGCGATTGCACGTTAATCAATCTCTTCTCTTTTTCGTTTTAGTCTTAAGAGTTCCCAAAAAACGGGAAATTCGGTTTTGAGTTCCAAATCGGTTTTTTGGACCAGCACGAGTGCCAGTTGTTTGGGTGACATTTGGTCGATTCTCTTGGTAACCAATAATTGTTGTTGCATAAACCCAACGCTTCTTCTGGACTACTTAAACGTTTTGTCAGGTTCTGTCATGACAAAACACGACAAATTCTTTATATGCCTCGGGGACGGCGGTGGTTGTAGAACAAAAGTTTTTTTTGTTCAAACAAAAAGGAGGAATTTTTTTGGAAAAAAACAAAATCCTTGCCGCGGTTTTACTCGTTTTCTTTTTGGCGCCTTTTGCCTTTGCACAAACCACGGACCAAATCACAGCGCCCTTAACCAAAATATATGACCTCATCAAAGCCGCCGTTGCCGTCATTGGAATTATTGCCTTGACGATTGCCGGTGCGCGATTCATGTTTGCGGGCGAAAATATGCAAGCCCGTGAAGCAGCCAAAAACATGGCCACCTACGCTATCATCGGTTTGGTCATGGTTTGGGTTGCCCCCGTAGTAGTCCAATACCTAACGGCGCCGGCATAAAGGTGAGAATGTGAAATGGCTGGTGTTTTTGATGGTGCTCCCCTTGGCAACTGCAAGCATTTTACCAACTGATTGTTCGCTTGCACCCGTAAACT
>JAZDJR010000002.1:0-11610 GCA_043803815.1 Microcaldota archaeon | reverse complement strand
GGTCGCAAGGTAGTTTCGTGCGAACTGTTGGGGCTGACTTGGACGTCGCACGAAACTACGTGCGCAACCAAGCCGACATTCACCAAACAAAACTATCCGTCTTTACCCAAAACTCACCCCTTTAGGGGTGAGATATTTATATTCCCGCTTGTCCCAAGGCTACCGCTAAAAATGCAACCCATGCCAGCATGAAAAAAAACGCGGTTCTTTTTGTGATATGGGGATGAACCCAAGCGGAAAAAAAAAGCAGGGCGGTAATTCCAATCAAAAACCCGTAGGCTGTGGTTGCCGCGGCAAACGGAATTGCCATGGGGGCAATCATCATGCTGATTCCGCCGACCATTGCAATTGTCGTGATGTTGGCGCCGATAATGCTTCCTAAAAAGACGTCGCCGAGCTTGTGGTTTAAGGCGCTTAACGCGACTAAAATATTGGGCAATGATGTTCCGATTGAAATTATGGTGAATCCGATGATGGTTTGCGAGACGTTAAATTCGCTTGCCAGTGCAACGGCGTATTCGACTGTGCCGTTGGCGCCAATCCAGATTCCAAGCAGGCTAAGGAACAGGACCAATCCGTTGTTGGCTTGAAATTTTTTCAGGTGAAACGAAATCGGATTGTCGATGTCGCGAAGGTCGGAGCGTATTTCTTCCCTGAATTCTTTTTTGATTTCTCGCGGCCCCGCGTGTTCGATTGAAGTGGTCAGCCATATCAAATAAGCGATGAACAAAACAACCAGGATAAATCCTTCCAATGGCGAAAAAACCCCGTTGCTTCCGAAAACAATGAATAAAACCGTAAACGCAATGAGTGCTAATAAATCTGGCTTGAAGAATTTTTGCTGAATGTCAAACCTTTGGGTGACCATTATGCTCAAGGCCAAAACCAGTCCGATGTTGGCAATGTTGGAACCGACAATGTTTCCCCAGTTAAGTGCAAAATCGCCGTGTACTGTGGCAATGATTCCGGTGGCAAGTTCCGGCAACGTGGTTCCAATCGCAATGATGGTTACGCCGAGCACAAAATCGCTGATGTGCAGTTTTTTGGCGATTTTTTCCCCGCTTTGCACGAGTTTGTCGGAGGACACCACCAGCACAATCAGGCTGATTAACAGCAATGCAATGGTCAATAGCACCATACTCTGTTCACATTAACCAAAACGAATTCGAGGTTTAAAATGATAAAGGTTAAAAAACAAAGCCAAAATACTGTAAATTCGATTATTTTTTTTGGCTTATTTTCCGACTGTTCAGCATTTTTTGGCTTAAATCACGCCGAGTTTTTTTCCGACTTTGGCAACGGCATCGAGTGCGGTGTCCAGTTGGCTTTTGGTGTGGCTGGCGCTTAATTGGGTTCTGATGCGCGCCTTGTCTTTGGCAACCATTGGAAAAACAATGGGCAGGGCGTATACGTTCAGCTTGAATAGTTCTTTGGAGAATTCCTGTGCGAGTTTGCTGTCCCCAAGCATTATGGGAACAATCGGCGTTTGGCTTTTGCCAGTGTCAAATCCTAAATTTTGCAGTTTGGATACCCAGTATTCGCGGTTTTTCCAAAGGCGTTCGACAAGTTCGGGATTTTGCTGAATAGTATCCAATGCGGCGATGCTGGCTGCAACGGTTCCTGGGGGTTGCGAGCCGGTTAAAAGCCAGGTGCGGCTTTTGTTGAACGCGAATTCGCACAGGCTTTGGCTTCCGCAGATATATCCGCCGACGGTTCCGAATGCCTTGGAAAAGGTGCCCATTTCCATGTCGATTTTGTCGTGCAGGTGAAAATGCGAGACGATTCCGGTTCCGTTTTTTCCCAATACTCCGTCTCCATGCGCGTCGTCCACGTAAATATTGGCGTCGAATTGCCGGCTGATTTCATAAATTTGGTCGAGCGGCGTGATGTCGCCGTCCATGGAAAAAACGCCGTCCGTAACCACCATGATTCCCTTGGGGTTTTTGGCTTTGGCTTCCTGCAGTTTTGTCCGCAAGTCTTGCATGTCGGCGTGCTTGTAAATCATTTTTTCGGCTTTGCTTAGCCGGATGCCGTCGATTATCGAGCCGTGGTTTAATTCGTCGGAAACCGAAATCCATCCTTCGGTCAAAACCGCGGGCAATAATCCGGAATTCACGGTGAATCCGCTTTGGTAATACGTCGCGGCTTGGGTGCGCTTGAATTCCGCGATTTTTTTTTCCAGCTGCAGGTGCAGCTCCATGGTTCCGGAAATCGCGCGAACGCTTCCCGAACCCGCGCCCCATTTTTGAGTGGCTTCAATGGATGCTTTTTTGAGTGCTGGATGGTTGCTTAATCCGAGGTAATTGTTGGCGCACAAAATAATCCTGTTTTGCCCCTCCACTTTGGATTCGGCGTCATTGGCGCTTTGCAGGGGCTTTGGGTCCCAGTTTAATTCGTTGGCTTTGAGTTCGTCGACCGTGTCCGAAAAAAATTGGTTCAGGTCCATTTTTTTACACCTTCTTTTTTTTGCTCTTTAGGCATTGTTCTTTTTGAAGTTAAAAATAACGTGGGTTTGATTTTTTCGGTTTAATGCGGTCGAAAACGTCTTTGCGGCCCGGAAATTTTTGGCCTTGGGATTTTTCTGGGCAGTTGGATTGCTTCGGGATTTTTTCCGGCTTCCACAATGGTGGTGCGGGGAACGTTTCCTAAAATATCGTGAACCAATGCAAAACCGTTTTCTCTCAATTGGTTTTGCAGGGCTTTGGGGCCCAGGCGAAGACCCCACGCGGGAATGACAATAATGTCGGATTGCCTGCGGCTTTGAATGCTTGCGTCAAAGCAGGCGCGCAGTTCAATCCTGCGGTTGTTCAGAACCAAGCGCGGAAAGGAATGGACAGGCACGGTCTTTTTTCCGATTAAAAGCGTTTCATCGGGAACTTTTTTAAATCCCCTGAATCGCATTATCGCGGAAGGGGGATTGTCCGCTTTGGTAATGCGGTTGTATCTCATCCAAGGCCGTTTTTTTCCCGCGGCTGTGCGAACGTTTGGTCCGACGAGATAACCCGTTTCAAGGACGGGCTCTTTTTGGTTTGGATTCGGATTTTCTAGCACGGAAAAAAAGAGATGTGTGTTTCCGTGGCTTTGGAGCGAGGGAAAAACGCTTTGAATCCATTGCTCGGTTTTTTCTCTTTCAATTACCTTGGTGCCAAAAACCATGGCAGGAAAAACAACCAATAAGGGCTTTCGTTTGGCGTCATGGATAGCTTTTTGCACGGCTTTGGTCATCCCCTCAAAATCCTGAAAAGGAGTCACGACTAAGGCAAATAGTATTCCGTCGCGCTGGTACCAAAGCATTACAAAACTGGTGACTTGAATAATTTAAATAAATCGAATAATTTTTTTGCAACAAAACCGCTTTCGGGCGTTCATACGTTATAAACGCCCAGTTTCTAAAAATAAGCATTTGCTACTCCCCGATTACTTTTTTTATGTATAGTTAAGCAATTTGTTCGATTAACAAACCCTGTTTTCGATTCCGAGTGTTAATTATCCTTTCTTTTTGTTTTGAGATGTATTTTAGGTCCTTTGAAAGCTCGACTATATATATTACTTAGGTCGTAATAGTTGCAGTTCACTTTTTTTTATATGGAGGAGAAAAAATGAAGTCAATGATTGAAGGAGCAATGGACAAAACCCACGCCGTTGCCGAAGACAAAATCGAAGAATTCGGTACACCCAAAATCATGGTTATCGGAGTCGGCGGTGCGGGATGCAACACTGTCAACCGCTTGGCCAACATGGGCGCGCCGGGTACCCAATTGGTTGCCGTCAACACGGACAAGCAGCACTTGGCTATCATTAACGACGAATTAACCAAAATCTTAATCGGAAAAAGCGTTACCCGCGGACTTGGTGCCGGCGGATACCCCGAAATCGGAGCAAAAGCGGCCGAAGTTTCGCGCGCGGCACTCGAAGAAGTGCTGTCCGGCGTTGACATGCTGTTTTTGTCTGTCGGAATGGGCGGCGGAACCGGAACCGGAGCAGCCCCCATCATCGCAGGCATTGCCAAAGAGCAAGGCGCAATCGTAATCGCCATGGTTACCTATCCGTTCGCTTTGGAACGCGCAAGAATCATTAAAGCAGAAGAAGGAATCGAAACCTTGCGAAAAGTAACCGACACCGTTGTTGTCATCGACAACAACCGCTTGGTCGAACTCGTGCCTAACCTGCCCATGCAGGACGCGTTTAAGGTTGCCGACGAAGTCGTCGCGCGAACCGTCCGCGGAATCACCGAAACCATTACCCAGCCTTCCCTGATTAACCTGGACTACGCGGATGTGCGCAGCGTGATGAGCAACAAAGGCTTGTCCGTAATCGCAGTCGGCGAATCCAAGTCCGTTGACAAAGTCAACGAAGTAGTCGAAGACACTCTTTCCAACGCCTTGTTGGACGTTGACATCGGCGGAGCCAGCGGCTGCCTGATTCACATTACGGGCGGACCCGAACTCACTTTGGGCGAAGCAAACGCGGTCGGCGAAATGCTGACCGAAAGAATCGACCCCAAAGCAAGCGTGATTTGGGGAGCCAGAGTCGACCCGACCTTTGAAAACAAAATCGAAGTCATTTCGATTTTCACCGGAGTCCACTCGCCGTACATTCGCGGAGAACCCATGGGAGCGGCCGGCGGAAAAAGCGGCGGCACCCGGTCGGGATTCGGAAAAACCGGAGAGCTCAAACTCGGATACATATAATTTTTACACCCCATCGTAAACAAAAAGAATTAATTTTTGTCCGGGGAAACTTTTCCCCAAACCTTTTTTTTTACTTTTTTTAAACGCCCACTTATACGAAAAACAGCCCGCGCAGCCCCATTTCATGGGGGAACCGGCGGAAGTTCGGATAACTGCTAAACCAATTTCTAAAAATTCGTTTTTAATTTACAAAATTATCGGTAGCGCGTTAATCAGAATCAGCGGTATCAGTATCCAGTAAAACAGCCTTCGAATGAATGTTTGGGTTTGCTGTTCGTTCATGTTTAGCCATCCAAAGTAGGGCTGGCAAAGCAAAACAACCATCCGCCCTCCGTCAATTGGTCCAAAGGGCATGAAGTTTGCAATCGCGACTAAAAATGACAGGAATACAAACCAGAACGTGACGCTGGAAACAAATCCGTAGGCATAAGACTCGATTTTAAGCGAAAGGGAAGTGGTGTGCTGGGGATTTTGAATGGCCTTCACGTTGATTCCAAAACGGCCCAAGGCATTGGGTGAAAGCGTTTTTTGGGTAACTTGCCCGTTTTTTTGAAGCAAAAATGTTTTGGGTTCGCTGGGATTACTACGCAAGGCGTTTAGCGCATCCGAAAGCGTGGCAATCGGCTTGTCGTTGATTTTGACAATCGTGCTGTTCTCATCCAGCGCGCCATACGCCGGCGAAGGATATTTTTCTCCGCACAAATCGAATTCTTTTTCGATTTTTGTAATCTGGACGCTTAACGTCGCGTCGCGGTTGTTCTTGTCAATGGCAGCTCCCAAGGTCGGATTGATAATGAACCCCGCAATTGCAATCGCGAGAATGGCTACGATTATCATGGACACTAAATTGCTCGTTGGTCCCGCGGAATAAACTCGGACCTGGTTTTTGTGGTTGATTTCCCCAAGTTTTTTTTCATCCGGCTTGACAAACGCGCCAATCGGCAAAATCCCGAACAGCAATAATCCGCTGGATTCGACCGGAACATTGTGCCGGCGGCTCAAAAACCCGTGCGAAGCCTCGTGAATAATCAAAATCGCAAGAATGGACAGCCACGCTTCAACGGGAATAAAAATCGGGACATTGGGAGTCTGGATTCCGGGAAGGACCGGTGCGACTCCTGGGCAAGCCCGCACTCCGGAAAAAGTTTTGACCAAAATATCCAATGCTTGCGCGAACAAAGCGTAAATCAAAAATCCGGCGAGGCCGAACAATCCGAAAAAGAACTGGTAAAAAACCGCGTCTCCTTTAGCCAGCGGATTTCCCAAAGGATTAGTGTTCAGCAAAAATCCAAATAACCAGCCCAAAATAATTACAGAAATAATAAATAATAAAACTCTGTGCGATTTTTTTTTGAGTTTGGAACCCCAAAAAAAATCCACTCCCACCGCGCCGAAGCCCGCAACCGTTCCCAGTTCGCAAAGCAAATCCAATATTTTGTGGTGTTTGAGTTTGTCGAATTGGGAATTAAAATGCGTAGTTTCGAAAACCGAGCCTAAAAAATAAAAAATTCCCCTCGGTTCCATAACCGAAAAAACCCAGAATTTTTTGTGAAAAAAAGCCCGGACAATCCACGTGGTGGCAACAGCAAACAAAATTAGGTCCGCAAGCAGGCGGTAACCGCCGATGTCAAAAGGAGCAAACGCGATTCCGATTAAAATCAGGGTGACGGTTGCAAACACCGCGGTTTCGTACGAAAACGGCTGTTTGGAATGATGACGCATACAAGTTTTCCCAAAATTGTCCTTTTAGAAGTTCGGTTTTGATTCGGTTTTTGACTTTCCAACGAAAATGATTGTGGAAGCACTTGTTTTTAACCCTTTTTTTGCCAGTTTATTGCATGCTGGACGATGTTTTGGAACGCGCTAAAAAAATGGGCGAACCAAAAGACGAGTACAGGCCGCCTTTTTCAATGGAGCTTGAGCGCCAGCTGCGAACCTTGCAAATCGAGCGCGAATCCTTAACGGCAAGGTTTTACCAGCAGGAATTCGAATTAAACCGCCTGCGAAAAGAACTCGGCGAACTCAAAAGCGTTCCTTCTTTGGTCGGCCAGATACAGGAAATTATTAATAGCGATTCCGCGGTTATCCGCATCTGGAACGGAAACGAATTTTTGGTTTCCATTCCCGAAGACTTCCGCGGAAAACTAAAAGTGGGTTCGCGCGTAGCCATGGCGCAGCGCAGCCTTGGCATTATCCAGCAATTGCCCGACTCCAAAGACTGGGAAGTTCACGCCTTTGAAATTTTAGCCAAACCCGATGTTTCGTTCGAACAAATCGGCGGGCTTGAACACGCGCGGGTAGAACTGGAAGAAGCCGTTGTCTGGCCGCTCCTTGAACCCGAACGGTTTGAAAAACTCGGAATTTCCCCGCCCAACGGGGTTTTACTGAACGGTTCTCCCGGAACTGGAAAAACATTGCTTGCCAAAGCACTCGCCAACAAGACCAACGCGGCTTTTATCAATTTGACGGGTTCCGAACTCGTGAAAAAATATATTGGCGAAGGAAGCCGAATGGTGCGCGAAGTTTTCGCCCTTGCAAAAGAAAAAAAACCCGCGATTATTTTTATCGACGAACTGGATGCCATTGGCGGACATCGCGGGGATTTTGACAGCGGCGGAGACCGCGAAGTTCAAAGGACTTTGATGCAATTATTGTCTGAAATGGACGGTTTTAAGGACCGAAAAGGAATCGCGATTTTAGGTGCAACCAATCGCCTCGATATGATTGATTCGGCTTTGCTTCGCCCCGGCCGCTTTGACAGAATCGTAAAAATTCCCTTGCCCAATACCGAAGCGCGCGAAACCATTTTGAAAATCCATTCCAAAAAAATGAACATTTCGTCCAAAATCGATTTTTCAAAGCTTGGAACCGACACTTTGGATTTTAGCGGCGCGGACCTGAAAAATGCGTGCATGGAAGCGGGCTTTTTTGCCTTGCGCGAAAAAGCAGGCAAAGTGCAGACCGAGCATTTCCAAAAAGCCATTGAAAAAATCAGGGACAAGCACAACAATGCCGACGCAGAAACCAAAACGCCTGAAAAAATGTTTGCTTAGTGCAAGTGATGTTCCGTGGACAAAAAAATCTGGGTTGCCTTTGTTTTGATTGCGGTAGTTGTACTTATTCTTGGTGCAACCTGCGGTTTTCAATTGTTCCTTCAAGCATCAAACGATTGGTCTGCTAAACCCGCAATTTTGGCTCGCGACGCGATATTTTCCGCTTCAATTAATCTGGGAGTTTTAGAGTCAAGGGTAGTTTATAGTATAATTCGTGCCGATGTTCTTTCGAATACTGTTGGGGGGTCGAATCTAAGCATACCGCTGAAGAATATTTGCCTTGCATTTGATAATACCATGAAAAACGACTTTTCTTTTTTTAATACAACTAATAATCCTGACCTTGTTGCAATGCGTTATATTGGAACCGGCAATCAAGTTGTGTTTTTGAAAAATATGGAAAATTCTTTTAACCTGTGCAGTATCAGCCATTCAACCGCCAAAATTGTTGTTTATTGCGACAAAAATTCAGGAAATTTTAAAAGCACTATTGAAAACTTAAACCTTGGAATTTCACAAGAAACGGTATATTGTCCCCTCGATTTCCCAACCGATTCCAACCAAACCGTTTGTTTTGTTGGTATTGTAAAGGCTTAGGTAGCACCTTTTTTACTTTTTGCTTGCCTTATTTTGCCATGGGAACTCCGATTGGCGAACTGATTAATCGCCGCAAGCTTGATTTAGGCGAGTTAAAAGACCAAAAAGTCGGCTTTGACTCGTTTAATATTTTATACCAGTTTTTGGCCAACATCCGAGGCCCCGATGGCGAACCTTTGACGGATTCCAAAGGAAGAGTCACTTCGCATCTCACCGGACTTTTGTACCGCACCGCGAATCTGGTGGACAAAAACATCAAGCCGGTTTTTGTTTTTGACGGAAAACACCACGAACTCAAAAGCAAAACCATTGCCGCCAGAATGGAAGTGCGAACGAACGCCGCCCAAAAAGCAAAAGACTCTTTGGAAGCGGGGGATTTGGAATCCGCCAAAAAATACGCGTCCATGTCCAGCCACTTAAAACACGAAATGGTGGATGAAGCCAAAGAACTTGCCAAATTAATGGGTTTTCCGGTTGTGCAGGCCCCTTCCGAAGGCGAAGCCCAGTTATCCATGATGGTCCAAAAAGGCGAATTGTTTGCCGGAGTTTCCCAGGACTTTGACTCCCTGTTGTTCGGCTGTCCGCGATTGGTGCGCAACCTGACATTTTCAGGAAAGCGAAAACTTCCCGGACGAAACGTTTACATCGATGTCGAACCTGAAATCATCGAACTGAACAAGGTATTAGCCGAACTTCAAATCGACCGCAAAAAACTGATTTGGCTTTCGATTCTCGTCGGAACCGATTTTAACGAAAAATTCCCCAAAATCGGACCCAAAACCGCGATAAAACTGGTCAAAGAGCACGATTCTTTCGAAGAAATCATCCAAGCGACCAACTATTCCCCGAATTTTAATTACCGGGAAATCGAAGACCTTTTTTTGAAAGCCGAATACGCAACCGACTTTGCACTGGACTTTTCAAAGCCCGACGTGGACGGCATCGTAAAGTTTTTAGTGGACGAGCACGACTTTTCCAAGGAACGCGTATTAAGCGTAGCCAAAAAACTCGAGGACAAATTCAACGAAAAAGGAAAACAATCCTCTCTCAGCGCATGGTCCTGAAAAAATTAAAAATAAACAATCTTTTTCGCCAAAATCCTGAAAAAAACCGAAAATAAAAATGCCGTGTCGCCAAAACCCTGAACAAAATCAAAATAAAATCGCTACAAAAATTAATTATTTTGCTATTGGTTTTTTTTAGTTATAAAATCTTTTTGGAATAAGAGCCCAGCAATGGAACAAACACAAAATATCCTTCCGAAAATTCTTTTTTAACGGGCTTTCCATTCACTTTTTGCAAAACCGTCAGCACCTGAAAACCAGGGTCTCCGACGGGTGCAACCGCGATTCCTTTTTCGCTTAACTGGTCAAACAATGCCTTGGGAATGAACGGACAAGCCGCGCTGACGAGTATTCGGTCAAACGGGCCGTTTTGGGGCAATCCTTTGGTTCCGTCGCCTTGCACGATTTCAACGTTTTTTATTTCCGCGTTTTTCAAGTTGGTTTTGGATTGCTTGGCCAGTTCTTTTAGCAGTTCAATCCCAAACACTTTTCCGTGTTCTCCAACCATATGGGAAAGCAGGGCGCTTGCGTATCCGCATCCGCTTCCGACTTCCAAGACTTTTTGCCCAGGAAAAACAAGCAATAATTCAAGCATTCTGGCAATCGTGGATGGTTGCGAAATGGTCTGTCCAAGTCCGATGGAAAGCGCTTCGTCCACGTACGCGCTTTGCGCCAGATGTTCGGGAACGAATTTTTCGCGCGGAATTGCTTCAAACGCGTCCAAAACAGGGCGTGAAAACCCTTCGGTTTCCAGTTCGCTGAGTAGTCTTTTGCGCTGCAAATCAAAGTTCATAATCGTGGTTTTTTTTATCTAATTTTGGTTAAATCTTTTTTTATTTCTTTTTTTTCGGCTGGTCTTCGCGGTTTTTTATTTCTTCCAGCAACTGCCGGATTTTGGTGTAGGACTCCAGTTCTTCTTCGGCAATCACAGGGGTGTGGTGGATTGTGCTGGAAACGGTTTCTTTGGAAATGACCACGCCGTGGCCGTGAAAAATGTTCCTGGTTTTTTCCAAAATAATCGCTTTTTGGGTCGCGTCTTTTTTTTGGTTCGCGAGGTTGATTAAAACCGGTTCGCGGGGTTTTCCAATCGCGCGAAAAGGGGAGTGGTGCAGGTCTATCATGTTTAATCCCAAATCGTGTATTTTTTCCAGAACCGGGTTGGAAAACGATTCGTCAAACAACGCGGGGTTTCGTTTTTGCAGGCCTGAAATCGTGACCTGGCGGATTAACGGGGTTTGCAATATGGTTTCAAGCTTATGCGCCAAGTCCAGATCCGCGGGTCGTCCTTGTTCGTAGCGGTGAATCGTTTGGGAACTCGCGCCGATTTGATTGGCGAGTTCTTCGAGGGAAAAGCCGGTTTGTTTTCGTTTTTGCTTTAATAATCGCGAATCGAGTTCCACGGTTACGGTTCCGCGAAACGATTTTTGGTAAACGCTTTGGTTGGAAAGCATCTGGTCCAAGGTTGCACCGCTTAAAACCGGAACCGAGTAGCGCTCATAAACCACTCCAAGGACCAGTTCCGCGGATTTGGTTTTCTCGGCGATTAATAGCGGTGTTGCGCCGAAAAAACCCGCGATTTTTTGGAGTTCTTGGCAGTTTTCTTCCCGAAACCCATCCGCGTTCTCCAGCACCTTGACTAAAAAAAACTCGTTTTGTTTTCGGGCCGCCAGATCAAAACAGCTGTTGAATTCGTTAAACGAACTGACGCTAAAGCCGTGGCGGTTAAAGGACAAGGCCACTTTTTCAAACAAGGCGGGGCGCATTAGCTACTATTGCCTGATTTGGAATAAAAAGACGTTCGGGTTTAACTGCGTTTAAACCGTGATTTTCGCTTGGTTTTTTTCTTTTGGGTTGCCTTGAGAAATTGGGTTAAAAGCTTGCTCCACAAATGAAGGTTGCTGTTGCGGATTTTTCCGTTTATGTCGCGGCATTTTTTGCATTTTTGGGTAAAGCGAAAAAAATCTTCCTCGGTTGCCCCCAAAAACCCTTTGTGTTTTGGGCAATGGTTCCAGCACAGGGTTCCGTTTTCCAGATTGCTCAATTCTTTTTGGGTTACTGGAATCGTTACGCAGGCGGCCGAGAATGCTGCTGGACTGAAAGGCCAGCAGATGAACGGTCGCACTATTTTTTAATGTGAAATTTCTTTTTCGTCTCTGTCGCGCGCGGCGGGGCAAAGCCCCGCCTTTGGTAACGCGACAGGAGACT
>JAZDJR010000001.1:0-2325 GCA_043803815.1 Microcaldota archaeon | reverse complement strand
GGCTGGCAGTTGTCTCGAAATATTGACTCGCAACTCACGGTGGACGCGTTAACCATGGCACTCAACCATCGCCAAGGAATGCAACTGGCCGGACTCATTCACCATTCCGACCGCGGCGTCCAGTACGCAAGCCATGAGTACGTTGCCGTGCTCGAACAGCACGGCATTTTGGCGAGCATGTCGCGCCGCGGCAACCCGTACGACAACGCGTTCGCCGAGAGTTTCATGAAGACATTCAAGTACGAGGAAGTTTACCTCGACGAGTACGCATCCTTTTCGGATGCGTACACCAACATCCACGAGTTCATTGAAGAGGTTTACAACAAAAAACGGTTACACTCGAGCATTGGCTACCAGCCACCGGCCGAGTTCGAACAAAAAATATTAAAGGGGGTCGGTGCTTAACTTCAAGCACAAAAAAAGGGGTTCACTCCAGAGCGTTTTCTTTTATTTAAAAAGGATTTCTACAGAGCCTATCAAGGTACGATACGTTTTCACACTAAAAAACTTAAAACCTGATTTGACCTTATTTAAATCGTGAAAACTTTTCCAATCGCCGCGCTGCTAAACTGGTTTTCCAAGCACCGGCGCCCCCTGCCCTGGCGAACCCATTATGAGCCGTACCATGTTTGGCTGTCGGAAATCATGCTCCAGCAAACCCGCGTCGAGCAAGCGCTTCCGTATTACGAGCGTTTCCTCCAAAAATTTCCAACGCTCCAAGCGCTGGCCAAAAGCGACGAACAATCGGTACTCAAAAGGTGGGAAGGGCTCGGTTATTATTCCCGTGCGCGCAACCTGCATTCCGCGGCAAAAAAAATAGCAAGCGAATTTGATTCAAAAATTCCGGATAATTACAATCAATTGGTTTTGCTTCCCGGTTTCGGCGAGTATGTCGCCGCCGCGGTAGCGAGCATTGCATTCAACGAACCGGTTCCTTTGGTGGATGGAAACGTATTTCGGTTGCTCTCGCGCTTTTACGGAATCAAAAGCGACATTTCAAAACCCAAAACCAAAAAAGAATTTTTGGAACTCGCGGGAAAAATAATCCCGAAAGATAATCCGCGCGATTTCAATCAGGGACTTATGGAACTCGGCGCCTTAGTCTGCACCCCGAAAAATCCGTCGTGCGAAAAATGCCTATTGTCCGAAAATTGCTTTGCTCGGTTAAATTCAAGACAATGTTTGTTTCCCTACAAATCCAAAAAACCAAAGCGCCCAATCAAAAACTTTGCGGCCGTGCTGCTTTGCCAAAACGATTCGGTGTGGCTGGTCAAGCGAAAACAAAAATTATTGCACGCCTTGTTTGAGTTTCCCCAGGTAGAGTACAATCCCCTTTCCGAAGGAAAAAATGAACTGGAAAAAAAATTCCAAAAGCAATTCAAGGCGAAACTGAAAATCAAAAACCAGGTTGCAAGCGCGCGGCACGAGTACACGCATTTCAAGCAGAACGTTTATTTGTTTGAGGCAACGCTGGTTCAAAAGAAACTGCTCGAATTTTCCTTTTTCTCGAAAAAAGAAATTGCAAATCTTCCGCTTTCGCGCGTCAACCAAAAACTTTTGGAAAGACTCGCTTAGGTTTTGAATGTGGCTTGTCTTTTTTCTTTTTTGAACTCCACACCAGCCAGACCCAGTAAAATCCCGCAATTGCGACGAACAAAAAAATGCGAAAAAAAATCTCGTGCGAAATCACGGCGACTTCAACGCTTGATTTCAAAATCAACAGCACCGTGACCAGTATCCGGATTTGGTTGAAAACAAAAATCGCGGCAACGGCCGCAGCCGCGCCGGCAATCCTTTTTTTCCAACCGGCTTCAAACGACGCCAAAATAGCGGCCGCCAAAATAACGGTTTCCAATATTCCCGTGCATAGGTTATTGATGATGATTTTTGGGCCGTTTTCGATTTGGATAAAAGCATTGGTTTGCACGCCGGTGCGGTTGGCAACCCCCAAAACCGAAAGAATTTTGGACGACGTTTCGGCAACAACCTGTTCGATTTGGACAGCGGGAATCCTTCCAAGCACAACTGTAACCAGCAGGGCGATTCCAATCAGGAACAATAAAAACTTTCCCGCATCCGCAATCTTTTGCATTTCGGTCAAATGGCCACAACTATCCAAAACAGGCGATGTTCTTATTTGCGTTTGCCAATCGCTTTTCGTTCCTTTTGAAAACCGGGTTTTTCTAGGAACTCCTGACAAACTCGGTTGGTTTTTAAAGGTCTAATTTTTTAGGGGGCGAGCATTCTTATTTTGGTGATTGAATGCTTTGCCCAAATTGTTTTGGGGCAAAGGGGGATATAGTTCTTTGGGGTCACCGGTACACC